>PMTR01000191.1 GCA_003167255.1 Bryobacterales bacterium
GATGGCGTGTGCATCAACAGCGATGCGCATGGATCGTACCAGTATAACGGACCGTCATGCCGGCCGAAGCATCAAAAGTCCAACTTTTCCCATGCTTTCTCCCATGTAAATTCCCGTTCCAACAAGAGCCGTCCGGCCCTGCCCAATTCCTGCCGCAGCGTAGAAAAACTCAACAGCCGCGACACCGCCGATGCGAACGCCGCGCCGCCTTCCGCCAACAGCAGGTTCTCGCCGTCGCGCCCCGGCAGGCCTTCGGCCCCGATAGGGGTCGAAACCACCGGCAGCCCGGCCGCCCATGCCTCCAGGATCTTTAGTCGCGTGCCACTCGCCGCCAGCAGCGGAACCACCGCCACGCGGCACCGCGCCAGTTCCTTCACTGCGTCGTCAACCGGGCCCGTGGCTTCAATTCGCGGGTCGCCCGAGATCCATTGCCGCACCGCCTGCGGGTTTTTCCCGATCAGCCTCCATACCACCCGCGGCCACACCTCCCGCAACCGCGGCCAGACTTCCTGCCGGAAGAACCGCACCGCGCCCCGGTTGGGGTGGTATTCCATATTGCCCGAGAAAGCGATCGCTTCCTCATCCGCCCGCGCCGGCAACGCGACCGCCGGAATGGCATTCGGATACACCACCACGCGCGCCCCGGGCACGATCGCCCGCACCCGTTCGGCATCGCTCTCGGACGTCGCCAGCACCTCGGAAAACTGCGGCAGCCAGCGCTGCTCCAATTTACGCGATGCCGCGGCAAAGACCCGATGGGCGAATCCCGTCGCGCCGCCTTCCACCGCTCCGCACCGTTCGTGCAGCACCGATTCGATGTTGTGAAGATCCAGCACCGTCCGCGTGCAGGCCGCCCCCAACACCGCTCGGTACGGCGCGCACCAGGAGTGTTCCACCACTCCAATTTCGTACCGCGCGCCGCCCATGGCCGCCCTTACTTCGCGTTCGAATCCGGCGAAGCGGTCGACCAGCGGGGGCACCTTGCGCGCCACTCGGCCCGCGTTCCTCGCCGCCCGCGCTGCCTCGCCGCGGGAATGCGCCGGCAAGTCGATCACCGTGATCTTTCGCACCAGGCCGGCCGGCAGTTCTTTCCCCGGGTCCGGCGCGCCCGGCTGGCGGAACACGATCAGGTCTACCGCGCCGCGCTTCGCCAGGTAGTGCACCAGCGAAGCCGTGCGCAACGCGCCGCCGCCCGCCAGCGGGTAGGGAGCTTCGGGGGCGAGCACCAAAGCCTCAGTTGCCAAAACGCCTCCGCGCCTCTTCGTAAACCTCGCGCGTCAGCCGGGCGGTGCGTTCCCAGGTGAACTCCCGCGCCCGTTCGAGCGAAAGTGCTCGCCGCTCCGCGCGCCACTCGGGCCGCTCCACCGCATCGCACATGGCGCGCGCCAGTTCCTCCACGCCATCGGCGTAAATCGCCGCGCTGCCGGCCGCCTCCGCCACCGCGCGCGAAGCGATCACCCCCGCGCCGCACTGCATGGCCTCCATCACCGGCAGCCCGAAGCCCTCATAGAGCGACGGGTAAACAAATGCCAGCGCTCCCGAATACAAGCCCGCCAGTTGCGCGTCCGGCACTTCACCGGCCAGCCGCAACCCGGGCTCCTCCTCAAAATCCGGCGCATCCTTGCGCCGCCTGCCCGCCAGCACCAGGTCGATCGGGTGCCGCCGCCGCACCTCGCGCCAAGCCTCCACCAGGATCTCCAGATTCTTGCGCGGTTCCAAAGTCCCCACAAACAGAAAATAGGGCGCGTCGCCGCCGGTCTCCACCGGCCGCGGCTCCACTGGCCGCAACCACGGCGCAGCCGCTTCCGGTACGGCCACTACGCGGTCCGGGCGCAAGTGGAACCGCTCGATGGCTTCCTTGCGCACCCCTTCGCCCGGCGTGACGATCATCGTGGCAATCCCCAACTCCAGCAGCACCGGCGTGCGCCGGCGCACCCGTTCCGCGGCGTGATGCCAGCGCCGCTTCATCCAGGGGGAAAGGTCGTGGATCGTCAGCACGCTGGGGCGGCGCGGAATGTAGGGCACCGCGAAGTCCGGACCGTGCACCAGGTCCGCGCCCAGGCGGCTCATCTCGCGCGCCAGGCCCCAGATCCACCAGCGCCGCTCCATGGCGTTGCGCGGGCCGCCGCCGCGCCGCAAATTCGGCGGGCCGCCTTCCGGCATGCGGAACGGCTGGTCCGAGACCAGGTAGAACTCATCGTCCGCGAAGCAACGCGCTAGCGCCAGGCTCAATTCGCCCGTGTATCGAGCCAGCCCTCCGCTGGTCAGGCCCAACGACGACGCTTCAATCGCGACGCGCATTCTAGTCCGCTAGCCACTCGTGGGAAACAAGTTGTCAAAAGTGGGGCGGCCAATTCTGGCCGCAGCCGGCTTTAGCCGGCTCAGCCGGTCGCGAGGATTCTCGCCGATCCCGAACAGCCGCCTGAAAGGCGGCTGCGGGCAAAATTGCCCGCCCCACAACGATAGCCAGCACGCTACCCCACCGTCTCCCGGCTCCCATAATTCTTTTCGTAATACTCGCGATACGCGCCGCTCCGCACCCGCGCCACCCACTCGCCGTTCGCCCGGTACCACGCGATCGTCCGCTGCAGGCCGGTTTCAAAACCCATCGCCGGCGCCCATCCCGTCTCGCGCATCAGTTTCTCGCTCGATAGCGCGTAGCGCCGGTCGTGCCCCGGCCGGTCGGTCACGTATTGAATCAGGCTTTCCGGCTTCCCCGTCAACGCCAGAACCTGGCGCACCACGTCCAGGTTCGGCAGCGACCGGTTCCCGCCGATATTGTAGATCTCGCCTTCCCGCCCCTTTCGCAGCACCGCCAGAATCCCCCGGCAATGATCGTCCACATACAGCCAGTCGCGCACCTGCTGTCCGTCGCCATAGACCGGCAGCGGCCGGTCGTCGAACGCGTTGGTGATCATCAGCGGAATCAGCTTCTCCGGAAAATGGTGCGGTCCGTAGTTGTTGGATGCCCGCGTGATCACCGCCGGCAGCTTGAACGTCACGAAATAGGACCGCACCAGCAGGTCGCTCCCCGCCTTGGAAGCCGAATACGGGCTGCTGGCGTTCAGCGGAAACTCCTCGGTGGCTTCGAGCGGCGCTTCCAGGCTGCCATAGACTTCGTCGGTGGAGACGTGCACGAAGCGGCCCACCTTGTGCTTGCGCGCCCCTTCCAGCATCGTGAACGTGCCGTTCAGATTGGTGCGGATCACCGGCTCGGGCGAAAGGATGCTGCGGTCCACGTGCGATTCCGCGGCGAAATGCACAATCGCTTCGGGCTTCTCTTCCTCGATTAGCCCGTCCACCAGCGCCCGATCGCAGATATCTCCGTGGACAAACCGGTACCGCTCGCTCCGCTCCACCGCCTGCAGGTTTTCCAGGTTGCCCGCGTAGGTCAGCTTGTCCAGGTTGACCACGCCGAGATCGGTCTCCGCAATCGCCATGCGCACGAACGCCGATCCGATGAACCCGGCGCCGCCCGTTACCAGAATCTTCACAAATCGTCTGCCTTTATCGACGGGCCGCGGCTACTTCCGCTGCGTCTCCCAATCGTAATTAATGGATGGGTCGTTGTACGGCAGGCGCCCTTCGTCCGCGGGATTGTAGAGCTGGTCGGTCATATAAACCAACATCGCGTCCTCGCTTCCGATCACTTTGTAGCCGTGCGCCACGCCGCGCGGGATCAGCACCTGCCAGGGCCGCAACTCGCCCACGTACATCGTATTGCGCTTTCCAAAGGTGGGCGAAGCGAGCCGCAGATCCACCAGGGCCACCTGCAGCATGCCTTTCGCCGGCGTCCAGCAATCGGTCTGATGGAGGTGGAAGTGAAACGCCTTGATGGTGCCGGCGAAATTCATGGCCGCCGCAACTTGCGTGGTGGCCGACGGAAACGCCGCCGCCAGCCCCTGGCCCATGCGCTGCACTTCCAGGAAGTATCCCCGGTCGTCCGGATAAATCGAAAACGGCTGGATCCGCACGCCGTCGATGAGTTCCGGCGAATTCGCTTTGAGGATCACCGCTCCGATTCCCAGGGCGCACTCCGGCACCCCCAACTGCAGGTCGGGTGTGGATGCCACCCGGCGCGAAGCCGCGATCGATTCCGCCGCCATCAGGCCCTGACCGTTCCTTCCACGGCGCTCGCCGGCGAGCCCGCTTCCGCCTCCCGCCCCGCCGATTGCGCCACCAGGTTCGCCGCCCGCAGCAACGAATCGAACGTCCCCGCGTCCGTCCACCAGCCGTGGAGCAACGAGTGCGTCATGGTTCCTTCGCGGATGTAGGCGTTGTTGACGTCCGTAATTTCCAGCTCGCCGCGCCGCGAAGGCACCAGCGTCCGGATCTTTTCGAACACCGTGGCATCGTACATATAGATGCCCGTCACCGCGAAGTTCGATTTCGGACGCTTGGGCTTCTCTTCGATCCCCACCACTTTGCCGCCATCCACTTCGGCCACGCCGAAGCGCTCCGCGTCGGTGACTTCCTTGAGCAGGATGTGGGCGCCTTTTTCCTGTGCGCGAAATTGCTCCACCGCGCTCTTCACATCGCCTTCGATGATGTTGTCGCCCAGCACCACGCAGATTTTCTGCCCGTCGGCGAAATGTTCCGCCAGCGCCAGCGCGTCGGCGATCCCGCCCTCGCCTTCCTGGTACGTGTAATTGATGTGCTTCAATCCGAATTCTTTCCCGTTCGCCAGCAGCCGCAGGAAGTCGCCCGAGTTGCGCCCCCCGGTGACGATCATAATGTCGCGAATCCCCGCATCCACCAGCGTCTGAATCGGGTAATAAATCATCGGCCGGTCGAAAATCGGCAGCAGATGTTTGTTGGTGATCTTGGTCAGAGGAAACAGCCTGCTCCCCGACCCGCCCGCGAGCACAATGCCCTTCATAAGTTTTCATCATACAATACCGCTCCGGCGGCCCGGCGAAATCTGCAATGCGTCCCAGGCGATTCCGGCCGGAACAAGACTCCAGGTCAGGGTGCGCCGCTTCTCCTTGCCTCTAGGCCTGCGGTACAGTCTTAGTTGCCGGAGACCCAACAACATGGAATTCCTGGCCAACAATAGCTTACCTGCAAGATAGTTTATGACGCCACGGAAGCCCCGCACCGGACCTAGCGTTTTTCTTGAACTGGCAGTGGCGCTGGGACTGATCGCGCTGATCATGCCGTTGTTATTCTCGGTAGCCTACGGCGGGTTGCTCGGGAACATCGGAAACAACCCTATACTCGCTTTCGCGGTTGCTGGCGCATTCATTATCCATCTCGCGTCCGGCCCATCGCGTCGAGAAGTGTTGATCACACTGGTTCTGGCGGCTGTCTTGCATTTTCTGTACCAACGGATCACAGGCGGCTTCGCGCGTTACTTCGGCTACATGATCATCAACTGGGGAAGCTTTCTGGGGATATCGAGCCTTCTGGTGTTGGCGGTCCGCGCCATTCGCAAACGGGGCGAGCAGCGCAAATCCGCCCTATCCAACCTGATTGCCGGTGGCGCCTTTTTCTATTACTGGATCGTTCTGGGATTCGCGCTTACCCTCACGGATTACCTGATCCCACGCGTCTACGACCAGTTTCTCTACGCGTTTGACGGATCGCTTGGCTTCCAGCCCAGCTTCGTTCTGGGGCGGTTGATTTATGGCCGCCCCTTTGCTTGGGACCTGGTGCGCACTCTGTACTTCGCCATTGCGTTGCCGGTCGCGATGCTTTACGCCTCCCAGAGGCGCGGCCGCTACGCTCTCGGATACAAGATTTTTCCGCTGCTGATCGCCGCGTCGACGGGCGGATATCTGCTCTATTTCGTACTGCCCGGCACCGGTCCCATCTATGAATTTCGCGGTTTGTTCCCGTTCCACATCCCCCCGGTGGCGCCGCACCTCGGGAAGATTGAGCCGATGCTGGAGCGCGCTGTCCGCAACGGTATGCCCTCGCTGCATTTCGGCACGGCGCTGCTTCTCTGGTGGAATTGCCGGATCTGGCCCAAGGCGGGACGCGCCGTCATATTGTTATTCTTGCTCGCGACGGCCTTCGCCACACTGGCGCTGGGACAGCACTACTTAATCGACCTGGTCGTTGCCTTTCCAGTGATGCTCATTTTTCAGGCCGCTGCCATCACCGCCGTGCCGTTGTCGGCGCGTGAGCGCTGGGTGCCACTGGCAGTGGGAGTCTGCGGTACCTTCGCCTGGCTGGCATTCCTCCGTTATGGGGTAGCGCTGTGGCTAGGACGGCACGCGCTTTCCTGGATACTGATATCGGGAACGATGATCGGGTGCTGCTTGCTGGAGAGCCGCCTCTGGAACAAGGCGCGCGCGTCGAGCGAGCGCCAGGAAGAGCGAAACTTCGCGCCCGGCCAGTTCCAGTTGCCTGGATCTGGTCGAGCGGACTAGAATACTCCGCATGCAGCTCTACGATTGGAACCAGTTGCCGGCCGAGCAGTTGAATCCGCTCATCACGCGGCGCATGATTCACAGCGGCCAGATGACCGTCGCCCGCCTGGAGTTACAAAGGGACGCAGTAGTCCCCGAGCACGCCCACGTCAACGAGCAGATCTGCACGGTGGAGCGCGGCGCGCTCGAATTCTCGATCGATGGCCGCCGCCAGGTGGTCCGTGCCGGCGAGTCCCTGGTGATCCCGCCGAACGTGCCTCACGGCGTCGTAGCGCTCGAAGATAGCCTGGCGGTGGACATCTTCACCCCGCGCCGCGAAGATTGGATCAGCGGCGACGACGCCTATCTGCGCAAGTGAACCAGGTGGGGCGGACGCCCTCGTCCGCGCGCGATCCCCTGGTCGCGCTCTTGCTGCTGGGTCATGGTTACTTGGCATCCCGCCAGTTGTCTCCCACGCCCACATCCACCACCATCGGCACTTTCAACTCGCAGGCGCCTTCCATCTCGCGGCGCGCCAGTTCCGAGACCGCTTCCACTTCCTCCGGCGGGCACTCGAACACCAGCTCGTCGTGAACCTGCAGCAGCATGGCGCTCCGCCGCCCTTCGGCTTCAAGCGCTCGCGCGATGCGCACCATCGCCAGCTTGATCAGGTCGGCCGCCGTCCCTTGTAGCGGCGAGTTCACCGCCACGCGCTCCGCGAAGCCGCGCGCGTTGGGATTCCGCGCATTGATATCGGGGATGGGCCGTTCGCGTCCGAAAAGCGTTCGTGCCACTCCCGTCCGCCGCACTTCCGCGATGGTCTCATCGATGAAGCGGCGCACGCCCGCGTAGCGCGCGAAATAATTCTTGATGTATTTTTCCGCCTCGCCGCGCCCGATTCCCAACTGCGCCGCCAGTCCGAACGCGCTGATGCCGTACACGATGCCAAAGTTCACCGCCTTGGCGTCGCGCCGCGCGTCCGGCGTCACCAGCATGGGCGGCACGCCCAGCACTTCCGACGCCGTCCTTGTGTGAATGTCCTCGCCATTGCGGAACGCTTCCACCAGCAGCGGATCGTCCGACATGTGCGCCAGCAGGCGCAACTCGATCTGCGAATAATCCGCCACCAGCAGCTTCCATCCCTCCCTGGGCACGAAGGCCGCGCGGATCTCGCGCCCCAGCGCCGTGCGGATGGGAATGTTCTGCAGGTTCGGATTGGAGGACGACAGCCGCCCCGTGGCCGCGCCCGCCTGGTTGAAGCTGGTGTGCAGCCGCCCGGTCCGCGCGTCGATCAGCGCCGGCAGCGCGTCCACGTACGTGCCCTTCAGTTTGGTGAGCTGGCGGTACTCGAGCACCATGCGCACAATCTCGTGCTCCGTCGCCAGTTCTTCCAGAATCTCCGCCGCCGTGGAGCGCTGCTTGCCCTTGCCGTACCGCACCGGCGCCTGGAGCTTCAGATCGTCGAACAACACCTCGGCCAGTTGCTGCGGCGAGCTGATATTGAAGACGCGGTTCGCCAGAGCGTGAATGCTCGCGGTCAAACGCGCGATCTCGCTCTCCATCAGCACCGAAAGCCGCTTCAATTCCGTGGAATCGATGCGTATGCCGGTGCGCTCCATGCGCGCCAGCACCCCCGCTAGCGGCAGTTCGATGTTGCGGTACAGATCGCCTAAACCGCGCGATTCGATGGCCGGCGCCAGTTGCTGCCAAAGTTCCAGGCTGATATCGGCGTGCTGTTCCGGCGAAGCCCCCAGCTTCAAATCCAGACGCCGTTGCGCCTGCGCTTCCAGCGTGACGCCGCCCGGGTCGGCATCCAGCAGGAAGGCATAGAGCATGACGTCGTGCTCGAAGCCGCCGCCCGCAATCCCCAGCCGGTCCAGTTCCAGCAGCGCCGCCTTTACGTCGCACGCGATCTTCGGCGCGCCCGCGTCCTCCAGCCACGGCTTCAACTCCGCCAGGCTCTCCGCGTTCACCGCGCGCGCTTCCCCCGCGCGCCACGCCATGCCCACCGTATCCAGCGCAAACTCTCCTTCCGCCGATTTCAAAATTGCGACCGCCACCGGAGCGCCCTTGGCCTCCGCCAGCCAGGCCATCAACTCCTCCACCGACTCCACCACGCGGTAATCCCGCGCCCGCGTGTCGTCACTCGGCCCCAGTTCCTTCAGCAGGCTGTGGAACTCCATCTCCTGAAACACGGCTTTGAGCGCCGCTTCATCGGGCGGCTGCGTTTTCAAGGCATCGAGCGAAAACTCGATCGGCACATCCGTCGAAATGGTCGCCAGGCGCTTGCTCATGCGGATCTGCTCGACGTGGTTCTGCAAGCTCTCGCGGTAGGACTTCCGCTCCACTTCGGCGGCATGCTCCATGGCTGCTTCCACCGACCCGAAGCGCTCGATCAAATCCTTCGCGCCCTTGTCGCCGATTCCCGGCGCGCCCGGAATGTTATCCACCGCGTCGCCCTTGAGCGCCAGCAGGTCTGTAACCTGGTCCGGCCGCACTCCCAGAAACTCTTTCACCTTGGCCGGGTCGTACCATTCGTCGTCCTTGGCGGGGTTCAGCATCGACACACGCTCCGTCACGAGCTGCATCATGTCCTTGTCGCTCGAGACGATCACCACCTCGCAGCCGCTTTGTTCCGCCCGCCGCGCCAGCGTGCCGATCACGTCGTCCGCCTCGTAGCCGGGGTACTCCAACACCGGAATGCGCATAGCTTCGAGCAACCGCCGTACCGCCGGAATCTGCTCCAGCAGGTCGGGCGGCGTCTCCACACGGTTAGCCTTGTACTGGGCAAATTCCTGCAATCGGAGGGTCGGCTCTTCGCTTTCGAAGACCGCCGATAGGTAGCCCGGCTCGTACTGCTTGGCGAGCTTGCGCAACATGTTGTTGAAGATGAAGACCACTTCGGTCGCGAGCCCGGTTGACGTCCGCATCGGCGGCGCTCCGCTGCGGGCGCGGGCATGGTACGCGCGAAAGATAAATCCGAAAGAGTCGATCAGGAACAACCGCGGCATCGGCACAGCGCCCATCATAACCCCCAAAAGCCAATCAATTGCCGGCCGCCGATGAACGCAGATAAACGCGGATAGAAAAGAATCGTATTATCTGCGTTGATCGGCGTTCATCGGCGGCCCAAAATGTTTACAGTTACCTCACGTCACCGGCCCGGGATTAAACGGCGCCAATCCGTTCGCCAGGCCCCAGTGCTCGGCCCAGGTCTTCCGGCGCCCGCTGGCTGTCTCCAGGATGAATTGGAAGATCTCCCAGCCCACCTCCTCGACGGTGGCGCGTCCCGTGGCAATGCGCCCCGCGTCGATATCGATCAGGTCGTGCCACTTCTCCGCCAGCGCCGTTCGCGAAGAGACCTTAACTACCGGAACCATCGCCAGCCCATACGGGCTGCCTTCGCCGGTCGTGAAGACATGCACGTTCATAAAAGCAAGCTGCTGCGTGCCGCAAATGAAATCGCTGGCCGGTGTGGCCGCGAACACCAGCCCTCTGGTCGAGATTTTTTCTCCATGCGTAGCCACCGCCCGCAGCGCCGTCGTGCCGGACTTGGCCACGCTGCCCAGCGCCTTTTCGACAATGTTGGCCAGCCCCCCGCGCTTGTTGCCCGGAGTGGTGTTGGCGCTGCGGTCCGCCATGCCACGCGCCAGATACTCGTCGTACCATCGCATCTCGCGAATTAGCGCGCGGCCGATTTCCGGCGTCTCCGCGCGCGGCGTCAGCAGGTGCACCGCATCGCGCACTTCCGTGACTTCCGAAAACGCCACCGTCGCCCCCGCGCGCACCAGCAGATCGGCCGCGTACCCCACCGCCGGATTGCAGGTCACCCCGGAGAAGGCGTCGCTGCCGCCGCATTGCAGCCCCACCACCAGCTCCGACGCCGGCACGCTCTCGCGCCGCCGCCGGTCCAGTTCCGCCAGCCGCTTCTCCGCCGCGCGCAGTATCGCCGCCACCATCTCCGCAAAGCCGCGCTCATCCTGCAGCCGGATCACGTTGGCTTCTCCCAGCACCGGCAGCTCGTTCGCGAACAGCCGCGCCGGCTGCATTTTCTCGCAGCCCAGGCTGACGATCAGCGGAACGCCGCCCGCGTTGGCGTGCAGCGAGATGTGCTTCAAGGTGCGGATGGGAATCTCCGCGCCGGGCGCATCGATGGCTACCCCGCAGCCATAAGAGTGCGTCACCGCCACCACGTCGTCGACATTCGGGAAGTGCGGCAACAGCTCCGTCTTGATGCGCCGCGCCGCATACTCCACCGTCGGCGCTACGCACTGCACGGTCGTCGCAATCCCCAGAATATTCCGCGTTCCCACCCCGCCGTCTGCGTTCCGGTATCCTTCGAACCTGTAGCCTTCGAGCGGAACCGGCCGCGGCGGCACCGCCGTGGAGAGCGGAAGATCGTCGAGCGGCGGTGCCGCCGGCATGCGGATCATCTCTTCCCGCACCCAGGCTCCCACCGGAATGGCCCGCTCCGCGAATCCAATCGTGTGGCCATACCTCAACACCGGTTCGCCCGCCTCCATCGCGCCCAGCGCCACTTTGTGGCCTTGCGGAATTGCCTCCCGCGCCGTAATTGCCCCGGGTAGAGCCTGCCCCGCCCCAACCCCCTCCGGATCCACGATGATCCCGACGTTGTCCCGCTCATTCACGCGGATATACATTACTCGATTATGGACTCGCCACCACCCGAAGCGAAACCCACCGGCCAACCGCCCCATTTGGGGCACAATCGTACAGCAAAGTGTTGCATTCTAGCCACACCGCAACCAGATCAAGTCTTTCTGCATCAAATGTTTGCAGTAGCGAGGGCCAGTACTTAATGAGATGCTACAATGCCCCTGAATAGCCGTGCGATTTGAAACCACTTTACAACGGCCGGTCGAAGCCAGCGGCGTAGGGCTTCATAGCGGCGTGCCGGTTCAGATCCGCCTGTTGCCCGCCCCCGTCTCTACCGGAATCGTCTTTGTGCGCACCGACCTGGAGAGATTCGAGATTCCAGCCAGTTGGCGCCACGTCGCCCGCGTCAGTTATGCCACCAGTCTGATGCGCCAAGGCGTCCTGATTTCCACCACCGAGCACCTCCTCAGCGTCCTCTATTCGATGGGCATCGACAACGCCTATATCGAAATCGACAACCTGGAAGTGCCCATCCTGGACGGCAGCGGCCTGCCGTTCGTTCGGTTGATCGAACAGGCCGGCATCCGCCAGTATCGCCGCAAACGCCGCTACCTCCGCATCCGGCGGCCCATTTGCGTGGAAGACAAAGGCAAACGCATCTCCATCCTGCCCGCCGAAAGCTTCCGCCTCACCTGCGATACCGATTACCCGGCGCCCGTCGGCCGCCAGTCCCTGGAACTCGAAGTGACCCCCGAAAGCTATGCCGCCGAAATCGCCTTCGCCCGCACCTTCGGCTGGGAATCCGATCTCGACCAGATGCGCAACATGGGGCTGATTCGCGGCGCTTCCCTGGAGAACGCCGTCTGCTTCACGACCGCCGGTGTCCTCAACCCCGGCGGTCTCCGCGCGCCCGACGAGTGTTGCCGCCACAAGGCCCTCGACCTCATTGGCGATCTGGCCCTTCTCGGCCGCCCGTTGCTCGGCCACGTCATCGCCGAACGCGCCGGCCACGCCATGCACGCCGCCCTGGTGGCGCGCATCATGCAAGACCCCTCGTTCTACGAAATCCTGACCTTTGACCAACTGGCCTCGCGTGTCACGCAGGCTCTGATCGCCTGACCGGCGTACTTTTTCAAACCATCCCCCGATTCGAATCAGAGCCGCGACCGTCAGGGAGCGTCATGTCGTGCCCCCCCCCGATTCCCCACCGCAACCTTCTTCGCTCGCTCCGTGTTCTAATGATCGGTAAGCCGGGCTCCCGCGTCATCCCGGAAACAGGAGAAATATAATGAAAAGTACAGGTTTGTTCAGTCTGACGCTGGCTGGCTTCTTTGCCTTCGCGGCGCAATCCATGGCACAGAATGCCATCGTCGCTGAGCCGATGGCGATGGTACAGCCGGCCGTCACCACCGGCATGGCCGGGCTCACAACCAATCAGACCGCCCGGCTCAGCGTTTTGAATCTGAATTCCACCTCCATCACCACCGCCACCCTCACCCCACCGATCAATTGCACCGTCGAGTTGCAATTCTTCGACGCACAGAACAAATCGTTGAAGCAGGCCGTGGTCCCCAATTTCGCTCCGCAGACGGCCACCACCCTCGATCTGAAGCGCTCCGAGATTACCACCCAGACCGCCAACCGCGCCGAGATCCGCGGCCAGATCAACGTCAATCCGACTTCCACTCCCGTGGCCAACCCAACCGTTCCCGGCTATTGCACCATCTTCACCACGCTGCAGATCTTCGACGAGACTACCGGCTCCACGGTAGTGCTCACCAGCGACACGCGCGTGACCAACGCCGGCCCGTTCGTCATCCCTCTCATCGCACAACGCTAAGCGCCACTGAGAAGCCCGCAATCGCGAGGAGCGCGCCGTTCGCTCCTAACTTCTGACTTCTGACTTCTGTCTTCTAACTTCTAACTTCTCAACATCGACAACGTCGATGTTGGCGTCGCAGGCGCCTACTGCACCGTGAAGTTGAACTTCCCTTCGTAGGTCTGCTTGCCCACGGCGTCCTTCACCGCGACCGACATCGTGTAGACGCCCGGCTGGAAGTTCTTCTGCAGTGAAATGCCGAACTCACCCGTTACATAAGGCTTCGGATAGAACGAAGCGCTCTGCTCCACCGCCGGTTCCGGCTGCGTCCAGATCGCCTTGCCGCTCGCCAGCACCAACGACGCCACGTAGCTCACGTCCACTTTGTTTTCCGCGCCGTACTTGTAGCCCACCATGTCGAACTTCATCCACATGTTGTCGCCGGGGTGGTACACCGGCCGCGCCATCGGTCTCTCTTCCTCGTCGGTGTGGAACCATTGGAAGTTATGCACCGTCAGGGTGGCGCTGGTCGCCACATCCCTGGCATGCACCTGGAACGGCACCGCCAGTTCCGCAGTAGCCTTGGCCAGCACATCCTCCACTTTCACCAGCACCTTGTATGCGCCGCCCCGCAGAATCGCCGGAAGGTCCACCTGGGTCTCGATCTTCGGCAGCCAGTCTTTGTCCTGTGGGCCCACTTCTTCTTCCATCTCGTTCTGGTAAATCTCGCTCAACGCCACGCCCTTGGGATCGAAGGCCTGCACCGAGTACTTGAGATGGATCTGTTCTTTCGCCGATTTCGTGAAGCCTGCGATCCGGCAAGTGAAAAACAGCGTCTCCCCGGGTGCGTGCTGAAAATCGGCCGGCAGCGCCTCGCCGCCCTCCATTTGGGCAATCACCGCTTGAACCACGCCCAGCGGTTCGGCCGCGGGCGCCAGGGCCGGCAGCAAGGCAAGCAGAAGAAGAGAACGCATCGGACCTCCTGGTACGATTCTAGCCTGCTTTCCTCAGCAGGGGTTCGCCGCGATCCGTTCTGATTTCTGACAATCCCGGTTGCTCCGATGTATTACACCAGCTCAATTTCGTCGATCGCAGCGGGAGAAGAATTCAAAGAAGTGTAATACCCAGGTCAGCGCGGTGCGCGTCCGAAGACCCGGATGCGCAGCACGAAGTGGCGGCCTTCGTCGCCGAAGAATTGCAGATATTGGGGCGCGCCGATCACGCTGTTGACGGCGGTGGGGTTGCGGTGGCCCGTGAGATTGTTGGTGCCGGCGCGAATGGCGAGGCGATAGCCGGCGAAGGTGAACCGGCGCTCGATGGCGAGATTGAGATCGAAGCTCGACGGATAGCGGTGCCCATCGACGGGGCCTACTACCATGCCGGAATCACTGGTCACGGCGAAGGGGAAGCCGGTGCGGTAGTCCGCCAGAAAGGCGACGGCCCAGTTCTTGAACGGCAGCGGGAAGTAACCCCAACCGAGGACGCGGTTGGGCGCGTCCCAGGGCATGCGGCCGAAGTTGTTGAGCACCTGCAGGGGCTGATCGACACTGACATCCAGAACGGCGTTCGAGGCGGCGCGCGAGCGGACGTAGCTGGCCATCCAACCGTACTGATCGCCGAACGTCTGCCGCGCGGTGAACGCCACTTCGTCGTAGGCGTCGCGGCGCTGATTGGTGAGCGCATAGGCTCCGCCGAATCCGTAGCTCAGCAGAACCGGCTGCACGGTGAGCGGGGCGGCGGTGCCCTCGGGTGCGTACACAAAGCCGTCGCGGCCGCGCTTGCGCAGCCACTCGGCGCGCCCGGCAATGCGATGCCGGAATTCATGTTCGATGCCGCTGCTCCACTTGTCGTAGCGTGGGAGCCGGAGGTTTTGGCCGGAGGCGAGGGTGGTGACCAGCGGCGCTTCCGGCGCTCCGGTGGAAGAATAGGGAACCGTGACGGCCTGTTGATCGAGCGGCCGGCTGAACAGCGCGAGGTTGGTGGCATCGTGCAGAATGGCGTAACCGGCGGTGAGCTTGGTGCGGGCGTCGGCGAAGGGCGCATACGAAACCGCGATGCGCGGCGAGATGGCTACATGGCGCACCAGTTCGTTCCAGTCCTCGCGGACTCCGGCATCGATAGCCAGCCGCGGGGCCGGCTGCCAGTGATCGGTGACGTAAGTGGCGACGGAGGCGCCCGGGCGGTCGAAATCACCGCTTCCCTGAAAAGTGGTTTGGAAGAGCGGCTGGCCCGTGAGGCTGAGCAGTTCGTATGTGGTGCGCTGGAATTGCGCGGTGTAATCTAGGCGCTGCGCGTCGGCGCCGAGCTGAAGCTGGTGGCGTCCGGCGAAATGGCGCACGCGCGGAAAGTAGTTGACGAAGAGCTGATCGCGGCGGCCGTGTTCACGCGAGCGCACGAAGTAATCTCCGCTGCGGCCGGCCGGCGCCACGAGGTAAGGCAGGCCGCCTTGCGGAGTGCGATCGCGATCGACGCTCTGCCATGCGAAGCCGGTTTCGAGTACGGCGCCGCCCGCCTAGGCGTGCGATTCCTTGACGGCGGCGAGCCACTGGCGATCGCTCAGCGCGGTGGTGGTGGATATGGGATCGAGCACGCCGAGGCCGTAGTGCGCCTGGTGATCGAAATCCGCCAGCAGGTCGGCGAACAGGATATTGGTGGGGGTTAGGTTGACCTGCGCGTGCAACAGGTTGCCGGCGACCCAGGTGGGATTGGTGTTCTGGCCATTCGGCAAACCGGAAACGTAACCGCTGTTGTATTCGCCGTCGAAGCTGTCGGAGAACCAGGCGCGGCCTTTGACGATAGGTCCGGAGACGCCGGCGCGCGGGGTCCAATCGCCGAAGCGCACGCCGGAGTGGATGTCCAGACCGGGAATGAAGTTGGTGGCGGTGGAGTGAAACTGGTCGGCGCCGTTTTCGGGTTGAATGGCGAGGGTGCCGGCCGAGCCGTTGCCCAGGTTGGCGGATTCGCGCGAATCGACCAGATCGAGCGAGCGGACGCCCTCGACGGCGAGGCGCGTGGAGTAGCGGCCATCGATGGGATCGGTGATGTCGAAGCCATCGAGCGTGTAGCGGGTCTGGTATTCGGCGCCGCCTTGAAAGTGAAGGCCGCCGGTGGGGTCCTGGATCACGCCGGGCATCAGCTTCATGGCGTTGCGCAGGCTGTGACTGGCGGGATAAGGGATGTCGTTGACTTCGGTCCCACTGAGCCGCTGCTCGCCCTGGGTCTCGGCCGGCTCGACGGGCGCGGGCAGGGCGCCCACGGTGACGCTTTGGAAGACTTCGTGCTGCGGGTTGAGTGTCACCGTCACTTCGGTTGGGCCGTTGCCAATGTGGAGCGGGCGGTCGCGCAGCTCGAAGAAGCCGGCATGGTCGACATTCAGCGTGCAATCTCCCGGTGGGAGGGACAGCTCGAAATCGCCGGCGGGCCCGGTTTGGGCCCCGACCGCGGGCGCCGCGCCGCAGTGGACCGCGACGCGCGTGGCCGGGACGGGCGCTCCGTCCTCGTCAATCACACGTCCGGCGACTCTCACCTGGGCGGCGGCCGCAGATGTGAAGACCAGCACCAGGGAGAACGTGGTGGAGAGTCGCATGATGTTCACAGACTACACCCTAGGCGTAGGGGTGCACGACATAGAAGTGGACGAGAAGGAAGCCCCAATCGGAGCCGCGACCGTAAGGGAGCGTTGCTGGCGTTGCCCATAGACCTAACGCTCCCTTACGGTCGCGGCTCCGATTGGAGTACTCCCTACGCTAGGATTCTCTCAATTGGCCGGCATTTGCGTAAAGCTCTCTTATGTGTCGTGCACCCTAGCAGGATGCTGAAAAATTCAATTTCAGCCGCCGATGAACGCTGATCAACGCGGATAACTTTCTTTGTTTTCAATCTGCGTTCATCGGCGTTCATCGGCGGCTAAGCCTTTTTCATCAGCCTGCTAGGTGTAGAGGCACAAACCCACCCGCGGGGAAGCCTGCTAGAATCGGAGATTCATGTCGTCCCGCAGAATGGCTTGCCTGCTCCTCGGTTTGTGGCTGGGCGCCGGAGTCTTGATGGCTTGGGTGGCCACCCAGGACCTTCGCTCGGCCGACCGCCTGGCAGCCCACCCCGATCTCGCGGCCGCCTTGCAACTCAAGAGCCTGGGCGCCAACCAGACCCTGCCGCTCTTGCGTTACCTGGCGGCCGAACAGACCCGCAACAACCTGGAAACCTGGGGCACCGTCCAGCTTTTTGTAGGCTCTTTCTTTTTCTTCTTCCTGCTGTTCGGTACCAATCAGGGCAAGCCCTCCCTGGCTCTGGCCTTGCTGATGGCGCTGATTGCGTTCGGCCAGCGGCTTGTCCTCATCCCGGAAATCCTCAGCCGCGGGCGCGCGATGGATTTCCTGGCGCAGATCCCGATCCGCCAACAGACACAGTTGGGCGTGCTGCATTATGCCTATAGTCTGACGGAAGTGGTGAAGGGCGGGCTGGGATTGATTCTGGCGGGGATCCTGATCTGGCGGACCGGCGGGCGGTCACTCAACGCCGGGCAAGAGGTCCACATGGTCGATAAAGCCGATCACCGCCATGTCAATCGGTGATTGAGGACGGCCGACGGCGGTCATGGCGCTGAAGCCTTCGGTGGTCACGAGCACGCGGTCGCCGGTGCCGGCATCCACGGAATCGAGCGCCACCACGGGGTCGCCGCGATCGCTTCCATTCAGATTCAGCGGCTGCACCAGCAGCAGCTTGCGGCCCTCATGGCTGGGGTGCTTCTGAGTGGCCACGAGTTCGCCGACCACGCGGGCAATCAGCATCAGCGGCCTTTCCGCGCGGCGCTGGCGCGGCCCTGGCGTGGCGATGCAGCGGGCACCGCTTTGTCGGGCACTGCTTTGGCGAGCGTTGCTTTGACGGGCGCGGCGGCCTTGGCCAGGTGAATGGAATCGACAATTCCCACCACGGTGGTATCGGCGATCACTTCGGCGGGTCCAAACGGAAAGCTGGCTTCCTTGCCTTTCACCCAGTAGATGGTTTCGCCGGCGCCCGCACCGGTCGAGTCCAGGCAGATCAGTTGCTTGCCGCTGTCGCGCAAATCGGGAGTCATGGGTTGGATCACCAGAAGCCGCTGTCCCACGAGGCTGGGGTCCTTGACGGTCGACCACACGCAACCCACCACGCGGCCCAGGTACATGGTTTAATCCAGACTGACTTCGTCGACAATTCCGACGATGGCGCTGTCCACGGGTTTGTCTTTGCAGCCTTCCGCCATGCGGGCGGAACTGCCGGCGACCACAATCACGCGCTCGCCCGTCCCAGCACCCACCGTGTCCACGGAGACCACATAACCGGATTCATCCTTGCCGTCCGGAGCGACCGGTTTGACGACAAGGAGCTTCTTGCCTTCGAGGCGCGGGTCCTTCCGTGTGGCAACCACGGTGCCCACTACGCGGGCCAGAATCATGGCGGTACCGGTTACTTCCCGGCGCTCTGGGCCTGCGACTTGCCGATCGGCAGGATGTCTTCCAGGCTCTGGTGCGGCCGCGGAATCACGTGCACGGCAATCAGTTCGCCCACGCGGCGGGCCGCGGCGGCGCCGGCATCGGTAGCGGCGCGAACCGCCGCCACATCGCCGCGCACCATGGCCGTCACGTAGCCGGATCCTATTTTTTCCCAGCCCACCAGGTTCACCTTGGCGGCCTTCACCATCGCGTCGGCGGCTTCGATCATGGCCACCAGCCCGCGTGTTTCGATCATTCCTAACGCTTCACCCATCTCTGGTCTCCCAACTCTTGTTTATGCCAAACTGCGCGCTTTGAGCGCTTCATCCACCAGGCCGATCAGTTCCGAGCGCGTCACATAAAACCGGTCTTCTCCGCCCGTATCCTCGGCGGCCACCGGACACCCCGGCTCGCCGGCCGATTTCGCCTTCACGCCGTAGCGCGTACGCGCATCCAACAATTTGTCCACTTCGGTCCGCGGCAGCACCTGCGGCCCGCCCAGCAGTTCCGCCACCAGTTGGATGCGCGCGAAATGCTCCATGGTCTCCATACGGAAGTAGGCCTTGTACACATCCTCGCCATAGCAGACCGCGCCATGGTTGGCCATCATCAGCGCATCATATTTCGGGATCAGCGGCAACATGGGCTCGGTGAGCGCCGCCGTTCCGGGCAGGCCGTAGGCGGCCAGCGGCACACAGCCGAGGCCGATGACCACTTCCGGCAGCAGCGCCAGGTTGAGCGGCTTGCCGGCGGTGGCGAAGCCTGTGGCGACCGGCGGATGCGCATGCACTACGGCTTTGATATCGGGACGCATTTCGTACACCGTGAGGTGCATGGCGATTTCGCTGGTGCGCTCGGCACGGCCGGAAATCTTATTGCCCTTCATGTCCACAATGATCAGATCGTCGACGTGCATCATCCCCTTGCACACGCCCGTGGGAGTGGCCAGAATCCGTTCGGCATCCATCCGGACGGTGATATTGCCGTCGTTGGCGGCTACCCAGCCCTTCTGGAACACCAGTTGGCCGATGCGGACGATATCTTCGCGATGCTCGCGCTCGGTTTTCACCATGGCGGGACCTTCGATTGTAGCAAATCACTCGGGATTAGCCAGCTTATAGGCGGCGGCGAATCGGTCGGCGAGCTGATCGGCGGTTTCGAATGACGCCGCCGGCACCTGCTTAGGGTCGGCCATCAGGATGGATTCCACCTCCCAGGTTTGCGTGGCCGTGCGTACCTCATGGTCTCTCGACAGCAGCACCGGTTGGTAGAGGCCGATGGTCAGCGATAAGGCGAAGGGTCCACGGTTGCCCCGCACCGAGGTGATGCGGAAGCCGATGAACTCGGCGGCGGTCCGGTCGACCGGGATCTGCGCGGCGGCGAGGCGCGCCAGCAGGTGCGTTTCGAGCGCGTCCGCCGTGACCCCCAACTCTTCGAGCGCCGGATCGAGCTGGTCGATAACGATATTGACCGCCTTCAGGCCGTGCAGCGTGGCGCGGTCGAGCGGGGCGTCACCGGCGCCGTTCGTCAGGAACGGCAGCAGCAGAAGCAGCGCAACCGGGATGATTCTCCAGTTCATAACACTAGATGTTACGCCTTTCCGGGATGCCGAAAAAACAACTTGAGCCTCTTTCACCAACCTGCTAAAGTTCCGGGCCGAAAACACCGAGGTTGTATGATGGATGCAGATGGATTCACGCCGCATGTGCCCGCACTGCCGGGCATTCATCACTATTGACGACCGCATTTGCCCGTACTGCCATGAAGAAGTCGGGCCGCGCGCAGCCGATATACGCAACGCCGGCTCGGTGATCGGTGGCTTCATCCCCCGCGCGCGTTTCAACACGATGCTCATCCTGTTGATCAACGCGGGGCTGTACGTGGCCACGGTGATCTTCAGCATGAAGGCCGGCCGCGGCAACGGCATGGACCTGGATTCCGAAACGCTCATCATTTTCGGCGCCAAGGTGGGGCTGGGCTTCCTCCACGGCCAGTGGTGGCGGCTGGTCACGGCCGGGTTTCTGCACGGAGGACTTTTCCATATCCTCATGAACTCCTGGGTGCTGTTCGATCTGGGCGCCCAGGTGGAAGAGATCTATGGCCCCAGCCGCATGTGGGTGATCTACTTCCTCGGCAGTTGCTCCGGCTTTCTGCTCAGCGCCTGGTGGAACCCCGCCCCGTCGATTGGCGCCTCGGCGGGACTCTGCGGCCTGATCGGGGCCATGATCGCGCTGGGCGTGCGGCACCGCAATCCCATGGGCAACGCGATCCGCGGCATGTATGTGCGCTGGGCGGTCTACATTCTGTTGATGGGGCTGCTGCCGTTTTTCAATATAGATAACGCTGCCCACATGGGCGGGCTGGTGGGAGGTTTTTGCATCGGCTACATCGCCGAGACGCCCGGCCGGCAGGGCTCGGCCGGCGAAGGGCTGTGGCGCGCAGCCGCCTGGCTCTGTATCATATTGACCGTAGTTAGCTTCGTGAAGTGGTGGATGTGGTTCAGCCTGGTGCTGCCTGAGATTAACCGTAGTTAGCTTCCTAAAGTGGTGGTTGTGGTTCAGCCACGGAACGGACTAAGATAAACGACATGAAGATGCGCACTTTGGTGTTGGCTCTGGCGCTGGCGGTGACCGGGTCGTTCGGCGTGGCCCAGGCCGCGGCCCCCAAGCACGCCAAAGCACCCAAAGCGGCTAAATTCAAAAGCACCAAGATCAATACCAGGAACCAACGCAAGTTTCAGACGTCCCACAACATCGCTAAGCGCCCGAAGGTGAAAGCGCCCGCGAAGCACACCGCCCGAAAGGCCGCGGTTCACAAGTTCGTCAAACCCAAGAAACACGCTTGACCGGGAAGTACACGTGACGATGTCGCGCCGCCTGGCCCTCGCTGCCTGTTCCGCCCTGCTGTTGACGGCTGCCTCTTCGGATTCATCCCGCGCACCCATCCTGGTGGAACTCTTCACCTCCGAAGGGTGTTCCAGTTGTCCGCCCGCCGACCGGCTCTTGCAGCGGCTCGATTCCGAAGCCATCGTGCTGAGCGAGCACGTCGACTACTGGGATCATCAGGGCTGGAAGGACCGTTTCTCCTCACACGCCTTCACCGTTCGGCAGGAATTGTACGCGCGCCTCTTCGGCCTCGACAGCTCCTACACGCCCGAAATGGTGATCGATGGGGCGGCTGAATTTAACGGCAGCGATTCCGCCCGCGCGGCCCAGGAAATCGCGAAAGCCGCACGCCGGCCGAAAGCCCAGGTGGTTCTCGCGCGCACGCCGGCCGGCGGCCTGCGCATCGAAGTGGACTCCGCCCCCGCTCCCGGCGACGTGATGCTGGCGCTGGCCGACCCGGCCGCGCAATCGCAGGTTGCCGCCGGGGAAAACAAAGGCCACAGCCTGACGCACGTGGCGGTCGTGCGCAGTCTGCGCAAGATCGGTTCGGTGAAGCGCGGCGTTGCGTTTCGGAGCGAAATCAGCCTGCCGCCCGAAGCCGCGGTGCAACGGATCGTGGTCTTCGTTCAGGAAGACGGCCAGGCGCGGGTTTCCGGCGCAGCGATGCTGGCTGAAAGAAGCCAAGGCATGGCTAGTCCCATGACCGCGAGGTTTTAGCCCATTGGAATACCGCTTCCTGAAGCGCGCGGCTCGGATCAGAGCCGCGAACGTAAGAGAGCGTTGCCGGCCGGCGGAACAACTTCTAGCGGTCAAAGCACTACTGCCCTGACCGGGTGGTTTAGTGCCTTTCCGCGGTCGTTCAATCGCGCTTGCAACTCCGATGCGAGATGCGAGCCACGACCGTAAGGGAGTGGTTTCCCCGAGAAGAACAACATCAGCCGGTCAAAGCCCTAGTGCCCTGACCGCGAGATTTAGTTCTGTCGGAACACCGCGCACTAATACAGCTTGTCGCCTTCCCGCGCTACCCAGACGTAAAGGACGGGGAGCAGGAAGACACCGATGATCAGGGCGGCCACCAGGCCGCCGACGATCACGATAGCGAAGGGACGCTGCGAATCGGAACCGATGCCGCGCGAGAGGGCGGCGGGGACCAGGCCCAGGCTCGCTACCAGCATGGTCATCATGATGGGGCGGAGACGCTCGACCGAGCCATCGATAGCGGCGTCCAGCACGGATTGGCCGCGCGCGCGGAGCTGGTTGATGTATTCCAACATGATGACGCCGGTCTGCACCGAAACGCCGAAGAGGGCCAGGAAACCGACGCCGGATGAAACGCTGAAATGAGTGTGGGTGAGGACCAGCGCCAACAGGCCGCCGATGGGCGCCATGGCCACGTTGGCCAAAATCAGAGACACCCACTTGAAGGACTGGAACATGGTGTAGAGAATCATGCAGATCACCATGATGGTGATGGGCAGCACGAACATCAGGCGGCGGGACGAGCGCTTCTGGCTTTCGTATTCGCCGGCCCACTCCAGGCGGTAGCCGGTGGGCAGCTTGACCTGCTTCGAGACCTTGGCCATGGCCTCTTCCACGGTGCTGCCGAGATCGCGGACCGGGATGCTGTACTTGATGGCGACGTAGCGGGAATTGCCTTCGCGGTAGATTTCGGACGCGCGGTCGAGCACTTTGATCTCGCAAAGCTGGGCGAGCGAGACGCGCTCGCCGGAAGGCGAGAGCAGGCGGATATTCTGGATGGCCTGGCGGGTATCGCGGTAAGGAGCCTGGTAACGGACCATCAGGTCATAGCGCTGCTCGCCTTGCAAAACCTGGCTGACGGCCTTGCCGCCGACGGCGGTTTCGATGGCGTCCTGCACGTCGGCAACATTGATACCGAAGCGCGCGGCCTGGGCGCGATCGACGTGAAATTCGAGGTTGGGTTGGCCGATCACGCGGAACAGGCCGAGATCGGCGACGCCCGGAACGGTGCGCATGACGCCGACGATTTCGTCGCCTTTGGCTTCCAGGGTCTTGAGGTCCTCGCCGTAAATCTTGATGGCGAGCTCGCCCTTGACGCCGCTGACGGCTTCTTCCATGTTGTCGGCAATGGGTTGGGAGTAGTTCCAGAGTGCGCCGGGGATTTTCTCCAACTCGCGATCCATGGCCGAAATCAGGGCTTCCTTGTTCTGCTGGAAGACGGGGCGCCACTGGTCTTTGGGTTTGAGATCGACGAAATATTCGGTGTTGAAGAAGCCGGTGGTGTCGGTGCCGTCGTCCGGGCGGCCCACCTGGCTGACCACCTTGGTGACTTCCGGGAACGTGGCCAGCACGACGCGCGCCGTATCCATGACGCGCTGCCCTTCGGTGGGGCCGGTGGAGGGCGCGAGCGTGGCGCGGGCCCAGATGGCGCCTTCGTCCAGGTGCGGCAGGAACTCCGAGCCGATCACGCCGCTGAAGAGGAGATAGGCCGAGAGCGCCAGCGCGGCGGCGGCGCCGGCAATCGTGGGCCAGCGCAGGCGGATGGCCAGGCGCAGCGCGGCGCGATAGGCGCGCGTGATCCATTCCATGACGGGGTTGTGCCACTCCTTCACATTCTTCCCGAACAGGAAGCTGGAAAGGACCGGCGCAATGGCCATGGAGAAAATCAGCGAGCCCAGCAGAGCGAAGGAGACGGTCCAGGCCATGGGTTTGAAGAGGCGGCCTTCCACGCGCTGCAAAGTGAAGATGGGGATGTAGGCGGTGATGATGATGCCGATGGAATAGACCACCGGGCGCTGCACTTCGTGCGCGGCGTTGCGAACGGTGTCGAGGCTATTGGCGGTGGCCGGCCGGGGACGGCCGAGGTAACGGATGATGTTTTCGACCATCACCACGGCGCCTTCCACCACCATGCCGAAATCCAGCGCGCCGAGCGAAAGCAGGTTGGCCGGAATGTGATTCAAGTTGAGGCAGATGGCCGCGAACAGCAGCGAAAACGGTATGGTGAGCGCCACGATCAGCGCTCCACGCGCATTTCCCAGAAACATGAAAAGGATCAGGGCCACCAGGATGATGCCCTCGGTCAGGTTGTGAAGGACGGTGTGAGTAGTAAGGTGAACCAGGACGCTGCGGTCGAGAAACGGAACAATTTTCACGCCGGGGGGCAGGATGCGATTGTTGAGTTCGTCCACCTTGCGGTGAATGGAGTCGAGGGTTTCGTCGGAGTTGGCGCCTTTGCGCAGAAGGACGATGCCTTCCACGACGTCGCCGTTATCGACCACTTTGCCATTGGCGTAGTGGATGGCCTTGCCGATCTGGCCCAGGCGGATCTTGGGGCCCTGCGTGACCGTTGCGATATCGGAGACGCGAATGGCGGTGCCGTTTTGCGACTTGATGACGGTTTGTTCGATGTCGCGAACGGTCTTGAACTGGCCCACGGCGCGGATGTTGATCTGCTGCAAACCGGCCTCGACAAAGCTGCCGCCGGCGTTGACATTGTTGGCGGCCAACTGCTGCTCCACTTGGCTCATGCCGAGGCCGTAGGAAATCAACTTGCCGGGATCGACCTGGACCTGATACTCGCGCGTGATGCCGCCGAAGCTGACGACATCGACGACGTTGGGAACGGATTTGAATTGCTTTTCGAGGACCCAGTCCTCGATGCTCTTGAGCTCCATCAGGTCGAAACTGGGGTTGGTGCTGTGGAGCGTATACCAGTAAATCTGGCCGACCGGGCTGTAATCGGAGCCGATCTGCGGCTGGAGGTTGTTGGGGAGGCTGGCCTGGTTGATGCGCTCCAGGACCTTCTGGCGATTCCAATCGTTGGTGGATTCGTCGTCGAAGATGAGCATCACGCTGGAGAGTCCGAACAGCGAAGTGGACCGCAAATACTCCAGGTGCGGGATGCCGTTCATGACGATTTCCAGAGGAATGGTGACCTGCTGTTCGACCTCTTCGGCGGCGCGGCCGGGCCACTGCGTGATGACCTGGACGTAGTTGTTAGCGACGTCGGGATAGGCCTCGACGGGGAGATTGTGGAACGAGATGGCGCCCCAGACCAGCAGCAGCAGAGCGGCCAGCGTGACCAGGAAGCGGTTATCGAGGGCGTAATCGACCAGGGCGCGAATCATCGGGCTGCCCGCTATTGCTCCACCGTGTTTTCGAGGACCAGGGCGTTCGTGACGACGCGATCGCCCGGCTTGATTCCCGAAATAATCTCCTGCAGGTTGGGCGGCACCATCCGGCCGCCGACCACTTCGACGCGGCGGAAGCTGTTGTTGGCCGCGGGCGTGTAGACCCAGTCGCGGTCGTGCAAGTGAAGGACGGCGCTTGCGGGAACCAGCGCGCGGGTTTGCGACTCCTGCCCGTGAAAGGTGGCGGTGACGAACATGCCGAGCCGCAGGAAGCCGGGATTATCGACCTCGAGCCGCACTTTGGCGGTGCGAAGGTTGGTGTCCAGAATGGGGCCCATGTTATCGATGCGGCCGCGCAGCACGCGGTTGGGATAAGCGTTGACATGGATGTCGGCGTACTGGCCTTCGTGGACGCCGGCGAGATCGTTTTCGTAGACGTCGCAGAGTATCCAGACCTGGGAGAGATCGGCGATGGTGAAGAGGTTGGGAGAATTGTCGAGCGTCTTCACGCCGGACGCGGCGGTGACGTTTTGCTCGATGACGACGCCGGAGACCGGGGCGAAAATATCGACGGCGGCGGTGGGATGGTCGATATCGCCGCCCAGCACGTGGATGTGTTCGGAGGCGGTCTCGACATCGACGCGGGCCTTATCGGCGGCGTCCTGGGCGACTTCGAGATCCTTCTGGGGAACGGCGCCGTGATCGAACAGAAGCTTGGCGCGGTCCAGTTGGGCGCGGGCCAGTTTTTCGCCGGAGACGGCCTTGCGGTAATCGGAAAAGGCTCCGGAAATGTCGGCGCTCTGTACGCGCATGAGGAGCTGGCCCTTGGAGACCTGATCGCCAAGCCGCGCGTGAATTTCAAGGACCCGGCCGGAAGCCAGCGAAATGACGGGGACGTTGCGGGAGACGTCGGCGGCCACCACGCCGGTGACCGCAAGCTCCGGCACGGAATCGCGGCGGGTTGCGGTGGCCAGCGGGAACTGCTCGGGGTGATCCACTTTCACCAGCGAGGCGTCGCCTTCTTTTTCGACTTCGGTGGCCGGAGGCGCGCCGGCGGCCGGATCGGTCTGTCCCTTGGCGCCACAGCCGAGGAGGAGCGCGGAGAGAGACGTTAAGAGGATCGCTGCGGAGACGCGGAGGCGCGGAGAAAAACCAAACGTCTCATTACTCAATGAGGCTCGCGGAATGCAGTCACACCCGGCGGGCTTGGTGGGGCAGGATGGTATCCTACGCGCCGGTTGGCAACCGGCGCCTGGTGGCCATTGGCACGCGTCGGCAGGCGGGTTACCAACCCGCCGCAGGTTGCCAACCTGCCCCACAAGCCGGCACCTTTCGTCACGGTATTCGGGGCGCCGCATGAGACCTCCGGCGAAAACAACGTAGAATTTGAATGTAGCGGTTTCAGGCCGGCCGCCGTAACCCATCTTTTGGTCAGAATCAACCTATCTTTTGGCCGGGCGCCTTGGCGCGCGGGAGAATTGCTCTTACTATCGAAGAGGGGTGCCCGACCATGATCTACCGCTACCTGTACGGAACCAGGCGCGCGGTACTGGCGCGGGCGGGGCTGCTGATCGCGGTGATCGCGCTGATCGATTGGCGCGTCGACCTCAACATCTCATTCGGTTTCCTTTATTTATTCCCGATTCTCCTGGTGGGGATGGTGTCGCCGCGGTGGCAGATTCTGGCCACGGCGCTGGTCTGTACGGCGCTTTCGGATGTTTTCTCGCCACTGCCGTTCACGATGGCGAATTCGTTGCCGCAGGACATTCTGGTTTTCACGTCGCTGGCGGGAACCGGGCTGTTCGCATTCGAAATCAGCCGGAGCCGGCAACTGGAGCGGGAAAGCCGGGAGCGCGTGGAACGGGAATCGGCGGCGCGGCGGGAGGCCGAGGAGCAACTGGAATTTTTGATTGGCAGCAGCCCGGCGGCTATCGTGACGATGTCGTCGGACTGCCTGATCCTGCGCGCCAACTTGGCGGCGCACCGGTTGTTCGGCGTCGAGCCGGGAGAGCTGCCGGGAAAGAGCATCCGCCGCTACGTGCCTGCGCTGGGACGCGTGCCGTTCCTGGGAGACACGCCGCAGGCCTTCCGCACCGAAATGCAGTGCCGCGGCGAGCGGGAACATGGCGACGTCTTTCTAGCGAACGTCTTCTTTTCCACATACCAGACGGCCGTGGGGCCGCGGCTGGCGGCGTTGGTGGTGGACGCGTCGGAGGGTCTGCGGGAACGCGAAGAGACCAGCCTGGAGCAACTGATGGCGGGGTCGCGCATTCTGGTGGGCGCGGTGTCGCACGAAGTGCGCAACGTATGTGGCGCCATCACGGTGATCTACGAAAACCTGGTGCGTAGCGGCACGCTCAAAGGCAGCAAAGATTTCGAAGCGCTGGGCGCGCTGGTGGAAACGCTCAATAAGATTGCGTCGCTCGAATTGAAGCAGAGCGCCAGCACCTCGCACATGGAGGGAATCGACCTGGCGGAAACTCTGGACGATCTGCGGATCGTGCTGGAACCCTACTGCCAGGAGGCCGGCATCGAAATGCGGTGGGATATTCCGCGGGAGATTCCGCCGGTGTGGGCCGACCGGCACAGCCTGTTGCAGGTGCTGCTAAACCTGACGAAAAACAGCGAGCGGGCCTTGCAAGAGGCCGACGAAAAGCGCATCGAAATCTCGGTCGCGGCCGGCGGCAATCTGGTATCGATCCGGGTGACGGATTCGGGGCCGGGGATCGAAGCGGTGGACACCTTGTTCCAGCCGTTTCAAAAAGGGGCCGATTCGACGGGCCTGGGGCTGTATCTTTCGCGCGCTTTTGTGCGCTCATTCCGCGGAGAGCTGCGTCACGACCCGGCGGTGAAAGGCTGTTGTTTTGTGATCGAACTGGCGGTGGCCGCGCCGGGCGCGGCGCGCACGGAGAAATATGGAACGTATCCGACTGCTCTTGCTCGATGATCACGTGCTGTTCCGCGAGAGCCTGAGCCGGCTGCTCGAATCGGAACCGGACTTTGAAATGTCCGGACATTGCGGCACGGGGGCGGAAGCTCTGGAGTTGCTGCGACGCGCGGCGGTGGACGTGATCCTGCTGGACTTCGATCTGGGCGAGGATCACGGCAGCCAGTTCATTTCATCTGCGCGCAACGCCGGGTATAAGGGCAAAATCCTGATGGTGACGGCCGGGATGAGCGCCATGGAATCTTCCTACGCGCTGCAAATGGGCGCTTCAGGCATTTTCCTGAAGCACAATTCGCCAGGGAACCTGGCCAAGGCCATCCGCATGGTGGCGGCGGGCGAGATGTGGGTGGACCAGCGGGTGATCCGCGCGATGGCCGACGGCGTCCGGTTCGGCGAAGAGCAGAGTATCCGCCAGTTCCTGACGGAGCGCGAGCAGGAAGTGCTGCGAGGCATTTTCGAGGGACTCAGCAACAAGGAAATCGCGGCGCAGATCGGCGTATCGGAGAGCGCGGTGAAAGCAACTCTGCAGCAACTGTTCCAGAAGACGCGGGTGCGGACCAGAAGCCAACTGGTGCGGATCGCGCTGGAGACATCGCTGGGGACGCCGCGGAAGTGAGGCGGTGGGCGGCTAGGGGTCGGAGGCTGGTCATGGCAAACGGCGCCGTCAACAAGATTCAAACCGCAACAATGCCAACTCAGGTATTAGCCTCCTTCGAGGTAGGCGCGTAGCGCCGCCATCACCGCGTCCCTGACCCGGCGGGCGATGTCGAAGGCCTCGGTCTCACCGCCTGGAGGCAACTCCGGCGCATCGCTTGGGTACCGCACTTCCACGCCGAATGGCGTGAGCGTGTCGGCTTCGCGCAGCAACTGCGCCAAGTGCGGATCGATGGTTGCCACCGACTCCAGCAGCCTTCTGATGTCGTGGGTCTTTGGAAACTCGACCCGGCGCTGAACGAGCACCGCCTTCAAGTATTTCTCCGCGGCCTACTGACAGTGAAACGCGACGATTTCTCGAAACCGATCAGCCTGAGAAACCAGGTGCGCGGCGGCTGCAAAGTCTTGATCGGCCTTCTGTAGCCATTGGATGACTAGCTCGCGTAATACGGTCTCAGGCGGCTTCATAAAGGACGCGTCCGTACTTGTGGGCGGGGTAGGCGATGCCGCCGAAAATATTCTTGGTTTCTTCGAAGCGCTCGGTGGATATCACGATGACGTCGACGGGATATCCCACGTCGCCCAACGCCCGCCGGATCCGGACACTCTCTTGGCGAGTGTTCGCCGGGTTCGGCTCCACAACCAGCAAATCGATGTCGCTATCGCGGTTCATGTTTCCCCCGGCGCCGGAGCCGAAGAGGATGATCCGATCGGGCGCGGCGGCTGCGAGGATCCTCCGCACCAGTTCGTGTGCCAAGGTTTGGTCGATGCCCATCACTGACATGATATGGGAGATACGGGCTGACTTCCACCGTACGTAAGGTGGTGTGGGAGGGGCGGAGGAGCGATCCCTCCCCCTATCCCGATCAGGATTGGCTGCCCCACTGTTGCGGTCAGGGCATCAGGCCTGGAGGACGGCCAGATCGCGTAAGGTGGCTTTGGCTTGGTCGATGGCTTGCCAATAGGCGTCGCGCAGCAGGGTGGCATCGATTCCGCAATGCTCCAGCGCTTGCATGTCGCCGGATTCGTAAGCTAAAGCGGAAGCCAGCAGTTGCCCGAGCTCACCGCCGTGCCGGGCGAGCGCCTCGCGGATGTCGCCGTCCAGACGAACCCGTTTCAGGATTTCCGCCATGGGCACATCCAGAATGGAATCGAGCGTCGAGAGAAGCCCCACCAGAAAGCTGGTGCCCGCGCCCTCGGCGCCGCGCGCCGCCGCCAGGGACTCGCACATATACCCCCGCTGCAGAGCCGCTTCCAGATACGTCACGGGGCATCCGCGGTTCGAGGCCAGCGCCAGCAGGATGGCCCAGCGCGCCAGATATTCCCTTCCCAGCCAGGTGACCACTCCCTCCACCGATTTCACCGGCCGGCTTCTCCCAAACAGCGCGGAATTCGCCAGCCGCAGCAGACTGTAGGTCATCGAAACATCCACCGTGACGGTGGCCGAGACCTCCTGCGCCGACGAAGCCGGATCCTGGCAGGCCCCGATCAGCCGTAGAGCCGCCAGTTTCCCGGTGGGGATACAGTCGCCTCTCAGCACTTCCGGGTGCCGTAGGAAATAGCCCTGGAACAGGTCGAATCCCAAATCGCGGCAGCGTTCCATCAGGCTTTCGGAGTCGATCTTCTCGGCAATCAGCAGCAGGCCCGGCCGCCGCAGCTTGACATGCCGGTCCAACTCCGCTTCCGTCAGGGCGAGCACGTCGAGTTTGATGTAGTCGGCCAGAGGAACAGCCGCGGCCAGTTTGCCATCGAGCGTGAAATCGTCCAATGCCACGCGATAGCCTCGCTGCCGCAACCAGCGGATTCGGTCCAACACCTCAGCGTCGATGTCCACGTCTTCCAGAATTTCCAGAACACAGCGGCCCGGTGGGAGGAACGGATCCAACATCAGAACGTCGCGGGTGCAGTTGATGAACAGCGGTTCCGCCGCGGAGATTTTGTCCAGCCCAATGTCCACCACCGCGTTCAGCAACACTTGGGCTGTCGCGGCATTCCCGTCGTGCACATCAGCGGCCTCAGTGGCCGCCCGGCGGAACAGCAGTTCGTAGGCGTGAATCCTTCGATCGGCGTCATAGATCGCCTGGCGGGCCAGGAATACATTCACAACGCGCTTATCGGCCGGTTTCGGAAAAGCGTTAGCTTGGGCCCAAGCCCAGCCCTGGATCCCTTCGGGATATGAGAGTCAAGGAGTCAGAAGCGAGAAGTGAGAATGCTTCGGCCATGCGGCTGGGCGCAACGAGAACAAAATTCCCGTTGGGGCGCGTATAACGGCAACGAAAGTCCGCGCCAACGAAGTAAGCGTGGGAAGGCCCGCGGGGTCACCGTGCCGCGGGAGGTTCCTGGTCTGTCGGAATGCCTGCCAAGTGCCTGTAGAAGGCCACAGCGCGGTTGATGGCAGATGCCTCATGGCCCGCCAGAAGTCCCCCGGCTTTTCCGCTGGTGCGCGCGATACCGTAGTACCGCCAAAGACCCGGAGCCTCCTGTTCGAGGTAATAGATGGACTGGACCTGGCCCGGCTCAAACACTGGGATCAAAAGGTATCGGATGGTGGTGGCATTTTCGACGTCAAACACAAGGCGCCCCGTCGAAGCACTTCGAATGCGCATTCGGTAGGTCACCTTGCCGAACCGGTTGTCCTCCTGCTGAAAGAAGAGTGTCCGCCCTTCCGCGATCTCATCCACGGAGAAGTCCGGGCGGTGTTGATTGCTGTCTGGCCCCGGCGAGGCATATGCTTCGAGAATCAACTTCTGCCATCGTTTCTCGGTGGTAGACCAATAGAGCATTCCCTTGGTTTCGGATACTGCGCCGATGCGGCGGCGCAGTCCATCGGCGCCCGCGGTGAAGCGAAAGCGCGCGGCCACAGCGACGATAGTTGGGAAGTCGGACGCGCCCCAGCCGGTACAGGCCGGAGGTTTCCAGTCCGCCTCGAGATTGGACGCGTTCCATACTCTCACGACGGGAGAGGCATCCAGCGTGGGAAAGGGTGGGAGCGGCTCGGGTCCACAAGGTGGCTGTGGTCCGGACTGAGCACGGAGCGAGTTCCCCCACCAGAGGACCGTGGTGAACAAAGCCATGGCAGCCAGGCGGGGCAACCTGCGACGAAGAAGCGAGCCGGACATCTTTGGAAAACCTTCCTTCCGCTCGTATTTTAGCCGTCGCTTCGGGTACGCCTGCGGTTTTCTGGCGCGGCGGCCTTTCGTGCGACGGGCCTGCTTACCGGGGCAAAGGTGGATCGTATTGCGCGGATCCATTCAAATAGCGGGCGAAGGGCGATTCGGTTTTGGCGCCTTCCGCAAAGCGCTTGATGGCTTCTTCTTCGCGCCCGGCGGCCCGCAGCAAGATGCCTTCCGAATATAGGAGAAGGCCTTTGTCTGTTGAGTTACCGCTGGTGCGAATGCTCTCCTGGGCGGTTTCGATGGCCCGCGAGGACCCTGTCGGGTTGGTCAAGCTGGCCGCCAATAGCGGAAATGCGTGGTCGGGGGACGATAGCGGAGCGCTGGCTTTGGCGATTCTGCCCCATCTCGCCGCGGCGGCCTTTTTGGAGCCGCAGAGAGATTCGACAGCCCCGAAATAGAATTGGATGCGGAGTTGCTTCGTCAAGTCGCCGAATCCGTGAAAGGTAAAAGGCAAGGCTTGATTCTCGGGAGCAAAATCGTCGATGAGCGCGCCCAGGTTGGCGCAGTTGCGCGCGGAGGCAGCCGAGAGAAGTGCCCGCAGTTGCAGTTCGGCGTAAGCCTGGCGGACCTCCGGCGGCTGCTTCTGCTCGGGAAAGTTCTTCTTCTGAAACACACTAGCCGCGCCGTCCAGGTCGTTTTTCGCCAGCAACACCAATGCAAAGTTGGCGGCTTCGGTGGGTGTGGAGAAGGACGGGGGAGGCGGCCCTGCCGGCCAACTGCCGCCGGAACTGTTCAGGACGCCATCGAGCAACTGCTTCAAACCGCTATCACTCGGGTGCGCGGCGAGGGCTTCCCGGATGAGGTCCCCGGCGAGCTTATTCTTCTTGACCCCCACCAGAACGCGCGCCACGGTGTCGTAATAGGCGGGGATGGTGTCTGCCGCGGGCCGCGCCTTTTGCCATTCCGCGAGAGCCTCTTCGGTCATGCGGCGGTTGAGGAGAAGGCCGCCGAGCAGATAATGAGCGGTGGCATCCTGGGGATTGAGTTCGATGGCGGCGCGCAAAACGGGATACGTAGAGGTCCGGTAAGGATGCACGTAGAGTGTGGACTGGGTGGAGGCTTTTCGAAAATCGTCGGCGGGCGATTGTCCCAGGCGGGCTCGCGCGTAGCCGCGGTAGTAGGCGATCAGCGGATAGGCCTGCGGCAGGACGGCGCCGGGCTCGGTCTCCAGTTCGTCCAGTGAGGGATAGTTGCGGTCGAGCAGAGCGATGGCGTCTTCATGGAGTCCGATCGCGAAATAGTCATCGGCAAGGTCCAGCACCCATTCCGGATCGGCCGCCAGGTGTCGCCAGATGCCTGAATCTTCCCGCCCGAGCAGGGTGCCTTCCACACGCAGCAGGGGGTCCATGGGATCGGCGGCGAGGTATGGGGCGAGTGCGGCCTGGGCGTCGGCGGTCCGGTCCAGGCGACGGAGCAAAGCGATCTCCAGCCCCGCGGCATGGCCGGCGCCGTGGGCCGCCACGGCATGCATCATCTCCACGGCATTTTTCCGGTCGCCCGCCCGCGCGGTGGCGCAGACCAGTTGGTATTGAGCCGCCAGACCGAATCGCGAATCACTCGACACGGATCGCCACAACAGCCGGGCGACGCTATCGTCACCTGATTCCGACCGCGCCACGCCGAGGTAGTAAGTGACTTCCGCGTCGGACGGATCCTCCTTGCGTCGTACTTCTCGCTGGTCATGTTCGTGCGCAGGGTGTAGGGGTATACGGAATAGTTGCCGATGCCTGCCAGGGCCAGTTGGTCAAACGGAGGTATGGCGTCAGGCGGGTGCTCGCGGTAAGTGGGGAGGGTGATGCTGTCCTGCCACACGCGGACGCGATCCACCTGGGCCCACAACGTGGACGACAGGAAAGCGAGCGCTAGAATTCCGCCAGGACGAAGCATGCTGCCAGAGAGCGAATGTAGAATAACACAAGTTCGGCCGCCGGATCTCGGTTGGACATCGGTTGGACATCGGTTGGACAAGGGCGTTGCGGAAGACCGAGACCAGGGGCGGTTACGCCAAGTTGGGCGGCAATCCGGTGCCTGTCAGGGTATGATTGTCGTTCATGATCATGCATCGTCACCTTTTCGCGGGAGGACTCGTATGAAGCGCTTGACACTGGCGCTGTTTGCTCTGGGCCTAGTCACGGTAGCGGTTACATGTCTGGTGGCAGGGCGACCCGCTACAACGACCGGCGCCGAAAGGACGCCCGCGCTGGCCACGCGCGCCGCGGTGGCCTTCGATACGTCCCCGCCGTTGAGCTGGACGGAGCAGTTTATCCCCGATAAGCCGGTGGTCATTCATCCCGCAGTGGAGAGCAAGCCGGAACGGCAAGGCGCGACGGAAGGACCGGGCACGGGTTTGGGCACGACTCCGCCGACACCGCCAGCAGCGCGGGGCGGAACCGGCGCGGCCCGAGCGGGCGGCCGTGCGGCACGGGCGGGCGGGCCTCCGCCGATTCCGCCTCCGCCACCCGAGCCCGAGATCAACGCCGCTGGCGCCGCCGTCGAGCAGACGACGCAGGGCGCGCGTGCCGCCGTTGAGCCGGTGGCCAGCTTCGACGGCTTGGGCCAGGGCTTTACCGGCCAGGAGTTCCCCGGCGCGGGCAACGCAGCCGATGCCAACGGAGGCCGCGGCGGCGGGGGACGTGGCGGCATCGACATCAGCCTGGCGGCCGGTCCCGACCATATCTTCGAGATCCTGGGCGGCAACATGGCCGTCTTCACCAAGAAGGGTAAGAAGTACGACACCACCGGCAAGCTGCTCTATGGCCCCGCGCCCAACAACACCGTTTTTGCCGGCTTCGGCGTTCGCTGCGGCGTGAGCAACAACAGCGACTCGGTAGTGCGCTACGACCAGTTGGCCGACCGCTGGCTGATCGTGGTTCCGGTCTTCTCGCGGCCGCCGGACAATCCGCAAGGCCCCTATGCCATGTGCTATGCCGTGAGCGCGACGTCCGACCCGCTGGGGCCGTACTACCGTTATGAGTTCCAACGGCCGCTGTTTCCCGATTATCCCCGTCCGGCGGTCTGGCCCGACGGCTATTACAACCCCACCAGCACGAGTGACAACCTGCTGCCGGATGTGATCACGCAGAAGCACGATTGCATCGCCGACCGCAACAAGATGCTCAAGGGTCTGCCGGCGGCCGAGCAGTGCGTGGTGATTGACGGCGGTGTTTTCATGTTGAACACCGACGTGGATGGCAAGCGGCCGCCGCCGCCGGGCGCGCCCAACATCATGATGTCGACGGGCGGCACGCAGCTCATGAAGATCTTCGAGGACGACGGAATCTACTTCTACAAAGTGCACGTAGATTGGAGCGATGCCTCCAAGACCACCGTCTCGGCGCCGCAAAAGATCGCGGTGGCGCCCTATCATTATCTCTGCGACGGCCAATTGAGCAACTGCGTCTCGCAGCCGGCGACCGACCGCCGCCTCGATTCGCAAGGCGACAAGCTGATCCAGCGGCTGGTGTACCGCAACTTCGGCGGTCACGAGTCCATCCTGGCGGAGCATTCCGTCGCTACGGCCGCGCACGGCGGCGGAGTGCGCTGGTACGAGTTCCGGCTCAACAAACAGCGCGACCCGGTGTTGTACCAGCAGGGGACGTACGCCCCCGGTGGATTCTATCGTTGGTTGGGAAGCATGGCCATGGACCGCAAAGGCGACATCGGCATCGGCTATTCGTTCGGCGGCGATCCCAACTATCCCGGCCAGCGCTTCGCGGCGCGTATGGCTAACGACCCTAAGGGCCAACTTACCTTCCACGAGTCGGTGCTGGCTGAAGGCCGAGCCTCGCAAACGGGAAGCTTGCGCTGGGAGGACTACACCAACATCATCGTCGATCCCTCCGACGATTGTACCTTTTGGTTCGTCGGGAACTACCTCAAAAGCGGCGCTGCATCCTCGACTACGCGCATCGGATCGTTTGTGCTGCGCGGCTGCAAGTGACCACGACTGCGCACCGGTGTCCGGCCCGGTCCCGGGAGCAGGGTGAATGGGGTTATGCTCGTGTGGTGGCATCGATCATGCTTCTCGATCAGTGAGTATGCAGAGGAAAACAGCTATTCTCGCCGTGTCAACCTCGTGTGTCGTGGTGGGGTTGGTGACTTGGGTTTTGCTCCGAGGTCAAGCCGGCATTCAATACCGGACGGCGACAGTCGGACACGGCGACATTAATATGGCCGTCTCGGCTACCGGCAACCCGAACGCCGTCGTAACCGTACAGGTCGGCACGCAAGTATCGGGCGCTATCCTGGCCTTGTACGCCGACTTCAATTCCAAGGTGACCAAGGACCAGTTGATCGCGCGGATCGATCCGGCGGCTTTCCAGGCCAAGGTCGATCAGGCTCAGGCAACCCTCGACGCGGCGGGGGCCGGCGTGGCCAATGCCGAAGCCGGCGTGCAGAAGGCCCAGGCGGGAATCCAGGCTGCCAACGCCGCTGTGGCAACCGCGGTGGCGAACGTAACGAAGGCGCAGGTCTCGGCTCAGGATGCCAAGGCCAAGGCTGACCGGAGCGTGGCGATGAACAAAGTGGGTGTATTGTCGAAGGAAGACTTAGAGACCTCCCAGGCGGCGTTCAATACTGCCACCGCCGATCAGGACGCCATCGTCGCACAGCAGCGCGCGGCAGAGGATAACGTGAAGGTGGCGCAGGCCGAGCTGACGGTGGCGAACACGCAACTCGCAGCCAACCAGGCCCAGGTGAAGCAGTCCCAGGCAGCGCTGCGCTCCACCCAGATCGACCTGGATCACACCTACATCAAAGCACCGGTGGCCGGGGTGGTGGTGGCGCGCAGTGTGGACGTCGGACAGACCGTGGCGGCGAGCCTCGCGACCCCCACACTGTTCGAGATCGCCCAGGACCTGACCAAGATGCAAGTGGACACGAACGTGTCGGAAGCCGACGTGGGCCGCGTGCGCGTGGCCCAGCCCGTAACTTTCACTGTGGATGCGTATCCCGGGCAGGTGTTCAAAGGGGCCGTGACCGAAATCCGCGAGGCGCCCATCAACGTGCAGAACGTGATTACATATGACGTGGTGATCGGCGTTTCGAATCCGGACTTGAAGTTGTTTCCGGGAATGACGGCGAATGTGAAGATTCTGGTGGATCAGCGCCCGCACGTGCTAAGGGTGCTCAACGCGGCTCTGCGGTATCATCCGGCATCCGCGACTTCGCTGCCGGCCAGTGGCGGCAAGGGGGGATCCAAGGGCGCCGCATCGGAGAAGGCTGTCTGGACCCTGGACGCGAACAACAAGCCGCAGCGCGTGGTGGTCACTACGGGCGAAAGCGATGGCACGTACACGGAGGTTACCTCGGGCGCGCTGAAGGACGGAGACCGCGTGATTGTCGCGGAGGTGGCAAAGGCGGCTACCGTTTCGGGCGGCAGCCCCGTCCCCCAGGGCGGCAGCAAGGGCGGCAGGGGGCCGGGATTCTAAGTGAGCGGCATGCCAGCGGTAATTCAGATTAAGGATCTGGTGAAAGATTACAAGCTGGGGGAGGTGCCGGTACACGTGTTGAAGGACATCTCGTTCGAGATCGAGCGCGGGGATTTCGTCTCGATCATGGGGCCATCCGGATCCGGCAAGTCCACCCTCATGAACATTCTCGGTTGCCTCGACAAGCCTACGTCGGGGAGTTACGAGCTGGACGGAATCAGCGTCGCAAAGCTAAATCGCGACCAACTGGCGGAGATACGGAACAAGAAGATCGGCTTCGTATTCCAGCAGTTCAACCTGCTGGCGCGGACGAGCGCGGAGGAGAATGTCGAACTACCGCTGATGTATACCGATGCGCCCGCCCGCGAGCGGCACGAGCGGGCCATGAAGGCGCTGCTCGCGGTGGGTCTGGCCGGACGCGAGGGACATCAGCCAAGCCAGCTTTCCGGCGGCCAACAGCAGCGCGTGGCCATCGCGCGGTCGCTGGTGAACGATCCCAAAATCATCCTGGCGGACGAGCCCACCGGAGCGCTGGACTCAAGGACCAGCATCGAGATCATGGCGATCTTCCAGCGGCTGAACCGCGAGGAGGGGATCACCATGATTGTGGTGACGCACGATCCGGATATCGCGAGTTACTCCAACCGAAAGATTCACTTCAAAGATGGCAGGTTGCAGGCGGATGAGCGGGTCGCGCACCCGCGCGAAGCACGGAAAGACCTGGAGCAGCTTCCCGCCGAGCAACCGGAGGAGTTAGAGTCGGCATGAACAAGCTTATCGCAAGCATCAGGATCGCCCTGCGGGCGCTGACAGTGAACCGCACGCGCTCGGCGCTCACGATGCTGGGCATCATCATCGGCGTAGCGGCGGTGATCGCCATGGTGGGTGTCGGCGCGGGCGCCACCGCCAGGATTCAGGCGCAGATTCAGAGTATCGGGAGCAACCTGATTATGGTCTCGCCGGGCAGCCTGAGCAGTAACGGCGTTCGGCTTGGCTCCGGCGCGATGGCGAGCCTGACGGAGGATGACGCCACGGCCATCGCCGCGGAGTGCCCTTCCGTATCGGCGGTCTCTCCGACCGTGCGCGGCGGAGTACAAGTGGTGTACGGAAACAGCAACTGGGCTACCAACGCCCAAGGAGTGACCCCGGATTACATGACGATCCGCGATGCCACGATGCTGTACGGCCAGTTCTTCACAGCCGAGGATGTGGACGCGGCCGCCAAAGTCGCCGTGCTGGGTGAAACCGTGGCGCAGAACCTGTTTGGCGACAGCGATCCCACCGGTCAGGTGGTGATTATCAAGAACGTGCCGTTCACCGTGGCGGGCGTGCTTACGCCGAAGGGCCAGTCACCAACGGGCCAGGACCAGGACGACGTGATCCTCCTGCCGATCTCCACGGCCATGCAAAAGGTGATCGGGACCAACAAGGCCAACGCGAAGGCGGTGAGCTCCCTCATGGTGCAGGCCATCGGGCCGCAGGCGATGGACCAGGCGCTGCAGGAGGTGACGGAACTGCTGCGGGAACGGCACAGGATCCTGCCCGGCCTGGACGACGACTTCACGGTCCGCAATCTGACCGAGGTGTTCGCGGCCCAGGAAAGCTCGGCGCAAGTAATGTCGATTCTGCTGGGCGCTATCGCGTCGGTGTCGCTGATCGTGGGCGGTATCGGGATCATGAACATCATGCTGGTCTCGGTAACCGAAAGGACACGCGAGATCGGCCTGCGGCAGGCCGTGGGCGCCAAGACGCGCGACATCCTCTCGCAGTTCCTGGTGGAAGCGGTAACGCTCTCGCTGCTGGGTGGGATTATCGGGATTGTCGTGGGGTTGGCGGCTTCGTTGCTGATCTCGCACTTCGCGCAATGGTCGACGAAGGTGAGTCCGCTGTCGGTCCTGATGGCGTTTGTGTTCTCTGCGCTGGTGGGAGTGTTCTTTGGCTACTACCCGGCGCGCAAGGCGGCGTTCCTGGATCCGATCGAGGCTCTCAGGTACGAATGAGGTTCGCTGAAATAACAGCGGCCACAACATCCGGCGGAACCGCATCATTACGCTCAATATCGGCAGCCCTGCCGGCCGGCGGAGGGTTCCGGGAGCACACTCACCGCCCCAGCGTAATTGTCCGCCCCGTCCGCGCCGATTCGCGCGCGGCGTCGAGGATCTCGATGACGATCATGTTGTTCTCAAGCGACGAGAGGCCGTATGGCTTGAACTGGCCGCGGGCTACGCCGATCAGATACGAAATCGAGCCGGCTTCCTGCGGCTTCAGTTCCGGCGGCGTGCGCGCCTCTTCGGCCTGCGCGCCCGGCAGGCGCACGCGCAGGCTGTCGCCGCCGGTCGCGATGGCGTAGCCCTTCGCGCCGTAGACTTCGAAATCCTTGCGGCCCACCGGCCAGTTCCACGACGCCTGAATGATGCCCTGCGCTTTGGGATATTGCAACAGCACGGTGGCTTCGTCATCGACGTGCGCGTAGATGCCGGGCTTGTCGGTCCGGGTCAGCGCCGTCACCTTCAGCGGACGCTGATTGTCCATCATCCACGTCATCAGGTTGGCGCCGTAGCAGCCGAAATCGAAGAGGGCGCCGGCGCCGTTTTTCACGGGGTCGCTGAGCCAGGCCAAAAACTCCGGCTGCACGTTGATCTCCTTGGGACCCTGGTGGCCGTCCATCGCCACCATTTTGCGGATGTCGCCGGCGGCCTTCTGTTCGTGCAGCAGGGTCCAGATCTCGCCGTGGCTGCGGTACCAGGTAGTCTCGTAGTTGACGATGACGGGCGTGTGGTATCTCTCCGAGGCCTGCTGGATGGCGCGCGCCTGCTTCATGTCCACGGCCAGCGGCTTCTCCATCATTACGGGTATGTGGCGAGGGGCGCACGCCTCGACGACCTTGGCGTGAGAGTAAGTATCGGTGAACGTCGCGACGGCCTCGGGCTTCGCCGTATCGAGCATCTTGTTGAGATCGGTGTAGATCTGATCGCCGGCGAAGTGGTTCGATCCGGCGTATTTTGCCAGTAGCTTGGGATCGGGATCCCAAACCGCGACGATGACGACATCCGCCGCGCGGCGCTGCGCGCTGCCCAGAAACCCGGAAACGTGGCCGTGGTTCAGCCCGGCGATGGCGATGCGCAGCGGCTTTACCTGGGGCGACTGCGGGCTGGCGGATGTGGTCGAGATCACAGATGCGGCGAGTGCGAACGACAATAGGCGAGTCATGGCGATGTTTGCATCATATCGCGCGTATCATCACTTCGGGACTTTGCCCAGTGCCGGCACGCGGATCCGCCGCGCACCGAAGCGGAGCGCCCGTTTGCCGCCACACAAGAATGCGGCCTAGCGATAGTTCTTGTCGTCTACCCGGCTCAGATCCCCGTCGAATACTCCCAGCGTCACGATCGCGAAGGTGAACACGTTGGTCCCCGGCTCCAGATGCCCGCCGAAGGCGCGATCGGGATTGGCCATCGTCAAATGCGCGTGTACCCGGCCATCGATCACGTACCCGTTCATGCTCACGATGTCCGCCGGCGCACTGGGATCCTGCACGAACGTGTTCTTCGACGGAAATGTCCGATTGCTCACCTGGTGCACCTGGTAGTTCCGTACCGACCCCGCTCCCGCGAGGATCACCGCGCTGCGAATCTTCTGTTCCTTCACCATCTTCTCGATTCCCGCCAGCAAGTCGGCCTGGTATTTGAATCGCAACACCACCACGCGGTCGAACTTTCCGGTAATGGCATAAACGTCCGGGACGGCCGGGTTGTTGGGCTTCGCATCCTCGGCCGGAGTCGTCGCATTGGTAATCTCTTTCCGCGTCTGCTGCGCTACTGCGATTCCAGCGCACGCCAGCGCAACCATCATCCATCTCATAGGCGTTCTCCTTTCCCACTTCAGGTCACAGTATAACTGGCGCTCCGTTCGGCTTCCAATCAGCGACGCTGAAGAACTGGGAACAGGGTCGAACGCGGCCGGATGGTCCGGCGCGTGTGCTTTTGGCTGTGATTGCCCGTCACCCCGAGGCTGTGGAAGATGCGCTGCGAAAGGCCGGTTAGCTAATCCTTGGGCAGCGGATACAGGTCGAGCTCCTTCATCGGGTAGTGCTTGAGGCTGTCGGTGATGAGGGTCAGTTCATTATAAAGAGCCACGGCGGCGACGGTTACATCCGTGGTGGCCAGGGTGATGCCCTTACGGCCGTAGTCGCGTTTCAGGTCGCCAGCCAGGCGCGCCACTGGCCAGGCGATGGGATAGTATTGCAGGCTTTGGAGAAGGTTCAGGGCTTGCCGTATGGCAACTTTTTCAGCAACCCACCCCCTTGAGGCCATCCGAATCAAGGGACATCCTACCAGCCGGGGATGGTTTCCGATAACGAAGAGCATTCTATCGGTAGTGCCCGCAGGGACGAATCTTGAGGAATGGCTCAAAAGCCTGGTTGCGGGCAGGGCACAGCGGAACAGTGGATCAAGGAAGGCAAAGCAGGCGGCGAGTAATATTAAATTTGTTTAATGAATGTGGCAACGCGACTGGTGTGGATGTACCATTACCGAGAAAGCGGACGCCGAAATGGGAAATGGTCTAGTGTAACAGAGTGTAATAGCGCCCATACGAACTTAGCGTCCGGAGGACACCGTGCCGGAAATATTAGTTCTGCTCAGCCGCGCTCTCCTGGCCCTCGTTTTTGCGGCATCGGGAGCGGCAAAGCTCATCGCGCAGGCGAGAACGCGCGATAGCCTGGTTGAGTTCGGTGTGCCGCTCCGTGTCGCTGCCGCAGCTGCCGTTGTTCTCGTTCTGTCTGAGCTCGCGGTCCCCGCACTACTCCTTCCCATTGCCACAATCTGGTATGGCGGTATCGGGGCGCTTGCTCTTCTCGTCGTGTTTACTGCGGCCATCGCGGTCAATCTCCTTCGGCATCGCAAGCCAAACTGCAACTGTTTCGGTCAACTGCATTCTGCGCCGATTGGCTGGCCCACCCTTGCACGCAATGTCTTTCTTGGCGGGATCGCAGGCTTGGTCGTTTTGAAGGGGCGTGACCCAAACGCTCTCAGCTTCCTAGCCTGGACACATTCTTTAACCATAGCCGAATCCCTTTCCGTTGCCTTCTCAGTTATCGACTTCCTCCTGCTCGTAGCCGTTGCGGCGTTCCTTCTGCAGATCATGCGCCAACAGGGCCGTGTGCTCCTGCGGCTCGAGTCTCTCGAATCCGGTGCCGGCACACAGGCCAGCTCGCCGGCGGCTTCGTCTGTTCCCGAGGCCGGGCTGCTTCTGGGGACTCCAGCGCCTGAGTTCGAATTGGGCCGTCTCGACGGTGGCCGCTCGAGTTTGACCACTCTTCTGGCGGCGCAAAAACCTGTCTTGTTGCTGTTTTCCCATCCGGACTGTGGCCCATGCCAAGCCCTTCTTCCAGATATCTCGGGCTGGCAGCGTGATCTTGCCGGGGATGTGACGATTGCGGTTGTCGCCGAAGGTTCGGCTGCGGAGAATCGTGCGAAGCTGGAACCGTTCGGCATTACTCGTGTGCTCCTTCAGAAAAGCCGGGAGGTCGCCGAGCGCTACCAGGCGTACGGTACGCCAGCGGCAGTGGTTGTCGCCGCCTCCGGCGCCGTCGAGAGTCATGTAGCCTCGGGCCGGGATGCTATCCGGACTTTGGTCAGCACCATGTACGCCCGCCGCCAGACGCCCATCTCCAATGGCGCGGAAGTTACCTTGGGGGAGCCGGCGCCGGATTTGTCATTCAAGTCCCTTTCCGGCAAGAAGATCTCCCTTTCGGGTCTCCGCGATAGAGAAACCCTGCTTTTATTCTGGAACCCTCAGTGCGGCTTCTGTCAGAAGATGCTCCCCGATCTCAAGGCTTGGGAAGCCGCCGCGTCGCCTGACGCTCCACGGCTTCTCGTGATCTCTAATGGCAGTTTGAGTGAGAACCGCGCCATGGCTTTGCGTTCCACCATTGTTTTTGACGCTCATTCTCAGGCGAGCCGGGCGTTTTCTGCTAACGGAACACCAATGGCCGTTCTGCTTGACCGCGACGGACGGGTGTCATCCCGTGTTGCCGCCGGAGCTCAAGCCATTTTCGCTCTCGCCAATTCGCACGAGGGCTCCCCGTCGCTCCGCTGAAACTGGCCATAAGGAGGCCTTAGCCATGGAACATTGGTTTGACGATGTAGCCAAGAAGCTGGCCTCTGGGGACCGTTCCCGCAGGACATTTTTGGGAGGGATTTTCGCCGCGGTCGGTGCAGCTGGTTTTCAGTCTCCGGTTCGCACAGAGAAGCGCGGCTCTTGCACCATCGACTACAGCCCCCAGCCCACCCTTCATCACAGCGTTCAATCCACCTTCAACGGAAAAACTCTTACTCATACCACGGAACTCACGCTCACCCGCCCAGACCGAAAGGGTCAAGCGGCACATATAGCCAGCACCAGAACGATAACGCTGGGTAGTGATCTCCTGGTTCGCATCCAAAGTGATTCGCGCGAAGGCTCGACTAAGGTCAACCTCTCTTACGGTGCGGCATTCCGAGGCGTTCGCCAGGCCTCGTACACAACAGACGGTAAGGTAATCGAGGGGACGATCGACGGCCGCCGCATTTCTCCGCTTCCCGTTGGAGCCGACGTTAAGTCGCTCAGATTTGCTGACCGTAACCCGCCTCCCTCAGTGACGCTCGACCCTGCCCTCGAAAGGGCCCTTACCGCAATCTTGCAGAAGGCACATGACGACATCTCGTCTTGCAGGCAGGCGGAACTGCGCCGTGATGCGAAGGGCGCACCTAAGGCAAGAACGATCCCTCAGAACAGTGACTCTTGCCAAAACTGCCAGAACAGCTGTGCCGCCGCTGCGGCGACTTGCGATGCCGCAGGCGCCGCGGGTTCCGCTGCTTGCTTCATTTTCTTTGGGGCCTGCGCTGCCGCGGCTATTGTTGCCTGCGCGGTTGCTGGGGGTGTCTGTGTCAACAATTGCGACAATCCGGGCACCCGTAACCAGCCGGGAGGCGCTTGTTGCCCGGTGGGCTGCCCAAATGTAAATGGTTGTTGCTACGCGGATCAACAGTGCAGTGGCACCGCAAACGTCTGTTGCGCATCGAACGTGTCCGTGTGCGCCGGCGTCTGCTGCCCCCCTGGGTTTATCTGCAAAGATGGCATTTGCTGTACCACGGATCGGCCGGTGTGTCACGGTGTCTGTTGTTCCAATGGCCAGGCATGCTCGTCGGAGGGTATCTGCTGCCGCCAGCTCGAGTTCAACACAAAGCCCGTGTCGTGCGGCGGTAGCTGCTGCGCCAAAGACCAGAAGTGTGCGAAGTCTGCCCCAAATTTACAAGCCACCTGCTGCCCCAAAGAGCACGTTTGCGGACAAAATTGCTGCCCGGGCGGATGCGTGAACGGCGACAAGTGTCAGCCTCTCTGCCTGACCGGCGTACACTGCGGCGCCAACTGCTGCCCCTGGGGGTGCGCCGATGCAGCGACGTCTACTTGTAGCAAGCCGCAAAACTGCGCAAAAGATCAATATGTGTGCTTATCGGAACAGTCTGGGGCGCCGAATGTCTGCTGCCCCAACGGCACGGGGTGCCTCAACGGAAAGTGCTGCCCCCCGAATACGGTGAGTTGCAACAATAAGAGTACTGGAGTAATGGGCTGCTGGCCGAAATCGAATTGTGCTGTTCCACCGCCTCCGAGGTAAGCGAGGCGCTGGAGCGCGCCGCGAAGGGGAACCGAGCCTTACTCAGCTTGAAGTTCAAAGGCCAACACCGAGAACATCGTTAAATTCGTTGACTCCGGCGGCGCCTCGGGGCGGACAAGGGCGCCGGGAAGTTGGTGGAATCGCGAGGAGGCCACGTCTACAGAATCGACCTCAGCACTTTCCCGCCAGAGCCCAAAATTACTCATGAAGGAAAAAGCTGGTCGGGCTGCCGAGATTTGAACTCGGGACCTCTTGCACCCCAAGCAAGCGCGCTAGCCAGGCTGCGCCACAGCCCGAACCCTCAATTTAACACGGTTTCAGTCGCCCAGGATGTCCAAAGCCGTTTGCATCTCTCCCCGCGTGTGCAAATCGCCTTTGCGCGTGGCCGCGGCGATCCCTTCGCGATACATCGCGCGCGCTTCGTCCAGGCGCCCCAACCGTTCCAGCGTCTGGCCGCCGTGAAAATAGGCCGCCGAATAATCCGGGTTCACCGCCAGCAGCGCGTGGAATTCCGCCAGGGCCGCCTCCAGGTTGTTGGCATTCCGATACTCCATCGCCAGGCCATAGCGCAGAAAGCTGTCGGTGGGGCTCTGCGCCACCATGCCCTTGAGGATGTCCAAACGGGTGCTCGCCATGTCTCGTGCTACTATACCTCCGAAATGGCTTGCCCGTATTTCGACCCCGTACGGCCGCGCACCATTGCCATCGGCGCGCCGGGCGCCATGCTGCCGCTGGGAGACGATTGGGTGGGCCTCTGCCGTGCCACAACCGGCCAGCCGTGGGAGCCCGACGAAGCCTCGCTCGCGACGCTCTGCAACCTGGGCTATGCCCGGGGCTCCTGCCCGCGTTTCCCGGCGGATAAAGAGGATCGAGGGCCGGACGCCGTTCGCTTCACCATTTCGCGCGACGACGGCGGCTCGGTCGAGGTCTACTACGTGGTCGAGCGCGACCACCATCCGTTCGCGCACGGCGGGCTCGAATTCTCGCGCGCGGCCGCGGCCTTCACGGCGCCGCCGCCGGCGGAAACCCTGCACCGCCAGGCGCGCGCCTACGTGACCAGCTATTTGCGGCGAAAAGCCGAAGCGGCGGGCAGTTGAGCCGCATCAGAAAGAGTCAGCACGATGGAAGGCAAAACAGTCAAGGAATCCGTCTCCGAGTATTTAGAGTTGGCGCTCCCCAACGACGCCAATGGCCACGGCAACGTCCTGGGCGGAAAAGTGATGCACCTGGTGGATCTTGCGGCGGCCATGGCCGCGATGCGCCACGGGCGGCGGGCGGTGGTTACCGCCTCCGTCGACAGCCTCCACTTTCACCACCCGGTGCACATTTCGGAGTTGATGATTCTGCGCTCCTCGGTCAACCGCGTGTTCCGCACGTCGATGGAGGTCGGTGTCAGGGTAGAGACCGAGAATCTCATCACCGGCAAGCGATTGCATACCTGCTCGGCCTACCTGACGTTCGTGGCGTTGGACGAGCAGGGCAAAACCGCCGCGATTCCCGCGGTAATTCCGGAAAACGAAGACGAGCAGCGGCGCTTCCGTGAGGCGGGAGAACGACGGGAATACCGTTTAGCCTTGCGCAACCGGGTGAGGGCCGATCGCGGCTAGGCAAGGGCTCCGCCCTTGATATCCCTTCGGGATATGGGAGTCAGAAGTCAGGAGCCAGAAGTCAGAATGCCCCAAAGATTCGCACAGCGAGAACAGAATGCTCGTCGGGCTCAGGACTCTTTGTACATGTACTTGATGCTGGGCTTGTAGAGCAGGAGATTGGGGCCTTCGGAGCGATTGACCTTGAGGCAGCACTTGTCGTACCACTCGATCACGCCATGCAGCGTCTCGCCATCCTTCAGCACAAAAACCATCGGGGTCTTGGCCTGCATCTGCTTGACGTAGTAAAAGTTCTCCGCATTGGTCTGGTCGGGCGGCACAGGCTTTTTTTGCGCTGCGGCGGCTCTCCGCGGCGGCGTGATCTGCTCCTTGATTTCGTTCAGAGACGGACGAATGAGTTTACGATTAAGGGCTTCCACGGGACCCCATCCTTTAGAAGAGAATATGATTGGCCGTCGCGTCTTGGCGGGGCGGCTTTAGTTGGATCCAAATGTCCGACTTGAACCCATAAATAGCACAATGGATGCGCCGCCGCAACGTCGAGCGGCGTGGACTCAATTTCACAACCAGCCGTGCGTCAGCGCCTTGAGCCGCCTCTTGAAGCGCTGTGCAAAAGTCTCCGTTGGCGCGGGGGCGGTCTGCGCCGCGGGGGCCCCTGACGGGGGCGTCAGGCCAAATTCCGGGGGTTGCGGCGCCTCGCAGGCGCGGTCGGCGGCGAACCGGATGGAAGTGTTCACCAGCGCGTACGCGCGCCGGTAGCGCAGGCCGTCCTTCTTCTCCACGCACAAGGAAAATCCCGGGTGCTGGCCCTCCACGGTCTTTCCCTTGCCCGCCGCCAACGCCACCGGCTCAATCAGCACCGGCCCATACCCTTTGAGATTGCGCTCGATGTATTGGGTCTCATAGCGGTGCCGGCGCAGGCTCCAGACGAACACCCGAAAGCTGTCGAAATCGTACGGCTGCTGGCCCTGAAGCGTGGTCCAAAGCCAGATATCTTTCTTCTCACCGCCATCCTGCACCGTGCCCAGCGAAAAGTAAGAGACGATGCGGTGGCCCTCGGCCCATTGCGCCACCTCGTCGGGAATCGCCATGCGGAGGCGGCGCGTCAACACCCAGCCGGACTGCCCATCGGCGGCGCGCACCAGGCTCCAGTCGTCGCTGAGCGAGGGCGCTTCGGGATTCGCCCCCTGTGGCGACGGCGCCTCCGGCAGATCGGGCCTGGAAAGATGCAGCCAGTTGTCGGGCGGAGGGGGTGGCTTGGGCGCGGGCGGCGGCGGAATCCCCGGCTCCTTCCTGGAGTGCTTCTTCGCGGCTACGGTCTGCTTCTTGGGCGGCGGGAGAACCAGCGGCGCGCGCGGCAAATCGGTTCGCGGCCTGGTGATGTGCGTGAGCACGTCCACCTTCTCATTGGCCTGCAAGGCGAGAAAGCTGGGCGATTTCGCGGCCGGCTGGATGTGAACGCGAAGGTCCGCATCGGCGATGGCCCTGCCTTGGGAAGGCATCCGCGCCGCGCGCGCCGCCAGGTCCTTCAGCGAGGCCATATCGGAGGCCGCCAGCAACTGGCGCTCGTCGGTCCAACCCTCGGCGCCATTGGGCGCGCGCACCTTCAGGAAGGAGCGGCGGTGCTGCAGAATCTGCAGCCGGTCTCCGTGCCGCACCACCGCCACGGCGGCGGATTGCGTGGGAATATCGCTTCTCAGGTTGAGCGTGGACGGTCCCACGAAGGCTTCGCCCAGCGAAGGTGTGGCTTGGGGAGTGCCGCGGCAGGCGAAGAGCAGCACGGCCAGAGCGGCGGCCATGCCAACCTTCGTTATGGAACTCTGCTGCACACTTGCCTACTATCTTAGCAGCAGCCGCGCGAATACAATGTGCGCGTGAGGTGGTTCTTCAACCGCCGGATGGTGCAGATCGGCGGCGCTGCGTTAACCTGCGTGGCGCTGGTGTTACTGATCTTGTGGGTGCTTCCCAGGCCGCACCGGCCGCTGGAGTACATGATCGCCGGTACCGCCGGCACGATCGTGTGGCTTGGCCTGGTGCTCGCCATCCTGCTGCGCGGTTCACGCCCTGCCATTCGCATCGTGCGACGAAGCGAGCGGCCGGGCTAGTCTAGTTAGCCCGCATTTCTCACATGTGTCCCAGTGAAGTGACGCACGCACTCGTGCGTGCCATGTCGAGACCTTCTCGACACCTTGCTGGGATACGAACAGCCTGTAGGGACCGGGCGTCGGCATGAGTGCCTGTCAATACCGAGACATCGTGAACGACGCGGAACGCACGAGTGCGTGCGCCACATCGTCACTGCCGAATAGCCCCAATATTGTTCAGTTCAGTGGGACAGGCCATCGCCTTTCGTGGCCTGTTGCAGCGGGCCTTCGGCCCGCGAAATTTCATGAANNGCCAGAATTGGCCGCCCCACAAAGCAGCGGAGCCGCAACCAAAATGGGTGCGCTGCCCGAAGCGCCGACAAGAATGTCGGCGTTGCGGGCTTGGAAGCCCGCCCCACGAGGGCTATGGCCCCTGGGGACAGAGAAGTCCCGCTTACCGGGGGCGCAAATCGGATATGATAGATCACACTCACGGAGGCGGCAGACCCCTATGAAACGTGCGTTAGTAACCGGGGCCAACGGTTTCATCGGCTCGCATCTGGTTCGGCACCTGCTGGGGCGGGGCTACGACGTAAGTTGCCTGGTGCGGCAGACTAGCGACATTCGCAGCCTGGCCGGACTGCCGGTTCGCATCCACATCGGCGATGTGCGCCAGCCGGAGACGCTGATGGCGCCGCTCGGGGGCGCGGAATTCGTGTTTCACCTGGCCGCGGAGTTGATGGCGCTGGAAAAGGAAGCGTTCGCGGCGACCAATACGCAGGGGACCATTCACATGCTGGACGCCACCCTGCGCGTGAAGCCGGCGACATTCCAGCGGTTCCTCTATGTATCGAGCCAGGCAGCGGCGGGCCCGGCGGCGAGCACGCAGCCGATGACGGAAGCCGATCCGCGGCGACCGATGTCGTGGTACGGCACCTCGAAAAGCGATTCCGAGGAAGTCATCAAGGGCTATGCGGGGCGGCTGGCGGTGACCATCGTGCGGCCGTCATCGGTCTACGGCGCGCGGGAGCAGGATCTGAGCCAGACGTTTCCGCTGGTGAACAGCCGGCTGCACCCGAAGCTGGGAATTCTACCGAAGTACATCGTGGCAGTCTATGTGGAAGACCTGGTGCGCGGCTTGGCGGACGCAGCGGAGAGCCCTCATACGATCGGGAGGACTTACTATCTCAACCACCCCGAGATTCTGAGCGCGCGCGACGTAATTCAGGGGATTGCAGATGGAATGAAAAAACCGGCGGGACTTACCGCGCCGGTGCCGCTGTTCCTGATTCAGACAGCCGCACCGCTGGCGGAACTGGCGCATCGATTCACGCGCGGGCGTCCGTCAATGACGCGCGATAAGGCGCGCGAAGTGAGCCAGCGGTACTGGGTGGCGGACCCCAGCGCGGCGCAGCGGGATTTCGGGTGGGTGGCGCGTTTCCACATGGCGGAGGGGATGCGGCCTACCACGGAGGCATGGCGTGCGGAACAAGACGAACTGTGCGCGATGGCGAAGGAAGACGTCCTGTGGGTCAAGTACCTGATGGTGGCGTCCGTGGTGGGTGGGCTGATCGAACTGCAATCGCACCTCGGCGGGTTTTACACGTTCGATCCGGGCTGGCTGGTGTGGGTGGTGATCTTCGGGGCATTCGGGCTGGCGCTGGGCAGCCTGGCGATGCTGCTGCGCAAGACCGCCGGGCTGGTTCAGTTTCTGGCGGGAACGACGCTGGCGGGGACCGCGGAGGCGCTCAATGCGGCGGTATTCCACGCATGGACCTTTCGAGCGGGATGGCCTCTGGGGATCACAAACGACTACATACGCGCGGCGTTGCTGGGCGGTGCGGGGGGCGCGTTTGTGCTGCTGGTGAATGGCATCATGCGGTCGCTGTACGGGTGGCGTCTGCGAATGGGAGATTCGAATGAGCCCTAAGAAGCGTCCGATCCTGACGCGCGTGCAGGAGGATTTCGACCCGATCGAACTGGCGCAACCGGATTTCGTGACGGTACTGAAACTGGTGTGGCACACGGCGGTTTCCGTGCTGCGGGAGAGACCGGGGCAGATTCTGGCCTCGGCCTTTCTGTTGCTGATGGTCTGGGGGTTTCACGGCAACCTGGACCTGCTGCGGGTGGTGGTTCCGGGGTATTGGGGGCCGGGTGTAGGGATCGGCATGCGGCCGCAACTGATCCCGGGTATCCCGTGGGACGACGAATTGATCTCGTTCTGGGCCGGCGCACTGATACTGGTGGCGGCGCCGATGGCGATCATCCGGCTGGGATTTCGGGAACGGTGGTCGCAGTATGGGCTGGGACTTCCCGCGCGGGGGAGGCGCAAACTGGCGGTGTGGGGCTTCCTGACGCTGACGGCGCTGAGCCTGCCGGCGTTCTATCTGGGCGCGCAGAGCGCGGACATGCAGAAACTGTACCCGCTCTACCGGCCCTTCGCGGATAACCTGGGATTCGTGTTGTACGAGCTCACCTATTCCCCGTTCTTTCTGGCGATCGAATTCATCTTCCGAGGGTATCTGCTGTTCGGGCTGGAATCGATCACGCCGAGCCACGTGCGAGCCGCCGGCGGCGGGGCGGGCGCTCCTTTATTCTTCGGAAAATACGCGCTGCTGATTCAGATGCTGTCGTACACGGCGTGGCACCTGGGCAAGCCGCTGCCGGAGCTGTGGGGTACGCTGATCTGGGGCATCGCGGCGGGAGCGATCGCATGGGCGGTGCGATCGATCTGGCCGGTGGTGATGTCGCACTGGCTGCTGAATGTGTTCCTGGATTGGCTGATTGTGCATAAGCTGATGCTGTACAAGGGGTGAGGGGTTGGGACGGCTGCGAGCGGATTTGTATAAGCCAGGCAGAACCGGCGCCGGGATGGAGAGGAGTGTAGACGAATGACCACCGGTCCAGCTCCGGGTACGCCGCGCCTGCGAGACCCCAAGAGCCTTGCGAAACTCAACGGCCCGCCAGCGTTCAGCCGGTCCGTCCTGATGAATCACTTCAGCCGGACCGTGGATCGGCTGGCGGTCACATCCAACTTCCCGAAGCTCAAGGCATTCCTGCCGCAAAACCTCTCGTGGATCTTGACCTATCTCAAGTACGCATTGACACCGCGCTATCCGTTCCCCGACTACACAGCGTCCGCGAACACCGGGGTTTACCAGCTCGCACCCTCTCCTGGAACGCAGGCCATCAAAATCGCAATCGCCGGCGACTGGGGCACCGGCACGCAAGAGTCCCAAACGATAGCCAGCCTGATGGCAATCACCAACCCCGGCCTTACGATTCACCTGGGCGATGTTTACTACGTGGGTGATGCGCCGGATATTGCCGAGAACTGCTTAGGGACGCCGGCCAACGATTTCGCCGGGGTCACCTGGCCGCACGGAACTCGCGGCAGCTTCGCCTTGAACGGGAACCACGAGATGTACGCCAACGGCAAACCGTATTTCACGACGTTCCTGAGTTCCCTGGGCATGCCCGCGGGACCGCCGGGACAACTGGCCAGCTTCTTCTGCCTGGAAACGGATGCGTGGCGCATCATTGCCATCGATACCGGATACAACTCGGTTGGTATTCCCATTCTCAGCCTGATTCCCGGAATTAACGGGATTCCAGCCATTGGCGGTGATTGTCATCTGGAAAAATCGCTGCTGGCCTGGTTACGCGACACGGTCCAACCGAAAACGAGGCCCAGAGCGACACTGCTCCTCTCGCATCATCAGTACTACACCGCCTTCACCGACTTCGCGTATACCAAACCGGCCAAACAACTGACGGAGTTCTTCGACGGCCAGGAGGTGGTGTGGATCTGGGGGCACGAACACCGCCTTGGGATCTATGACAAGTTCAGCACCGGGGGAGGCATCACCGCATACGGACGGTGTCTTGGACACAGCGGAATGCCCGTGGACTTGGGAACCCCCAATCCGAAGAAGGCGCCCCTGCAACTCTACGACAGGGATCGCAGCCACACTCTGGGCGATGGTACCAAGGTCGGCGAGAACGGCTTCGTGAACTTGACAATCACCGACCGGGTCCTCACGCTCGACTACCGGGACATTAACAATACGCAACTACTGGTTGAGACATTCACCACGGACGGCACTGGCGGCCTCGGGCGCACGGTAGTGAGTGACCCGGGCATCCTCAAACCACCACCCACCGCGTGAAAACCAACAGTCTTGACAGCCACGCACTTGCCGGACAGGGAACCGCCGCAAGCTACGGGATGCCCCTTACTTTTCTTCGCGAATCTGCTGGCTCAAATACCGCTCGTAACCGATTTCCTTGATCTGGTGGAGCTGGGCCTCCAACCAATCGACGTGGCTCTCTTCGTCTTTCAGCAGGCGCTCGAAGAGCTCGCGCGACGCGTTGTCACCCTCGTCCCGCGCGATCCGGATCGATTTGTTGTACATGGCGACAGCGCCGATTTCCAATTTCAGATCGCTCTCAAGCTGCTCCTTCACATTGCTGCCGACAGTGAGGTGCAACAGCTCGGTCAAATTCGGCGCACCATCGAGAAAGAGAATGCGTTCGATGATGGCTTCGGCGTGTTTCATTTCGTCGATGGACTGCTTCTTGATGAAGCTGGCGAGCTTGCCGTACTTCCAGTTCTCGCACATCTCGGCGTGGAGGAAGTACTGATTGATGGCGGCCAATTCTTCTTTCAAAGCGGCGTTGAGCTCGGCGATTACTTTTGGATTACCTTGCATAATGACTGGATTGTAATTGGTGGCACCGAGCCGGGCAACCGCGCGGGACCGCCAATTACGATCGGCCGTAAAAGGCGAAGCGCATGGCCCCCTGCACGAGACGGGCGCAGAGCCAACCCAAACAGGGACAACCGCTTCATTACGAACTCCGCTTCTTGGGAGCTTTTTAGACAATGGTCTGGTGACGACGGACTTCCGCGCGGTGCTGAGCGAACTGGTGAGCGGCCATCGGGGGCAGAAGGATCTGGCGCAGGTGTTTCCCGGTTATAAGTGCGGCGAGCCGCCGGGGCTGCTGCGAGGGTAGAAGATCACTGCGTGGCCCAGACCACCAGCGGAAGCGACAGACCGGGGGCGCCGGGCGGGTTGACCACGTTGATCAGCGGTAGGCCTAGCGGGCCTACGGAAGCGTCGTAGAGGCTCAGGCTCATCTGGAAGGAGCCCTCCGGGGTTGCGGGAACTGACACCTTATTGCCTGTCGCGAATGAGTTGGGAATCTGCACGTCCACGCGGGTGACCAAACTGTTCACCGTCACTACGTTGATCACGGCGGCCGATTGGTTGCCGGCAGTCGCGCCGAAGCAGTAGCAGACCGGGCTTCCTATGCCATGCACATAGAAGGAAACCACCGAACCGAGCCTGGCCGGATTGGCGCACGAGTTGCGGGAGCCGTCGGCATTCGTCGCCACAGGCGAAACCCCTTGCGCGGTCTGGTGTGCGTTGGGGCAGGCGATCTCGTTCGCCGCCAGATCCGCCAGCAGATTCGGATTGGATCTGGTCACCGGAAGCTGCCGCGGACTGGTGGCGGAGCCATTGACCGAGACCTGCATCACGGTCACCGCGTTCTGCGCGAAGCTGGCTGGCGCCACCACGTTGATCTGCGATGCGGAGACGTAGAGCAATTGCGCCGGGTTGCCGTCAAAAATCACGGTGACGCCGGCGATGGAGCTATCCTCGCCATCGGGAGCCACAACTCCGGCAGCCGGTCCCAGGTTCACTCCGAAAATGGTGAGAAGCTGGTTCGCCGCCAACGGGCCGGCGTGCATGAGATTGCCGCCATCCACCAGGCATGCGATTTGCGGGCCGCCGCTCGCGGAGGCACCGGTCTGTGAAAAATCGACCGCGGAAAGATATGCGCCGGGCAGCAGGCCCGGATGGAGACTGGCTGGCGACACAGCTCCGGGGGTGATGGGCACGTCGGCCAGTTGCGACGCGCCGGCCAGCCAGACCCGGCCACTCGCAAGCGCCAGCGACGATGCTGTGAGCGCCGATCCATCGATCCACTGCGTGTCGAGCATCGCGCCGCTGGCCGTATCAAGCTTCATGACGTAAGCCTCGCTATCCGCCGCAATGCTGTTGGGCAGACATTGCGACGGCACCCAGGCCAGGGAAGTGGGAACCGCGACGGGCGTATACGTGACATTGAGCCCGGGATTGGCGTTGGTCAAGATGCCGGCGGTGTAAAGCACGCCCGAAGAATCGATTCCGATGCCGCCTCCGCCGATGGGGATGGAATACAACACGGTTGCCCCGACGGAATCGAGCTCGGTCAGGAAACCGAATTCATAGGGCGGATTAGCGGGAGGCGCGGTGGTGAATGGGTACGCGCCACCGTCCAGCACGCCGGTTACATAGGCGTTTCCCGACGCGTCCACCGCCAGACCGGTGTTCTGGGTGCTGGAGCTGCGGTAAGCCATCGCGCCGTTGATTCCCGTGGAATAGATCAACTGGGAACCGGAAGGGTTAACCTTGCTGAGATACTGCTGGCCTCCCGGTGTCGAGACCTGGCACAGTCCGGAGCAAGTAAAGGCGGGAGTAAATGTAGTCTGGTAGGCGCCCGGCGTGGTCGGATAGTCGAGCAGCGTGGTGCTGCCTGCCACATAAATATTGCCGGAGGCATCGAGCGCTATCGAGCTGCCTCCAATACCGGTCGCGGAGGAAATCACGGTGGCGGCGGTCGCGTCGAGCTCCATCAGGAAAGGATGTTGCTTGCTGTCGGCAACCGTGTACGCGCCCGCGGTGATTGGGAAACCACTAGAAGCGCTCACTCCGCTGACGAGGATCTGGCCCTGCGGGGTGAGCGCGATGGCTTCCGCGGTGCTGCCGGCGGAGCCTCCCAGCAGAACCGAAAAGATCACGGTGCCGTTGGGGCTGAGCTTGGTCACAAACGAGCGCGGATCCTGGAGACCTGTGGGAAGCGCGGCGAGCTTGCCGCCAGTCGCGGGGAAATTAGGATTGACGGTAGCGCCAGTGACATACGCATTGCCCGCGCTGTCCACGGTGATCGCGCGCACATCATCGGAGGCGGTGCTATCGAGGTACGCCAGATACAGGAAGCCGGCGGCGTGAGGATCGAACTTCGCGACGACCGCGGTGGTCGAGCCGGAAACCGGATCGGTCACAGTCTTGCCGGCCAGGTACAGGTTGCCCTGCGCGTCCGAGACCATGGCTTTGGGAGTGAAGCCGTCCTTCAGGTAAGTGGAGTATGCGAGATTTGCGGCGGACGAATTTGGGACAAGAGCGCTGCCGATGAGCAGTGCCAGGGTGAGAGAGAGCGGGCGATCGAGAAGCACGGTGGACTCCTGAGGGCCCGATTGGGCCTTTTGGACGCGGTGATTTGATTGTACACCGGTGGTCGTTGAGGGAAACCCAGTAAGAAGCGGCCTGGCAGCGTGTACGCGAAGAGTGGCGGTCAAGCGCTGGCAAGACACCGGCGGCAAGACCGCCGGCGCTACCAGTTGGTCTTGACGGAGCCTGAAAAATGTAGAAACTCCAGGCACCGATTGTCAACCGGTGCAGCCGGGCATAGCCCGGCCTCGGCCAGGCCGGCGCACGCCTACTGGCGGACGGCGTCCGTCTTGTATTTGGCCCCCACCTGGTCCAGGCAGACTCCGTTCATGGCCCTTGCCTGCGGCCCGGCCAGGCTGAACGTGCAAGTGAAAGGTACTCGCAAGACCAGGTTGTTGCCGGTCAACTCGAAGGTCCGTTTGGCGGCGTCGTAACGCCATGTTCCGTTGGCAACGGTGGCGTCTCCCATGGTTGCGCTAAAGCTGAGATCGCCGCTGGCCACCATATCCCAAATCACCGGCACATTGTTGATGATCTCAGTCACCCGCCACTTCGAGGGCGACTGGGATGGGCCGGCCGCCGCCCGGGCCGCGGGAGCCGGAGCGGACGCCGGTGGCTGTACCGGAGTGCCGCCGCTCGAAACCGGCTCAACCGGCGGGCGAACCGGCTGCGCCAGCTTTTTATAGTGCTCCAGGGCCACTTCAATGCGGTTCACCGGCTGGATGAAATATTTCTCGTGCGGATTGGCTTCACCCGCCTTACGATATTGAATTACCGCCTGCTCAAAGTACTTCGTCGCCGCCGTGGGAGTTTCCGCCTTATACCCCAGAGCCTCATCTCCCACGCCGATGTTGTAGAGCCGGTAGGAATCGTCCGCGGGTTTGGCGAACGGCGGCATGGTCTCGAGCGTTTCCACGTATTTGCTCCACTGGCCCGCAACCGCGTAGCGGTTGGCGTCATCCAACGGACCGCCCTTGCCCAGGAGCACTTCTACCCGCTCGTTGGTGTTCACCAGGCGCGCCGCGATGCGCTCGGCCATCCGGTCGGCCAGAAGCTGCACCAGTTCTTCCGCCGTATGCGGTTCCTGGTCCGCTTTTCCCATTAGGCCCGTGATGGCCGCCTTGGCGTTGTTAGACTCGTGGTTATACTTCACGTCTAGCGGCTCGGCATCCACGAAGCCCCCAGCGCCGCTCCTGGCCTCGTAAGTCACCGAAAGGTCGGCCGCCACTTTGTACCCGATGGGTTGCTGCGACCTGCCGGCAGTCTTGCCAAACTGCATGCCATACTCTGGTGTCGATGCGGCAGAGCAGTTCAGCACGCGGATGGAAATGACCGTGTCGGGCGCGCCCGGATTGGGCGTGAGCTGGTTGTTGTTGCGGATCAAGTTGGTTTCCACGATGGATGGCAGCTTGTCCGCGGCCAGGGCTTTACAGTTAACCCCGGCCGCCGCCGCCTCGGCGGTGGCCTTGACGCTGAAACTGTTGCCCGGCAGCTTCACCGCGGCTGGCAGCTTGCGCTCCAGCGTGACCGACTGCTTAGCTGCCCCGAATCCCTGGCCCAGGACAACCCCAGGGCAAATGGCCACGCATCCCGCCACCAACCATTTCCGAGTCATGAAGTTTTGGCTTCGCCGCCGCCGTCCATTGTACCCGAAACGGCTGCCTGGATGGTCGCCTGCACATCTCCCTTGCATCCTTCCAGAATATACAGTAATCTCTATAGAGTAATAGTACATTAATCCTATCGACTAAAAGGTGATTATGGCGACGGCCTCCCCGGAGATTCAGTCCGGCCAACAACACTTCGAGATTCAATATGATCGCACCGTCCGCGAAGAGATTGAGACCTTTCGCGCCCGCGCCGGTCAGTTCCTCGCCGGCCAGATCAGCGAGGACGAATTCCGCCCCTTCCGCCTCAAACACGGCATCTACGGCCAACGCCAGCCCGGCGTCCAGATGGTCCGCTGCAAGATCCCCGGCGGCCTTCTCACCGCCTCCCAGGCCGGCCAGCTCGCCCGCATCGCCGACGAATTCGCCGGCGGCAGAGCCCACCTTACCACCCGCCAGAACATCCAATATCACTTCATCCCCCTCGCCCATGTCGCCGGCCTGATGCACCTCCTGGCCGATGTCGGCATGACCAATCGCGAAGCCTGCTACAACACCGTCCGCAACGTCACCGCCTGCCCTCTGTCCGGCATCGCCCGCGATGAAGTCTTCGACGTTCGCCCCTACGCCCAGCGCGTGGCCTACGCCTTACTCCGCAAGGACCTCACCAGCAACCTGCCGCGCAAATTCAAGATCGCTTTCGATGGTTGCGGCGGCCGCGACTGCATGGCCGGCGCCATCAACGACATCGGCCTGCGCGCCGCCATTCGCGACGGCCGCCGCGGCTTCCGCATGTCCGTCGGCGGTGGCCTCGGTCCGCTCCCCGTCGAAGCGCAACTGCTCGACGACTTCGTCCCCGAAGAGCACCTGCTCCAGAAGTGCGAGGCCGTGGTCCGCGTTTTCAACGAATACGGCAATCGCAAGAACAAGAACACCGCGCGCCTCAAGTTCGTGATGCGCGAGCGCGGGTTCGCATGGCTCAAGGAACAAATCGAGCGGGAGTTCTCGCGCATCCTCACGCACGGCGGCATCGCCTGGCCCGCGATCGTCCCCGAGGGATTCGGCGGCTATCAATCCGTCCCGCCTCCGCTTGGCGATGGCGCGCTCCTCCCCATCATCGGCGCTCCGCACGCGGACACCGCCTGGCTCGACACCAACGTGGCCCCGCAGAAACAAACCGGCTACGCCGCCATCACCGTGAAGATCCCGCAGGGCAACCTCAGCGGTCACCAGTTGCGCGCGCTCGCCCGCATCGCCGCCACCGCCGGCGATGGCCTGGTGCGCGTCACCATCGAACAGAATCTCCTGCTGGCCTTCGTCCCGCTGGCGCGTCTGCCGCGCGTCCACGCCGCCCTGGAAGAAGCCGGGCTGGCCGATTCCGGCGCGCGCCAGATCGAAGACGTCGTCACCTGCCCCGGCGCGTATACATGCAACCTCGGCCTCACCAAGACCATGGAACTTGGCGCCGCGCTGGCCGAAACCGTCTGCCTCTATCACGATCCGCAAGTCCGCCGCCTCACCATCAAAGCCAGCGGCTGTCCCAATTCCTGCGGTCATCACTGGATCGCCGATTTCGGCTTCTACGGCAACGCCCGCAAGATCGACGGCCGCGAGTTGCCTTACTACCAGATGCTCCTCGGCGGCGGTTACGACCACGAAGGCGTCATGCGCTTCGGTCTGGCCGTCCAATCCATCCCCGCCCGCCTCGCGCCCGAAGCCGTCTCGCGCGTGCTCGATCACTTCATCGCACACCGCCGCGCCGGCGAAACCTTCCGCGAGTACGTCATCCGCCACAAAGTGGAAACTTTCCGCTCGCTCACCGCCTCGCTCGCCAAGCCCGCCGACCTCTTCCCCGAGATCTACCAGGATTGGGGCGACAACGAAGCCTTCTCCCTCAAACTCGGCCGCGGCGAATGCGCCGCGTAGGGTCAATCTTGTTCACTTAACGCGTTGAGTGGGCCAGTGTTGGGCACCTCTACGCGTCGGGCGTTACATGGCCGAATGGTCATTGACGCGATCCATCCAAAGTAGATAGACTGCTTGACGTGAGCCGGGATAGGCATTACGGGGCAGCAATCACTGCGCAAATTGTGTTGCTGGCCTACTTCGAGCTGTGTATCCTGATTCCGCTGGGCGGATGGAATGATCAACCCGGAAACAACGTGGCATTTAGCTCCGGCAACATAATTCTGGGCGCCGTGATCGGGGGTGCGCAGTTGTTACTGCTGATCGGCACCGTTTGGCGGCTGAAGCCGTTGCTGTGGTTCGGTCTGCTTGGCGACACGGTTTGGCTCCTTCTGCACATCTACAGCCTATGGATACCCTATGTTCTCGGTGCTTCGCCGCAATATGCCAAGATGTATGCGCGCGCCTGGGGCCGCACTACCAAGCTGCTGCCGAACTTCGGGAATCACCTTGCGCCGGACGCGATGCACATCTTTATCGATGTGTTTGTGACCGCAGTGATCGTGACGCTCGTGTTGTACCTACGTTCGTTGCAACCGGCAGGCGCCTCTATCGAAGGGCCACCGCAAGCGGCCCGGTAGACGGCATCCCCTACTTGTGCCGCCGGCAGCACAGAAACGCCGTTCTGCAAAGCGTATCGGGATGACTGCCCCCTGAAGTGAATCGCTATCCGCCAGCCCTATGCTATCGTGCGGTAGATGCGTGTCCTCATCAGTGTCACTGACAAGACCGGAATCCTCGAGTTTGCCCGCGCGCTCACCTCGCTCGGCGCCGAACTGGTTTCTACCGGCGGCACCGCGCGCCTCTTGCGCGAGGCCGGCCTCGCCGTCCGCGACGTCTCCGAAATCACCGGCTTCCCCGAAATGCTCGACGGCCGCCTCAAGACCCTCCACCCCAAGGTTCACGGCGGCATCCTCGCCATCCGCGCCAACGCCGATCACGCGATGGCCCTCGCCCAGCACTCCATCACTCCCATCGACATGGTGGTGGTCAACCTTTACCGCTTTGCCGACGCCGCCGCCAAACCCGGCGCCACCATGGAAGACCTCATCGAGAATATCGATATCGGTGGCCCCGCCATGATCCGCTCGGCAGCCAAGAATTACGCCGGCGTCGCGGTGGTTGTCTCGCCCGCCGACTACCCCGCCATCGCTGAAGAGCTCCGCGCCTCCGCCGGCAAGCTCTCCCCCGAAACCCGCTGGCGTCTCGCCAAGAAAGCCTTCCGCACCACCGCCGATTACGACGCCGCCATCAGCGCCCGACTTGAACAAATCGACGCTCCCGGCCCGCTGCCCGCCGACCTCAACCTCCGCGCCCCCAAACTCATGGACCTTCGCTACGGCGAGAACCCGCATCAATCCGCCGCGCTCTACGGAGCCCGCGGCGCTGGCCTCGCCGGCGCGGCCCAGCTCCACGGCAAGGAGCTCTCTTACAACAATCTGGTCGATCTCGACGCCGCCTTCCAGCTCGCCTGTGAATTTGACTTGCCCGCCATCGCCATCATCAAGCACACCAACCCGTGCGGCTGCGCCGAGCAGCCCTCGCTGGCCGAAGCCTGGCGCAAAGCCCTCGAGTGCGACCCGGTCTCGGCCTTCGGCGGCGTCATCGGCATCAACCGCACCGTCGATGCCGAAGCCGCGCGCGAAATGGCCAAGATCTTCGTCGAAGCCATCGCCGCCCCGGGCTATTCACCCGAAGCGCTCGACATCCTGCGCGCCAAGAAGAACCTGCGCCTGATGCAGGTCTCGCCAGGCGCCGACCCTCTGGTGGTGAAATCCATTTCCGGCGGCTACCTGGCCCAGACCTCCGACACGGCGCGCCTCAGTCGCGCCACCGCCGTCGTCAAATCGAAGCGCCCTCCCACCGAAGAGGAATGGGCCGCCATGGAGTTCGGCTGGAAAGTGGCGAAGCACGTGAAGTCCAACGCCATCGTCTACGCGCGCCCCGGCCAGGTGGTCGCGGTCGGCGCGGGCCAGATGAGCCGCGTCGATTCGGTCCGCATCGGCGCCATGAAAGCGCTGCTCCCGCTCCCCGGCACCGCCGTCGCTTCCGACGCCTTCTTTCCCTTCTCCGATGGCGTCGAAGAGGCCGTCAAGAATGGCGCTACCGCGTTCATTCAGCCCGGCGGTTCCGTGCGCGACGATGAGGTCATCGCCGCCGCCGACCGCCTCGGCGTGGCCATGGTCTTCACCGGCGTCCGCCACTTCCGCCATTGAAGAGCTGTCGAACTATTGCAAAAGCAAGTATTGAGCCGCCGATCAACGCTGATAAACACCGATAAAACTAATTACTTTCAATCCGCGTTCATCGGCGTTTATCGGCGGCCGGCTATGCCTTGGCTCTGTTGAGCAATCTCCTAAATCATCACCCCGCTGATCGCGATCGCCGTTCCCACCACCCCCGCCAGTACTCCCATCACGGGGAACATTTTCTTCCGCGAGATGAAGTACAGCGAGCTCAGCACCAGGCCGATTTCGAGCAGCCCTTCGCCCACGTCGTAGCGCAGCGCCCGGTGCTCGTCGCCTTCCGCCGCTTCGTCGGATTGTTTGGCCTTCTGCTGCTGCTCGTCCTTCTGCGCTTCGTACTTCTTGCGTTGTTCCGCGAAGCGCCCGCGCGCCTTCTCCGCCGCGTCCCCCTTGGCGTCCACCACCGCAAGCAGGCTCTCGCCAATTTCCACCGTATGCAGTTTGATGCTGTTCGCCTGGTAGTACGACCACTGGTCGTTGGCCGTCGACTTGTGCATGATGGCCGCCGTGTGTGTGCGGTGCGCCTCAATCGTCACCACCGCCAGCAGCACCGCCAGCACCGCCGCCAGAACTCCCACCGTCTTGCCGGTCGGGTCCGATTCATTGCCTTCGTGATGGATCTCCAGTTCAGCCATAGGTTCCCGTATTATAAATTGAAACGAGTGCCGTCCGACGAAGATTTCATGCGCGAAGCCCTCCGCCTGGCCCGCCAAGCCGCGCTCTCGGGCGAGGTCCCCGTCGGCGCCGTGCTGGTGGCGGCCACCGGCGAGATCACCGGACGCGGCTCGAACTCACCCATATCCCGCCACGACCCCACTGCGCACGCCGAAATCCTGGCCCTCCGCGAAGCCGCCGCCGCCGCCCGCAATTACCGCCTGGAAGGCGCCACGCTCTACTGCACTCTGGAACCCTGCGTGATGTGTGCCGGCGCCCTGGTAGCCGCGCGCGTCGCGCGCCTGGTTTTCGGCGCCCGCGACCTCCGTTTCGGCGGCGTCCGCAGCAAATTCCAAGCCGCCGATTCCGCGCTCCTCAACCACCAGGTACAAATCGAAGAAGGCCTGCTAGCCGTCGAGTGCGTCACCATCCTGCGCGATTTCTTCGAGCCCCGCCGCTAATCCGGAGATTTACGGCACAGAAATACAAAAAGCGCGCATAATATGGCCAAGCACTCTGGGTTGAGGGAGGCTCTATGCTGAAATCCCATGCTCATCCGGCCGTGCTGGTGGTTGAAGACCAGGAACCCGTTCGCCGTCTCATCGTCAAGCTTCTTAGCCGCCACGGCATCAAGGCTTTCGATGCAGCCGACGCCGCCCAAGGACTATCGATAGTCCGCCAACGCGCCGGCAGGATCGATCTCGCCATCCTGGACCTGGTCATGCCCGGCGTGAGTGGCCTCGACCTGGCCACCGATCTCATCCGCGAATACCCCGGCATTAAGATCCTCTACATTTCCGGGTTCGTTGAAAGTATCGCAATGGATGTCATTGCCCGGCGATCGCCCCAGGCGGTGCTTCTCAAACCCTTCACCGAGCGGGCGCTCCTGGAGCGCGTACATCAGTTTTTGGAAATGCCCCCAGAGATCGGGCCCGGCGCCCAGCCGGTTTGAGCACTCTGTTCCGCCCTCTCGCTTATCTCTCGCGGTGAATTCTTCATTTCGGCGGGCATGGCGGCGCTGCATCCAAACACGATAGACTCTTGTTATGGGAGGGTTATGTCCATTCGTCCAGTAAAACGTCTCATCAAGGCCAAGCCGACCCTCGAAGGCGCCGGCGTGCACCTGCGCCGCGCGTTCGGCTTCGGCTCGACATCCGAATTCGATCCTTTCCTGCTCCTCGACGACTTCCGCAATGACGTCCCGGAGGATTATCTGGCCGGCTTCCCCTGGCACCCCCACCGCGGCATCGAGACCATCACCTACGTCCTGGCCGGTACCGTGGAACACGGTGACAGCATGGGCAACCACGGCGCCATCGCTGCCGGCGACGTCCAATGGATGACCGCCGGCAGCGGCATCATCCACCAGGAGATGCCCAAAGGCGACCAGTCCGGCCGCATGCACGGCTTCCAGTTGTGGGCCAACCTGCCCGCCGCGCTCAAGATGACGCCACCCCGCTACCAGGAGGTCAAATCTCCCGACATCCCGGAGGTTCAGGACGACGACGGCACCCAGGTCCGCATCGTCTGCGGAACCTTTTGGGGCAAATCCGGCCCCGTGGACGGCATCGCCGCCGACCCCATCTATCTCGACGTCACGGTACCTGCCGGTCGCCGCAAGACCCTCCCCGTGGAGACCACCCGCCACGCCTTCGCCTACGTCTTCTCCGGTAGCGGCAAGTTTTGCAATGCCTCTGGGCCGCTGGCCGTCCCCACCGAAGGCATCGGTTGGGCCGACACCGCGCCTCCGGCCGGAGCCGACAACCGTTCGCTGGTGGTCTTTGACCGCGGCGACGAAGTGGCCGTCGAAGCCGGCGAGGATGGCATCCGTTTCCTGCTCTGCTCCGGCAAGCCGCTCCAAGAGCCCGTCGCCTGGTACGGCCCGATTGTGATGAACACGCAGGAGCAACTTCGGGAGGCGTTCAAGGAGCTGGATGAAGGAACGTTTCTGAACGCGGCGAAGAAGAAGTAGTCCCCCGCTGCATGATGCGAGGTCCGATTTCTTCGGGTATTGACGGCAACTTCTAGGGTTTGGGTGTTTACGGGGCTGGTTGACATGACGGGGGCTTCACGGGAGTGATCTCCCAGAACGCCGTTTCTCGGGAGTTTGCGCACAGGCGCTTGTTGTGGGCACCGCTCACCGGCGTTCTACATGACGCACTACGCTAGTTGGGCGCGGGTAACTCTACGTGGTCCACTACGACCACGGTCCCCGGCCGCCTCTTCGTCTTCGATAGATCGATCAACAGCCCCGCCTGTTTCTCCCAGGCCGTCTTCACAGAGTAGTTCCAATTGCTCTGGCTCTCAAAATCGTCCTGGCCCTGGTGAGTTTCGATTTTCACGTCGAAGTCGTACAACCCCGAGAGTCCTGTATCGTCAACCACCAGCCCGTTATTGGACAATTTCGCCGCGAGATCGGCCATTGAGACCGACCAGCCGGAATACTCCCAGGTGATCGTCCGATCTTGCGACATTCCGACACGCGACACGACTTCATGGCAGCGGTGCTGGGCTGCGGGCAAAGACGCGCTTCCCTCTACTTCCACGCACTGGCCCGACGCCGCCCGGAGTTTCACTCCGCCTTTGGCCACTTCAATGGTGTTGACCGGAATGTCGCGGACCTCGGTGTGTATCACCGCGTTGAAACGGTCGGCCAGGAGCGACTGCAGCATCAGCCGGAAGTCTTGGCGGCTAGTCTTGAGGGGCAGCTTAGCCACGATGTCAAAACCGGGATCCGGCCCTTGTAGCGCTTTCGGAACGCCCTCGACGCGATTCCAGGAAACGCCATAGGCATAGGCAACAATGCCTGGAATAGTAATCGACTTCCACCGCCAGGTTCCATTCACTGGAAACTCATCGCCGGCCCCGCCCTGCCCGGTGTGTGTAAGCTTCACGGAAACTACGTCGAAGTGGAGAGACGGCCGCGGCGCGGTTTGCGCGCGGGCACTGACGATACCGAAGGCAAACGGGCCGGTCACTGCCGCGACCGCCGCGGCCGCCAACATCAGCTTCTTTTCCAGACCCATGGCGCGCGCAAATCGATTCATCATGATGCCTTCAATCCGCTTCTTGAGTTCCCCGCCGGTAACCCCGGCGGTGCAGGCTACCGGCGACGCGATGTAGAACTCGCAGACCTTCAGGATGCTTTCGGCATAGACTTGCGGCTCGCCGCCCATGCGCACCACTTCTTCATCGCAGGCGCGCTCGCGTTCTTCGGTAAGCCGGAGGCCCAGCCACCATACCAGAGGATGGAACCAGAAGATCGCTTCGACCGCCATGTGCATGATCGCGGTCAAGTTGTCGCGGCGACGGATGTGGCACAACTCGTGCGTCAGAATCGCCTCCAACTCCGCGTCATTCAGGCGGTCCGCGATGCCTGCTGGAAGGCAGACGACCGGCCTGAAAAACCCGAACGCGCCGGGTTCCAGGTTAGCCTTAGAGGAGACCAGGCGCGGTAGGACCGAGGACCCGCTCCACTCGATCCGGCGGAACGCTTCCAGTTCCCGGCCCTCTGTAATCGGCGCAGAGGAGCGCACCGCAGCGGCCACGCGACGCCAGCGCACCCATCCATACAGCAAGACCGCCACGAACCCGCAGAACCAGAGCGCCAGGAGCAAGGTCGGCAACAGGCCAGGAGTGGCGGGCGCCTTCATGATCGGCGCCACTGACAAGGCCGCATCCTGAATCGGAGCGAAGGGCTGAACGATTTGCTCCATCACCAACGGCAGCCGCGACACCGGCGCCGCTGGAATCAGCCACCGGCCGAGGCTGCCGCCGATGGAGGTCAGCACGGAGAAAGGGATCAGAAACTTAACCGATGCCGTCAACCACAACAAGTGGCGGACCCGCGCATGGTTCCCTCTGAGGGCCAACGCCAGCAGTACGGACACTGCCGCAAATCCCGTGGACTGCCACAGGTGGTTGGCCGCTAAACGTCCGAACGTAGCCAAAAATTCCGGCGTGGGCATCGTGTCATCCTTTCTTCGCCAGCTTGCGTAGCGTCTTTCGCGCTTCTTCCACGTCGTCCAGAGTCAGCTTTCCGGACTCGATCAGGTGCGTCATCACCGGCTGGGTCCGGCCGCCAAACAGGCCGAGCAACTCGTCGATCAACCGGCTTTGAGCGGCGCCACGGGAGACAACCGCCTCGAAGATGTGCGCGTTGCCAATCTTGCGTACGCGGCGCACGGCCTTCTTACCCTCCAAACGAAAGATGGTGGTCTGTACGGTCGTGTAGGCCGGCCTATTGCTTTCAGGAAACGATTCCTGGATGTCCCGGATGCAGACCCTCCCACGATCCCACAGGGCTTGCATGATCTGAAGTTCGAGCGGGGTGAATTTCGCTTGCGCCATTTTTATACTATATCTGTTTGTTATATTACTACATGCAAATGCGTCTTTCAGGGGTTATCTTCGGTCCCCTCCACGGCTGCGGTACAGTTGGTTCTAGCGATCCTCGGATCGAAAATGATGCCGGTTGCCACCACCGCCAGGCCGCTTACGGAAAGGGCTTCCATGTCGAAAATCAATCCCGCGGCTGTGCTAGCCGCCCTGTTTGTGCTGGCCAGCCCGGCTGGCGCGCAGAATTCGCCGGCGAGCCCTGGGGCTGCCCCGCCTGGACCGGCGATCCATGCCACAGTCAATGAGGTAGCGCTGAACCTGGTAGTCCGCGATAAGAAGGGCCGGCTGGTGAAGAACCTCACGCCCGGCGACGTGGAGATCTACGAAGATGGCGTCCGGCAGCAGATCCGAAGTTTCCGGCTGGTGAACGGCAACGAGGCGCCAGCATCGCAGAGCCGCCCGGAGCAGCCATCGAGCGCGGAGACTCCATCCCCATCGCTCACGCCGCTGCCGGACGTCAACCTGGTATGCATCGTATTCCACAGCCTGGATGCCTCGACCCGAAGATGGGCTGTGTCGGCCGCCCAGGAGTTCATCCAGACCCAATTGCACCCGGGCACCTGGGTGGGTATCTTCAACCTCGATGCGCGGCTCACGCCTCTATTTCCGTTTACCAACAATCGTGAGGAACTGCTGCGCGCGGCGAACAAGGCCTTCTTCGGGACGAGCGTGGATATTACCAGAGCCGCGGAAGCCGTTTTGAACTCCACCCCAAACCTACAGCTGATCGTCGGATGGGCGAGCGGGAACACCGGCGGCATGCTCGACAAGTCCACTACCGGGTCAGTGAGCATGACCGCCATCACGGGAGCGGATGTGGACAACGGGCCGGGCGCCAACGCGCAACGGGGGGACCTGGTGATCGAGCGCGAACAGTTCATCGGTGTCGAGGGAGCCCGGCAGATGGACCAGATGAACGCGATGGTCCGGCAATTCGGCAGGTTTCCCGGGCACAAAACGGTCTTGCTGTTTAGCCCCGGATTCACCACTACGGGCGATCCCGATCAGTTCCAGGCGATGGTGAACAGGGCCAACCAGGCTGGCGTCAGTGTTTATGCCTTCGACGCCAACGGCCTTAACCAGACGTCCACGGCGCAGGCCTCCTCGATGGCGATGCAGAATGTCACGGCACTGAGTAAGCAGCAGGGACAAGCTGTGGCAGGAGTAAATGTTGCCGTTCCGAACGTCGGCCCCGCGACCGGCGGTGCCGGGTACGAGATGGGGCTCGCTCGCCAGGGCGATTACCAACGCGATGCCGTGCGCACTTCGGATTCACAGTCGGGTCTGCGCGCCCTGGCCGAGGACACGGGCGGATTTCTGGTGGCCAATAGCAACGACTTGCGGAAGCCATTCCAGCAAATCGGCGGAGAGGTGGAGACGCATTACGAAGCGGACTATCGTCCCTCGCTCGACAAGTACGATGGGCATTTCCGGAAGATCGAGGTCAAGCTGGCGCGCGCCGATTGGAAGGCCGAGAGCCGGGAAGGCTACTTCGCCATACCGGACAAGGGCGGATCGGAAGCGCTGCGCCCGTTCGAAATCGCCGGCCTGATGACGTTGAATACGGAACCGCGGCCGCACGCCTTCGAATTCCGGTCCGCGGCGTTCCAGTTCCGGCCGGGCGCCAATTCGCAATCCGCGATTGTCTTCGAGTTCCCGGGCGCCGCTCTGACCGCCGCGCCGGAGCCCGCGCAGAAGAAGCACCGCCTGCACGCTTCGCTGTTCGCGGTTGTGAAGGAGCCGGACGGGCAGATCGTCGATACGTTCGGCAAGGATTTTCTGTACGAAGTGCCCGACGACCAGTTGGCCGGGATCCAGGCCACGCCGATCGACTACCGGCATGCGTTCGACCTGCCGGCCGGTCACTACACCGTGGAGAGTGTTTTGCTGGATCGCGAGGGGCGGCGTGCCAGCACGAGTACGGTGGAGTTCGATAGTCCGCAGGCGAAGGGTGTCGGGCTGAGCAGCCTGATGCTGATTGCGCGGGCTGACCCGCTGACGGCGGAACCGGAAGCGGACGACCCCCTCGTGTTTCAGGATCGGGAACTGGTGCCGATGCTCGGCGGATCGCTGAAGGCCGCCGCGCAGCCCATGTTGTACTTCGTGGTGTATCCGGATAAGTCGATTCCGGAGGCGCCGCGCATCCGCGTAGAATATTTCGTGAACGGAGAAGAACTGGAGCAGAAGCAAAGCGAGCTCCCGCCACCCGATCCCTCCGGCGCGATACCGGTGTTGGTGAACGCGGCCACGAAGGCCGGAAATTGCGAGGTCAGGATTACCGCGTTGCAGGGCTTCCAGTCAGCCACGCGGAGCGTCAGGTACACCGTGCCGGCTCAATGATTAGCAGGGCTGCCAGTGGGGCAGGCTTTAGCCTGCGGCGGCCTTCAGCCCGCCCATGACGAACCGAGAGATGAGAGTTCTCCTTCTCGCTCCGCCGCACACCGAGCCGGGATGACTTCGCACATGCGGCGCGGTACGCTGGTTTGAAGGGGGACATGTGCTCGATTACCGAGAGATGGTTGTTTCCAATCCCGGCGTGATGATGGGCAAGCCTGTAATTGCAGGCACGCGCATTACCGTCGAGTTGATTCTGGAGAAATTGGCCGCTGGCGAAACGGTCGAACAGATACTTGAGGCGCATCCGCGGCTCAACCAAGACGCGGTTCGGGCAGCGCTTGCGTTTGCGGCTGATGCCCTGCGCGCCGATGTCGTCTATCCTCTTGAGACGATTCCCCGGTGACCTTCCTCGCCGATGAAGGCGTCGACCGTCAGATTGTCGAACGCCTTCGCCTCGATGGCCATCAGGTTGCGTACGTAGCCGAGATGTCGCCTGGGATCATGGATGAAGTCGTCCTGATGGAGAGTCGGATTTCGGCGAGCGTGTTGATCACGGCCGACAAGGATTTCGGTGAACTCGTCTTCCGGCAGCGGCAAGCATCGACCGGCGTTCTGCTCATCCGTCTGTGGGGTCTGGGACCAGCTATGAAGGCAGCCATGGTCTCCAGAGCGATTCAAGAACATGGGCAGGAATTGGCAGGTACATTCGCTGTGCTGAGCCCTGGGAACATCCGAATTCGCCGCGAGATCCTTCCGTAGGAATTGAAACACGATTCTAACGGAGGGCTAACGCCGCCTTCCCCCTACGTCCCTCCTCGCCCCACCGCGTGCACCTCAATCTCCACCTTGTCGGCCACGCGCAGCAGCAGCACGCTGGGGTTCTTCATGCCCCATTTCTGATACGGCACTGTGAACTTCAGCGTGGTCGTGTAAACCCCCGCGCTCGCATCCACCTCCGCCGGAATGAGCATCTCATGCGCCGCCCCGTGGATGCTGAACTCGCCATGCACTTGGACCTGCGAATGGCCTTGCGCCGCCACTCTGCCATCCACGCGGTCGGGACGGAAGACGATTTCCGGGAAGCGCGCGCTCTCCAGAATCTCGCTCGTCATGCGCTTGTCGCGCGACGCATTGCCGCTGGCTCCGCTGGCCGCGTCCACCACCAGTTCCCCGAATGCCTTGCCGGTGGCCCCGTCGAAGCAAAACTCGCCGCGCGTCAACTGAAAGGTTCCATGTACAGTGTGCAGCACGTCGCCCAGCGTAAACTCCACTTTGGTATCCGCCGGTCCAAAGCGCAGCGCCAGACCCTGCGCGGCCGCCGCCCCTGCCCAGGCAACTGCCCAGGCCACCGACGCCCATCGCGCCATCATTCTCATATTGCCGCACCCGTGTGATATGCCAACATCCCGGCAAACAGCGGCGGGTGCCAGGCCATCGCGCCGATCACCCCGCGGCGCAGGCGCTCGCTGCGGTCCAGCAGCAGCATCAGATCCGCCATTAACCCCGGGCGCCGTCCCACGCGGCGATGCTCGCTCTCATACAAAGAGATGTCGCCCCGCTCCAGCGCCGCGGCCAGTGCAGCGGCATGCTGGAATAGCAGGCACAATCCTTCGCCCGTGATAGCGTCCACCGAACCGGAGGCGTCGCCCACCAGCGCCACGTTGCCGCGCCACACCGCACGCAGCCGGCGCGAGGCCGAAACCGCGCCACGTTCGCCCGGCAGCGCCGCCAGATTCCCTACCCGCCGCTCGACCGCCGGAAACTGCGCCAGCCCTTCGCCCAACCGAAGATGCGGATCGCTCGAAATCAGCACCACGCAAACTTCGTCCTCCGCCACCGGCGTGATGTAAAGCTGGCAGCGGTCGCCCCAATGGATCTCCATCAACCCGGTCCACGGCGCCGTCCGGTAATGGCGGCAGAAGCCGTAGCGCAGGCTCTGCCGCGTGCACGCATCCAGCCCCGCCCAGCGGCGAACGCGCGAATGCCCGCCATCCGCGCCCACAATCCAGTGCGCCGCCACGCGCTCCCCGGCCGCATGAACTCGCTCGCCATCGATCCCCGTCACCGCGGTGCCCCACGCCAGCCGCACTCCCGCCTGCTCCGCGTGGTCGATCAGCGCCTGGTGTAGCGCGGTCCGCCGTATCCCCAACCCGGGGCCGCGCGCAAACCGCGCTTCCACCGACGTCGCGCCTTCCCAAAAGCGGATGCCCGGAAAACGCAGGCCCGGCGCAGCATCCAGGTCGATGCCGAGCGCTCGCGCCGCCGCCAGTCCATCCGGCATGATCCCTTCGCCGCAAGGCTTGTCGATGGGCGGCCGCTCAGCGTCCGCCAAGGTTACATCCAAGCCGCGTCGGCGCGCGGCAATCGCGGCAGCGAGGCCTGCCGGGCCGCCGCCAATAATGAATAGATCGGTGGAAGAAGGAAGAAGCATTAGGTCAGATATTGGCGGCGCGCCGCGCCATCCCCAGGGCTTCGGACCAGAACAGAGCGGAGGAATGCGCCAGTTCCACCACCGCGCGCACCGCCGTGACGAACTCGCCCACCTGTTTCTCCGTGACCACCAGCGGTGGCGCCACCTTCAGCACCAAAAACTGGTTGCCGCAGATCTGCGTCAGGATGCGGTGGTCGCGGAACAAGCGCATCACCACCACCTGCCCGAACATCGCCGGATGAATGTGCTGGAAAGCTTCGTAGGCCACCCGCAGCCGAAGCTGCCCCGGCGGTTGGAACTCGATCCCGCAGAGCATCCCGATCCCGCGCACGGCCTTCACCATGTCATAAGGCGCCAGCTCTTCGGAGAGCTTGTGGCGCAGAAGAGCGCCCAACCGTGCCGCGCGCTCGCCCAGCGATTCGTGCTCCAGAACATCCAGCGTGGCGAGGCCGGCCCGCATCGCCAGCGCGTTTTCGCCGAATGTCGAGGCGTGGATGAACGCCCGCTTCAGCGAACTGAAGACCGAGTCCGAAACTGCTGCCGACATCAGCACCGCGCCCACCGGCACCAGGCCCCCGGAGAGAGCTTTGGCCATCACCACCATGTCCGGCTCCGCCTGGTAGCGGTGCGCCGCCAGAAAGGTGCCGCTGCGGTACATGCCGGTCTGCACTTCGTCCAGCACCAGCAGCGAGCCGTACCGCCGGCAGAGCCGCTCCGCGGCCGCCAGGTAGTCCGCGGGCGGCACGCGAATGCCGTTTTCGGCCTGCACCGGCTCCACGAAGAACGCCGCGAACTTCCTGGTGGCGAGCTGCCGTTCCAACGCTTCCAGATCGCCGAAGGGCACGCCTTCCGTGCCTTGCAGCATGGGGCCGAAGCCTTCCTGCCAGAAACTGCCGCTCATCAGCGAGAGCGCGCCGCACGTCAACCCGTGAAAGCCGCCCTCGGCATAGAGCAACCCGGCGCGGCCGGTGTGCGCCCGCGCGAACTTGATGGCCGCCTCGATCCCCTCGCTGCCCGAGCTCGTAAAAAACACGCGGTGCAGCCGTCCGCCGGCCCGTTCCACCAGCCGCGCCGCCAGTTCCCCGGCCAGTTCCGGAACATGGCTCTGCAGCATCGCCGGCCCCGACCGGTCCAGCTCCTCTTTCAGCGCCGCCACGATGGCGGGATGGTTGTGCCCGGCGTTGTGCACCGAGTACCCCGACAGGAAATCCAGGATCCGGCGTCGGTCCGTGGTAAACAGCTCGCACCCCGAACACCGCTGGTAATCCGCGTTCATCTGCAACAGGTCGAGCAGGCGGACCCATTGCGGATTGACGTGCTCCGCGTAGAGACTGCCGGCTGAGGCCACTGGTTTGGGGGCTGTCATCTCGATTTGGTTTTGCTTTTCCACTTCCGGCAGACTCGTGCTTCCTTAAGGCGGCCCTTCACCAGCGTAATGCCACATAGTTTTCGCGCCACCACGCACCTGCATTGATCGTGGGGCAGTCCCCCTGGACTGCGACCGACGCCCCCGTCGGCCTGCTCGCGCTTTGCAGGATGCTGATATCGTTGCTCCGGCCGCGGGACGAGGGCGTCCCGCGCAGACCAGGGGGTCTGCCCCACAAACTCTGCAGCATTCCGGCTATTGGGAAAACTATGTGGCATTGCCCTCACCAGCGGCCGGCGCACAGATCATCCACTTATCCAGTGGGACGCGCGCAACCCGCAGCCGGTTGCGATGCTCTGCACTTGGCCGCAATGCGAAGCCACCGAACCGGTAGCCCGCACAAATCATATTTATATGGAAAGACGGGATTTCCGGGTTTTGGATTTTCCCGGCAAGGCAGAGCGACAGACTGCCCCACAAGGGCGCCCCCCACCCCCGCCTATTGCAACCTGGGCCGCATCTGTTCGTTCGAGATCAGCCCGTCGAAAATCGCCAGCACCTGTTTGCGATAGGCGTACACGCGGTGCAGATTCTCGCGGAAGGAGGCCTCGAAATCGCGCGCCCGCATCCACTTCTCCAGCATGGTGCGAGGCACGTCGATGTCCTGCCGCAACGCATCCACATCGTGTCCCCGCAGGAAGAGGCCGTAGAAAAAGGCGGCTTCCCGTTGGGGCGCCAGGGGATCGTATTCGTCGCGCACCGTCATAACGTCCAGGCGAAAATGACAGTATACCCATGGCCCCAACCTTCCGGCAAGTCAGTTGCGTTAAGATCCCGTGAGAGGACCGAACCGTGCCGACCCTGATCCCTGCCGCCACCCGCGTGGCCGCCGCCGGAAACAAACCCAAATTGATCGACGAATATTTTGGACGTGTAAATTCCGCACACGAACATGTCAGCATCGCCCATATGCGCAGCCCTGGCGGCTGGCAGGAGCCTGGACAAAAACCGGAGTTCGAGGAATTTACGGTCGTGCTAAAAGGCACGCTGCGCGTGGAGCACGCCGCCGGGTTCATCGATGTGGCTGCCGGCCAGGCTATCGTCGCACACCGCGGCGAGTGGGTGCGCTACAGCACGCCATCACCCGAGGGCGCCGAATACATCGCCGTCTGCCTGCCCGCCTTTTCCATGGCCGGTGTCCACCGCGACGCCTGAGGCGTCACGCACTCCCTGCCGCCGCCGTGGCGCCGCGCGTCCGAAATTCGTAGCGCACAATCCGTACCGCCGCGCAGGTCGCGTCCGATCGCACCACCCGCCCCGTCGCCACGAACTGCAGCGGGCATGTGCCGCCCAGCCGCGCCGGCCAATTCACCGAGAGTTCCACGGTGCGCCCCACCGGCAGCTTCTCGCCGGTGGTGAACAGAATTCCTCCGCTGCCAAAGTTCAGCGTCTTCCCTATGCCGCTGGCTTTCGAAGTCTTCGACAGCATTACCGAGTATTTGACATCCTCCTGGACGGGAAACCGGCTGGTTCCTCGCCGATCGGGCATGCCTCCGAAATTTGCACTTCCTTCATCAGTGCTGATTTCCATCTGCTCCCATCATCCAGGACCACGGCGCGGCTCACAATAGTTCTAAAGGCACAAAACAGCCTTAACCGTGATGGTACTTTGGTGGGACGCAGTCATTATCCTGTATTGCAAGGGTGATAAGTGCGTTCTGATACTCTGGATTCATGGACCAGGATCAGCTCCGTTCCTTGTTCGAGCAGGTCCGTGACGGCGCGGTCGATATCGATGCTGCCATCGCGCGCATGCGCCACATGCCCTTCGAAGACCTGGGCTTCGCCAAGGTCGATCACCATCGCGCCCTGCGGCACGGCATTCCGGAAGTCATCTTCGCCAAGGGCAAGACCCCCGATCAGGTGGTCGCCATCGCCGCCAGCCTGCTGCAGAATTCGCGCAACGTTCTGATCACCCGCGCCGACCCGGTTTGCGCCGCGGCCGTCACCACCGAGTTGCCCGGCGCCGAATACGCGGTCCTCTCCGGCGCCATCCGTTTCTGGGGCGACCGCACCGTTCACGGCAAAGGCCGCATCGCCGTGGTTTGCGCCGGCACCAGCGATATGCCGGTCGCCGAAGAAGCCCAGATCACCGCGGAATTGATGGGCAATGAAGTCGACGCCATCAACGACATCGGCGTGGCCGGCATCCACCGCCTGATGAGCAACCGCGAGCGCCTCACCGAAGCCCGCGTCATCGTGGTCTGCGCCGGCATGGAGGGTGCGCTTCCCAGCGTGGTGGGAGGCATGGTTTCGTGCCCGGTGATCGCCGTGCCGACCAGCGTCGGCTATGGCGCCAGCTTCCACGGCCTGGCCGCCCTGCTCGGCATGCTCAACAGTTGCGCCTCGAACGTCACGGTGGTGAACATCGACAACGGCTTCGGCGCCGGCTACGTGGCCAGCCTGATCAACCGGCTGTAGCGCTCGCGACAAGCGGGGTTCGGACGTAAGTTGGAGGGCGGACCCCCTGGTCCGCGCGGGACGCCCTCGTCCCGCAGTCGGATCAGCAATATCAGCATCATGCAAACGGAAGCAGGCCGACGGGGGCGTCGGCCGCGGACCAGGGGGTCCGCCCTCCTGCCCCACCAAAACCCGCCGAGCGCAGCCGTATTCCGCGAGCCTCAGTAACTGGCCGGACACCAATGTGGGGTGCCTGGGCTGGTGGACATCGGCGTGCTCCTGGTGTCTGCGAACGACTGGAGACACTATGAAAGGCGCCGGGGTTGGTGCGTCTTTGCGCGCCACGGCGGGGCGGATGGACGCGCGGCCGAGGCAGTTCAGGACAGGTGCGCGGCTGATGAAGCTTGGTTTCTTTGCGGCGATAGGCTTAGCGGCTACAACGCTTGCGGCGCAGCAGCCGGGCGCCGGGTTGCGGAAAGCCATTCAATCGACACTCGGCGCCAAGGCGGCTGCGACGGTGGAACCGGTGGTGCAGCAGGCCGAATTCAACGGTACTGCCCCATTCAACGCTTTCGGTTATGCCGTGGCCATAGACGGCCCGGTCGCGGTGGTGGGCGCACCGGCTGTATACTCCTCGCCGGGAATCCTGGGATCCGGATGGATATATATCTTCGCGAAGACGGTAGACACCTGGAGTTTGCAGGCTTCGATTGAGGAACCCGGCTCCCACTCGGGTTTTGGCGCCCCTGTGGCAGTGAGCGGTGGCACGGTGGGGGTGGGCGCGACCGGTAGCACCGGGGCGGTGTACGTGTACACGCAAACCGGAAACACCTGGAGCCAGCAGGCCACGCTCACGGCCGCCGATGGCGTATCTGGGGACCACTTCGGCTCGGGCTTGGCCGTGAACGGCGGCACGATCGTGGTGGGCGCTGCCGGGAAGAATAATCTAGCCGGAGCGGTCTACATATTCACGCAGACGGGAGGCGCCTGGAGCCAACAGGCGGAGCTGACGGCACCGGTTGGGGCGACCTACGATAGTTTTGGAGCCTCCGTGGCAGTGAGCGGCGGCACAGTCGTAGTGGGCGCAGCCTTGCACAATCACAGGGCCGGCGCCATCTATGTGTTCACCCAGACAGGAAACCAGTGGAGCCAGCAGGCCGAGTTGACGCCTTCCGATGTGACGGCCAACGACTTCTTCGGCAACGTCGTAGCCGTGAGCGGCGATACCGCCGTGGTGGGAGACTCGACGAAGAACACCGGGCGTGGCGTGGTGTATATCTTCACGAGAACCGGAGGCACCTGGAACCCGCCGAGCGAGCTTTCCGCGGGAGACGGAGAACCCAACGACTTCTTCGGCACATCCGTGGCGATGAGCGGCGGCACGGTTGCTGTGGGCGCTCCCTACCATAACCAGAGCGCCGGAGCGGTATACATGTTCACGCAAAACGGAGCCGGCTGGAGCCAGCAGGCCGAGGTCACGGCTTCCGATGCCGCGCCCTACGATAATTTCGGCGAAGGGGTCGCGGTGGACGGCGGTGTGATGAGGGTAGGCGCCTGTCCCGGCGATGCGACTCCTGAATTCAGCGCGGCGTATGTCTTCCAGCTTCCCATCGCTGCGCCGGTGAACGGAGCGAGCCTGGTGGCGGGTCCCATCGCGCCGGGCGAGGTGATCGCGCTGTTCACCAGTCTGGGACCAGACGGCGGAGTGGTAGCATCCCCTTCCACGGACGGGCTGCTGCCCACTCAGCTCGGCGGCGTGCAGGTCTTCTTCGACGGCGTGGCGGCGCCAATCTTCTACGCGCAGAAGCAACAGGTCAACGTGCAAGCGCCGTTCGAGCTGCGGAATCCCACGACGCAGGTTCACATTGAGTACAACGGCGCCGCGACGTGGACCAGCACGGTGGCCGTGCAACCGGCTGCACCGGCGATCTTCCGCGTCGGAGGGTCGGCACAGGCCCTGGTGTTGAACCAGGACGGCACGTGGAATTCGCCTTCGAACCCGGCGCCCGCGGGATCGGTGGTGGCGCTTTGGGGCACCGGCGGGGGCGCCACTATCCCAGCCGGCATCACCGGCGGTTTTACGCGTCTTGATTCGCTCGCGCCGCTGGCGCTGCCGGTCACGGTGATGATCGGAAGCACGGCGATCGAGGCCACGCTTAGCTACCATGGCGCGGCTCCGACACTTTCCACCGGAGTCTTTCAGATCAACTTCCAGATTCCGGCGGGCGCGCCGGCGCGCCCGAGCGTTTCACTCAGCATCGCCATCGGATCTGTGAAGAGCACGGACCCGCCGGCTGGAACCACCATCGCGCTGAAGTGATCAGCCGGCCCTTACATCAGCAGCCAGTCCGCGGTAATCCACCAGTCCGGGTGCGCGTCACTCCAGGTGCAGAGCGGGACGGGGGCCAGCCAATCCCAGCCGGGGTCGCCGCCAATCGGGGCGCCGGGAGGGGCTGGCGGGGCCGGCATCACCCGCGCCGCTTCGGCGGGGCGTTCGAGGAAACGCTTGATGTCGGCGGCCAGCAGGGAGCTGTGCGCTCGTTCGGCTTCGCCATTGCCCACCTCGCGCCCGGCGAGTCCCGAGAGCTTGAGCGAAGCCACGGCCCGCACTTGTGCATTTGGCGCGCCGGCGGCAAGCCACATGACGCGATCCACCAGCACGCGCTCTTCGGCGCGGCGAATCTCGGCTTCGTAGGGCGAGGCTACCGGGGCGTCGAAGACGGCTTTGGTCAGGCGGTCCATCACTTCTTCGAGCGAGGGCATTGTAGGATCGATGGCATGCTGCGCCACCAGGCGCGCGGCGCGGTTGAGTTGGAGAACGAACCCGATGGTCACGTCGGATGCAATGATGGCCGGGCTCAGCGGATCGAAGCCCGATCCGGTGGTGCGGGGAAATAGCTCGCGGTGCATGCCGAAGCCCGGCGGGCGCGGCGGGATGGCCGCCAGCACCTGGCCCGGCACCGTCAGTTCCGACGGCAGCAACGTGGCGGCGAGCGCTTCGAGAGCCTCGCGCTGGTTCGCGGCCGACTCATATTTCACGGGCGTGCGGCCGTCGCCGCGCATGGCGTAGATGTAATCGATGCCGGCCACCATGGACGCGGCCGATTCCACCGAATACCGGTGATACATGAAGATGGGCACCAGCGGCTCTTCGATAGTGGCCATGGGCGCGCCGTTGCGAATGGTGTGCTCGCCCAACCGGTCGAGCGCTGCGCGCCGCACTCTCATGATGCGGTTCAACTCTTCGGCCTGGTTGACGCCGTTCGACCATTGATCGACGCGCGGATGCGTGTCGGTGTCCTGGTTGGTGAAATAGCGGATGTCCTGGGCCCAGGCGTCGTCGAGGATTTTGGCGAGGGCGGCCGTTTCGTTGGCGCCGGCGGGAAACTGACGGTAGCCATAATTGATGGCCACCTTATCCCAATCGCCGATGCGGGCAGGGTAGGCGCCCGAGATATCGATAGTGCCGTCGTCGCGCAGCTTCTCGGCCGGGTGCGGATAGTCCATCACGGAAATCCATCCCTTGGTGCTGTCGTAGTAGTTGTGGCCGAGACCCAAGGTGTGGCCCACCTCGTGCGCGGCGAGCTGGCGGATGCGCGCGAGCGCGGTCTGGTAAAGGATGTCGGGCTTCTCGTTGCCGGTGGTGTAGGGCGAGAGCAGGCCTTCGAAGATCAGGTAATCCTGCCGGTCGCGGAGCGAGCCCAGCGTGACGGTGGCCTTGATGATCTCGCCGGTGCGCGGGTCGTTGACGGTGCCTCCCGAGCTCCAGCCGCGCGTCGAACGGTGGACCCAGTTGATCATGTTGTAGCGGATATCCATGGGGTCGGCGCCGTCGGGCAGCACGGCCACCTGGAACGCGTTGCGGAAGCCGGCCGCTTCGAAGGCCTGGTTCCACCAGCTCGCTCCTTCCACCAACGCCTTGCGCACGTCCTCGGGCGTGCCCGGGTCCACCCAGTATTGGATCGGTTTGACGGCCTCGCTGACGGCGGCGTTGGGATCTTTCTTCTCCAGGCGATGGCGGTGCACGTAACGCATCACCATGGGCTCGCCGATGGGCACGCTATAATCGACGAAACTCAGGCCGCCGTATCCGGCGCGCGGATCGTCGTAGCGGGGGCGAAAGTGGTTGTCGGGGAGTTCGACCAGCGAGTAGTGCTCGCGCAGAGTCACGGAGTCGGCGGAAGGGGTGACGCTGGCCACGCTGCCGGAGAACGGGCCGCCGCCACGACCTCCGCCGCCCGCTGCATCGGGGGCTGGACTGCCAGCGCCGATGGCCGGTGGGCCCTGCGCCGGACCGGCCGCACCGCCGCGACCGCCTCCGGCGGCATCGTTGGCGAAGGTGAGGGTCACTTCAATTTCCGAGTTCTTGGGGAAGGCTTTGGTGCGCGCAATGTAGAAGGCGCTGCGTGTGCGGTCCACGCGATAGGTTCCGGGGCGGAGCGCATTGCCGGCGCCGTGCCCGTCGCGCAGGAAGAAATCGGTCGAGTCCACCAGCACGCGCGCATTGCTTTCGGCGGCGACGGTGAAGCCCCACAGCACGGACTTGGCGAAGGAATCTTCCACCGAGCGGCGCTCGGCCGGGTTGGCGCTCGATGAGCGGAAGGATTCGTTGCCTTGCACCAGCATCACCTTCGGTCCGACGCGCTGGAAGGAAACAATGCGCGAAGCGCCTTCCTGGCCGCGGTCGAGGCCGATTTCGTTCGAGCCCAGTCCTGCGGCGAGGCCGGTGGTATAGAGGAAATCGCTGTCGAAGCGCGGGATCTCCAGCCATAGGCTGCCGGTGCGCTCGTCCCAGTAGAGGGGGAAGTAGCCGTCGATCTTCTGCATGCCGCTGGTGCGCTCTTCAATGCGGGGCAGAGGCCCGGCCGGTTGCGCGCCACCGCGCCCCTGCGCGTGGAGCGTCGGATGGCAGCACAGCAACGTGAGAGCGAAGACGGCTAGAAATCTTAGGGAAGCTCGATGCATCGATGGAAAACTCCTGGGGTCCATTGTATACGGTAGGGTCTCATGCGGCCGAGGGCGCCCGCCAAGCGCGATAGCCGGAAGTAAGGGACATTATGCCTAGCTATTTCGGCGCGCGGACCGGCCGTTGTGACATCACGCGGGCGGGGATGGCGGGCGTTATTTGAAGGGAATTTCTACTTCCGTGTAGCTGCCCGGCGTGGCGGCGTTCACGGCGGCGGCAATCGCGTCAAGATGTTGCCGCACAAGCCACCAAGGTGAGTTTTCAAGAACAACGATAGAGATTTTCCGATCGGCAAGGTTCTGCTGATAGCGCACGTTCTTGTCGGTTGTCAGCAACAGATCGAAGCCCGCGCCCTCAGCCAGCTCAAGCAGCTCTCCATTTGAAATTCTTTCCCATTTAAGTTTTCTTGCCTCGGTGACTTCGTGACCTCGTAACGATGCGGTAAGGCCTCTTGGCACGCCCTGATCAAACAGGATGCGCATCAGACATACCTGCTGCACCGACAGGAACCGGCGGCGCGTCGAGGCTGCGGGCGGCAAATTCAAGGACCGCCTGAATCTGCTCCCGCGTGACATCGTACTGCTCGATGATTTCCTCAATGCTCGAACCCACTTCGAGGTTTTCAAAGACCGTAGCGACCGGCATACGGGTATCGCGAAACACCCACGCACCACTACGTCGATCCGGTACGCTTTCGACGGCGGGGCATTGTGACCAATCAAGAGCCGCCATAGTACGATCCTCCTTCTTTCAGGGTACGCCAGCATGGTACCGGAAAATAGACGGTGAGGCAATTTCGAACGGCTCGAGAGGAGGGGCGCAAAGGACCTTTTGTGGGACAAGAGGCCCTACCGATGAGCTGAACGGGCCTGCTGGCTCTCCATCACAACGCGCAGAATGCGGTTAATGCGCGTCTGGTAGCCCCTGCCATGACCCTTGAGCCAATCCAGGACGTCCGTATCGAGACGAATCGTCAATTGCCTTTTGACCGGGGGCCAAGCCGCCGTTGCCTTCTTGAGAAACTTCTTGTCGAGCGGCGGAATGTCCGAATAGTCAATATCGGCATCCCGCGTCTGGTCAATTCGTGCCAAGTCGCTTTTGATAGATTTTTTGTTCACGTCGGTTCCCCTTCCTCATGGAGATGATGCGCGTTCCCTCATCGCGCGGTGAATGGGCGATGACAATCAGCCGCCCGGCCAGCAAGCCCAAAGTGATAAGCCGTGATTCTCCGTAGTCGAAGCGGTCATCTTCGAACGTGACGCAAGGCCCGGAAAACACCTGTTCGGCATCCTCGAAGCTGAGGCCATAGTTGGCGACGTTCTTCCGGCGACATTCTTCAGGCTCTTGGGCTTCGTCCCATTCGAATTTCATTTCCGAATGTAGCTCTTTTTGTAGTTACACGCAAGCCTGTCGTTTCGTTGGTTTCGTTGGCTAGGGCCGGAACCAACCGGGGCCGACTCGCAGATGATGGCTGACGGAATCCGGCACCACCAGGAACAACAACAGGCCGATGGCGGCGTGCGCGATTCCGAGGAGATAGAGGTTGCGGCTTCGCCGGTAGAGCAGCGTGGCGCACCAGCCCAACGGGAGCGTGATGGCCATGAGGAACGGGTTGGGCGCGTGCGCGAGGGAAAAGAGCACGGCGGCCATCAGGGAAGCGGCGCGGGTTGAAACCGCGGCATCGAAGCGATTCAGGAAATAGCCGCTCAGAGCATATTGCTGGGCGAGGGCCCAGGGCAGATAAGCGGCCGCGGCAAAGAAGGCGCCGTCGAAGCCGATCTGGCGGATGGTGCGCAGCAGGACGCCGGCCGTGAGCAGCAGAAGCGCGATCAGGAGCAGCAGCGGCGCCAGTTCGTGCAGGCAATCGCGCAGGTTGTGGAGTCCGAAGCCCAGCGCGCGGGGGCTTTCGCGGTGCAGCAGGTGCGAGAGGAGCATCAGGGCCGGGATGGCGATCCAGCAGTGGGGGTGGACGAAGCGCAGCTTCCAGATGTAGGCGACGATCAGGCCGAATATCAGGAGCGGTTCCAGGATGGCGAGTTTGCGCATGGCGGGCTCAGAAGAAGAAGTGCTTGGTCCAATCCACCAGCATGTGCAAGGCGGCTGACGAAAGGACGGTGGAGGCCTTGCGGAAAACCCAGCCGTAGGCCACGCCGGCGATGGTGGCGAGAATCATGTAGCGCCAGTTGGGCAAGGGCTGAGGTCCGTTGTCGAGGTGCGCACAGCCGAAAATGAAGGCGGCGGCCAGCAGGGTGCGGGTGCCGGCGCCGAAGCGGAGCATCAGCAGGTTCTGGATGAGCGAGCGGAAGAGAATCTCTTCGGGCAGCGCGGTGCCGGCGAAGATCAGGCCGGCCGCGGAGACCATGCGGCCGGCGGACTGGGTGGGCGCGTGCGGAAGCGGAATGAATCCGAGAGCGATGCCCACGACGGCCAGCACCGGCGCGGCCATGGCGAACCCGGCCAGCGGCAGCCAGTAATCCCGCGCGTGACGCGGCAGGTTGTATTTTAAGCCGGGCACGGAGCGGAACGCCAGGAAGAGCACCAGGCCGAGTAGAATGGCGATGCCGTATGCCACGGCGTGCAGAAAGCCCTGTGCGGGGCGCGGAATGAGACTCGCGCCGGCGGAGAATTCGAGCGGCAGCCAGAGAAGCAGGACGGTGAGGAAGTCCAGCGCCGAGGGACGCGCGACCGGGCCGGCGCCTTGCGCATACGCGCAGAGGACGGGAGCGGAAGTGTAGGCGAGGATCAGGAGCGCGAGCGGCAGGCCGGACACGCCGGCGAGCGCGGCCGCAAGGGTGAAGACGGCGGTGAGTAGCGGCGGCGCGGCCAGGATCCAGGCGGGCCTGCGATGCAAAACGGTTTCGAGAAACCGCCGCGGCGCGGGCGCCAGAAAGGCCAGGACAGCCGCCAGCAGCAGGGCGAGAATTGCGGTTTGCTCCATAGGGATATCTTGCACCTAAAAAGGTTGGCAGGCTGAAGCCGCCTATTCAGGCTGCGGACCCGCTTTCCAGCGGGTCCAGCCTGCTGAAAGCCGGCTGCGGGCAGGATTGCCTGGCAGGATTGCCCGCCCCACAATTGTTGTCGATTCTTACAGCAGACAGGACGCCTAGCGCGCGGTCCGCAAATAGTATCCGGTGTACGAACCTTCCGTGGCCACGACGGTCTCCGGCGTGCCCACCGCTACTACCCGCCCGCCGCCCGCTCCGCCTTCCGGGCCCAGGTCGATCACCCAGTCCGCCGCGCGGATCACATCCAGGTTGTGTTCGATAATCACCAGGCTGCCGCCGTTTCCAATCAGCCGCTCGAACGATGCCAGCAGCTTGGCGATATCGTCGAAATGCAGCCCCGTGGTCGGCTCGTCGCAGATGAACAGCGTGCCCGCGCACGTCGTCGCCGCCAAGTGCGACGCCAGCTTCACCCGTTGCGCTTCGCCGCCCGAAAGCGTGGTGGCCGATTGGCCCAACCGCAGGTACCCCAACCCCACGTCGTCCAGCACTTTCAGCCGCGCCACCAGCCGGTTTGCGCCGTGGAAGAATTCCATGGCTTCCCGCACCGTCAGTTGCAGCACCTCGTGAATGTTCAGCCCGTTGTACTTGACCTCCAGCACGCCGCTCTTGTACCGCGTGCCCTTACACTCTTCGCACACCAGCTCCACGTCCGCCAGAAACTGCATCTCCACCGTCACGGTGCCGTCGCCCTGGCAGACTTCGCACCGCCCGCCCGGGATGTTGAATGAGAAGTGACCCGCCGTGTAGCCCCGCTTGGCCGCCTCGCGCGTGGAGGCGAACAGCGCGCGGACGTGGTCGAACGCTTTGATATACGTGATCGGGTTCGAGCGCGGCGTCCGCCCGATGGGTGATTGGTCGATCATCACCGTGCCCGCGATCCGCTCCGCGCCTTCCAGCTTCCGGCACACCATGGGCTGCGACGGCGCGTCCATCCCCTCGCCCGCCGCGCCCTCTCCCGCTTCCGCTGCCGTCTCCCGCGACTTGCTCAGCCCTTCGAGCGTCCGGTACAGCACGTCGTGCACCAGCGTCGATTTCCCCGACCCCGATACCCCTGTGATGGCCACCATCATTCCCAACGGAATCTCGACGTCGATATTCTTCAGGTTGTGCGCCCGCGCTCCCAGAATTTTCAGCGCGCGCCGCAGGTTAACCGTCCGCCGCGGCCGCTCCGCCGAAACCCGCAGTTCCCCGCGCAAATAGCGGGCCGTCAGCGACCCCGCGCCGTTCGCCATCAGCTTTTCGAGCGTCCCTTCGAACACGATGTTCCCGCCATGCTCGCCGGCGCCCGGCCCCAGGTCCACAATGTGGTTCGCCGCCTTCATCAACTCCGCGTCGTGTTCCACCACCACGATGGTGTTCCCCAGTTCGCGCAGTTCTTCCAGGATGCGGATCAGCCGGCCGGTGTCGCGCGTGTGCAGCCCGATGGACGGCTCATCCAGCACGTAGCACGCCCCCACCAGGCGCGAGCCCAGGCACGTCGCCAGTTGGATGCGCTGCGCTTCCCCGCCCGAAAGCGTCGACGCCAGCCGGTCCAGCGTCAGGTAATCCAGCCCCACGTCCACCAGGAACTTCAGCCGCTGCCGGATCTCCACCAGGATCTTGTCCGCGATGGCCGTCTCTTCCGGGCTCAGCGCCAGCCCATCGAAAAAGTCCCGCGCTTCCGCGATGTTCATGCGCGAGACGTCCGCCAGGTTGCATCCGCCCACGCGCACGTAGAGCGCCTCCTTGCGCAGCCGCGCGCCCTTGCACTCCGGGCACTGCGCATAGCCGCGGTAGCGGCTCAGAAACACGCGCACGTGCAGCCTATATTTCTTGGCTTCCAGGTGATCGAAAAAACGCCGGATGAAACCGTCCACGCTCTCGCGCTCTTCCGCCGTCAAGTCGCAGATCGGCACGTTAAGCCGCGCGTTCTTGTCATGCTTCTTGAAATTCGCCAGCCAGGAGCGGTATTTCGGCTTGGTCCATGGCTCCACGGCGCCGCCCGCCATCGTCTTGGTGACGTCCGGAATCACCCGGTTCATGTCGAAATCGATGGTATTGCCGAACCCCTGGCAGCGCGGGCATGCCCCCACCGGCGAGTTGAAGCTGAACAGGGTCGGCTCCGGCTCCACGAACTCCAGGCCGCACGTCTTGCACTGGAACCGTTCATTGAACCGCAGTTGCTGCCCTCCGGCGGCGTTCTCGAAAATTACTTCGCCCGATTCCCGATAGCAGATTTCGATGGTGTCCACCAGCCGCTGGTGCAGATCCGGGCCTATCGCGATGCGGTCCACCAGCAGGAACACCGGCTTCGAAAAATCGATGTCCAGCAGCGATTCGGGCGTCGAAAATTCAAAAAGCCGCCCTTCCTGAAAGAGCCGGCTGAATCCCTTCTTGCGCAGCTCGAACAGGTGATCGCGCAGCGCCTGCGTGGTGGCGTGCTGCCCGCACGGAAACAACGCGTACCACCGCGACCCTTCCGGCAGCTCGATCAACTGCGCAGCCACTTCATCCACGGTATCTTTGCGCACGCGCGTGCCGCAGTTCGGGCAAAACGTCTGCCCCACGCGCGCGAACAGCAGGCGCAGAAAATCGTGGCATTCGGTGGAAGTCGCCACCGTCGATCGCGGATTGCGGCTGGTATTCTTCTGCCGGATGGCTACCGCCGGCGCGATCCCGTCAATCTCATCCACGTCCGGCTTTTCCATGCGCTCCAGGAATTGCCGCGCGTAGGCCGAGAGTGACTCCACGTACCGCCGCTGTCCCTCCGCATAGATGGTGTCGAACGCCAGCGACGATTTCCCCGACCCCGAAACTCCCGTCACCACCGTCAACTGGTTGTGGGGAATGGAAAGCGAAATGTTCTTGAGGTTATGGACCCGTGCCCCTCGGATCCGGATGTAATCCTGCACAGGCGGTTCGCGTCTCACGTGCACAGCCGTCCGCCAGCTTCCCGTGCCGTTTGCAATTGCGCCACCTCTTGTCATTTTATAACCTCGCGGGGGCGGTTTGTGGGTAAGGCGAGCGTCGGCGAGCGGTGAAGAAATCGCCCGTCAAAGGGCTCGGCAGGCGGCACCGCCTGCCCCACCACTGCAAACACATAACACTCGTTGCCGTCCTTCCCCGGACACAACCGGTACCCTACCCACATAATGGCCAACGAAACCTGTTCCGGATTCGAGCCTCCTGTGCCAAAATAAGCGTAGTGCCATGCGCGACAGGACCTCGGCTTTCAACACGGCCGTATTCATCCCGAGCCCGCATCTGAGCGACGCAGTCAACGGGCGCATCGTGCAATCCGAGATCGAAGGGGGCGTGCATCTCCGCGATCTCACCCCCGGCACGGTTCTCGAAGTCCGCACCCAGAACCGCGCTTACACCATTCAGTACCGCGGCTCGGGCCAAGCCCTGATTTCCGGCCACCCGGTCTTCTGCCCGGAACCGGTGCTGGTGAACATCCACGGCTCCACGTGGGGCGGTTCCATGCTCAAAGAGCGCTACATCGGCCGCGGCATGTGCCTGGAATTCGGCCACCCGGCGCACCAGCCCATCACCACTTCGGTGATCGTGGAAGTTCGCGAGAGCCGGCCCAGAGCCGCGTGACGGCGGCGCAATATCGAACCAATCAGAGCCGCGACCGTCAGGGAGCGTTTGCTTCCAATACCCCGATTCTAAACGCTCCCTAACGGTCGCGGCTCTGCCTGAAAGCGCGCTAAGCTATGGATTCGGTCTTGGGGATTCAGCCCTGGAGGTCTCTTTTTATGAATATTCGCCCGCAAGTCTTCCGCACCCTGGTTATCTCTTCGTGCGCCGCCCTGCTGTTCAGCGTTCCCGTGCGCTCCGACGAAGGCATGTGGACCTTCGACAATCCACCGCTCAAGCAGTTGCAGGAGAAGTACCACTTTACGCCCACCCAGCAGTGGCTGGACCACGTCCGCCTTTCCTGCGTACGGCTGAACGACGGCGGTTCCGGCTCTTTCGTCAGCGCCCACGGCCTGCTGCTCACCAATCATCACGTGGCCCGCGGCCAGTTGCAAAAGAACTCCACCGCCCAGCACGACTACCTCAAGAACGGCTTTTACGCCGCCACGCCCGATCAGGAAATGAAATCGCCGGACCTCGAAGTCAACGTGCTGGTCTCGTTCGAAAACGTCACCGAGCGGGTGGCCGCCGCGGTGAAGAAGGCCACGAACCCCGAAGAAGAATTCGCCGCCCGCCGCGCGGTGATGGCTGGTATCGAGCGCGAGAGCCAGCAAAAGACCGGCTTCCGCTCCGACGTCGTCACGCTCTACAACGGCGGCGAATACTGGCTCTACCGCTACCAGAAGTACACCGACGTGCGCCTGGTCTTCGCGCCCGAGCAGCAGATCGCCTTTTTTGGCGGAGATCCCGACAACTTCACCTATCCCCGCTACGACCTCGACATGGCCCTGTTCCGCGTCTACCAGGACGGCAAGCCCATCGAGAGCAAGGATTATTTACAGTGGAATCCCGCCGGCGCGGCCGATAGCGAGCTGGTTTTCGTGGTGGGGCACCCCGGTTCCACCGCGCGTCTCGACACCGTCGCGCAACTCGAAGCCGTTCGCGATCTCGCGATGCCCCTCACCATCAAGAATCTCAAGAGCCGCATTGCGGCGCTCGAACGCTACGCTTCGTTGGGCGATGAGCAGGCGCGCCAAACCGGTTCCACCATTTTCAGCCTCAACAACAGCCTCAAGGCGGATGATGGCCGGTTACGCGGTCTGCTGGACCCCGGCGTGTTGGCCGCCAAACAAAAGGACGAAGCCGATTTCCGCACCAAGGTGATGGCCAATCCGCAATGGAAGGCCGCCTACGGCGGCGCCTGGGACGCCATCGCGGCCGCCGAAAAGGCCGCCGCCCCGCGCATCAGGCAACGTCTTTTGCGCTCGCTCGACTCCGGGCTTGCCACGCTTTCGACCACCATCGTGCAGTATGTCGCCGAAATCAAGAAGCCCGATGGCGAACGCCTGCCGGGCTATCACGATTCGCAACTCGAATCCACGCGCTTGCGCCTGTACTCTCCGGCCCCGATTTATCCGGCCATGGAAATCGCGCGCCTCGCTGGCTCGCTCGAACTGGCGCTGGCCGAACTCAGCCCGGATGACGCTTTTGTGAAGACCGTGCTGGATGGCCGCTCGCCTCAGCGGGCCGCCACGGAGCTGGTCAACGGTACAACCCTCTCCGACCCCGCGGTGCGCCACAAGCTGGTGGATGGCGGCGAATCCGCCCTGGCCGCTTCCACCGATCCCATGATCGCGATGGCGCGCCGTCTCGATCCGCTGCGCCGCGAGCTCACCAAGTGGTTCGAGGATCACGTGCAAAGCGTGGAACAGCGCGCCGGCGAACAACTCGGCAAAGCGCGCTTCGCCGTCTACGGCAAGACCACCTATCCAGACGCCACTTTCACGCTGCGCCTTTCCTACGGCCAGGTGCAGGGCTATCCCATGAACGGCACCAAAGCGCCCGCCAAGACCACTCTGTTCGGCTTATACGACCGCGCCGCCGGCTTCAACTATGAGGGACCGTTCTACCTGCCCTCCCGCTACCAGGAAGGCCGCGATAAACTCAACCTGGCCACGCCGCTCAATTTCGTCACCACCAACGACATCATCGGCGGCAATTCGGGATCGCCGGTCATCAATGCGAAGGGTGAAATCGTTGGCCTGATCTTCGACGGCAACATCGAATCCCTGGTGGGCGATTTCGTCTACGACGGATCCACCAACCGCTCCGTAGCCGTCCACACCGCCGCCATGACCGAGGCTCTGGGCAAGCTCTACAATGCCAAAGGGCTGGTGAACGAACTGACCGCCAAGTGAGCAAGTGGGACAGGCCATCGACTTTCGTGGCCTGTCTGACTCGCTAATGCACGGCTGCTTGACAGGGGCGAAAAAGCAGGGTGCCGACGGAGCGGGGCAGCCAATCCTGGCTGCAAGCCGCCTTTCAGGCGGCTGGACCCGCTGGAAAGCGGGTCCGCGGGCTGAATAGCCCGCCCCACGAACAGCGAGGGTCCTCACAGTTTTTCATGAAATTCCGTCCCACCTACTTCTTCTTAGTGGTCTTCGCCGGCACCTTCGCCACCGGACAGTTATAACCCATCGATTTCAATTGGTCGCAGGCCTGCGACGCCAGATCGTTCCTCGGATACCGCTTGATCAATTCCAGGAATTCCGAGTGGCTCTCCGTCAGCCGGCTCAGGCTCTTCAACACCATCCCCTTGGAGAAAAGCGCGTCGGGCGTCTTGTTGTTCTCCGAATATTTTTCGAGAACCGTGTCGAAATCCTGCACCGCCTGATCGAAATTCTTCTGCTGGCGATGGATGTCGCCGATGTAATACTGCGCGTTGGCCGCCAGGTCCGTGTTGCCGTACCACTTCAAATACTGCTGATACTCCTGCAGCGCCAGGTCGTACTTCTTGCTGCCGCGGTCGCGGTTGGCGTTGGCGTAGAGCTCCTGCGCGGAAATCGACGGCGTTTCCGGCACGGCTGCCGCCGCCGCGTCGCCGCTTCCCGTTGCCGCCGAGGGAGGTGGCGGGGGCGGCGTCTGCAGAATCTTCATCGCGTTGTTCAGGTCCGTCATCTGCTGCTGCAGTTTCCCCATCATCCCGTTGAGGTCGGTCACGGATTGCTGCAGCGCCCGCAAATCCTGGTCCATCCCGTCCAGCCGCGCGCCCAAACCCGTCACCGGCGTCACCACCTTGGATTCCAGGTCCTTCAGGCTCTGTTGCAGGTTGTTCTGAATCACGGCTACCCCGGTATTGGACCGGTTTGACGTGTCCAGCGCCTGCTGCACCAGCACCGTCAGCGCCGCCAGTTGCTTATCCTGCGATTCCTTGAGCAGCCGGACCTGCTCCTGCAGGCTGGCAACATCGCGCTGCAGTTCCTGTAGTTTCGGGTCCGCGGCGCGCGAGCCCATGGGGGCCAGCACAATCGCCATCGCCGCCGCCAGGGCGCACAACATGAAGCGTCGGAACATACACCATTCTCCTCAACCGGGCGGAGCGCCGCCATCCCGCGCGCGCCCGCCCGCCATTGCTATCTGATTCTCCGCTGCCGGCTCTACTGTCCCGGCGCGAAGTGGACCCGCCGGTTCTTCTGGTAGCAGGCTTCGTCGGCTTCCGTGCACTGCGGCCGTTCCTTGCCGTAGCTGATGGTCCTCAGCCGGTCCGCCGGTACTCCCAGCGATTCCAGGAACTCCTTGGCCGATGTAGAACGCCGGTCGCCCAGTCCGAGGTTGTACTCGGCCGAGCCCCGTTCATCGCAGTGGCCTTCCACCATGATGACGGCGGTCGGGAAATCGCTCAGGATCGCCTTCAGCGCGCCAGCATCCCGAGTCAGCGCATCGCGCGCATCCCCGCGGATATCGCTCTTGTCGTAATCGAAGTAGGCGTCCCGCACGTCGGAGTTAATACGCGACTCCATCGACTGCGGCGGCGGCGGTGGTGGCGGCGGCGGCGGTGGCGGTGGTGGCGTCACTACGCTCACCGTGGTGGAAGCCGTCTGCACGCCGCCCGGCCCCGTGGCCGTCAGCGTATACGTGGTGGAACTGTCCGGCGAGACCCGCGAATTGCCAGTCGCCTGCACCGTGCCTACTCCCTGGTTGATCGCGACGCTCGAAACCGGGCCCGATACTTCCCATCGCAATACGGAAGATTCGCCTCTCTGAATCGACGTCGGCTCGGCCGTGAACTGCGCAATCCTCGGAGCGGCCGGCGGCGGCGGCACTTCTGGGGGCGCCACCACGGGCGGCGGTGGCGCCGGTGGCGGTGGAATCTTCTTCTTGCAACCGTCGGCCAGCAACACTACTGAAACCGCAAGACAGATGATTGAGATCTTCCGTTTACTGAACATGAACATCGCCTCCTGTAATCACTCTCAACTATTTGCCCCAAACGGGGCTCAAGTTACTACCCTGCGTGGTGAGCTGTTGTAACTGCGTTCCATTCGCCAGCATCGACCAGATTTGGCTGCGCCCGCTGCGCGTTGACGCGAACACGAGATGTTTGCCGTCTGGCGCCCAACTAGGATTCTCATTCTTGCCCTCCCCGTGTGTCAACTGGTTATACTGGCGGGACGCTACATCCATGATGAATACATTGAACGCACCCGTGGCAAATCCGCGCGTCCAGGCAAACGCCAGTGTCTGCCCGTCCGGATGCCACGCCGGGTTGGATGCCTCCCCGGTTCCGTCTGACAACCGCTCTACGTCCGCTCCATCCATATTCATCCTGTATATCTGCTGCGGGCCCGAGCGGCCCGATACAAACGCAATCTCCGCCCCGGTCTTTGGGTTTACCTTGGGCTCGGCGTTAATCACGCTCGACGCCGTAATGGGCCGCATGTTGCCGCCGTCCAGATTCGCGATATCGATTTGGCAGCAGCCTCCCGACGAAGACATGAATACGAGCTGCTTCCCGTCGGGCGTGAACGACGGCGTCGCCGTCACCGACGCGCCCCGCTGGTTGTAAAACCGTAAATCCCGGACCGGATCCACCGAAAATATAAATATACCAGGATTGCCGCGGACCCAACTGACAAATGCGATCTTCGTCCCATCCGGCGAAACCGCAGGTTGAGCGGAGTTCGAGTTGTAGTGCGTGACCTGCTTCTGGTTCTTGCCGTCAGCGTCCATGGCCCAGATCTCCGTCAGGCGATTGGGCGGCGCACGCAACTCGCGCACAAAGTAAATGTGGCTTCCAAACAAGGATTTCGCCCCGAACAGCGCCAGGATGTCGGCCGCGAATTCGTGCGCCCCTTTCCGCGCCCCGGCTTCATCCAACGGCTCGATGTAGGTCTTGCCCAGCACCTGCGCGTTGGCCGGCGTGTCCCGCCGCAGATCGATCAACCATCCGCGCAGCACGAACAGCCCGTTCTGCACCGCCGCATACCCCATCACCAGGTAAGTGGCCTGCGGCGGCGGTCCCGACCAATCCGCCATCCACAACCCGCCCCCCGATTGCGGTGGCGGCGGTTGCGCCTTGCGGCCCCGCACAGGCGGCGTGTTGTTCACCGGCGGCGGCATGCGGAAATCCGAGGGCTGCTGCGGAACCGCGGTCGGATACATTGTCTTGGGCACCATCTTGAAGATCCCGCCGCCGTCCAGATCGCTCCACAGCGTGCTGTTCAAGGCGCCCATGAAGGCCTGCGCCTGAGCGTCTCCGCGCAGGTCCGGCACCGCGAGCGCCGGCCGTTCGCCCTTGCTGATGATCACCGAGAAGTCGTGCTCCTGTGCCTTCACCACCAGCAGCACGCCCGCCAACGCCAGCACAATCGCCAATAGCTTCTTCGGCTTCTTCATAGATCGCCCCTATCGCTTCAATTCGAATCTCAGTTCCACATCGGCCTGGCTGCGCGGAAACCCCTGCGGCAATGGTGGAAAGGGCTGGGAATCCTGCACCGCGCGTTGTGCTGAAATATCCAGCGGCGCAATCCCGCTCTTTTGCGCCAGTTGCACGTTCGTTACCGATCCGTCCCGCTGAATTGTGAAAGTCACCACCACCGCCGGGGCCGTCATCAGCCGCGGGTTCACATCGGAGGTCTTCCAGTTGCGCGTTACCGCATCGCGGATCAGCGCGGCATACGCCCCGTACCGCTCGCCGAACGGCGAGTTGCCCCCCACATTCACGCCGCCTCCGCCGCTCATCCCGAACTGCGGCGAGTTCACCCGCTGCCCAGCGTTCGAAAACACCTGGCTCTGGTCGTATTTCTGCTGGTCGCGCCACTTGTTCGGTTGCGAACCGGCTTCCGACGGCCGCTTCGGCGCCTTCTCGCTCTTCAGCGCAATCGCGTCCGGCGGTGGCGCCTTCACCTTCGGCATCGGTTTCGGTTTCACCTTCGGAGCTTCCGGCACCAGCGACTCCGTATCGTTCGCCACCGGGTTCTCGAGGCCCCCGCGATTCGGCAGCGGTATCGTCGCCACCGGGTTCACCATCACTCCGCCCAGCCCGCCGCCATGCGGGTCGCCCATGTTCAGCCGCGATCCCCGCTCCACCACCCCGGCCGCCAACAGCCCGCCGATCGCCAGACCGTGCAGCAACACCGACCCCCAGAACGATTGGAGCAAAGGCTCCGGGCGGTCCAGGATGTCGGCATGACCCGGCATAGCTAGTCTCCCGTCCTGTGGGGCGGGCAATCCTGCCCGCAGCCGGCTTTCAGCCGGCTGGACCCGCTGGAAAGCGGGTCCGCAGCCTGAATAGGCTGCCCCACAAAGCGGCAGAGCCGCAACCAATGTGAGATGCCGCCANNGGAGCCACGAAATCTTCGCAGGGATCGGCGAAATTGAGCTGGTGTACAGTTGACCAGGCGGGATTGTCAAGAATCGGAACGGACAGCATGGCTAGCGCCTCTTGACCGCCGTGTCCACTGGCTGCGTCACCATGTAGACTTGCAGCTTCCCTTCGCCCAGCTCGGCCGTTACCTGCGCGATCGGATCCCACGTGGTCTCTTTGTCCGCGCGTACGTACACGCCCTTGGCCGCCGGAAACTGCCGGTGGATCACCGCCGCCACGTCGTTGATATTCACCTTGGCGCCATTGAGCGTCGAATCACCGGTTTTGTCGATCGTGATTACCGGCATCTGCTGCGCCGTGTCCTTCACGTACTTCACCTGCGGCACGTCCACCTCGATGCCGAACTCCATCACGTGCGCCGTCAGCATGAAGATGATCAACAGCACCAGCACCACGTCCACGAATGGCGTCACGTTGATCTCGGATAGCGCGGACCCGCCGCGGTTTCTGCGGGACCCGAATCCCCCGCCGCCGTTCACCGACATCGCCATCTGTTTATTCTCCGAAGCTGCGCTCCGCCATGTTTAGGAACTCCAGCGCGAAATCGTCCATGCGCGCTCCGATTTCCCGAATGCGGCTGCCCAGGATGTTATAGAAGACCGCGGCCGGAATCGCCGCCATCAGCCCGACCGCCGTTGCGATCAGCGCCTCTGCGATGCCCGGCCCCACCGTCCGCAGGCTCGTGCTGCCCTGCTGGCTCAGGTCCAGGAACGCCTGGATGATGCCCAGCACGGTACCCAGCAGCCCGATAAACGGACACACCGAGGCGGTGGTCGCAAGCCACGGCATGTTCCGTTCCATCCGCGCCAGTTCCTCGCTGATGCCTAGTTGCAGGGAACGCTCGACCGCCGTCCGGTTGGTCAGCTTGGCCTTCCCGCGCACCTGCCTTTCCACTTCTTCGTAGCCGAAATCGAACAGCGCCACCAGCGGGCACGGCCGGTATTGTTCGGTGGCCACCATTACCGCTTCCAGGCCAGTGGCCTTCCGGAAGGCGCGCAAAAACCGGGCGTTGGTCTTTCCCGCGTGGCGCAGCGATTGCCATTTGGAAAAAATCACCGTCCAAGAATAGATCGAAAAACAAAACAGGATTCCCATGACTGCCAGCGTCATAGGGCTGCCCTGGATCATTTTCCAGATATCAGCTTGCAGGAGTAAGGCAGGGGGAGCTTCTAAGCTCAATTCATCTCCTATTTTTCAGCCTATCACAGAGACGCCGCAGTTCCCTGAAAAGACGTATGCCCGCTCACGAAAGCTTTTCGGCTTATGTCGAGGCACTCGGTGGGGCGGACGATCGGTTTTTGTCGTCTGTCTCAACCGTGGTTTAGCAAGGCGGGACAGACCACGAAAGGCGATGGTCTGTCCCACTCCGGGCTATAATCACCTCCAGAATGCTCCAGGAGCTGGTGGTTGAGAACTACGCCGTGGTCGATCGCCTGCGGATTCGTTTTCACCCCGGCCTCAACCTTCTCACCGGCGAAACCGGCAGCGGAAAATCCATCGTCGTGGACGCCCTCGGGCTGCTGCTGGGCGCCCGCGCTTCGGCTGAAATGATCCGAACCGGCGAATCCCGCGCCCACGTCGCCGGAATCTTCGATGTCCGCGACAGCCAGCCCATTCGCCGCCTGCTCGAAACCGCCGGCATCGAAAGCGACGACGGCGAGTTGCTGGTGGAGCGCGAAATCCTGGCCGGCGGGAAATCGCGCGCCTTCGTCGGCAGCCGCCCCGTGGCCGTGTCGCTGCTCAAGGATCTCGCCCCGTTTCTCGGCGATATCCACGGCCAGCACGACCAGCAGCTTCTCTTTTCTCCCGAAGCCCAGCGCGACATGCTGGACGCCTTCGCCGCCCATCGCGATTCGCTCGACCGCGCCGCCGCCATCTTCGAACAGTGGCGCTCGGCCGCCTCAGATCTCGAATCCCTCCAGCGCTCGGAGCAGGAAAAGCTTCGCATGCTCGACCTGTGGAGCTTCCAGCGCAAGGAAATCGAAGCCGCCGCGCTGGAAGCCGGCGAGGAAGTCTCGCTCGAAAACGAACGCCGCGTCCTGCAGAACGTCCAACGTTTGGAAGAAGCCGCCTCCACCGCCTACACCGCGGTCTACGACGGCCCCGAATCCGCGCTCTCGCTCACCCACACCGCTGGCAAGAAAATCGACGAGCTCTGCCGCATCGATTCCTCGCTCGAAGGCCTCCGCGAACACCTCAAAACCGCCGGCCTCAGCCTCCAGGAAGTTTCCTACGCGCTGCGCGATTATCTCTCGCGCCTCGAAGCCAATCCCCCGCGCCTCGAAGAAATCGAAGGCCGCCTCGCAGCGCTCGATCGCCTCAAGCGCAAATACGGCCACTCCATCGCCGACGTGCTCGCCTTCCTGGAAGACGTGCGCCGCCAGATCGCCTCCGTCGAACAGGCCGGTGAGCGCATGGAAGCGCTCAAGGCTGCCCAGCAACGGTATTCGTCCGAGTTTGAGAAGCTCGCCGCCGTTCTCACCGCCGCCCGCACGGCCGCGGCCCGCAAACTCGAAAAGCGCGTGGAGGCCGAACTCGCTCAACTCTCGATGGAACGCACCGTTTTCCGCGTGCGCATTTCCCCCGCTCCCTGGAGCCCCGAAGGCGCCGATCAGATCGATTTTCTAGTCTCGCCCAACCTCGGCGAAGAGCCGCGCCCGCTGGAGAAGGTCGCTTCCGGCGGCGAGATCTCGCGCATCGCGCTGGCCCTCAAGACCTGCCTGGCCGTCCCATCGAGCGGTCCGCAGCGCACCCTGGTCTTCGACGAAGTCGACGCCGGCGTCGGCGGCAGTGCCGCCGAAGGAGTCGGCCGCCGCCTCAAGAAGTTGGCCGCCGCCAACCAGGTCTTGTGCGTCACGCACCTGCCGCAGCTCGCTTCCTTCGCCGACCATCACTATCTGGTCGAGAAGCGCGAATCCAAGGGCCGTACCGTCGCCCAGGTGGAAGAACTCGACGGCGCCGCCCGCACCCGCGAAATCGGCCGCATGCTCTCCGGCCAGAAACTCACTCCCGAAGCCCTGAAGAACGCCGAACAGTTGATTAAAATGAGCCTGGCGTGAGCCGGGTGGGACAGGCCATCGCCTTTCGTGGCCTGTCATGCCTCGCTGAAGCACCGGCGCTTGACAGACGACAAAAACCGATCGTCTGTCCCACCCTAGACGCCAACTTAGGTAAACAGTCTTGAGATTAGGGCAATCAGAGCAGCCTCCATTTCGACGTCGCGCGACGCCAGACCAGGGCCAGGGCTGCGCCGATCAGGATGAGAGCTGCGCTCAAACCTACCCAGATGCCGGGCGCGCCCCATCCGAGCGGGAAGCACAGCACATAGGCGGTGGGCAGTCCGATCACCCAGTAACCCACCAGGTGCGCCAGCATGGGAGTGCGCGTATCGCCCAAGCCGCGCAGCGCGCCGGTTGCGGTGACCTGCAAACCATCGAAGAGCTCAAAAACGGCTGCGATCCGCACGAGCAGACCGCCCATGGAGACAACCGCGGCGTCGCGAATGTAGATCCGGACGATCGATTGCGGCACAAGCCATAGGACCAGGCCGGCAGCGGTCATGAATGTCGCGCTGAGCAGCAGGGCGGCCGAGCCGGCGGTGGCCGCGCCGCGACGGTCCTTGCGGCCGCAGGCCTGGCCCACCCGCACGGCCGCGGCGGAACTGATTCCCAGCGGCACCATGAAGGTGGTGCTGATGACGTTCACCGCGATGCCGTGGGCCGCGAGCGAGGCTTCATCGAGGCGCGCGGCCATGGCGGTTACGATGCCGAACACGGCGCCTTCGAAGAGGATCTGACCTGCGGCCGGCAGTCCCAGCTCGACCAGGCGGCGAATGCGGGCGGAATCGGGCCACCAGGAGACGGAGAAGAGCAGGTTGCCGGATTTGCGTTCGTGCCAGAGGATGGCGCCCAGCAGGACCGCCGCCATGTAGGTTCGCGAAATGGAAGTCGAGAAGCCCGAGCCGGGCACTCCCAGGGCGGGAAGGCCGCAGTGGCCGTACATCAAGGCCCAATCGCCGGCAATGTTGATGAGGTTGGCGCTGACCAGCGCGAAAGTGATGGGCTTGACGAGATTCACCGCCTGCAGATAGCGGCGGAAAGCGGTATACAGGAGCAGCGGCAGGACGCCTATGGTGAGCGCCTTGAGATACGGCTCGAAGATCTCGAGGGCGCGCGGATTGGTTCCAACGGCGCGCAAGAGCGGGATGGTGGCCCACAGGACCAGCACAAGCAGGGGAGTAAGCGCGGCGCCCAGCCACACGCCATTGACCAGGGTGCGGCGGCAATCGCGCAGGTCGCCGCGGCCGAAAGCCTGCGCGACTAAGGTGTCCATGCCGAGCAGCAGGCCGGTGCCGCAGATGGCGATGGGGAAGAACATCATGGCGCCCAGGCTGCCGGCTCCGACGGCCGCGGCGCCGAGCGGACCGGCCATGATGGTATCGACCACGCCCATGGCCATCCAGCCCAGCTCCGCCAGGGCGAGCGGCGCCGCGAGGCGCATCATGGGTCGAAACTCGCGCCGCAGATCCGCCGTGTGAAGCATCGTCAGGCTTTGGGGTGCGCCTTGTCGTACACGGCCATCAGGTCAGTGAGCGAAACTTGCGTGTACTTCTGGGTGGTGGAAAGGCGCGCGTGGCCCAGCAATTCCTGGATGGCGCGGAGGTCGGCGCCATCGGCCAGCAAGTGCGTGGCGTAGGCGTGGCGGAAGCTGTGGGGGTGGATGGACGGGTCTCCGTTCACGAAAGTGGCGTAGAGTTTGACGATGCCGCGAATGCCGCGATCGGTGAGGCGGGCGCGCCGATGGTTGAGAAAGACGGCGGGTTCATCGCGCACCACGGGCCGCTCGGAGAGATAGCGTTCCAAGGCCTCGGCGGCTTTGCCGGGCATCGGCACCTGGCGCTGCTTGCGGCCTTTGCCGCGCACGCGCAGCCAGCGTTCGGTGCGGTCCAGATCTTCCAGGTTGAGGCCGGCGAGCTCGCTGACGCGCACGCCGCAACCGTAGAGCAGCTCGAAGATGGCGCGGTCGCGCGCGGGGTGGGGCCGTTCGAGCTTGCCGGAGGCAACGCCGTCGAGCAGTCCATTCACCTGGTCGGGAGTGAGCACTTCGGGGAGTTTTTGGGGAGCCTTGGGGGTGCGCACCAGGCGCGCGACATTCTTGGGCACCAGGCCCTCCCGCATCAGAAAGCGGAAGAGGCCGCGCACGGCGGCGAGCTTGCGCCGGATGGTGACGGCCGCCTGGCCCCGGCGATAGAGGCCGGCCAGCCATTCGCGCAGCATCAGAAGGTCAATGGCCGCGGGCTCGGGCGGGGGCGCGCCGTTGGGCGAAAGCGATTCCAGGAACTCGCGCAGGTCGGCGGCGTAGGCGTCGATGGTGTGCGCGGAGGCGCCGCCGCGCGCCAGGTCGTCGAGATAGCGCTTACTCTGTTCCGCCAGCATAAATTTCCAGGGCCGCGAGCGCGCGACGGCACACCTCGGCGTGGCGGGCGTGCTTGTCGCGGCGGAGTTGGATACGGGTGGGCTCGTCGAGCGGCGGCAACAGATCGAAGGTGATGTTGGCCGGCTGATAATCGGCCGGGTCGGCGCCGGACACGTAATGGCACAACGAACCGAGCGCGGTTTCGCGCGGAAGCGGGCGCGGAGTTGCGCCGGAAGAGAGCGCGGCGGCGTGCGTACCGGCCATGAGGCCGGTGGCGATGGATTCGACGTAGCCTTCGACGCCCGAAATCTGGCCGGCGAAGAAGAGTTCCGGCCGCGCGCGCAACTGGAGCGTGGGGGCGAGCAGCGCGGGCCCGTTGATATAGGTGTTGCGATGCATCTGCCCGAAGCGCAGGAATTCGGCTTGCTCCAGCCCGGGAATGAGCCGCAGGATGCGCTGTTGCTCGCCGAAGCGGAGATGGTTCTGGAAACCGACCAGGTTGTAGCTTTCGGCGCGCAGATTTTCCTGGCGCAGTTGGACCACGGCGTAGGGGCGGCGCCCGGTGCGGGGATCGGTGAGGCCCACCGGTTTCATGGGGCCGAATCGCAGAGTTTCGCGGCCGCGCCGGGCCAACTCTTCGATGGGCAGGCAGGCTTCGAAGAACGGCGTGGCGTCCTCCGGGATGTGCGCGGGCACGGGTTGCGCGGCGGTGAGCCCATCGACGAAGCGTTCGTACTGCTCGCGATCGAAGGGGCAGTTGAGGTAATCGTCGGTGCCATCGGTGGATTTGCCGTAGCGCGAGGCGAGGAAGGCGACGGTGCGGTCGACCGTCGAGGCGTCAACGATGGGACTGATGCTGTCGTAAAAAAACAGCCGGTCCGATCCCGTCAGGCGGGCGATGTCTTCGGCCAGCGCTTCGCTGGTGAGCGGTCCGGAGGCGACGATGGCGATGGCATCGCGCGGCACCGAGGTCACCTCTTCGCGCCGCAGCTCGATGAGCGGGTCGGCGGCGAGCGCGGTGGTGACTTGGGCGGCGAAGAGATCGCGATCCACGGTGAGCGCGTGGCCGGCTGGGACGCGGGTCTTTTGCGCCACCTCAAGCAGCAGCGAGCCGAGGCGCCGCAGCTCTTGCTTGAGCAGCCAAGGCGCGGTGGATTCCGATTCGGACTTCAGCGAATTGCTGCAGACCAGCTCCGCCAGGCAGCCGGTGCGATGCGCGGCGGTGGTGCGCGCCGGCCGCATTTCGTACAGCACCGCGCGCCCGCCCCGACGGGCGATCTGCCAAGCCGCTTCGGCGCCCGCCAGGCCGCCGCCGACTATGTGAATGGGATCGCGCACGCTCGGTTCCGTCTTCTATACTTGCAGATATGGCGGATGCGTTGCATACGATCTTTCTGGATTACTCGGCGGGGACGCTGCGGCAAATGGCCGGGCGCATCGAAACCTGCCTGAGCGGGTTAACGGAAGAGCAGATCTGGGCGCGCGGGAGCGAGAACGAGAATGCCATCAGCAACCTGGTGCTGCACTTGAGCGGCAATGTGCGGCAGTGGATTGTTTCGGGCGTGGGAGGGCGGCCGGACACGCGCCAGCGCGACGCCGAATTCGCGGCGCGCGGTGGGGGAGGCGGTGCGGAACTGGTGGCAAGGCTGAAGGGGGCCGTCGAGGAAGCGTGTGGGGTGCTGGCGGAAGTGACACCGGAGCGACTGAGCGAACGGATTGTGGTGCAGAATTACGACGTGACGGTGATGGAAGCGATCTACCATGTGGTGGAACATTTCTCAGGACATACCGGGCAGATTATTTTCGCGACGAAGATGCTGACGGGGATGGACCTGGGGTTTTACCGGCACCTGCGCGACGCGGCGCACGGGAAGAAGACGCCGTAGATAAGTACATGATTTCCGAAATACTCTCAGGTGTTTTGTAGCGTCCTGGTGGGGCAGGCGGTGCCGCCTGCCCCACCAAGCATGGAAGTACGTTGGTGAACTTCTGAAGTGGTGTACGCTGGCAGGGAGCCGGCTGAAGCCGGCTGCGGGCAAAATTGCCCGCCCCACAAAGCGGCGGAGCCGCAACCAAAATGGGTGCGCGGCCCGCTCCACGAGGGTCATGAGATCTTCGCGTGCTGCCAAGAATTTGAATAAGTGTAATATAGCTATGCGGCGGGCTCGAGCCAGGCGGCCAGATGAGCGGACGGCAACTTCAGGCCGACGAAAAAGGAACCGAAGAGGGCGTAGACGGCGCTTACTTCGTCGAAACGCATTTCGTAGATCAGCTTCTTGAAGACCAGCGGGTCTTCCGCAAACAGATCGACGCCCCATTCCCAGTCGTCAAAGCCGATTGATCCGCTGATGATCTGGCGCACGTCGCCCGCGTAGCGGCGGCCAATGAGACCGTGCTCTTTCATCATGCGCTGGCGTACTGTCATGGCTTCCTGGTACCAGTTTTTGGACTCGCCGCGGCGCCGGTCCATGGGATAAAAGCAGATGTATTTGGACGCCGGGATCTCCGGCCAGAGGCGCGGCGCCATGGCCTTGCGGTGACGATCGAGAACCGCGGCGAGCTCGGTTTTCCACTCATCGGAATTGGGCTTGATGCCGCGGCGGGCCAGCTCGGCGTAGGTGTCGGAAGTGGATTCGTAGAGGCCCAATTCGACTACCGAAAGGTAAGAGGTGGCGGGCTCCAGATAGTCGCTGAGGCGCAGTTGAGCGACGGCCCGCTGGGCTTGTTCCAACTCTTCGAAGCTGCGGCGGAAATGGACCAGCATGAGGTCGCCCTTGTGGCCGAGCATGGAATAGGCGGCGGACTGGCGGCCTTCGACGGGCTTCTCCATGGCTGCCAGGGCGTCTACGGCCTCGTGGGAAATCGACGAGCGCGCTTCAGGGGAAAGGGAGCGCCAGGCCGCCCGGCGGAAGCGCATCATCTGGTGCAGCACGCTCGAGCCTTCCACGGTGAGGGGGACGGGCGGCAGCGCGGTTTCGGCGGGAGGCTCTGGAGTCATGCCTCCCATTATAGGGAGGACACCGCGGGCCAGGTCTCCGACCGAGTGATGTCTTGCTAATAGCGGGCCTCCACTCCCTTACGGTCGCGGCTCGCTGTGGAGGCGTGTGCGCTGAGGACCAGGCGTTGTGAAAAGCACAAGATCACACGGTCAAAGAACTACGCCCGCCGTCGTGCCCATCGCGCCAGGAAGGACTCCGACGCCACTTCTTCCAGTTCGCGGTCTCGCGCCGACGTCCACTCGGCCAGGCGGCGCTCTTTGAGGCGCTCCAGCAGGCGGCAGCGGCGGCGCGCTTCCAGCATGGCCGACTTGCGACTGACGAGTTCGCGCTGGCACTCGGCGCGCTGGAGGGCGATCTGCTTTTCGTGCGACTGCACCCGCAGCCGGAAGCGGCCTAGGGCGGCCAGGTCGCGGCCGGCCAGCGGGTCCCAGCGGCGCACTTCCACTTCCGCGCGGATCCCGGAGGCTTCCATTTCGGCGTAGGCGCAGTCGATCGCCGCCAGCGCGGCCATCTGCTGCTGGAACCTGGCTTCCTCGAGTTCGAGCTGGGTCTGGCGCCAATCGAGAACCTTTTGCAGAGGGAAGCGAAAGTTGGTCATCGTTTGGAATCGGTTTTGGCGGGAAGGTTCTGGGCGCCGGACTCCAGCCGCGCCGCCAGGTCGGCCAAACGCGCCAGGGTCTCTTGTATGGGCGAAGTGGCCATATGGTCCTGCCGCAGGAAGTCCAACAGCTCCGGACGCAGCCGGATACCGGCATCCAGCACGGCGTTGGAGCCGGCCACGTAAGCGCCCAACTGGATCAGGTCTTCGGCGTCGCGGTAGGCGGACAGAGCCTGGCGCAGGCGCTGCGCGGCGGCCTTCTGTTGGGGGGTGGCGATGGCCGACGTGAGCCGGCTCACCGAGTGCAGAATATCGATGGCCGGATAATGGCCCTGGGCCGCGAACTGGCGCGAGAGGATGATGTGGCCGTCGAGGATGGCGCGCACGGCGTCGGAGATGGGCTCGTTGAAGTCGTCTCCCTCCACCAGCACGGTGAAGAAGCCGGTGATGGAGCCGCGGCGGAAGTTGCCGGCGCGTTCGAGCACGCGGGGCAGCAGGTTGAAGACCGAGGGAGTGTAGCCCTTCTGGCTGGGAGGCTCGCCCGCGGCCAGGCCGATCTCGCGCTGGGCCATGGCCAGGCGCGTGACCGAATCCATCACCAGCAAGACGCTCAAGCCCTGGTCGCGGAAATATTCGGCCACCGCCAGCGCCACGAAGCACGCCCGCACGCGCAGCGGCGCCGGCCGCTCCGAGGTGGCGCATACCACGACGGAGCGCTTACGGCCTTCCGGCCCCAGCTCGTTTTCGAGGAAGCCGCGCACTTCGCGGTTGCGCTCGCCGATCATGCCGATGACGGTGACGTCGGCGGAATTGTGGCGCGACATGGAGCCGAGCAGGGTGCTTTTGCCGACGCCGCTGCCGCCGAAGATGCCGATGCGCTGGCCTTTTCCGCAGGGCAGCAAGGCGTCGATCGAGCGGATGCCGGTGACCAGCGGCTGGGTGATGTGCTCGCGGTGAAGCGGATTGGTGGGCTCGCCGTAGAGGCTGTAGGTGTCGCGGACTTCGAGCGCGGGCCCGCCGTCGATGGGCCGGCCGAAGCCGTCGATGACGCGGCCCAGCAGGCCGGGGCCGACTTCGACACGGGCGTCTTCACTGCGAGCGGTGACGGCGTCGCCCAATTGCAGGCCGTCGGTTTCTTCGAGCGGCATGGAGAGCACGCGGCCGTCGCGGAAACCGATCACCTGGGTGCGGATGCGCCGTCCGGAGGAGGTCTCAACTTCGCAAAAATCGCCGATGGCGGCGCTCGGCCCGCGCGATTCGATGAGCAAGCCGACCACTTCGGTCACCTGCCCGGTAAAGCGGAACGGAGCGATGCGATCCAGTTCGGCGAGATAGGGAGCGAGCGATATGGCCTGGTTCATGGCTGTTTCCGCAGGCGGTCCACGAGTCCCCGTTCGATCTCCCGCAACTGGGCGTCGACGGAGGCGTCGAGATTGCCGCGCGCGGTCTCAAAGATCACGGCGCCGGGCTCGCGCGAAGGATCGGCCACCACTTCCACGGTGTTTCCGCCGGGCGCCTGTTTCAGACAGGCTGCCAGCAGGGCGGTGTGCGACGGATGAACCTTGACGCGCGCAATATCCTGCCCCTGGAGTTTTTCGAGGGCGGCTGTCACCAGGCCGCGAAGCGCATCCGGATCGACGGCGATTTCGCGCCGCACCACGCGGCGCGCGATCTCGAGCGCCAGCCGCAGCAGGTCGGCTTCGGCCTCGTGCCGCAGCCGGGCGCGCCATCCCGCCAGCTCCTGGATGCTCTGCGCCAGACGATCGAGGGTTGCTTTGAGCTCCGCCGCGCCGCGGTTGCGTGCGGCGGCTTCTCCTTCCCGCAGGCCCGCGGCGCGGGCTTCGCGCACGCGTTCCTCGATTTGCCGTTCGATTTGAGCAGGTTGGCCGGCCGCCTGGCCAGCGGGGGCGCCCGCCAGCGCTCCCGGCTGGACCTGCCGCCAGACTACCGGGCTGGCCGCCGGAGAGGCATCGGGCAGCACGACTTTAGACGACATATTGTTCCCCGACAGTGCCCTTGAGGCTCAAGACGCCTTCCGATTCCAACTGCCTGACAATCGCAATGATCTGCTGCTGGGCTGCCTCCACGTCCTTGATCTTGATCGGGCCGAGGGCGTCCATGTCTTCGCGCAACATGTCCGCGCCGCGCTGCGACATGGAGCCCAGGATCTGCGTGCGGAGCTGTTCGCTGGTGCCCTTGAGCGCCACCGTAAGCACCTTGCGGTCCACTTTGGCCAGCACTTCCTTCAGGCCCAGCGGATCGATCAGCAACAGGTCTTCGAAGACGAACATCAAGTGCCGGATAGTCTCCGCCAGGGTGGTGTCCTGCTGGTCTATGTGGGTGAGGATCTCGCGGCTGGAAGCCGAATCCAGCCGGTTGAGCATCTCCGCCACGGCGCGCACGCCGCCGTAGGATTCGCGGCTGAATTCGCCCAAGGTCTTGAGCTTCTGGCCGATCACGCCGGCGATCTTCAGAATCACCTCCGGTGAAATCTGGTCCAGGCTGGCCATGCGCTGGGCCACGTCCGAGCGGAGACCGGGCGGCAGGGAATTCAGCAGGGCGGCGGCCTGCGTGGAGTTCAAGTGAGAGAGCACCAGGGCGATGGTCTGCGGATGTTCGTTGTGAATGAACTTGGCGAGCTGTTGCGGATCGGCCTTCTGGATGGCATCGAAGGAGGCCGCCTCCGAGCCCAGAGCCTTGGTGAGGCGGTCCAGGAGCCGCTTGGCGATGTCCGGGTTGAAAGCTCGCATCAGCAATTTGCGCGCGTAGTCGACGCCTCCGCGCGCCACGTAGTCCCCGGCCGTCGCCAGGTGATGAAATTCCTGCAGGACGATTTCGGACTGGTCTCCGGAAATGGCCGTGATGCGGGCCACCTCCCGGCTGACCTTCTGGACGTCCTCTTCCGAGAGCTGCTGCAGGAGTTCGGCGCTCGACTGCTCACCCAGCACGACCAGCAGCATGGCAGCCTTGCGCAAGCCGGGGATCGCTTCTTCCTTGATGGTGTTGAGAATCATGGCAGGCGGTCCGAGGGCATCATGACTCTTCCTCACGGATCCAGGTGCGCAGGATTTGCGCCGAGATGTCCGGATCCTTGGTGATCTTTTCACGCAGGTGCTTGGCAAGCACTTCGGCCTTCTTGGTGATCACCGGCGCGAGCTTCAGGGAGGTCAGCGCTTGAGCGTCCATTTTCTGTTGCAGGGCGTCGCGCTCCGCCAACTGCGACTCCAGTTGCTGCTCGAGGTTGACTCCCGGCAGGCCGGCCGGAGCGGTGGCGCCCCGCGGCAACTCAGCCGGGCCGGTGACCTCGACCGGGCCGGCGGTATTGCCGCGCCGCGCCAGCCCCAGAAGCAAGAATCCGAGCACCAGCACACCGGCCAGTACGCCACCACCCATCATCATAGTCTTGCGGTCCCACTTCAGGACGAATCCGCCAGGCGGCGCCGGGGCCGCAGGCCTGGGAGCCACGGCATCCGGGGCCTCCAGCAGCAGGGTGTTTTCAAATGGCAGCGTGTCGATGGTCAGTTGGTCGCCCCGGTCCTGGTTGAAGCCGGTAACTCCCGCCACCTGTTCGCGGATGATTTTCAGCGTTTCGGGCGCAGGTGGCACCAGCACCTTTTTGTAGCCCTTCTGGTCTTTCTCCCAGGTGACCGCCTGGTCCACCAGCACCGCCACCGACATCTTCTTCACGATGCCCGCGGGCATGCGGGTCTTCTTCACAGTGCGGCTGGATTGGTAGGCGATGTTCTCGGTGGTGCGCGAAACACGATTTGAGGTGCCGGAAGGCCGCGAGGTGGGGCGCGGCAGAGTGGACGCGGTGCCCGGCACGCCGCTCGAGTTGGCGGCCCCGGTGGAGTCCTCGGTGCGCTGCGAAGTGGTCATGACGGAACGCGCCGGGTCGAAGATTTCCTCGCTCTGCTCTCCGCCCGTGAAGTCGCATTCCACCGACACGCCGGCGCGGAATTTTTCGGCTCCGAGCAGCGGCTCGAGCGTGGAATTGATCTTGGCGAGCAGATCCGTTTCCACCTGGTGGCGATACTCCAGGGCGGCTCCGGAGGGTTCCGGGCCGTCCAGTGGGCCGGCCGTTTTGGGACGTCCCAGGAGATTGCCGTTCATGTCCAGGACGGAGATGGCGTCGGGCGAAAGACCTTCCACAGCGGCGGCCACCAGGTGGTTGATGGCCATCACATTTTGCGGCGCGAGGCGGGCCTGCGGGCGCAGTTTCACCAGCACGCTGGCCTTGGCCGGCTGCTGGGCATCCAGGAAGACGGAGTCTTTGGGGAAGGTGATGTGAACGCGGGCCTGTTCCACCTCTTCGAGCGACATCACGGAGCGCTCCAGCTCGCCTTCGATGGCGCGCCGGTAGTTGACGTGTTCGGTAAACTCGGTGGCGCCGAGGTTGACCTTGTCGAAGAGTTCGAAGCCGATGCGGCCGGTCTTGGGCAACCCGGCGGAGGCCATGGTGATCCGCAGTTCGGCCAGGCGCGCCGAGGGCACCAGGATGGAGCCGTTGCCTTCGCCCAGACGGTACTCCACGCCGCTTTCTTTGAGCTTCTGTACGATTCCGCCGGCGTCTTCGGGCGCGACGCCCGTGAAGAGCGGCCGGAAATCGGCTTCCTGCTGGTATTGGACCAGTTCGTAGACACCCACACCGGCCAGCACGATCACCAATGCAATGGTGATCCGCTGGCGCAGCGAGAGATTGGCCAGAATTCTTTTCATGGCGCTTTACAGTGCCGCGAGTTGCTATACACTCCCATTACATCGGCGGCAGGCGCCCGAAACCTGAGCCGCTCACACCTGCATGCGCATGATTTCCTGGTAGGCGCTCACCACTTTATTGCGCGCCTGCAGGAACATCTCGAAGGCCAACTCTGCGCGTTGGGTGGCCAGAACCGTGGTGTGCAACTCCTCGCCTTCGCCCGAGAGAAAGCGCTCCACGGAGGCCGAAGCCTCCTGCCCCAGGCTCTCCACCTGGTTGATGGCGCTGGCGAATACGTCCTTGAAGCCGCCGCTCCCGCTCGATTCGCCGGCCGGGCGGATAGTGTCCGCGATGGTTGTCGAAGATACCGGAAGAATGGGCGCGGGCATAGCTTACCGTCAGTGCAGCAGGTCGATGGACCGCTGGATCATGTCCTTCACGGCGCCGATGGCCGCCACGTTGGCCTCATAGCCCCGCGCCGCGCCCATCAAATCCACCATGTCCTCGGCCGGATTGACGTGGGGAAACGCGACGTAGCCGTCTTTGTTTGCGTCCGGGTGGCCGGGCTGATAGCGGAGCTCCGGATCGCTGGTATCGGTGATCACATCGGCTACCGCTACACCGCCGACCGATTGCAGTTGCGCGTCGAAGACCGATGAAAACGGCGAATCCACGGTGGTGCTTTCAAACACCGCGTCTTTGCGGCGATAAGGGCCGCCTTCGGGCGTGCGCGTGGTCTCCGAGTTGGCCAGGTTCTCCACCAGCAGCTCGGCGCGCGCGCGTTGCGCCGCCATTCCCGAGGCTCCCACCGACAACGCCGCAAAGAGGCTCATGAGCTCTGCCCTTCCTTGATGGCCGAGCGCACCGCCTGAATCTGGATCTTCATCAGGCTCGACGCCACGTTGAAGCGCAACGCGTTTTCCGCCAGAAGCCGCGACTCGCGATCCAGATTGACGTTGTTCCCGTCGTTCTTCATCTGCAGACCGGTCAGTTCCACGGTCTGCGGCGCCCCACCGAGGGCGCTCTGGAACTCCGATTGGAAGTCGATATCGCGGGTGTGATAGCCGGGCGTGTCGGCGTTGGCAATGTTGGAAGCCACCAGTTTCTGCCGCGCGCTCAGCAGATCCATGTAGCGTTCGAGTTGTCCCGCCAGCCGATCGAGCATGCTATTCGTCCCAACAGCAGGTCGGCTGCCATGCAGAAGCGCCGTGGAATCAGTGTGCGGGGCTGCGGCTTCGCGCCAGATTTCGGTCACGCGGCAGAATCTTGGCGAACAGAAGCCGAAAAGAATTTGAGCTGTGTCCTTTCATAGACATGGGCGCGCCGACCTGTTGCAAAGATCTACGCCCACACGAGTTATGCAGCAATACCCGCTTTTTGGGGGTATTGATTGTCCTGGCAATGCTGGTAGTATTCTTCACAGGATAGTTCTCCAAAAGAATATTCCCAAAGTGGCATTTCTCGGCCGCCGACGCTGCGCTGCTGCCACCGAATTTCGGCCGACGCCACTGGTTCCACAGAGCGCCAGCCTGACAGCAAAGAACGCGTCTTGGCTGCAAACTCATGATCAACGCGCTACTATCTGACTCTGATTCCTCGGTACAGGCCGGTGCGCCGTCGGCGGGGCAGTCCTGGTCCCACCTCGTGAAACGAATCCAATCGGGCGATGCCTCCGCGATGGAGGAGATGTATGGCGTCTTCACCACGGGAATCCGCTTCTACCTTTGCCGGCAACTGGGGCCGCAGGATCTGGATGACCGGGTGCATGAGGCCTTTGTCACGATCACCCAATCCATCCGCAGGGGCGAAGTGCGCGAGCCGGAGCGGTTGATGGGTTACGTGCGGACGGTGGTGCGGCGGCAGGTAGCGGCACAGATCGAGGCAGTGGTAGAGCAGCGCCGCCGGCAAATCGACCCCAGCCTGGGGACGGTGGTTTGCGATCGCCAGCCGAACCCCGAGCGCCAGGCGATCGAGCGGGAGCATACCGCTGTGGCGTACCGCGTCCTGCAGAGCCTTCCACAGCGCGACCGCGAAGTGCTGGTTCGTTTCTACCTGAAGGAACAGTCCCCCGCCGAGATTTGCCGGGAGATGGATCTGAGCGCGACGCAGTTCCGGCTCACCAAGTCCCGCGCCAAGGTGCGGTTCGGCGAACTAGGGCGGGCGCGGCTGGCGCGCCACCGCGGATTCCGGCCGGTAGAGTGAGATTCGGCACATTCCGCCATCCAGGAATCTGAGACCTTTTCCGCCGCCAAGGCACCTTTACGTAGAGGACCGACTGGTTCACAATAGATGCTGGCGATGGCATCGGAATCCGATCGCCACTTCGACGAGGAAGCGTCCGAGCGATATTCGATGGGGACGCTTTCCGACGAAGAGGCGGAACAAATCGAAGAGCACCTTCTGGTCTGCGAGGCGTGCCGGCGCCGCGTAGTCGAGAGCGATGCATACGTTGCCGCCATGCGGCGGGCGGCAGCGGAACTGCGGCGGGTTAAGAAGCGGGGACGGAATAGTCCTCCTACGAGTCCGGGCTAACACGCTAACGATGGGGGACCGGTAGGAAGTCGTTCCGCAAGAAGACGCGGGCGCCGTCGATCTCGGCGGCTTGCCGGTAGTCGCGATCCACGGCCTGGCGCAGATCCTCGAAGGTTTCGTATCCCGCCTCGGAACGATCTGTGTAGGTGAAGTCGCCGGGGCCTACGGCGTCCACAAAGAGGGCCGGTTTGGAACGCCGGAAATCGCTCAGATAGAGGTCGCGGTAATACTTCCGGTAGGCCGAGGGTTCGATCTGGAGTACCGAATCGGCGAAGCGCGTGCCGGGAACGCGGCGGCTGGCGATATACAAGCCCGAACGCCATCCCCAGACTACGACCGTATCGCGGTCCGATGCGTAGCGCCGGATGGCGGTGGGCAAGGGCGCGGCGGGGGAAAAGGATTCGGCGTCCCAGGCGTCGTCGATGTGTTCGCGCAGGGCCGTCGGCACGAGGCAGGTGAGCAGGACGAAACAGGCGATGCCGAGGCGTTCCAGGCGGACTGCGGTGCGCCGCTCGCGGGTTTGGAACCAGGTGCGTATCCATAGGAAGGCCGAGGCGGTGACGAAGCCGGAGGGCACGACCAGAAAGAGCTCATAGTGCATGAACTCCCGGCCGGGCGCTGCCACGGCGATGAAGGCGGTCGCGAGGAGCAGGCAAGACGCCAGAGATAGATCGGCAGGTTCGCGCATTCCCGGGGTGTTGTTCCATGGGCCCGCGAGCGCGACCAGGGGGTCGCGCGCAGACGAGGGCGTCTGCCCCACTTGGGCTCTTGCCGGCCGCCGGGGGTTGGCAGGCGGAAGCGCCTGCCCCACTTTGGCGGCGCGCATGGCCAGGGCTGCGGCGGCTAATCCGGCGGCCCAGACTATCGCCATGCCCAACTCGTAGGCTCCCAGATTGCTGAGGTGAAACAGCAGGTTCCAGGCGGTCTGGATTCTGCCGAAGGGCGTTAGCGCGGCCACGCCGGTGTAGGCGGCATTCTTGCGGAAATAGGAAATCCAGAAATGGGGCAACACGCCGCACCAAAAGAAAATCGCCAGAAACGCGGCCGGTACGAGAGCGGCGCCGCCGGCGAGTGCGGCCAGGGCCGCCGTCCGCCGCGATTTGCGCCAGGCAATCACCGCTGCGATGGCGAGAATGGCGGCTTCGACCGGCAGCGCCTGCAACTTGGCGAACATCATGGAGCCCGCCACAATTCCCGCCAGCGCGATGCGCCACCGGCCGGGCGTGTCCCCGGCCCGATACTCGCCCGCCAGCAGACAGACGGCCGCGGCGCCCAGGAAGACGGCCACGTGTTCGCTCGAACAGTGCGTAAAATCGGCATCCCAGGCGAATACGTAAAAGCAGAACGAGGGCATCAGCGCGATGGAGGCCGCCCGTTCGCCGAGGAAGCGCCGGTAGGCCAGCCAAAGGAAGGCCAGCGTGCCAAAGACCAGCAGCGTGCCGGTAAGGCGCGACGAAACGTAGGTCAACGGCGCGCCGAACCACGCCGGAATCGATTGCGCATAGATATTGAGCGGACCGCTGGTCAGGGCGTCGAAGGAGCGGTAGGCCACTGGATCGAGGGGCACGCGCATGGCGGAGGCCAGGAGGAATGACTCATCGGGATTGAATTGGTCGTAGCACAGCAACGGCAGGCGGGCAAGCAGAAGGGCTCCCAGAATCAGAGCCATGAACAGAGGCGGCCGCCCGCGGCCGCGTGGGCGGGCGGGCCGCAGCGCTACGGCCAGGATCGCGATCACGAGTGGGGTGAGACACAGCGCCCAGAAAGTGCCGGCGTAGAGAGAGTCCGGACAATGACCGGCGATCCAATGGTCGAGCGATCGAGAGGCTTCGAACACCGGGCCCAGATGCGTCACCTCGGGGGCAGCGAGCATTCCTGCCGTAGTATAGCGGACCGGCATCGGCTGTAAAATGGTTGCATGATGCGGCCGGACGCGGGCGCCGGGCTCCGCGGGCACCAATCCATCGAATGTTTTTTCCAGTTCTCGCTGCTGGGGCTGGTGGCCAGCGGATACCTGGCGGTGGCGGGCTCGGGATACCTGGATGGGCCGACCATGCTGCTGACGGCGGCCGGTCTGGTGTTGCGCGGCCTGATGGTCTGCGGCTGGGTGCGGTTGAATCTCAGCGGACGGATGGCCACGCTGATCGGCCTGGGCTACGCGGCGTTTTTTGCGGCGGACTATTTCCTGCTCTCGCGGGATTTCCTCTCCGCGACGGTGCACCTGGTCTTTTTCCTGGCGGTGATCAAAATCCTGACGGCGCGCACCAACCAGGACGATCTTTTCGTCGCTTTGATCGCGTTCCTGGAATTGGTGGCCGCGGCGATTCTCTCGATCAATTTCAATTTCTTCGTCTTCCTGGCTCTCTACCTGACGTTCGCCATCGCCACGCTGATGAGTTCGGAGATCCGGCGGACTGTCGAGCGGTCGGCGACCACGGCGCGCCGCGGGCTGAAGGGCTTCCACGGGCGCCTCGGGCTGCTCACGGTGTGGGCCACGGCTGGCATTCTGGTTCTGACGGCGGGGATGTTCTTCCTGCTGCCGCGCACGGCCGACGCGGCGTTTTCGCGCCTGATCTCGCACCGCATTTTCATTCCGGGGTTGTCCGACCAGGTCACGCTGGGGGAGATTGGGGAGCTCAAGACGAGCTCGCGAACGGTGATGCACGTTTCCATGTACGTGAACCAGTCGACTGAGCCGCTCAAATGGCGCGGCGGCGCCATGACGGAATTCGACGGCAAGGCCTGGTTCGATCCGGAAGGCCGCCCGAAGCTGCTGCCCGTGGAGAACGGCCAGGCCGTGATGCGGCTACCCACCGCGCGGCCGGGAGCGCGGCGCCTCAGCTACGGCGTGGAATTAGAGGAGCTGGATTCTCCCGCGTTGTTCTTCGCGGGCGCGCCGGAGCGCGTGGCCGGCCTGCCGGACGCCTCCGTCAAAGAGACCCGGACCGGCTGCTTCCGGCTCTTACACACTCCTCCGTCCGGCTTCCGCTACGAAGCCTACAGCCTGGTCGATGAGCCTCCGGAGACCGCGTTGCCGCCGAATCCCGCGCCCATCCTGGATCTCGCCAGCCGCGCGCAAGACTTGCAACTGACGCGCCTCGATCCGCGCATCCCTCTTCTGGCGCGCAGCATGGTTGAAGGGGCCACCACAGACCTGGGCCGCGCCCGCGCCATCGAAAGCCATCTGCGCTCGGATTACGGCTACACGCTGCACCTTCCCGATCACACCGTGGCCGACCCGCTGGCCTACTTCCTGTTCACGCGGAAGAAAGGCCACTGCGAGTATTTTGCGTCGGCCATGGCGGTGATGCTGCGCAGCCTGGGAATTCCGGCGCGTATGGCCACGGGATTCCAAAGCGGCGTCTACAACCCGCTCTCGGACCTGTGGCTCGTGCGCGCATCCGACGCCCACAGTTGGGTGGAAGCCTGGATTCCCGGTTATGGCTGGACGACATTCGACCCGACGCCGGCCGACCCGAGCCAGCACGGTCCCACGCTGTTATCCAAGATGGGGCTGTACTTCGATGCCGCCGAGACGTTCTGGCAGAAATGGGTGGTGGGCTACGATCCCAGCCGGCAGGGGACGCTGGCGGACCGGGTTCTGAGCATCCGCTGGCTGGATGGGCTTTCGGTGACGGCATCCGATTGGGATGTGCGCGGGAAGGCCTGGCTGAAGCGCGACGGTCTTGCCGCCGGGTTGGTGGTGGCAGCCGGACTGTGGTTCTGGCTGGTAGCGCCGCGCCTGGTGGGCTTGTTGCGCCTGCGCCGCCGCGTGCAGCGGTTGCGGCGCGGGGAATCGCAAGGGGCCGATGCCACGCTGCTCTATGTGCGCATGCTGCGCGTGCTCAAGCGCCATGGATTTCAGAAGCCGGTCTGGTTTACGCCGGTGGAGTTCGCGCGTTCGCTCGCTGGGACTCCCATGGGCCGGGCGGTGGGGGAATTTACTTCGGCTTATAACGCGCTGCGGTTCGGAGGGCGGACGGAAGTGGCGCCGCGTTTGTCTGCGTTGCTGGATCAATTGGAGCGAGAAAAAAGCTAGGGGCGTGCCGCGCTAGATCAGCCGGGCTTCTCCTGGCGCACCCGATGAACACGGATGAACGCGGATTGAAAAGAATTGGTTTGTCGGCGTTCATCAGCGTTGATCGGCGGTTCAATATGCTTTTTCCGGATTCTTTCAGCAGCCTCCTCTATAAGCCTGTCCCGTAAACCGGAATCGCCGCGCCGGTAATCTCGGCGGCGGCGTCGGACGCCAGATAGCAGGCCAGGGCGGCCAGTTTTTGCGGCGATACCCACTTCGAATGGTTGCCGGCCGGGTCGGACTTGCGGTTGGCTTCGGTATCGATGGTGCCGGGCAGGATCACATTGGCGGTGATACCGACGGCCTTGTTTTCGAGCGCGGCGGTCTTGACCAGCGAAACCAGCGCGGCTTTGGACGCGGCATAGGCGGCGATGTTGGCCGCGGGTTCCACTCCGGCGCGGCTGCCGATGGCAATGATGCGGCCGTGCTTCTCGAGGCGCATGGGCGGGATGACGGCGCGTAAAATGTGGAAAGCCGCGCGCAGGTTCAAATTCATCATGCCGTCCCAGGTGGCGTCGTCGGTTTCGTGAATCGGGCTGCCGCCGGCGAAACCTCCGGCTACGTGCACCAGGACGTCGATCTTCTGGAACCGGGCGATGATGGCGGCGGCGAGTTGATTGGCGTCTTCGGGCTTGGTGAGGTCCGCCTGCACGGAGGTGAAATGGGGGTGGGCGAAATCGGCTGCGGCGATCTGTCGCGACGTGCCGATCACCTGAGCGCCCGCTTCCAGAAATGCCCGCGTCACGTGGGCGCCCAGCCCGCCTTTGGCGCCGGTAATCAGAACCACTTGGTCAGCCATGTGTGTCCCATTATAGGACCGGCCGTCCCACGAACGGTCACCGAAGGTTTGGCGCTTCGGATCAACTGTTTCCGTTTCAACGCGCGTTACCGGCAGGCGGCGTGCGATACTGCACAGAATGCTGGGAAAAGATCTGCTGCATGCGGTGCGCGGGCTGCGCAAGAGTCCGGCCTTCACATTGACGGCGGTGGCGACCATCGCACTGGGGATCGGCGCCAGCACGGCGATCTTCAGCGTAGTCAACGCCGTGCTGCTCGAGCCGCTGCCCTACCGCGACGCCGGCCGGCTGGCGCTCATCGAGAGCGACATGCGGCACCGCAACGTAGTTGACTTTCCCTTTTCCGCGCCGGATTACGACGACATGCGCCGCGGCACTACCCAGTTTCAGAACATTGCCGCCGTCTTCACGTTCCGCGCGCCGGTTATGGACGATGCGGGCGAACCGAAGATCATCCGCTCCGGCGGTGTGACGCCCAATTTCTTGCGGTTGCTGGGCGCGCGGGTAGTGCTGGGCCGCGATTTTACGGATGCCGACGCCACAGCGCCCCTGGCCGCGGCGCCTGGAGCACCAGTCGCCGCTCCGCCACAGCCGCCACCGCCGACGATTTGCATTCTGAGCAATGAACTGTGGAAGCGCCGCTACTCGAGCGACCCCAACGTGATTGGCCGAAGCATCGATCTTGGCGGCGGCAAAGCGCAGATCGTGGGCGTGCTGGAGCCGGGATTCGAACTGCTGTTCCCGCCCAAATCGGGCGTCGAGCGGCTGCCGGAACTGTGGACCGCCATACGCATCGATTTCGCCACGGCGGGCCGCAACGACGTTTTCCTGCACCTCGTCGGACGGCTCAAGCCCGTCGCCACCGTGGCCACCGCGCAGTCCGAAGCCGACCGCTTGGCCGCCGATTTGCGCCGCCGCTTTGCCATCAAGGAAACCGCCGGGCTCTATATCCGCGTCGAGCCCATGCAGCAGCACCTGGTGGCCGATGCGCGGCCCGCCATCCTGGCGCTGATGGGCGCGGTACTGTTTTTGCTACTGATCGCCTGCGCCAATGTGGCCAACCTGCTGCTGGTGCGCGCCGCGGCCCGCGGGCGCGAGATGGCGTTGCGGGCGGCCCTGGGCGGCGGGCGTTGGGACCTGGTGCGCCGCATGCTGGCGGAAGCTCTTCTACTCGCCGGCACGGGCGCGGTGCTGGGCCTTGCCCTGGCCGGCCTGGGACTCAACCTGCTGGTTTACCTGGCGCCGAAGAATCTGCCGCGGCTGGATGAAGTGGCCATCGATCCGATGGTGCTGGCTTTCACGGCGCTGGCCGCGCTGGCGGCGGCGAGCGTTTTCGGAATCATCCCCGCCCTGCGTGCTTCGCGTCCCGACATCATGGACGTGTTGCGCGCGAGCGGTCGCACGACGGGTCTGGGCAGTGGCCACCTGCTGCGCAATGCGGTAGTGATGACGGAAGTAGCGCTCTCCTTCGTCCTGCTGATCGGCGGCGGGCTGATGGCGCGCAGCTTCATCGCCATCACTCAGGCCGACCCTGGCTTCCAGCCGGATGGCGTGCTCACCTTCCTGGCGCCGGTGGCTGCCCAGGCGCGAACACCGGAGCAGAGCGCGGCACTCATGAACGATTTCCGCGGCCGGCTGCGCGCCTTGCCGGGCGTCGTCTCGGCCTCATCTTCCTCCGGTCTGCCGCTCGACGGCAGCGCGCCCCTGGCGCGATGGGGCACCGAGGCGGCGCGTACGGATCCGGCAAAGTTTCGCCAGTCCAACACCTTTTCGGTGACGCCCGGTTACTTCGAAACGCTGGGGACCCGACTCATCGCCGGCCGCACCTTCACCGACGCCGATAACGCGCGGGAGCCGCGGGTGATCGTCATCGACCAGATCCTCGCCTCCAAGGCCTTCCCGCACGCCAACGCCGTCGGCCAGCGGCTGCTGTGCCGTATCCGGACGCCCGAAGCGGAGTTCTTCGAAGTCATCGGAGTGGTGGCGCACCAGCGGCACGAATCGCTGGCCGCGGACGGTCATGAGGATATGTACGTGACCGATGGCTATATGGGCTTCGGGAACTCCGTGGATTGGATCGTGCGCACCACGGGAGACCCCGCCAAACTTGCCCCGCTGGTGCGCGAGGAGATCGCGCGGTTCGACATGCGGCTGGCGGTATCCGATGTGGAGCCGCTCACCGACTATGTGACGCGCGCCCGGGCGCAGACGCGCTTCGCCCTGATCCTGATTTCGCTGTTCGCCGTGATCGCCGCGCTGTTGGCCTCGGTGGGGCTCTACGGCGTGCTGGCGAGCGCCGTGCGGCAGCGGACCGCCGAGATCGGCCTGCGCATCGCGCTGGGCGCCGGCCCCGGCACGATTCTCCGGCTGGTGGTGGGACAAGGACTGCGCCTGAGCCTGGCGGGGATTGCCGCCGGCTTGGCCGCCGCGTTCGGCCTGACGCGCGTGATGAGCAGCATGCTGGTGGGCGTGAAGGCCACCGACCCGTTGACGTTCGCTGCGATGGCAGCGGTCTTCCTGGCGTTCGCGGCCTTCGCGTCGTGGCTGCCGGCGCGAAGGGCGGCGGGGATGGATCCGTCGGACGCGTTGCGCGAAGAGTAAGAGCGCGGGCGGCACCGCCCGCGCCACCGAAAAGTGCCGGCCGAGGTGGGGCAGGCGGTGCCGCCTGCCCGCTTCTTGCGAGAGCTCTACTTCAGCGGCGCGTCTTTGGCGTTGCCGTAGTACAGGCCGTTGAACAGCAGCTTGTAGGTGCCGTGCGGCTGATCGCGGAAATTCACTTCCGGACCGAGAAGCACTACCTTGCCTTCGCCCACGGTGGCTTCGGCGACGGCGGTGCCGCCATCCAAATATTGCTGGCCCCAGGCCCAGCCGCTGTCCAAAACGGTCTTGCCGGCGAACCAGCCCACGGGCGAGGTATGCTGCATCTCGACGGTCGGCCCGAGTTTGAAGACCGGGCTGTTTTCGAAGAACACATCCACCTGTTTCGGCATGCCGAAGGCCAGCGGATTGGTGTTATCGACGTTCATCTTGAGTAGCGATCCGGGCACGTAGAATTTGTCGCGGGGCAGCGAGCGCGGTTGGCCGTCGGGGCCCATCTCGGTGAGGTAATTGGAGACCGGTAGTCCGAAGGCTTCGGCCGCGCCCGTGGAGCTGCCGATGGTGATGATGGTGCCGCCCAGCTCGACGAACTTCTTGAGCTGGGGCATGGTGATGTCATCGGAGACACGGCCCTGCATGGCGCGATACTCTTCGGGCACGTCGGCATTCGCGCCGCGTCCGCCGCCGCCCGCGCCGCGTCCACCACGGCCACCACGGCCGCCGGCTGCGGCGTTGGGAGTGCCGGTGAAGGAGCGGATCACCTGGCCCTTGGAATCGAGGATATCGAGAGTGATCTTGTCGGCGGGCTTCGAGAGATAGTAATCGACGCGCGCCTGG
>PMTR01000046.1 GCA_003167255.1 Bryobacterales bacterium
GGGCTGGAGTTTCCGGTGGTCTTCCTGGCGGCGCTGCACAAAGGCGTCGATACCGACACGCCGGTGGTGGCTTTCTCACGGCGATACGGATTAGGGGCGCGGTGGCGCGACCCAGGCACGGGCAAGGAGAAGGACGATCTGTTCCAGCACGCGCTGCGCGGCGAATGGAAAAAGCGCGAGGACGAAGAAAGCAACCGGCTGCTCTACGTGGCGACGACGCGCGCCGAGGAGCATCTGGTGCTGAGCTTCTCCGGGAAACCGGCAAGATGGGCGAAGGATGTGGTGGGGCGGCTCGGGTTGGATTTGGATCTGAGCCGGGCACGGGATGAGGTCCGCACGATGGCGGCGCCGGACGGGGAAGCGTGGAAGTTGCGGGTGGTGGTGGCGAACCGGGCGCCGGAAGGCCCGTTCATTGTGGGAACCGTCGCGGGAAGCGGAACACGCGCCACAACAGCGCGGGAGCCGGAGTTTCTACCAACGGCGCCGAGGGTGGAACAGCAGGAGAGCAACGCGACGGTGACGGCGCTGGCGAAGTTCGCGAGTTGCCCGCGCGCGTATTACCTGGGGAACTATCTGGGTTTCGAAGGAAGGCCGCGGAGGCTCGAAGAGGCTGACGGCGAGTTGCCGGCCGGTGAGTTCGGCAGCCAGGTACACGCGCTGTTGGCGGGGAGCGAGGTTGCTTCACCGGACGCGCGGGCGGTGCGGCTGGCGCAGGTGTTTCGCGAGAGCGCGCTGGGCAAGCGCGTGGCGCGGGCCGCGCGTGTGGAGCGCGAGTTCGATTTTCTGATGGCGGTGGAGGGCCTGGTGATCCGCGGCCAGGTGGACTTGTGGTTCGAAGAGGGCGGCGAAGTGGCGATTGTAGATTACAAGACCGATGCGGTGACGGCCGCGGAAGCCCACCAGCGCGCGCACGATTACGAACTGCAAGTGAGGCTTTACGCGCTGGCGGTGGAACGGGTGGCGGGCCGCGCGCCTGGCCGGGCCTGGCTGCATTTTCTGCGGCCAGATACGGCGGTGGAGGTGGATCTGACGCCGTCGCTGCTGGAGTCTCCGGAACAGATGGTCAAGGAATTCCAGGAGGCGCAGGAGCGGGGAGAGTTTCCGCTGAGCGAAGGCGAGCGGTGCAAGAGGTGTCCGTTCTATCGGGATCTATGCCCGGCGGGGCTTGGGTAGGGGCCCACGGCCGCGTGATGGTTTGGGCTTTGAGGAAACCGCCGGCCGGGCTGCGCCCGGCTGCACCGACTGGCAGTCGGTGCGCAGGATGACATCCTGCCCCACTGGATTCGGGCGCAACCAATGTGAGATATCCCGGGCGTCGACACGAGTGTCGACGCGGCACGCACGAGTGCGTGCGCCACGTCATCGGGCCACCTGGTAGAAATGCGGGTTAGACTGGATCTCTCTCGCAGACGAATACAATAGTGCACGGAACTGCGCCCACTTTCACCTCAGAGTAGTAGCGGGAGGGATCGTGGGCTGAGTCCGGTAGGGTTTCCTTAACAAATCCCGTCACTTGATCGCAGCGAAGTGAGCGAGTATTGCGGTTACACGACAGGCCAGGAGGCCTGTCCCACAGTTACTTTTTGCGAATGACGTGGGGGCGGACAGCGTTCTGCGTCGTCTTGTGGGCCTGGTTGACCAACTGCTGTAGCTGAGCTTCCGGCAGGCTGACCGCGATATTTAAGAGCGTGCCTTTGGCGGAGATGGAGAGGCCTTGCAGCAGCGCGGTGACGTTAGGGTCGGTGTTCGTGCCGGTCTGCATCTGGGCGATGTTGACGAGGAGTTGGAGGGTGCTGGCCAGGGTGGTGGCATCCTCCGCGTTGTCGGCGGTGGCTTGCACGGTGGTCACGACGGTAGTGCCGAGCTTCACGCCGGCGGCGGCCCCGAGGATCTTCTGAAAGATGCCCTGGGCATTGGCGCCCAAGCCCGGCACGGTGGGAACGCCGGAGGGAGGCGTCAAAGTGTACGGGGGAACGGTGGTGACCACCCAGGCATCTTCCGTGCCGCTCCACTGGTTCACCAGTGTGACCACGCTGGAGGAGAGCGATTGGCCGGAGTGCTGGCGGTCGATGGCGGCTTTGACGCTGGGGATATCGCCGGCTACCACCAGGGTGGCATCCAGGAAGGCGGCGCCGTTGGTCTGTTTGGGATCCTCGATGATGGTGACGCCGCCGTAAGTTTCGGTCAGGGCGCCCCCCAGGGTGGCGAGCGCGGTGATCTTGGCGACATCGAAGTTGCCGCGGGCGAGCGCGATGCCCGTGGGAGCACCGGCACCGACGGCGCTGGTCGCGGCGAGGATCTCGTGCAGGTCGCGGGTGGGGTCGAAGCCGGTGAGCGTCACCAGTTGCTGGAACGCCGTGGCGTTGGCCTGGATCTGCGCGATCAGGTAGATGCCGAAGGTGGAGGACTTGGCCGAATCCACGTTGACGCCCGCGATGACCTTGGCGTCGGGCATCACCAGGCTGAGCATTTGGGAATCGGCGGCTTTGGCGGTCAGTACGCCGGCCAGGGTGGCAAACAAGGTGGCGGTGGTGAGGATTCGTGCGTTCATACCCATAAGGACGAGGCGCCCGACCTATTATTAACGCGAACCGGCGGCGGGCGGGTGGGTGGCCAGGGTGATGGGGACTTGTCCCGCGACTTCGATGCCAAAGCCTTCCAGTGCGACGATTTTGCGGGGGTGGTTGGTGAGCAGGCGGATGGTGTGGAGGCCGAGATCGGAGAGAATCTGGGCGCCGATGCCGTGCTCGTGCTGCAACTGGCGCTGGCCGGCGTCGCCGGCGTAGTGCATGAAATCGCGGCCGTGGGAGAGCATGCGGGGGTCGCCGTGGGCATCCTCCTGAATGCGGAAGCCGGGACCGGTTTCGTGCAGGTAGACCAGAACGCCGGTGCCTTCTTCGGCGATTTGGCGCAGGGAGCCGTCGATGAGGCGGCGGCAATCGCAATCGGTGGCGCCGAAGACGTCGCCGTAGAGGCAGCGGGCGTGCATGCGGACCAGGACGTTCTCCTTATCGGCCAGGTGGCCGCGAACCAGCGCCAGGTGGAATTCGGGATTGAGGTGGCTGCCGTAAGTGATGGCGCGGAACTCGCCGAACCCGGTCTGGAGAGAGCCTTCGGCCACGCGGCGGACAAAGCGTTCGTGCTTCATGCGGTGGCGGATGAGGTCGGCCACCGAAATCATTTTGAGGTTGTGGCGAGCGCAGAAATCGCGCAGTTGAGGGACGCGCGCCATGGTGCCGTCTTCGTTCATCACCTCGCAGATGACGCCGGCGGGGGTGAGGCCGGCGAAGCGGGCGAGATCGACGGAGGCCTCGGTCTGGCCGGCGCGGACCAGGACGCCGCCATCCTGGGCGCGTAGCGGGAAGATGTGGCCGGGGCGGGCGAGGTCGCCGGGGCGGCAGAGCGGGTCGATGGCGGTGAGTATGGTGCGGGTGCGGTCGGCGGCGGAGACGCCGGTCGAGACGCCTTCGCGGGCGTCGATGGTTTCGCAAAAAGCGGTGCCAAAACGGGAGGTATTTTGGGCGCTCATCAGGGGCAGGCGCAGGTAGTCGCAGCGATCCGGCGTGAGCGCCAGGCAGATGAGACCGCGGCCGTGCGTGACCATGAAATTGACGATCTCGGGCGTCACCTTTTCGGCGGCAATGGTGAGGTCGCCTTCGTTCTCGCGGTCCTCGTCGTCCACCACGACCAGGATGCGCCCGGCGCGGATTTCTTCGATGGCCTCGGCTACGGAGACGAAGGGCATGACTCATTGTAACGGGGGCGGCGGACTTAACGCGGAGGAGCGGAGACGCTGAGAAATGCAGAGAATAGGAACAAACGTGGGGTCAGGCTTTCAGCCTNNCCGGCGGCAGGCTGAAAGCCTGGCCCCACAAGGGCGCGCGCCCTGCCTTGCCTGGCGTGCACATGTCGCGCACCCCAAATCAGGAAAGGGCAGGCGGGCATTGCGCGCCCTACGGTAAGATAGACGGCTGGGCAGGATTTTCCCAGCACGGGCGCGTCCATGGCCAATTACCATCGGTTCCTGCCATCATTTTCGAGCCTGACCCTCACCGACGTGGTGGACATCCTGGTGGTGGCGTTTCTGGTCTACCAGGCGCTTCTGGTGGTGCGGGGGACGCGCGCGGGGCACATCCTCATCGGCATCTTCATCATGCTGGCGCTGTATGCGGTGGCGTTGTGGGCCGGTTTGGAAGCTTTGCGGACGGTGCTTTCTTTCATTGTGCCGTACCTGGGCCTCGCGATCATCGTGCTGTTCCAGTCGGAAATCCGGCGCACGCTGGCGCGGCTGGGGCGCAAACGCTGGTTCGGACTGGCGGGCGGGTATCGCGATCCGGAATCGGTGAACGAGATTCTGCTGGCGGTGGAGACATTGGCGGCACAGAAGATCGGCGCGCTGATCGTGCTGGAGCGGGATATCGGGCTGCGAACGTTTATCGAAAGCGGAGTGCTGCTGGAGGCGCGCCTCACGCGCGACCTGCTGCTCTCCATTTTCGCACCGGGGCTGCCGCTGCACGATGGGGCGGTGATCGTGCAAAAGGACCGCATCACGTCGGCGGCGTGTTTCTTGCCGCTGACCACCAACCCGGCGCTTTCGCAGCAATTGGGCACGCGGCACCGCGCGGCGATCGGGATCACGGAGGAAACCGACTGCCTGTCGATTGTGGTTTCCGAAGAGACCGGGCGAATTTCCGTGGCGGCGTACGGCGAGCTGGCGCCGGGGCTGCAACTCGCGGAATTGCGGGGGCGCATCGAACGGCATTTTGGAGTGGAGCGAACGGGGCCGTCGCAGATCGATGACAGCCCGGCGGACATTCCGTTGGTGGACGCGGCCGAGGAGAGCGCGCAGGATAAGGTGAACCTGCCATGAGACTGCTGAAGTGGCTGGCGGGGCTCTTGACTCAAAACTTCGGGTGGAAACTCTTGTCGCTGGGGATTGCCGTGGTGCTGTGGGCGCTGGTGGCGAGCGAGCCGGAGCTTTCGACGTTCGCGCTGGTGGGCGTGGAGTACAAGAATCTGCCCGACGGCCTGGAGATCAGCTCGGACCTAGTGAGCTCGCTGCGATTGGAATTGCGCGGTCCTTCGGGAGCGTTGCGCGGGCTCGGGGATGGCGGTATGCGTCCCGAGGTGATTCTGGACATGTCGGGGGTCGAGGCGGGCGAACGGACCTTCGAAATCGGCGCCGGCAACGTGAAGCTGCCGCGCAGCGTGTGGCTGGTGGCGGCGATGCCGCCGGCAGTGCGGTTCCGATTCGAACGCAGCGAGACGCGTACGGTCGAGGTCAAGCCGCGCTTCACGAACGACGAGAACAACGGATACGTAGTGGCGCAAGCGGCGGTGTCGCCGAAGACGGTCGAGATCGCCGGGCCGGCCAGCCGGGTGGCGAAAGTCGGCGCTGCGCTGGCGGACGCCATCGATGTTGCAGCGCGCGCCGGCACGTTCGAATACCAGGTCAATGCCTATCTGGAAGACCCGCAGGTGCGTTTCTTGGCAGTTCCGCGGGTTACCGTGACGGTGACCGTGAAGAAGAAGTAAGTGGGAGTTAGAAGTTAGAAGTTAGAAGTTAGAAGTTAGGAATGGCGGGCGAAGAATCTAAGGAGAGTGAGTGGGGAAAGAACTGTTCGGCACGGATGGAATTCGCGGCGTGGCGGGGGAGTACCCGCTCGACCGGGCGACGGTCTATGCCTTTGGACTGGCGCTGGGCCGCGACCTGACGTTTCGCGGGCCCAGCCCGGAAGTTCTGTTGGGCGCGGATACGCGCGAATCGGGACCGTGGATCGCGGAGCTGGTGGCGGGCGGGCTGATGGACGCCGGCACGCGGGTCCGGCACGCGGGCGTGATCACCACTCCGGGAGTGGCGTACTTAACGCGTACGGGGCCGTTTCAGGCCGGCGTGATGATATCGGCCTCGCACAATCCATACCAGGACAACGGCATCAAGGTGTTCGGCCATAACGGATTCAAACTGCCGGACAGCGAAGAGCACGCTATCGAGCAGGAAATTTTCCGGCTGCTCCACAAGGGCGTTGAGCCGCGGGCCGCCGTGCTGAGCGTGGAAGAGGATCTCGACCGGAAGTATGTGGACTACCTGGCGTCCTTGGCGGAGATGACCTTGGATGGCTTCAAGCTGGTGGTGGATTGCGGAAACGGCGCATCGTACCGGCTGGCGCCGCTGCTGTTCGGCCGGCTGGGCGCGCAGGTGACGGCGCTCAACGCGGCGCCCAACGGCTGCAACATCAATCTCAACAGCGGAGCCCTGCACGTGGAAGGGTTGCGCGATGCGGTGCTGGCCGCGGGCGCCAATTTGGGAGTGGCCTTCGATGGCGACGCCGACCGTGCGATCTTCGTGGCGGCCAGCGGCAAGGTGGTGAACGGCGATGCCGTGCTATTGGCCTGCGCCCGCTCGATGAAGGCCGCGGGACGCCTCGACGGGGATATCGTGGTGGCCACGGTGATGTCGAACCTGGGGCTGGAACAGGCTCTGGCGCGGGCCGGCATCCGCATGGTGCGCACGCCGGTGGGCGATAAATACGTGCTGGAAGAGATGGTGCGGCTGGGAGCGGCGCTGGGGGGGGAGCAATCGGGCCACGTGATCTTCCGCGAATATGCCACGACCGGCGATGGCATGCTGACGGCACTTCGGCTGCTCGAGACGATGCGCCGCGCAGGAGCGGGGCTCGACGAACTGATCGCCGGCCTCGAAGTGCATCCGCAACGTCTGGTCAATGTGCGAGTGCGGGAGAAGAAGAGGCTGACGGAGCTGCCCTCGGTGGCGCGGGAAATCCGGCGGGTGGAAGAGGCCTTCGCGGGCACGGGGCGCGTGCTGGTGCGGTTTTCCGGCACCGAACCGCTGGCGCGCGTCATGGTGGAAGGGCCGGACCTGGCGCAGGTGGAAGCTTTCAGCGCGAGCATTGCCGACGCGATCCGGCGGGAGATGGGCGAGGGGTAGAATTTTCAATTGAAAAATATGGCCGTGTGCGGGAGTTGCCGGGGGGAAGCCGTGACGAAACATACCTCGCGCACCTGCGGGCAGCGGACGGCTTTTCATGGAAACGAAACGTTTCGGGGTCCATTAGCGTCTTAACTGATAGCTGAATACCATCTGACGATTGGTTCCGCTGGGCATTCGCCCAGGGATCCATCTGGCGGGCGTCTTCCTCCGAGCGCCCGCCGGTTTTTATTTTTGCCGGGTCAAACGCGGCGTAGGGCCACGGCGGAGTTCTTGCTGCCGAAGGCGATGCAGTTGCCGACGGCGTGCTCGATTTCGAGATGGCGGCCGGGAGCGGTGACGTAATCGAGGTCGCACTCGGGGTCGGGCTCATCCACATTGATGGTGGGAGGCAGAACGCCGTCGCGCATGGCGAGCAGCGTGGCGGCGATGCCCGCGGCGCCGCACGCGCCCTGCGGATGACCGATCAGGCTCTTGAGCGACGAGCCGGCCAGTTTGTAGGCGTGGCCGTCGAAAGCCAGCTTGATGGCGCGCGTTTCCACCCGGTCATTGAGCTCGGTGGAAGTGCCGTGGTAATTGACGTACTGCACTTCGGAGGGCGGGATGCCAGCTTCGCCGAGCGCCATGCCGATGGCGCGCGCCGGCTCTTCGCCGCATTCTTCCAGGCGCACGCGGTGGTAGGCTTCGCAAGTGGAGCCGTAACCGGCGATCTCGCCATAGATGTGAGCGCCGCGCGCGCGGGCGCGCTCCATCTCCTCGAGGATGAAGAACCAGGCGCCCTCCGCGATAACGAAGCCGTCGCGATCCTTCGAAAACGGGCGGGAGGCGCGCTCGGGTTCCTGGTTCCAGCGCGTGCTCATGATGCGCATGAGCTGAAAGCCGCGCAGAATCAGGGGAGCCAGGGGTGCATCCACGCCGCCGGCCACCACGGTGTGGAGCACGCCGGCCTGAATGTTGCGCATGGCGTAGCCGATGGCGTCGGTTGAGGACGTGCACCCGGTGGAGACGATGTGGCTGAGGCCGCGGAAGCCGAAGCGCATGGAGACTTCGCTGGCTAGCGTGCCGATGGTGCTGGTGGGGATGGTATACACGCTGCACTGCTTCAGGTGCCCGGTGTAGAAGAGGCGATATTGCTCTTCGGTGAAATCCTGACTGCCGCCGCCGGAGCCGACGATGACGCCGATCTCGCGGAGCTGGTCGCGCGACATGGCGGCCGCATCGAGCGACGCGTCGGCCAGCGCTTCGGCTACGGCGGCCGCGGCCAGCGGCACGGAGCGCGAGACGTGCGGCCGGTCTTTCGCGGTGACGTAGAGAGTTTCGTCGAACTCGTCGGGCACCTGGCCCGCCACCTGGACGGCAAACTCCGAGGGGTCGAAACGCGTGATCCGCCGCACGCCGCTTACGCCATTTTTGGAGGCTTGCCAGAAGGATTCGCGCCCGATCCCGTTGGGACTAACCGCACCGATGCCGGTGACTACTACGCGATGCATAGAGAAGATTTTTGCCTTATTACCTAACGTCAGTATAGGCTGAATCATATGGACGCTGCGGCGGAAGGCCGGTCTGCGAATTCGTCACGGCTGTTATTTGCGGGTTTGGAAGCCGGGATGTTGGGCGCGCTTTGGATGCTGGCGTGGATGGGCTTGAGCTCCACGTGGCAGCGCCGCAGCTTCTGGATGCCTGAGAATTTGATGGCCACGGCGTTTGACGGCGACGCGCCCATCCGCACCGGTTTCGTCGCCGGCACCGTCAGCGGCCTGGCATTGTACCTGCTGATCTACAGCCTGCTGGGCGCGCTGTTTGCGCTTGCGGTGCGCGGCCGGATGCCGCGGGGGCGGGTCCTGCTGTGGAGCGTGGCGTTTGCCCTGGCGTGGTATTACCTCTCCTTTCACGGCGTCTGGAAGAGCGTGATCCCGCTGGTGGCGCGTCTGCATGTGGAGCGGACAACGGTACTTGGACACTTGCTCTATGGGACGGTGCTGGCGCGCTACCCGGTGTATCTGGAGCGTTGGGAGAAACCGGAGGAAGCGGTGGAAGAGGAGCCTCCGAGCGAAGCGGCAGAAAGCACGCCGAGCGCGTTGCCGTAGCGGCGAGGTGGGGCAGGCGGTGCCGCCTGCCAACTTGCAAGTAGGGCAGTTTTCCGCGGTGGAACATGTGGAGTTGGGTCGCGGTAGGGATGCCGGTCAGCCCAGCACCCCCCGCACCGATCCGTGCGTCACCCCAGCAGGCGATGCTCCTTCAACTTCCGGTACAAATTGCGCTCGCTGATGCCCAGGATGCGGGCGGCGTTGCCACGGTGGCCGTTGCTCGCCTGCAAGGCGCGGCGGATGTGAGTCAGTTCCAGCTCGTCGAGCGTGGGCAGAGCGGCGTCCTCCGAAATCGGCGCACCGGCGGGCGATGCCGCCAGGGCGCCGCGCACCGCCGTGGGTAGATGCTCGGGGAGAATCTCGGAGCCTTCGCACACCACCATGGCCGCTTCCACCGCGTGCTTGAGTTCCCGGACGTTACCGGGCCAATTGTGGCGGCGCAGAGTTTCCATGGCCTCCTTCCCGATGCTCTTGGAGGAAGCAAATCGCTCGTTGAGCACGCCCACGAAATGCCTCGCCAACAGCTCGACATCGCCGGCACGGCCCCGCAGGGGCGGGATTTCCAGACTGATGGTGGTCATGCGATAGTAGAGATCCTCGCGGAACAGACCTTTCCGGACCATGGACCGCAGATCGCGATTGGTAGCCGCCAGCACTCTTACATCCACGCGAATTTCACTGGTGCCGCCCACGTGGCGGAATACCGAAGTATCGAGGACACGCAGCAAATTGATCTGCGTGGCCTGGCTGATCTCTCCGATCTCGTCGAGAAAGATGGTGCCGCCATGGGCCACCTCAAAGAGCCCGGGCTTGGCCCGGTCGGCGCCGGTGAACGCCCCGCGCTCGTGGCCGAACAACTCGCTCTGCAGTAGGTTTTCCTGCAAGGCGGCGCAATCCACGATCACGAACGGCCGGGATTTGCGGCTGCTGCGCGCGTGAACCAGTTTGGCCAACAGCTCCTTGCCGGAGCCGGTTTCGCCGCTGATGAACACCGTGGAATCGCTGGGGCCCACGCGTTCGATCAACTGGAGCAAACGCTGGAATTCCGGGCTCTCGCCGATGAACGATCCGGCCAGATCCGGCGGCGTCAGACCGCGCTCCAGGAGGCTGGCGCGTTGGCGCAGGGAACGCCGCTCGAGCGCCCGCTGAATCCGAATCTGCAACTCGTCCAGCGGGCAGGGCTTGATCACGTAGTCGAAGGCGCCCACGCGGATGGATTCGATGGCTGTGTCGATGGAGCCGTGCCCCGTCAGCATGATCACTTCCGTCGCGGCATTGCGCGCGCGCACGGCTTTCAGGGTTTCCAGACCGTCCATGCCGGGCAGGCGCAGGTCCAGGAGAACCACTTCCGGGTCGAACCGCTCAACCTTGGCAACCGCTTCTTCGCCCGAACCGGCGGTTTCCACCTGGTGCCCCATACGGCGGAGTTCGCCGGCCACCACGTGACGAAACGCCGCGTCGTCGTCCACCACAAGAATGGAAGCCGTAGTCTTCACCGCGCGGCCTCCTGGACGTCCGCCGTGACCAGCGCCGGCAGCACGATCTCAAACGTGGAACCCTCGCCCGGCACGCTCTCCACCAGAATGTCGCCGCCCCACCGGCGGACAAAATTCAGCGAGAGGAACAGGCCAAGCCCGGTGCCGTCGTGGCGTCCGCTGAAAAACGGCTCGAAGATCCGCTTGCGGTCTTCCGGCGCGATGCCGCAGCCGTTGTCGGTTACGCGGATATGCACCGTTTCGCCCTCCGCTTTCGCCTCGGCTTGGATGGTAACGCACCCGCCCGGTTTCGAAGCCTGCACGGCGTTGAGCAGAAGGTTGACCAGGGTGTGCTGCAGTTCGGCCTCATCGGCGCGGGCGCGCAGGTCCGTCGATATGGGGCTCACCTCGATCTTCACGGAGTGCGCACGGGCGGTTGGTTCGATCAGGCGCGCCACCGCGTTGACGGCTGTCCCCAGGTCCACGATGTCTCCCTGGGTGCGCTGGCCGCGCGCCAGGCGGAGAAAGTGCTGCGTGATGCCGCGGCAGCGCAGGATCTGCTCCCGGGCGATGGAAGCACTCTCGCGGATCTGCTCCCTGTCGGCCTCGCCCCCCGCTTCCCGCAGGATTCCCTCCACGCACATCAGCACCGTGCCCAACGGGGTATTGAGCTCGTGAGAAAAGCCCGATGCCAGAGTCCCCAGCGAAGCCAGACGGTGCGATTCGGCAAGGTGGGCCTCGGCGGCGCGGCGCTCGGAGATGTCGCGCCACACTTCCACCACCTGCCGCAGTTGGCCGGCGCCGTCCAGAATCGGCGACGCGTGAACCTCTTCCCAGATCACCGCGCCGCCGGGCGCCCGCCGTTCGCAGATGCGCACCTGGTGCGCGCCGGTCCTCAGGCAGGCCAGCGTGGGGCAATCGACGATGGTGCAACCGCCGGGAGGCATGTCGCGGCACTGGCAGCCCAGCACCTCCGCGCGAGAGTGTTCGGCGCGGCGCAAAAACGCATCGTTGGCGGCGATGATGTTGCGTTCCGCGTCCAACACCACGATGCCGTCATCGATGCTGTTGATTACCGTCTCCAACCTCTCGCGCTGGCTGCGCACCTCGCCCACCAGGCCGGTGACGGAATCGGCCATGGTATTGAATTCGCGTGCCAGCCAGGAAAGGGTATCGGAACCTTCGGCCGGAACGCGCCGCTCCAGATCGCCCCCGGCAATCAGGCGCGCGACGGTTTCAAACCGCTGCAGCCGGCGCAGCACGGCCACCCGGATCACCAGGCCGATGGCGCCCACCAGCAGCAATGTGATAGCGGCGGTGCCGCCCACCAGCCAGCGGAGGTCGCGCGCCATCTCTGCCCGAATTTGTTCCGTCTTGTAGTCCAGGATGAGAATGCCGTTGATCTTGTGACTGGGGTCGTGGCATTTCCAACATTCCTGGCGATTGCGGATTGGTACCACGGTCCGCAGAACCGTGCCGCCCCGGGTCTCGATCACCTGGCTCGATCCGCGCTGTTCCGCGGGATAACGATGACAAGCCTGACAGGTGGGGGAATTGATTTGCAGTTCGGCATCCGGCTGCCCGGACCCAACCGGATAACGCTCCACCCCGAAGCGGTCCAGCAGCACCAGTCGCTCCACGGGAGTCTGCTGGCGGAAACTCCGGATCATCTTCGCGATCAGGGTGCGGTCGTTCTCGATCATCTGGTGTTCGAGCGCCACGCGGATCAGATCGCCCTCGGCCAGCGCGGTAGAGCGCGCCGTCTCGAGGAGCGAGTGCATGTGGTGCTGCGAATAAAGATAAGCGCCGCCCGCACACGCCAGCACGACGGCTGCGGTGACTCCCACCGCCAGGCCGATCGGCATGCTGGCGAATGGCGGTCTGGGACTCTTGCGAAGCAGGATGGTCGAATGATGTCACAGTCCGGCATCCCCGTCAACGCTCGCCTGACCGCCGCAAAACGGGGACTGCTACCAATTCCCGCCTTTGGAATTGGATAGCTGTCCCCGCTTTGCCCCCGGCGCGGAACTCTGGAGTTGTGAATTGCTTTTCGGGTATGAGCGCCGACGAATCAGATAAACAGGCTTACCGGAACCCTGAAAAACTCGGCAAGCTGCCTGGCATGTACTTTACTGATGGCGCGTTTGGAGTCGACGACCTCGGATACGTAGCCTCTGGATTTGAAAATCGGAAGAAGGTCGGCTTGCTTCAAACCCCGTTGCTCCATCAGATACACCAACATTTCGTGAGGACTCGGATCGCGCAGAGGATGATGCTCCTCTTCGTAGTCCTTGATCAGACGAACCATCAAGTCAAGGGCGGTGTCCTCTTCCGCGGTACGATGCTCGCTCTTGTCCATCAGCTTCTCGACTTCGGCCAGCATGCGTTCATGCTCTTCGCCGGTTGCGATCACTCGCGGCAGGACTTTCGCCAATACGCGAGCGTACTTCTTGTTGTCGATGACTAGGGCGCCCATTTTTTCCAACGCTCGCATAACGCGAGCATGTAGTCAAGAAGGCTCCGCCGACTTGTCGCAACGACTGACGAAATTCCAGGGCAAGCTAAAGCATGCCCCGCAATAAGATACCGGCGGCGAAGACCGCCGGCGCTACCAGGTGCTCTTCACGGAGCTTGAGAATGTACAGGCTCCAGACGACTGACGAATCGTCAGGCGCCCGCCTGACATTCTGGCAGGGGCCGCCACGCACGGCTGGCCGGAGCTTCACAGAATCAAGCATTTATGTCTCTTTTCGACATGGCCCTTCCCATGCAAAGGACCAGCACCGGACAGGAGGACGACCGATGGAAATGTTGTTGATGGGCGCTTGCTTGAGCATGTTTGGTTTGGCAGTCATGTGCCTGGCATTTGGTGCGGCAACCAGAGACGAGAGGCCGGTAGAGCCGGCTGGGTTCGAGAAGCCAATGGAGGCGGTGAAGATAGCCGCACCCGAGCGCTTCTTTGTGGAAGGGCCGCTCCCTATACCGGTTCACGCCAGGGTTCCGATCGAGGCCCTGTTGTTGCAACTGGAGAACCACGTTCGCCTGGAACAGGCGGCCGCGGAGTCCTACATGCGGGCGCCGAACGCCGCGCTGCTGCACAGCCGGACCATGTCCACGCTGGTGAACTGAGATGTCCGCCGCCATGGTAAAGACAGACTTGTTGAATGGGCTGCCCGACGAGGACGGAGACCGCGTTCTGGCGCTTGGCAAACGCATCCTGCTGGCGAGCGGAGCGGAACTGTTCCACCTGGGAGACGAGGCCGAGTGCATCTATGTGATCGCGCAGGGCCGCTTGCGGCTGACGCTTCCCATGCAGGTCCGCGGCCAGGACCAGAATGTGCTGGTCGAGGAACGGGTCCCCGGCCAGACCGTAGGCTGGTCCGCCCTGATTCCGCCGTACCGCTTCACGCTGACGGCCATGGCGCCGCTCGAAACGGAAGTGATTGCGCTTCCCCGTGAGGCATTGCGCAAGCACTTCGCCGCGTACCCCGAAGCCGGGTACGCCGTTTCGTTGAACCTGGCCTCCGTAATCGGGGAACGCCTGCAATTGTTCCAGGCGATGTGGGTCCGCGAGGTGCAGCGCATGATGGAGCTGCGGAATGCGTAATCCGAGCCACGACCGTAAGGGAGTGGTTTTCATGCGACTTTTTGCTTTAGGGGTGCTGGCGGGTGGGGTCGTGCTGGCTGTCGGCGCGTCGTTGGCCGGGGACGGGGCGAAGCCCCCGTCCCCGCCCTCCGAAACCACCGCGAAAATCGCCCCAGAACGGCTGGACGTGCCCGCTCCTCCGTTTTCCGATGGGATCTTTCCCTGCTCCAACTGCCACGCGGGCATGCCGGTCGATCGCACGCGGCGCAATCTCGAAGCCATGCACACCGACATCGTGTTGAAGCACGATGAGACCCATCGCTGGTGTCTGGATTGCCACGATGCCAACAACCGCGACTTCCTCCACCTGGCCAGCGGTGAGCGGGTCCCGTTCGAAGAATCTTACCGTGTCTGCGGCCAATGTCATGGGGAGAAGCTGCGCGACTGGCGCGCGGGCGTGCACGGACGCCGTACCGGAAACTGGAACGGAGCCAAGGGATACCTGTTGTGTGCCAACTGTCATAACCCGCACCAGCCACGATTCCACGCACTGGCGCCCAAACCGGCGCCCAGGCCGCCCAGCCGCACCATGCAGTAGGAAGCGAGAACTCCCGATGGAAACCGACGGCATATCGACCCATCCTTCGCGCCGGCTGTTCACCATCGCCGCGGCGACGACCGCGGCGAGTTGGATCATGACGGCGTGCGGCCCGAAGCGCCTTTACGAGGCGCCCAAAGACCGGCTTCGCGCCGCCATCAAAGAGATGGAAGCGAAGTACAGCGCTAGCCACGGCAAGAAAGTGACGGTCTCGGACGCCGGTCCCATTCCCGGTGTGGAGTTTGCGTACGCCTTGGATATCTCCCGCTGCATCGGTTGCCGGCGTTGCGTGTATGCCTGCGTGGCGGAGAACAATCAATCGCGCGACCCGCAGATCCAATGGATACGCGTGATGTCGATGGAGAAGGACAAGGGCGTCGACTTCTCGCACGCCAACGCATACTACAACCCCGCCGACGTTCCCGAAGAGGGACATTTCTACGTGCCCGTCGGGTGCCAGCATTGCGAGAACCCGCCGTGCACCAAGGTATGCCCCACCGGCGCCACCTGGACCGAACGCGACGGCATCGTGGTGATCGATTACGACTGGTGCATCGGCTGCCGTTACTGCATGGCGGCTTGCCCCTATGGCGCGCGGCATTTCAACTGGGAGGAGCCGAAAATTCCCAACGAGGAATTCAACCCCAACACGCACTACCTGGGCAACCGCCCGCGGACCAAGGGCGTCGTCGAAAAGTGCACCTTCTGCATCCAGCGCACCCGCGCCGGGCGCTATCCGGCGTGCGTCGAAGTTTGCCCGGTGGGCGCGCGAAAGTTCGGGAACCTCCTCGACAAAGACAGTGAGATCCGCTACATCATCGAGCACAAGCGTGTGCTGGTTCTGAAAGAGGAATTGAACACCGTACCGAGGTTCTTCTACTTCTATGCAACATGAGAGTCCAGTGAACAGCATCCGGCTCTTCGGCGGCTTCGCCCGCGGAAGCTTGCGGCTGATCATGCGTGGAAACCGGACGTATGTGCTATGGCTGGCCTTTCTGGCTACGCTGATTGTCTCGGGGATACTGGCCTACTCCAACCAGGTGCGGACCGGCCTCGGATTGACCGCCATGCGCGACCAGGTGAGTTGGGGCTTCTATATCGGGAATTTTACTTTCCTGGTGGGCGTGGCGGCCGCTGCCGTGGTCCTGGTCATCCCGGCATACATCTACAACTGGAAGCCCATCCGGGAAATCGTGATCTACGGCGAACTGCTGGCCATCAGTGCGATCATGATGTGCCTGATGTTCGTGACCGTGGATATCGGACGGCCCGACCGTTTCTGGCATCTGATTCCGCCCTTCGGCCACCTCAACTTCCCGAGCTCCATTCTGGCGTGGGATGTAGTGGTGCTCAACCTCTATTTCGTAGTGAACTTCGTGGTGGCCACACACATTCTGTACCGGGCATTTCACGGCCGCCATTACATCAAGCGGCTGGTCGTGCCCCTGGTGTTGCTGTCCATTCCCATGGCGGTGGGCATCCACACCGTGACGGCGTTTCTGTATAACGGACTGGCGGCCCGCCCCTATTGGAACTCTTCGATCCTGGCGCCGCAATTTCTGGCATCGGCTTTCTGTTCCGGCCCGGCCATTCTGCTGATCATGATCCAGGTGCTGCGCCGGTTCACGCGGTTTGAGATTCAGAATGAGGCCATTTGGAAGATCGCCGAACTGATGGCGTACGCCATGTTCCTGAACCTCTTCCTGCACGGCGCCGAAGCCTTTAAAGAATTCTATTCGAACACCCAGCACACGCTGTACACGCGTTACTGGTACTTTGGCTTGGGGTCGCACCATACGCTGGTCCCCTACGCCTGGACGGCGGTATTCTGCAACCTGCTGGCGTTCGGGCTGTTCATCGTCCCCAAGGCCCGGCGCAACTTTGTGACGCTGAATATCGGCTGCCTGGCCATCTACGCGGGAGTGTACATCGAAAAGGGCATGGGCCTGATCATCCCGGGCCTGACGCCCGATGCCTTGGGCGAGATCTATGAGTACTATCCGACGCTGACGGAGTTGCGCGTGGCGGCGGGGATTTTTGCCACGGGCTTCCTGATCTTCACACTAATGCTCAAAGTAGCGGTGCCGATTTCGCTGGGCGAGTTCCGCGACAAGGAAGAATCGCTGGAGGTGGCGGAATTGGTTGAAACGAGATAGCCCGGAGACGCGTCTTTCGGAGTATAGTATCTTAAGATGCGTTTTCAGATCCAGCCCTGCACAAGTCCGGACATCGTTGGCGCCGCCCCACCGGGCGCAGCTTGCCAACTGGATCACGCGGAGCGGAGTATCCAGTTGTACGGGTGGGATTTGCGAAGCCGAACCTGGCACGGCCCGTGCGAATTGGATTTCGCGGGCGCCCGGCCCCATCGCCTCACGGAATCCCTGGCAAACGCCTCTGGGCCGTCATGGTTCGGTCCGGTCACCTGCTCCGTGCCCGGGGAACCCGCCTGCCGTTTCTTCGTGGTCATTCACGATCTGAAGGATTGCGCGGTGGCCACAGTCTATTGCGAGGAGTCGAAAGCCGGTCCGGTGGAGATTGTGGCCATTATCCCCGCGGAGCGGCGCTCGCAACTTCGTCCGGAATTCGCGTTCGAGTTCCTGACGTTCGCCGGTTTCCTGGGCTCTCTGGGAGGCGGCGCCGAACTTGAGGTAAGCGAAGGGGTCGCAACCGCGCTCGAAGAGAGCTCCGTTTCCGATTCGCTGGTCTTCTCCATCAGCACCGGCCTCTGGTCGAGCGACCTCGACTATGTCCTCTCACTGTGTGTCGAGCAGACGACCATCGCCGTACTGCGCTGGTTGCGGAAGGCGTAGGGCAGAAGCTCCCCAGTAGGGGCGGAGCCTTCCTGTAGTACACTACGTATATACGCGATGCGTTACGAATGGGATGAGGAGAAGAATCGGCGGAACCAGCAAAAGCACGACGGAATTTCCTTTGAGCTGGCTACGCTGGCCTTCGAGGACGAACGTTGCCTGATCTATCCGGACCGCATCGATAGGAATACAGAAGAACAACGCTGGCATGCGCTGGGTGCGGTTCAGATTGAACCTGAGGCCCGTGCCGTGCTGCTCGTTGTCCATGCGTACCGGGAGGAACACAATGGCGAAGAAGTCATCCGTATCATCTCAACCCGCGGGGCTGAAAAGCATGAGATCCGAAGATATCAAGAGCAGGAAATGGACTGAACGCGACCGCCAAACCCTGCGCCGTATTGCAGTGCGGCAAGGCGCGGCGGATGACTCGCGCATTAACTTCAAAGAAATCCCGCGCCTCACTGATGAACAGTTGGCAAGCATGGTCCGACTGCGAGACGCCCGGCCGCGCAAGGTTGCGGTGAGCGTACGCCTTGACGCACAGGTGCTGGAATGGCTGCGCTCCAAGGGCGACGGCCACTTGACGCGCATCAACGACATCCTCACCAACCTCATGGAAGCGGAACAGCGGACGCCCCCGGGGCAATAACCGCCGGTCCGCCATTTCCCTACTTCTTCGCGCCTTCCCGCCCCGCCGCCGGGCCGTTCACCTTCGCTTTTAGCGCCGCCCACTTCGCCATCAGGTTAGTGTATGCCGTTTCCTGTTCAATGCAAGCCTGAAGTTGCGCAGCCGTCGGCGGCATCTCGGAACCTTGCATGCCTTGCACCGCAGCCACCATCTGAGCGCCAATGTTGCTCAGATTCGGCGGGGGCGGCTCCGCAGGTAGCGCACCGGCACGGGCCGCGGCCAAAGCTCCCGCTCGGGCAGCAAGATCGTCGGCCGCCGCCGCTGCACCGCCGCCACCACCGCCACCGCGACCTCCACGGCCCCCGCGTCCGCCGCCACCACCACCGGCGCCCGCGGCCACTTCGGCCGGCGCGATCTCCTCCACCTGCTTGATCAACGCGTCATTCGCTGCGGATTGCGGCTTCGCCTTCAGCTTATCGGCCAGCGCGCGCGCGTCTTTATATGCGCTCGCGGCGTTCCGCGCGCGGTTCTCCATCTGCGTCGTGAGCGTGAAGATCTGCTGCACTTCCGGCGTGATCTTCACTCGCGGGTCCATCGTGATCGCGATCGGCTGGCTCTGGCTCTTATCGTTCACCGTCAAACGCACCGAGTACGCGCCGGGCGCCACCCACGGCGAACTGACTCCGGGGTACGTGCGATGCGGGACCGCACCACCGCCGCCGCCACCGCCGCGTCCGCCACCGCCTCCGCCGCCGATCGGATCGTAGTGCATGTCCCACGTGAAGCGGTGCATGCCGGCGGTTGCCTTCAACCCCTGCGGCGGCGCGGGCCAGTACAGCGGCAAACTGCAATCGGGCGCGGTGGGCGTCTGCTGGCACAGCTTGTTGTAGGCCACCGGATCGGTCGCCGGGTCGGGGCTCCGCACCGGGTCGTTGCTCGAGTACGCGCGAATCACCTTGCCCTGCGTGTTGAGGAACTCCAGCTTCACCTCGCCATTCGCGGCGGAGGGCAGGTAGTAATCGATGATGGCCCCCGGCGGCGGATTTTCCCCGGCCGGCAATTCCGGCGGCCACGGTGTGGGATCGTTGGTGCCGAAGCGAACCCGTATGCCCGTCGCCGGCTTGAACAAATACGCGTTCGATGCCGCGGCGGCATCGGCCGCCTGGCGCAGCGGCGTCACGTCGTCCAGAATCCAGAAACCGCGGCCGTGCGTCCCCGCCACCAGGTCGGAGCACATGCACGTCGCGTCATCCTTCACTTCGATGTCGCGCACGGAAATCGCCGGCATATTCAGCCGCAGCGAATGCCAGTTGTCGCCGTCGTCGAAGGAAACCCAAACCTGCGTATCGGTGGCAGCGTAGAGCAGCCCTTTCTTGCGCGGGTCCTCGCGGATGGAGTTGGCCACCGCGCCGCCCGCGATTCCATTGTCGATCTCCTTCCAGGTCTTGCCCCCGTCGTGGGTGCGCCACAAGTGCGGGTTCATGTCGTCGAGGCGCAGCGTATTGGCAGCCGCATAGGCCGTCTTGGCGTCGAAGTGGCCCGCGTCCATATTGAAGATACGCGTCCACGGCTTCATCTCGGATGGCGTCACGTTGGTCCATTTGGCGCCGCCGTCGGTGGTCAGTTGCAGCAGGCCGTCGCCGGTGCCCGCCCACAGCACGTTGACATCGAGCGGCGATGGAGCGAGCGCCGTGACGGAGCCCGTTGGCGACGGAGTCACCGTGCCGGCGTATTTGCCCGCGTTCGTGGGCACGTCCCAGGTCTGTCGCGTCAGGTCGCCGCTGATGGCCGTCCAGCTATGGCCGCCATTGCTGGTCTTCCACACGCCGGCCGTGGCGTAGAAAAGAATATTGGGATCTTTGGGCGACCAGATCAACGGTTGTGTGCGAACCGTGCGCGCGGGCGGTTCGGCTGCTGGCGCCGCCGGCGCTGCGGCCGCTGCCGCGCCACGTCCACCGCGCCCCGCCGCTGCGCCGCCGCGTCCTCCACGTCCGCCGCCCGGCCCGACCGCCGCCTTCTGGCTGGTCACGCGGTTATACACGCTCACTTTCCCGCCATACACCAGGTTCGGGTCTTTCGGATCGGGCGCCGCTTCGCCGTACTCTTCGATGCCCACCGGATGCCAATCGTGGAAGGTGATTTCGCCGTCCATGCCGCGGCTATCCACGCAAGCCGAGCCCGAGTCCTGCTGCCCGCTGCACAGGCGATACGGGAAGGCGTTGTCGGCGGTCACGTGATACATCGCGGCGGTCGGTTGCGTGTACCAGTTGCTCCACGATTCGCCGCGATTCGCCGACACCACTCCGCCCTGGTCGCTCACCAGCAGAATGATATTGGGAATATCCGGATTCACCCAGCTCTTCTGGTAATCGTCGCCGCCCGGCGCGCCGCGCACGGCTGACCACGTCTGGCCGCCATCCTCAGTCCGCCAGAACACCGTGGAACAGCTATAGACCACGTTCTCGTTCTTCGGGTCCACCGTGATGGTGGGCAAGTCGCCGCCGCCGATGCGGCCCAGCGGCCGCGTATCCGGCGGATGCCGCTGCGAGCCCGTCTCCGCCACGCGCGGATCGTCGGTCGCCAGGAACCAATTTTCGCCGCCATCGGTGGTCTTGTAGAAACTGATGCCGCCTCCACCGCCGCCGCGACCGCCACGCCCGCCGCCGCGTCCTCCCGCTGCCGGAGCTGCCGCGCCGGCAGCCGCCGGAGCCGCTCCCGCCGCCACTGTCGCGTAAATCACCTTGGGGTTGCTGGCGGAGATCGCCAGGTTCGCTTCAATGATCGGCGGCAGCCCGGCGATCAGTTTCCTCCAGTTGGAGCCGCCGTCGGTGGATTTGTAGATGCCGCCATCGGTGCCGCCGAAAGCGCCGTTCTCGGTGAATCCCTGTTGCTGCTGCCAGAGGCAGGCGTACACCGTGTTGGGGTCTTTGGGATCGATCACCACGTCGTTGCCGCTGGTATACTCGTCGCTGTAAAGTACTTTGTCGAAATGCGCGCCCCCATCCGTCGAGCGGAAGATGCCGCGTTCCGGATTGGGACCGTAGGGATGTCCCAGCGCCGCCACAAACAGCCGGTTCGGGTTGGTGGCGTCCACGGCGATATTGGCGATCATCTGCGAATCGCGCAGCGCCAGGTGGGCCCAGGTCTTGCCCGCGTCGGTGGACTTGTACATGCCGTCGCCCACCGAAAGATCCGGCCGGATGATTCCCGCGCCGGCGCCCACATAAATAATGTTGGGGTCCGACGGCGCCACCGCGATGGCCCCAATCGAGCCGGTCGGCTGGTTGTCGAACAGCGGAATCCAGGTGGAACCGAAGTCGGTGGACCGCCAGACGCCGCCGTTGTCGAAGCCGATGTAAAACACGTTGGGCTGGCTCGCCACCCCGGAGAGCGCACGCGCGCGTCCGGCGCGCGGCGGCCCGATGGAGCGCCAGTGCATCTCGGAATAAAGCCGGGCATCGATCGATTGGCCCGGCGCCAATGGCGCCAGCGCAGCCAGCGAGAGACCAAGCAACGTCAAACGGCGAATCCACACGCGCGGAATAGGCACAGCGGTAACCTCCTGAACCTAGTGAGTGTAATACGATTCGGATAGTTTGTGGGCGGAGCGGAGCTGCTGAAGATGGAGAAATCGCCCGTCAACGGGCGGGCAGGCGAGCACCGCCTGCCCCACCATTGGCGTAAGTGCCTGACGGGTGCAGACACCCTGAGAGCCGCCTGAAGGCGGCTGCGGGCAAAATTGCCCGCCCCACTGTTATCCTCGAAGTTCATGCCTCTTGCCATCCATCCCGACGACGTCCGCGCCGCCGCCGTGCGCATCCGCCCGCTCGCCCGCCGGACCCCCGTCATGACTTCGGCAGGCTTTGACACCCAGGCCGGCGTGCGCGTCTTCTTTAAGTGCGAGAACCTGCAGCGCGGCGGCGCCTTCAAAATCCGCGGCGCTTCCAACCTGATCCTTTCGCTTCCGCCCGAGGCCCTGGCCCACGGGATCGTCACCTACTCTTCGGGCAACCACGCGCAGGCCACCGCCATCGCCTCGCGCCACGTCGGCGCGCACGCGACCATCGTCATGCCCGAAGATGCCCCGCGGCTCAAGATGGAATCCACGCGCGGCTACGGCGCCACCATCGTCACTTACAACCGCCATACGGAGAGCCGCGAAGAGATTGCCGCCGCCCTCATCAAGGAATCCGGCGCCACCGTCGTTCCACCCTTCGATCACCCGATGATCATGGCCGGCCAGGGCACCGCGGCTCTCGAACTGCTCCAGGAGACCGGCCACCTCGACGCTCTCATCACCCCGGTGGGCGGCGGCGGCCTGCTGTCCGGCTGCGCCACCATCGCCAAGGATCTCCATCGGGCCATCCGCATTTTCGGCGCCGAACCCGAAGGGGCCAACGACACGTTCCTCTCCATGCAAGCCGGCCACCAGGTCACCGTCGCGCATCCCGACACCATCGCCGATGGTCTGCGCTCGCCGCGTCCCGGCAACCTGACCTTCCCGGTGATTCAAAGCCTCGCCGAGCAGATCGTGCTGGTGACCGACGACGAGATCCGCGCCGCCGTCAAGTTCCTTCTCTTGCGCCTGAAGATCCTGGTGGAGCCGAGCGGCGCCGTCCCCGCCGCCGCCGTCCTGTTCCGCAAGTTGCCGAAAGACATCCGCTCCGTGGGCGTGGTCCTGTCCGGCGGCAACGTGGATTTCGAAGACCTGGCCCAATATTGATTCCGCCCTATTCGCCGGGTTGACAGACGAAAGCGTCTGTCCCACTTTTGTGCGCAAGGGCCTTTGTGGGGCAGGCGCTTCCGCCTGCCAACCGATTTTTTCACGGCGCCGGCACGGGGCCGAGGAATTCGGCGATGCGCTCGAGCAGGCGGCGCAAGACGATGGGCTTGGTTTCGTAAGCCTGGCAGCCTGCCGCGACGGCTTCGGCGACATACTCCGCGGATGCGTGCGCGGTGAGCACGATGACGGGGATCTTGAAGGTGCGTGGATCGCTCTTGAGAGCCGCGATGGCGCCGCGGCCATCCAGCACCGGCATGTCCAGATCCATCAGGATGAGATCGGGCCGGTGCTGGCGCGCGGCCAGAATGGCTTCGCGGCCATCGGCGGCGGCCACCACCACAAAGCCTTGCCGCTCCAGACGCCGCACCAACATATCGCGGCTGAATTCATCGTCTTCCGCCAAGAGTAACTTGGGCATAGTCAAGCGCCTCGATTCGCTGGAATTCGCATGGTGAAATCGGAGCCTTTTCCGGGCTCGCTGTGCACCGAGATATCGCCGCCCATCAGGCGGCACATTTTGCGGCTGATGACCAGGCCCAGGCCGGTGCCGCCGTACTTGCGGGTGGTGGAGGCATCGGCCTGGGAAAAGGCCTGAAACAGCCGGGCCTGCTGCTCCGGTGCGATGCCGATACCGGTGTCCTTCACGCTCACCACCAGCCACTCGCTGGGACCGGCCTGTTCGCGGCGCGCCTCCACCGAGACGTCTCCGTCGCTCGTGAACTTGCAGGCGTTGGCCACCAGGTTGAGCAGGCTCTGGCGGAAGCGCGTGCGGTCGGCATAGACCTCGGCGGCATCGTCGACGGCGCGGGCGGAGAGGTGGTTGCCGTTGCGGGAGGCCAGCGGCGCGACGGCCCTCAGCACATCGTCGATCACGGCGCGCACGTCGAAGGTTTCGGGGTCGAGTTCGATCTTGCCGGCTTCGACCTTGGAGAAATCGAGCACGCCGTTGATGAGATCGAGGAGCATGGCGCCGGCGCGTTCGATGGTGAGCAGATCGCGATGCACCGCATCGGGGTTGTTTTCGTACACGGTTTCCTGCAGCAACTGGCTGTAGCCGATGATGGCGTTGAGCGGCGTGCGCAGCTCATGGCTCATGGTGGCGACAAAGCGGCTTTTGGCAGCGTTGGCGGCCTCGGCGGCTTCTTTCGAGACCAGGGTGGCGCCGAGCCGTTCGACCATTTGATTGAAGGCGAGGGTGAGGCGGCCGACCTCGTCGGCGCGGGATACCACGGCGCGGCCCGAGAGATCGCCCGCGGCCACGCGGCGCGTGAACTCGGTGAGCGATTGCAGCGGATGCAGGAGAGCGCGGAGCTGGATGGTCTCGATGACGCCGGCCGCCAGCAGGCAGGCGATGGCCATGAGGGCGGTAATCCACACGGTGCGGTTGCGCGCGGCGCGTTCCCCCGCGGTGGAGAAACCCAGGCGGACGCTACCCAGCACCTGGGGCCCGAAGGATGGCGCGCCAGGCGGCGGCGAGACCTTACGGGAGACCTCGAGGAACGGTCCCGCCTGGTTGGAGCGGCGGCAGAAGACGGGAGCGGTTTCGGCGGCATCGCGCAGCTCGACAAAAACGACCTGGTCGCTCGAGACGGCATTGCGGGCGAGCCGCTCCAGTTCGCCGCGGTCTCCCACCAGCATGGCGAACTGGCTTTCGCCGGCAAGGAAACCGGCGAGCGAATCGGCGCGCTGGGCCACCTGGCGATCCAGATCGCGGGTGTAGGCCCAGAGGAACAACCAGGTGAGGCCCAATATGGTGACGGCGGCGAGCGCCAGGTTGCTGGCCAAGAGGCGGGCCAGCAGGCTATGACGCACCGGGATTCGGGCGAAGTGGGGCATCAGCGGAAGACCTCCACGGGGAGCGCGCCAGTGCGGAAGTCGATGCCCAGCAGGCGGGCCACCCGCTGATTGACGGCCACCTGGATGCGGCGCGGGCCGGTGTCGGGACCGCAGTCTTCGCCGCGCAGCAGGCGCTCGGCCATCTCGGCCGCCTGGCGGCCGGAATCGCGGTAATCGGGATAGATGCCCGCGGCGGCGCCGGCTCGCACGAAGGCCGGAGAGAATCCCACCAGCGGCAGGCGGCTTTCGAGCGAGGCCAGCACAAGCGGTTTGATGGTGACGGAATTGTAGAGGTCCGGGTCCGGGCAACAGATTACGAAATCGACTTTGCCCTTGAGCGCGGCGAGAGCCTTGAGCAGGTTGGCGGGCTTGTCGCAATCGACGATGACGGGGAGAAAGCCTTCCTTGCGGGCGCGGGCCTCCAGCGCGTCGGCGGAATAACGCGAGAGGGCCGGATTGCGGATGATGCCGGCGCGCGTGCGCCCGGGCCAAAGGGCGCGCATGGCGCCGAGTTGCGCGGCGAGCGGAACATCCAGGTCCACGTGGCCGTCGGCTTTGGGGGCTTGGGCGCCGTGCAGCACCATGGCGGCCACCACTGGAACGGCGGCGTGGCGGGCGCGCACGTCATCGAGCGCGCGGCTGCCGACGGTGATGACGGCGCGGGTTTCCTTGCTCTCGAGCGCTAGGGCGAGATCGCGCGCGCCGGTGGCTGCTTGCAGATCGACGACGCGAAGCCCCGGCGCAGCGAAGGCGGAGCCGATGCCATCGAGCGCTTCGGCATAAGCCTCGACGCCCGATTCGGAGACTACCAGGACAGCGGCGGGATCGGAGGGCAGGGTGGCGGCGAAGAGCCACGAAGCCAGCAGGAGGGCTATTCCGCATTTCTTGCAGGTGGCGCACGCACTCATGCGTGCCGCGTCGGCACTCATGCCGACGNNAGTCTCGACACGGCACGCACGAGTGCGTGCGCCACGTGGTCAGGCCACACGTGCGAAATGCGTGCTATTCCCAGGCGCGCCACACCAGCCTCACAAAAGCCGTGCGTCCGTCGCCGGGCAGGCGGTCGACGCTGAGAAAGATGGGATCTTCATAGCGCCGGTCAAAGGCATTGCGGACACCGGCCTCGAGATCGAAGCGCGGGTGAAGATTCAGAGTGCCGGTGAAATCGGCCAGAAGCGCGCCGCCCAAACGGTCGCCGGTCCACGAGTTGCGGGCGGAGATCCATTGCAGGCTGCCGGAAAGGAACAGGCGCTCGTGCAGCCCGCCGCCGAGCGGCGCACCCAGCCGAAGTTTGGAAATCTGCGCCGGAGAGTTGGCCAGGCGGACCAGCGGCTGGCCTCCGGCGGCGTTGCCGAACGACGCGCTGGCGGAAGTTTCCAGGCGGTCCCAGAGTTTGCCGGAGAGCTCGAACTCGAGGCCCATGGACCGGTCCAGGCCGGCGTTGCGGTACTGCTGGACTCCATCGGCGAGGTAGACGGCTTCGATGACACGGTTGATGCGGTAGTACGAGGAATTGGCGACCAGGGTCCAGGCGTGGGCCAGTTGCCGCTCCATGGAGACCTCGAAGGTGTTGGCCGATTCGGGATGGAGCTGGGGCGCCGGGGCATAGGAGAGTCCACCATCGTTATAGAACTGCTCGAAGGCGCTGGGATTGCGGAAGGGCCGGCCATAGACCAGTTTGTAAACGGTGCGGGGAGAGGACTGCCAAACCAGCGCCAGGCGGGGCGAAAGGAAGTTGCCATACCAGCGGGTGGCGTCGAAGCGCACGCCGCCATCCAGTTTCCATTGGGCCGAGAGCTTCCATTCCTGCTGGGCGAAGAAGGCGGCGTCGCGGTTGGGGTTGTCGGTGTCGTTCTGGCGGAGGCCGTCCTCGAGGTTGTACTGGCGGGCGCGCAGGTCCCAGGAGCCGGAGACGCCTACGGTGAGCGGGCCGACCAGGGGAACAGGGAGGCTGTAAGCGAGCTGGGAATCGATCCAGTCGCCGAAGTTGTAATCGCGGACGGTTTCGACTTCATTGCCCTCTGGAAAATCGTAGCGGTCCTGGTAGCGGTAGCGGTCGTAGAAGATCTGCCAGAGGATCTGGCCGGGGCCGGCGGAGCGTTTATAGAGGGCGCCGATGAAGCTGCGGCCGTCGACGGCATGCTGGGCGGGGTCGCCGTTGAAGCTGGTGCCGACTCCGATGGGGGTTTGCTTGAGGCGGGAGTTGAAGTAGGCGATGAAGCTCCAGTTATGCCAGATCAGGTTGGCGAAAGTGTGGTAGCCGCGTTCGCCATCGGCGTTGGGAACGACGTTGGGAGTGCCGGGCAGGACGGCCAAGCCGCTGGTTGCGAAAGGGACACCGAGGTTGTTGAAGACCGAAGCGGAAATGAGCAGGTTGGCGCCGCGGCCCAGGTTCATGGATGCGGCGAGAGAAAGCTTGCGCTGGCCGGCGGAATCGGCTTCGGCGGAGGCGCGCAGGCGGTCGGCATCCACCGGAGAACGGGTGACGATGTTGATGTTGGCGAGGACGCCGTTGGAGCCATAGAGCGCGGAGGTGGGCCCGCGGATGATTTCGATGCGATCCACCAGGTCCATGTCGAGGCCGAAATCCTGGCCGAAGAAGCCGTTGGAATTGTAAATATTGTCGGTGAGCGGATGGCCGTTGAGCATCACCAGGAAACGGGTGTTGAAATCGCCCGGCAGGGAAATGCCGCTGACGCCGACGTAGTGGTATTCGTGATCGTAGGTGACGTAGAAACCGCGCACGGAGGCGAGCGCATCGGCGAGCGTGCGATAGCCGTAGCGGCGGATATCGGCCGCGGTAATGACAGTGACGTTGGCGGGTGCTTCGGCGAGAGTCTGGGCGTGCAGGGAGACGGAGTCGATGGTAGGCAGATCGCCGAAGAGAGCCTTGTCCCCATCGGCGCGCTGGGGCTCCGGGCCGGATTGGGCGGAGACCGAAGCGGCCGGCGCACAGAGCAATAGCGTAAGGATGAAGAGGCGGGTCACGATTTTTCCTATGCAGGCGCCTACAATCCGGCCTTCACAGGTTTCATATCGGCCAGACCACCGCAAACCACGGTGGTGAGGCGGGCGGCGGGCTGAAAACCGGGGTGTTGGGGCGGGTCGGGGGAGCCAATTCCGGGGTAAGTGGATTGTTCGTCAGCGGGTTGAGCGGAAGGTTCGGAAGAGCCGGACCAGGGGGTCCGGCACAGGCGAGGGCGCCTGCCCCACGGTATGGTTTGAATTTGCTTGGGAACGCCTTGGCTCTATTTGTGCTGGAAGACGAGCGTGATCGGTTTGTGGTCCGGTCTTACGACGCTGACCATCATAGTGCCATCCGCGGCAAGGGTGTAGCTTTCGAGAGTAACCGCGCCGGATTGCGTGGTGGTCACCTTCAGGACGTCGTGATCCCACCTGGTCTTGCTCTTAAGGTCTTTGCCGGTGTGGATCGTGGCGTTGTGCTCGCTGTCGGTGAGGTCGTTGTAGAAGAAAGTCTCGGTGGCGCCTTGGTACACGAAACTGCGAGAGACGATGATGATGCCCTCCCGATCGTTGATCGTGACGGTGCCGGTTTGAAGGACGGGCTGGCCGGCAAAATCGCTCTTGGCGGGCACCAGCGTCCAGGTGCCGTTCAGAGCGCTGTGGTCGCGTGCGAAGGCGGAGAACGCGAACAGGAGTGTCGTCAGGACGGCTCCGGTAAATCTAGTCGATGAATATATCCGCATGATTTCTTTCCAGAGGATGTTGGGAATATCAGAGCACGCGCGGTACCGAACAGGCGAAAACGGTGACGCCGGCGGAATCCGAGGATCGACGGCTGGGCTGGCGAAGCAAAGATTGCACTGATTGTGGCGGATTCTGCACGCGGCTTTCGTCAGTCCGCATCGGAGGATGCGCCCGCTATTCGGACCCCCACGTGCTGTGATCCTTTGCGAGGACAAAGATGCGCTCAACAAGTGACTGCTTGCGGTCAGGTATGCTCGCCATGGTGCTGGCGTGGGCGGCACTCTGCCAAGCCGCTTCTCTACCGGCACAATCCGTGGCGGTACGCCAGATGGAGGGCGAGAGCCGCGGCTTTCTGGTTTTACGCACGTTAGACGGCGACATCATCGCCGATGGCGACTCGACCCAGGTAACCCATGGCCGCGAAGTGACCAATCGGTTGGTCTTTCATTTCAAGGATGGCTCGCTGCAGGACGAAACCGTGGTCTTTTCGCAGAGCGGTCATTTCCACCTGCTGACCGACCACCTGGTGCAAAAGGGGCCGGCATTCAAACACCCGATGGATGTCTCGATCAACGGTTCCAGCGGTGTGGTCACGGTTGTCTACAGAGACGATAACGGCAAAGACAAGACAGAAACCGCCCGCCTGCAACTTCCGCCAGACCTGGCCAATGGCATAGTTTCGATCCTGCTCAAGAATTTAGCGCCTGGCGCGCAATCAACCACGGCATCCATGGTAGTGGCCACGCCGAAACCCCTGCTAATCAAACTTGCGATTCACGCCGAGGGCGAGGATTCGTTCTTGACCGGCAACACCAGCCGCGGGGCTACGCGGTATGTAGTCAAGGTTGAGATAGGAGGGGTCCGCGGAGTATTGGCGCCATTGGTGGGGAAGCAGCCACCCGATACCCGTGTGTGGATGCTTGGCGGAAGCTGCCCGACCTTCCTGAAGGCAGAGGGCCCGTCCTCCGAGGGCGGTCCCATGTGGCGGACAGAGCTGGTAAGCGCAGTGTGGCAAAAAGCCGCCGCAAACACACGCGAGCCGTAAGCTTAGTGGTGGAACTGCGCGGGTTGCGCCGTGGAATGGAAGCCGGGTTGCGCGGCGAACCAGTCCAGGTGGCGGCGGATGTCGCGGACCAGCATGTCGGCCAGGTCGCAGGTAAAGCCGTTGCGCACCACTACCCGCTGCACTACCAGGTCCTGGCGGTTCGCGGGCATGCGGTAGGCAGGGACCTGCCAACCGCGGTCGCGCAGGCGATCGGCCAGATCGTAGAGCGACCAGTGGGCTTCTTGCTTGAGCTTCCACGCGAACACCGGGAGATCGGTGCCCTGGCTCATCAACTCAAAGGGGCCGATGGCGGCAATCTGTTTGGCGAGGTGAACCGCGACGTCCTGGCAGGCTTTGTGAATTTCGCGGTAGCCGGACTTACCAAGGCGGATCAGGTTGTAATACTGCGCCACCACCTGGCTGGCGGGGCGCGAAAAGTTAATGGCCAGCGTCGGCATGGTGCCGCCGAGATAGTCGACGTTGAATATCAAGTCCGGATGCAGATCGGAAGCTTCCCTCCAGATGACCCAACCAACGCCGGGAAATACCAGGCCGTATTTGTGGCCGGATGTGTTGATGGACTTGACGCGGGGCAGGCGGAAATCCCAGACGATCGCAGGTTGCAGGAAGGGAGCGACGAAGGCGCCGCTGGCGCCATCGACGTGGATCGGGATATCGAGCCCGGTCTTCCGCTGGAGACGGTCTAGTGCAGCGCTCAAAGCCTCTACATCCTCGTAGTCGCCGGTGAAGGTGCTGCCGAGGACGGAAACGACGCCGATGGTGTTCTCGTCGCACAGGGCCGCGGCCCGTTCCGGATCGGTCACGAAGCTTTCGCCCTCCAGGGGCACCGCGCGCTCCTCCACATCCCAATAGCGGACGAACTTGTGCCAGCAGACCTGGGTATTGGTGCCCATGACGATGTTGGGCCGGGCGGTGGACTTGCCGGCTTTACGCATCTTCTCGCGCCAGCGCCACTTGAGGGCCAGGCCGCCGAGCATGCAGGCCTCACTCGACCCGATGGTGGAGGTTCCGATGACGCCGTCGGGGCCGGGGGCGTGCCAGAGCTCGGCCAGCATGTGGACGCAGCGCATCTCCAACTCGGCGGTTTGCGGATACTCATCCTTATCGATCATGTTCTTGTCGAACGTCTCGGACATGAGCTTCTCAGCTTCCGGCTCCATCCAGGTGCCACAAAAGGTGGCGAGGTTGAAGCGCGAACTGCCGTCCATGATCAGTTCGTCGTGAATGAGTTGATAAGCCGCGCTGGGCGGCATTTCCTCTGCGGGAATGGAGTGGCGGGCAGCCGGTCCGAGCAGCCAGTGGCGGGCGTACATGGGTCGCATGACGCGCAGGCTCTCGTGCTTGGGATGGGTTTTCGGGTCCATGATCGGATACGACTCTACCATTCCTTGCGGGTGCATGGAAAGCGCCACCGGGCGAAAACAACACCGCCTTCCCTTGATATAATCACGGAGCGGCGGAAACAAGCCTGTGCCAGAGGACGGGGGGGAAGTAACGCGCCTGCTGCGGCAGTTGCGCTCGGGCGATCGGGACGCGGCCGGGAAACTCATCGCGGCCGTGTATGGTGAACTGCGCCAGGTGGCCGCCAGGGCTATGCGGAGCGAACGGCCCGGACACACGCTTCAGCCCACCGCCCTGGTGCATGAAGCATTCCTGAAACTGGCGGGCAGCGCGGGGGTGGAATGGCGCGACCGGGCCCACTTTTTCGGGGTCGCCGCGAAGCTGATGCGCGAAATCCTGGTGGACTATGCCCGCAAACGGGGCGCCGCCAAACGCGGGAGCGGCGCCAGAATCACGCTCGACGATTCGCTGCTCATCTCCGAAGACCGGCTGGGCGATGTGGTGGCCATGGACGAAGTGGTGAGGCGCCTGGAAGCCCTAGACGCACGGCAGGGCCAGATTGTGGAACTGCGGTTTTTTGGGGGGCTCAGCGTGGAGGAAGTCGCCGAGGTCATGCAGATTTCCATCCCCACCGTGAAACGCGAATGGCAATCGGCGAAGGCCTGGCTCCACCAGGAGCTGACGCGGGGAAGCGCCCCATGACCCCGGAACGCTGGCAGGAAGTGAAACGGCTGTTTGACGCGGTGTTGGAGCGCGAGCCCGCCGATCGCCAGGAGTTTCTGGAAGCCACCTGCGGCAGCGATGCCGGCCTGCGCGCCGAAGTGACGTCGCTGCTCGACGCGCTGGCCGACGCCGGCAGCCGCTACGAAACTCCGGTGGTGGCCCCCGACCCCCTCCTCGAGCGCCAGTTCGGCCCCTACCGCATCCTGCGGCGCCTGGGCACCGGAGGTATGGGCGCGGTGTACCTGGCGGCGCGCGCCGACGACCAGTTTCGCCGCCTGGTGGCCGTCAAAGCCATCCGGCCGGAACTGCTCGACGAACACACCCGGCGCCGGTTCGAGAACGAACGTCATACATTGGCCGTCCTGGAGCACCCCAATATCGTCAGACTGCTCGATGGCGGAGCCACCGAGGACGGCATCCCCTACCTGGTGATGGACTACGTGGAGGGGCAACCCATCGACCGGTTCTGCCGGGAACATGGTCTCTCCACCGCCGAGCGGCTGGATCTGTTTCTGCCGTTGTGCGCCGCCGTCCATTATGCGCACCAGAATCTGGTGATCCATCGCGATCTGAAGCCGGCTAATGTGCTGGTGACGCCGGGCGGCGTCCCCAAGCTGCTCGATTTCGGCATTGCCAAGCTGTTGCGCCCGGAATACGCCGCCGGAACCGTGGGCCTGACGCGCACCTCGGCGCAACCCATGACGCCGGAATACGCCAGCCCGGAGCAGATTCTGGGACAACCAGTCACCACCGCCAGCGATATCTATGCGCTCGGCGTGGTGCTCTTTACCCTGCTCACCGGCAGGCACCCTTTCGAGGGCCGCACCAGATCTTCCTATGAACTGGAACGGGCCATCTGCGAAACCGACCCGGGCAAACCCAGCGAAGCCGCGCCGCCGGAACTGGCACGCCAACTCCGCGGAGATCTCGACACCATTGTGCTGACCGCCATGCGCAAGGAGCCGCAGAAGCGCTACGCGTCGGCTGAGCGTTTCGCGGAAGACATCCGGCGCTACCGGGACGGCCGGACGGTGGCGGCGCGCGGAGATTCGCTGGCGTACCGCGCCGGCAAGTTCTTCGGCCGGCACAAAGTAGCGGTATGCGGGTCGGCCCTGGCAGCGATTCTTCTGGTGGCGTTGGCGGTGTCGGACCATGCCCACCGGCTGCGCGCCGAGCAGCGGTTCCGCGACCTGCGCGACTTCGCCAACTTCACCATCAACGATCTGGACACCGCCATGCAGAAGGGAGGCATGACCGCGGCCCGCGAACAAGTCGTGACGAAAGCCAGCGCCTACCTGGACGGCCTGGCGAAACAGGCAAAGGGCGACGACGCTCTGGAACTCGAGGTGGTGAACGGCTATCTGAAGGTGGCCGATATTCAAGGAAACCTGTTCGCCAACAATACCGGGCAGCAGAACGCCGCGGGAGCAACCGCCGCCAAGGCCCTGGCGGTGGCGGAAGAACTGGCGCGCCGCCACGCGGCCGACCCCGCCATCCGCGCGGCGCTGCTGCGGAGCCACGAGAAGCTCGGGGACATCGTGGGAAGCGGCGCCGAGGCCATCGCGCACTACCGCAAAGCGCTCGAACTGGCCGGCGGCGACTCAATAGCGGTATTCGGCATCTTGTCCAAGATGGCGCACATGCAAGAGGAAACCGACGTAGCCGCGGCCCTGGAAAGCTACCGCGGATGCGAGGTCGCCGCCCGCGACTGGATGGCCCGCAATCCATCCGACCGAAAGGCCAGGCGGGCCCTGGCATTGGCCAAGGAAATGGCCGGATGGTACGGTCTGCTAGCCGGCGAACCCAGCGACGCCGAGCGGTTGGTGCGCGAAGCCATCGCCATCTACGAAGAAATGGCCAGCTCCAAGCCAGTGGCGGGGGCTCGCCGCAACATCGCCATTGCGTACAAGAGGCTGGCCGAGATCCAGAAGCGCACCGGCAAGGCAAAAGAGGCCCTCGAAAACTGCCGCCGCAGCCTGGCCGCCAGTGAAGCGCTGCAGGCCGAAGATCCCCGCAACGTCCTCTACGGCATCGACGTGGCGCAGGAGAAGGTGCTGCTGGTCGACCTGCTGCTGACCGGCGGCGACCGGGCGGTAGCGCGCGCCGAGACCGCCCGCGCCGTGGCCTATCTGAAACCGCTGGCTCAAGCCGCGCCGCCCAACCGCTATTACCTGGTGGACTACGTCACCATCCTGGCGGCCACGCCTTTTCCGGAATTCGCTTCCGCCGACGAGACGCTGGCCTATGCGCGGAGAGCAGTCGATCTGATGCACAGTGCGGACCCCGAGACCTTGGACCTTCTGGCGCAGGCCTGCCGGCGGGCCGGCAAATTGGATGACGCCATCGCCGCCGAACGAAAGGCCATAGCGCTGCTGCCCCCGGCGAAACCGGGTCCGGTGCCGGAGATGCGGCGGAAACTCGCGGCGGCGCTAGAAGCGCTCGAAGCGCAAGCGGCGGAACATCAGCAGCGCAACTAACAGACAGGGCGGTACGGTTGACGGCTCGGGAATGGTGATCTCATTCTCGATGCTGGTGAACTCGGCGATGCCGCTGGTGTTGGCGTCGAGTTCGATAGTATTCTGGATCCCCAGGGTTCCGACGGGCGACAAGAACGAGACGGAGTCCGTCAAAATCGGGTGGATGCCGTCGTCCAAGACCACCACCGTATCGGTGGAAGTGAGACAAGTCGGCGTGAAGGCCGCGTCCTCGCAATCCAGGGTGGTGATCCGGGCCAGGCCCGGACTTACGGTTGGGTCGTTATTGAGGATATCTTCCAGGCTGCGAATGTCGCCGGGGTCCCAGGTGTAGGCCAGCCGGTAGACCGACGAAGCCGAGCCGGTGAGGTTGAACTGTGCCGAGGAAAACGTCAACCCCAGCGTGTCCCCCACGGTGGACGGCGTTACGGTGATGCTGCTCGCGGGGATCGTGACGGTCCCCGAGACAAAGTCATAGCTGAAGTCTTTGACCGTGAGACCACCGATCTGGCAGCCGCCCGAACCCAGGGCTTGGTAATTGGCCAACGTGTCGGTGACACAGATGGTGCCAGCCACTCCCGGCGCGGAGCAGACCGCCAAGAAGCAAAGCCAGCGGGGCAGCAAGCGCAACATTCCATGGATTATACATCGAACGAGACTTTTTTGATCCCGTTTTTTGCGAATCTGCGCATCTCTCAGTGAAGGCGGTACTCGGAGCCGCCAAATTCAAGAAAAGAAAAGTGAGGATTACGAACATGAAAAAGAGTTTCAACCCCAAGAACCTGGCCATCCTGGCGGCTCTGGCAGCTTTCCTGCTGGTCCCCGGCATGGCTCACGCCACTTGCTACGTCAGCGCCGCCTCGGCGTTGCCCTACTCCGTCTCCGCCGCCGGAATGGTCGGCACGGTGACGATCTCCGCCCCGGCCGGATGCCAGTGGACATTCACAGCGCGTGGATCTTCCTGGATCCGGATTCTGAGTGCGACCCGCGGAAGCGGATCCGCGGTGGTCACCTACCAGGTCCTGGCCAACGCCACGGGGCGCGCCCGCGCGTTCCCCTTCGGCCCCGAAGGCGTCTCGCCGGCTCCAACCATCGCAGCGCGGAGTACGGTGGCAGGAGCCGGCTCCATCGGCTTCACCATCACCGTTACCCAGAATGCCCACTAACCCATGCGGGCGGCTGCCCGCGCAGCCGCCCCGCGTCCCCCTCCGGAGGCCAAAGCCATGACGCGCCGAATCCACGCACCCATACTCGTAATGCTGATGCTGGCCGGCCCGTTGCTCGGTCAGACGCCGCAACCGCCCGCCGCCGGCAATTCCAGAATCTACATTCTGCTAAAGCCCAGCGTGGCCTCGCCGGGCATCGCCCGCGATGCGTTTTCGCAGCGAATGACGGCTCTCGGCGTCATCAACCTGCAGTTCGTGACTAACGCCAACGCGGCGCGTTGCGAAGCGCCGGCAGCGGCTCAGGCAGCCATCGGCGCCGATGCGGACGTGGCCGGCGTGCTGCCCGTGGACGCCGGTTCTCCCGCGGCTCCGCCACTAATTGCGCCACCCCCGCCGGCGCCGCCGCAAGGTCCTGTTTTCTCGACGCCGCCTTACATACCACCCCAACAGACCATTCCGATTTCCGCGGGCGTCCCGATGGCCGGCGGGATGAGTGCGGGAATGGCGATGCTGACCGACTTCGCGGGCAGCATGGTGGTAAAGCTGCTGACTCCAGGCTCGTCGTGCAAGATCCGGCTACGCGGACCGGTTCCCTCGATTCCGGCCGAGGGCGGCACGGGAGCTTTCGAAGTGAAGGCTTCCGGCAACTGCGCCTGGCAGGCCGTCTCTACGGCCGATTGGCTGCAAGTGAAGACGGAAGTGAACGTCGCCGGAACCGTTGCGGTGGCCTACAGCGCCACCCGGAATCCCAGCGGACACCGCCAGGCCGCGGTGGTGATTCAGCCTGTTGCGGGGATGGGGCCACTGAGGGGGCACACGGTTATGCTCGTGGGCCAGCAGTGAGGTCGGCGGGCGGCCGGCCCAGCCCGATAATCGGTCACACCCGGCGGACCAGCCAAACAATTAACACAATCACGATAATGGTTCCGACCAGTCCTAAACCGAGCATTTCATTTCTCCTCTGAAGACAAAGTGCGGCATCTTCTATTTGCCTTCACCGATTGACTTGCAGATGCGTTGCCATTCAACTGTCAACTCCGCAATCGGCTGGGCAAAATCGACGCAGATCAATTACCCAGGGCTTTCGCCGCGATGATGGCGGCCATGAGGGACCTCGGCGATCTCACCGAGTCCAAGCTCGGTCTGACCGTGGGGAGTCAAGTGACCAAATGCTGTCGAAGGCAAGCAGGGAGCCGCAGGAGTCTGAGGAGTGATTACTCAGTAGCGAAACGGTGCGCGACATAAGAGTGGAATCGCCGGCGTGCCTGTGGGGTCAGGCTTNNGCCGGGCTTCTGCCCGGCGTCTCGCCACAAGCGCGAAGAGAGCCGGCGGCAGGCTGAAAGCCTGGCCCCACATGGCGGAACGTACCGGTGCAGAGCCGCTTGATACGATTGAGGTCCAGGAGTTGCGAATGGGACTGATCACGGGTCTGCGGTGCGTGTTTTGCGGCAGGCTCTATTCGACGAGGGTGGCGTACACCTGCCCGCAATGCGGCATCACCGGAATTCTGGATGTCGAGTACGACTATCGGACCGTCGCGCGGGCGCTGACCCGGCGGAGCATGGCGGCGCGGCGCGAGTTTTCGCACTGGAGATATCGCGAGTTGATGCCGGTGCGCGCGGATGCGGCGCTGCCGGACGTCGCGGTGGGATGGACGCCTTTGACGCCGGCCCCGGCGCTCGGGCGGCATCTCGGGATCGGCAAGCTGTTTTTGAAAGATGACGGACGCAACGCGACCGGGTCACTGAAGGACCGGGCGAGTTCGGTCGGTGTGGTGAAGGCGCGCGAGAAGCGGAAGACCATCATCGCTTGCGCCAGCACGGGAAACGCGGCCTCGTCGTGCGCGGGGATGGCGGCCTCCATGGGGATCCGCAGCGTGATCTTCGTGCCGGAGCGGGCGCCGGAACCGAAAGTGACGCAGTTGCTGGTCTTCGGCGCGACGGTGCTGCGCGTGCGCGGCAGCTACGAGCAGGCGTTTCAGTTGTGCCAGAAATCGTGCGAGAGGTGGGGGTGGTACAACCGCAACAGCGCCATCAATCCTTACCTGGTGGAAGGCAAGAAGACCGCCGGCCTTGAGATCGGCGAGCAGCTTGCGTGGGAAGCGCCGGATTGGGTAGCTGTGTCGGTGGGAGATGGGTGCACCATCGCCGGAGTGTGGAAGGGGTTCCGGGAGTTGCGCACATTGGGGCTGATGGAGCGCGCGCCGCGGATTCTGGGCGTGCAGGCGGCGGGCGCGGCGCCGGTGACGGCGTGCTTCGAGAGCGGCGGGCCGCTCGAAGTGGTGGAACCGCACACCATCGCGGACAGTATTGCGGTGGGAGTGCCGCGCAACTGGAAGAAGGCGGTGATGGCAGTGAAGGAAGCCGGCGGCGCGATGATCAACGTGAGCGACGACGAGATTCTGGACGCCATGCGATACACCGGGCGTCTGGCGGGCATCTTTGCGGAGCCGGCGGCGGCGACGGCGGTGGCGGGATTGCGGCGGGCGGTCGAAGAAGGCATTGTGGGGCGGCGCGCGACGGCAGTGGCGCTGATCACCGGCAACGGCTTGAAGGATGTGCAATCGGCGCGCGCGGCGGTGGGCGCGCCCTTCGAGGTGTCGCCGGAAGGGACGGGCCTGGAAGAAATTCTGAGGCAACGCCAGGTGATAGATTGAATGGCCAGCTTGAACCGCATACCAAGGGGGTTCGCTGAACGAAAGGGGAGGCCACGGGACTGATGTTGCGCCCCTGCCGTTCTGGCGCTTTCAGCGATCCCTCCCGTGGTACGCCCGTCAAGGAACTCACCGGGTTGGCTGGCGCCGAGAGCTGAATTTGATTTGTTATGCTGGAGTCGTGGATAACAGGGCACACTCAATCCCTTCTTCTCGAGCGGATTACACCGCCTCGCCTTCCTTCGAGGAACTGGCCGCTCAGCAGGGCGTCACTCCAATTGACGACTTTGAAACCCTTCTTGGAGAGCCGTTGCCCGAAGACGAATCAGTAGAGGAATTCTCCGCAAGCCTGCGCGGTTGGCGACTCTCGGCGTAGATTGCTCCCGTGACGCCCTTCCGCTCCCCGACCGCCCGGGGGACCACCCGACGTCGGGTCAAACTGCCCCATACTAATTGAATGGCCCATTCGCTGCTGATTCGTGACATTCACACGCTGGCAACCATGGATGGCGCCGATCGCGTTCTCGACGGCGCGTTTGTTTACGCGGAAGGCGGCGAGATCCGGCGGATCGGGAGCGGGGCGGAGCGGCCGCCCAAGGCCGACCAGGTAATCAGCGGGCGGCACGCGGTAGTGATTCCGGGCCTGGTGAATACACACCATCATCTTTATCAGACGCTGACACGAGCGTACGCTCCCGCGGCGGACGCGGAGCTGTTCGACTGGCTGCGGACGCTGTACCCGATGTGGGCGCGCCTCGATGAAGAGTGCGTGCACGTGGCGGCGCTGGCGGGGATGGCGGAGCTGATGCTCTCGGGGTGCACCACCACCACCGACCACCACTACGTGTTTCGGCGCGGGCACGGGCGGATGATCGATGCGCAGATCGCGGCGGCGCGGCGGATCGGCATCCGCTTTCACCCCACGCGCGGCAGCATGAGCGTGGGAGTGAGCCAGGGTGGATTGCCGCCGGATTCGGTAGTGCAGCGCGAGGAGCGCATCCTGAGGGATTGCGAGCGGTTGATCGGCGCATATCACGACCCGCGCCCGGGGGCCATGCTGAGGGTGGCGCTGGCGCCGTGCTCGCCATTTTCGGTTTCGCCCGAGTTGATGCGGGCGAGCGGGGAGCTGGCGCGGCGGCACGGCGTAAGGCTGCACACCCACCTGGCTGAGACGCGCGATGAAGAGGCTTATTGTGTGAGCCGGTTCGGAAAGCGTCCGCTCGATCTGCTGGAGGAGGCCGGGTGGATGAGCGGCGATACGTGGCTGGCGCACGGCATCTTCTTTAATCGCCGCGAAATTGCGCGGCTGGGACGCGCGGGCGTAGGGATCGCGCACTGTCCGACATCGAATATGCGGTTGGGGTCGGGATGCGCGCCGGTGCTCGAGCTAAGGCGGGCGGGTTGTCCGGTGGGTTTGGGTGTGGATGGGAGCGCATCGAACGACAGTTCGAACATGCTGGCGGAGGCGCGGCAGGCGTTGCTGCTGCAACGGTTGGAACACGGGGCCGCGGCGCTGGGTGTGCGGCAGGCGCTGCGCATGGCGACGGTGGAGGGCGCGCGCTGCCTGGGGCGCGACGACATCGGAAGCCTGGAACCGGGGAAGCGAGCGGATATCGCCATGTTCGATCTGCGCGGGGTGGGATACAGCGGAGCGGGCGATGCGGTGTCGGCCCTGCTGCTGTGCGCGCCGGCGCGCGTCGATACGTTGGTGGTGGAAGGACGCGTGGTGGTGGAACAAGGAGAAGTTCGCAGCATCGGGCTGGAGCGAGCGCTGGCGCGACACAGGAAGCTGGCGGCGCGTGTGTGCGCCCGGTAGAAACCGATCTGTAACAATTGTTATAGTCCTAGACAAGAGGTGACCGTCTTGCGGTTAGAGTTCCATGTTTGAACGGGTTGAGGTTTTCTATCGGCCGGCCAGCGTCCGCGAAGCCGTGCGCTTGCTGGCAGGCGGGAAGGGCCGGGCGAGAATCGTAGCGGGCGGCACGGATCTGGTGGTGGATGGCGACCCCACCGCCCGCGCTTTGATTGATATCACGCATAGCGGGCTCGCTTACATTCGCAAGCAGGGCGGCGGGTGCGCGATCGGCGCCGCGACCACCATGGCGGAGCTGGAGGAATCGCGAACCATACTCGCGCTGGGAGGCGGCATTCTGGCGCGGGCCGCGGCGACGTGCGGGTCGATTCAGATCCGCGGCGTGGCGACCGTGGGCGGGAATCTCGCCAACGGGTCGCCGGCAGCCGATCTGGTGACGCCGCTGCTGGTGCTGGACGCGGTGGTGGTGGTGGCCGATGCCAAAGGGCGGCGCAAGCTGCCGATCGCAGAGTATCTGGCGGCGAGGGGCACGAAGGGGCTGCGCCAGTCGCTGCTGGTGGAAGTGACCGCGCCGCGGCCGTTGGGAAGGCGCTGCGGCTGGTCGTTCCAAAAGCTGGGGCGCACGGCACTCGACATTTCGGTGGTGAATGTGGCGGCGGGTTTGCAGGTGGACGGAGCGGGGCGCATCCAGTGGGCGCGTGTCGCCCTCGGCGCAGTGGCTCCCACGGCCATTCGGGCCGGCGCGACAGAAGAGAACCTGCAGGGGCGCACGCTGGATGCGGAAGCCATCGCGCAGGCGGCGGAGGGCGTGATGCGGGAGGTGAGTCCGATCAGCGACGTCCGCGCGTCGGCCGCCTACCGGCGCGAAATGTGCCGCGTGCTGACGCGTCGGGCGTTGGAAGAATGCGCCGCACAAGCGGGGTGTGCGTTATGAAGACCATGGAATTGCGAGTGACGGTGAACGGGCAGCCGCGGAAATGGAGCATTGGGCCGGGAGACCTGCTGCTGGATGTATTGCGGCGGGAAGGATTCTTCGGCGTAAAACGCGGCTGCGAAAAAGGCGAGTGCGGCTCGTGCACGGTGCTGGTGGATGGGCGGGCGGTGAATTCCTGCCTGATGTTCGCGGCCAAGGTGCAGGGCTGCGAGGTTTTGACCATCGAAGGCCTCGCGGATGGCGATCGGCTCGATCCGATTCAAGGGGCTTTCCTCGATCACGGCGCGGCGCAGTGCGGATTCTGCACGCCGGGAATGATCCTGGCAGCCAAATGGCTGCTGGATAAAAATCCGCATCCCAGCGAGGATGAGGTGCGGGAGGCGATGGCGGGAGTGCTCTGCCGCTGCACGGGTTACATCAAGCCGGTGGAGGCGGTGTTGGCCGCAGCCAAACAGCCGGCGAAGCGCGCCACCCGGAAACGCGAGCCCGCGGGGGTGGCGCGATGACCGGGCGCAAGGTGGTTGGCGTGAACGTCCGCAAGGTGGAGGGGCACAAGCTGGTGACCGGGGCCCCGGCGTTCACCGACGATATCGAGATGCAGGGCATGCTCTACGGCAAGATTCTGCCGAGCCCGCACGCGCACGCGCGCATCAAGCGCATCGACACACGGAAAGCCAAGGCGCTGGCCGGAGTGCATGCGGTGCTGACGTACAAGGATGTGCCGCGCGTGCCGCACACCACGGCGGGGCAAGCGTGGCCGGAGCCCTCACCATACGACACGTATCTGCTCGATTCCAAGGTGCGATTTGTGGGCGACCGGGTGGCGGCGGTGGCGGCGGAAAGCCGCGCCATCGCGGAGAAGGCGCTGCGCCTGATCGAAGTGGATTACGAAGTGCTGCCGGCCGTGATCGACATGGAACTTGCCATGGCGCCGGGCGCGGCAGTGATCCATGACGAGCCGGATTCCACCAAGATCTACGACCGGTCGCACAACATTGCGGGCTACATTCTGCGCGAGATCGGCAGCGTGGAACAAGGCTTCCGGGAATCCGACTTTGTTGTCGAGCGCGAGTTCCGGACGCACCGGCAACAGCATACGCCGCTCGAGCCGCACATCACTATCTGCTGGCTTGATCCGAACGGCAGGTTAGTAATCCGCACCAGCAGCCAGGTGCCGTACCACACGCGGCGGCAGGTGGGGCAAATTCTGCAGATTCCGGTGTCCAGCATCCATGTGATCAAGCCGCGCATGGGCGGCGGTTTCGGCGGCAAGCAGGAGATGCTGCTGGAAGATATTTGCGGCGCGCTGACGCTGGCTTCTCGCCGGCCGGTGAAGATGGAATTCACGCGCGAAGAAGAGTTTTACATGGCGCGCAGCCGGCATCCGCAGAGGCTGCGCATGAAGATGGGCGTGAAGCGCGATGGCACGGTGTTGGCGAGCCAGCTTACCGTGCTGGCCACCACCGGAGCCTACGGCAGCCATTCCACCACCGTGCAGGGCAACACCGGCAGCAAAGTGCTGCCGCTCTACCGCGCCCCGCACATGCGTTTCGAATGCCACGTGGTGTACACCAACGCGCCGGTGGCCGGGGCATTCCGCGGCTACGGATGTCCGCAGGGATTCTTCGCGCAGGAAACGCTGGTGGATGAGATCGCCTGCGAACTGGGTATGGACCCGCTCGACTTCCACCGGATGAATGTCATCCGCCTGGGCGACACGGACCTGCTTTCCGCGCAGCTCGGCGAGGGCAAAGAGGGACTGCCGCGCGTGGTGCGCAGTTGCGGTCTGCCGCAATGCATGGAGAGTGCCGCGCGGGCCATCGGCTGGGCGCAGAAGCGCAAGAAGTTCCCCAGCGGGCACAGTCACCTGAGGCGCGGCGTTGGCATGGCGTGCACCATGCAGGGTTCTGGCATCGCCGGCGTCGACTGGGCATCCGCCTTCCTCAAGATGAACGAAGACGGCTCGTTCTATCTGCAAGTGGGCGCCAGCGACGTGGGCGCCGGCGCCGACACCGTGCTCTCCCAGATCGCCGCCGAAACCCTCGGCGTCACCCTGGACAAAGTCATCATCACTTCGGGCGATACCGACATCACCCCGTTCGATGTAGGCGCCTATGCCAGCAGTACCACCATCATTTCCGGCGGGGCGGTCAAAAAGGCAGCCGGCAAGGTTCGCGCCCAGGTGCTGGAGGTGGCTTCCAGGATGCTCGACGCCCCGGTGGACCAGCTGGATTGCGCCAACAACGAAGTCTTCACCACCTGCGCCTGCCGGAAAGCAGTCAGCATGACCGATCTCGCCATGCAGGCCATGTACAAGGAAAAGTTCCAGATCATGGACGGCGCTTCGCATTTCAATACCGATAGCCCGCCGCCTTTCTGCGCGACCTTTGCCGAAGTGGAAGTCGATACCGAGACCGGTCAGGTGCACGTGCTTCACCTGGCCAGCGCGGTGGATCCCGGCACGGCCATCAACCCCATGCAGGCCGAAGGGCAGGTGGAAGGGGCCGTGGCGCAGGGGTTGGGCTATGCGCTTACCGAGGAACTCGTGCTCGATGCCGACGGCCGGCCGCTCAATCCGAACTTCCTGGACTACAAAATGTTCGGGTTCCAGGATATGCCGAAGCTCACCACCATCCTGATTGAGACCGACGAGCCTCTCGGGCCCTACGGCGCGAAATCCATCTCTGAAGTGCCCATCAACGGTCCGGCTCCGGCCATTGCCAACGCCATCTTCCACGCCGTCGGCATCCGGATCCGCAAACTGCCCATCCGCCCCGAAGACGTGCTGCGCGCGCTGCACGCCGAACGGCCGGCGAATCTGGATGAGGAGGCGATGTTCGCCCTATGACCGCACCCCCGGCTGCAATCCTCGACCGCCATCGGCTGGCGGAGTTGGCCCAGTCCTACGAGGCCGATATCGTGCGCTTCCTGCGCGACCTCATCGCCATTCCCGCCGAGAGCGGCCACGAGGGCCCGGTGGTGGCCCGCATCCGCCAGGAAATGGAGAAGGCCGGTTTCGACGAAGTGCGCATCGACCCCATGGGCAACATCCTGGGCCGCATCGGTTCCGGCAAAACCGTCATCATGATGGACTCCCACACCGACACCGTGGGCGTGGGCGATCCCAAGGAATGGGCGTGGGATCCCTACCAGGGCAAGGTGGAGGACGGCTACGTCTTTGGCCGCGGCGCCTGCGACCAGCGCGCCGGCATGGCCAGTATGGTGTATGCCGGCAAACTCATCAAGCAACTCGGCTTGCTTGGCGACTACACGCTGTGGGTGGTGGGCAGCGTGCAGGAGGAAGACTGCGACGGTCTGTGCTGGCTCTACATTCTGAAGGAAGACGGCATCCGCCCCGATTGCGTGGTCATCACCGAGCCCAGCAAGCTGGGGATTTATCGCGGGCATCGCGGCCGCATGGAGATTGAAGTTCACCTGCGCGGCAAATCCTGCCACGCCAGCGCCCCCGAGCGCGGCGATAACCCCATCTACAAAATGGGCCGTCTCGTGGCCGAGGTGGAGCGCCTCAACACGCGCCTCAGGGACGACGCTTTCCTCGGCAAGGGGACCATCGCCGTTACCGAGATCCGCTCGCTGTCGCCTTCCCTGTGCGCCGTCCCCGGAGCCTGCTCGATTCACCTGGACCGCCGCCTCACCGCCGGCGAAAGCAAGGAAAGCGCCATCGCCGAAGTCCGCGCGCTCCCCGGCGCCGAAGACGCCGAGATCGAAATCCTCACCTACGACGTGCCGAGCTACACCGGCCTGCGCTATCCCATGGAGAAATACTATCCCACCTGGGTGCTGGCGGAAACGGACCCGCTGGCGCAGGCCGCCATCGCCACCTTCCGCGGGCTTTGGGACAAAGAACCGGTGGTGGACAAGTGGACTTTCAGCACCAACGGCGTGGCGTCGATGGGCCTGATGGGTGTGCCGACCATCGGCTTCGGCCCCGGCGAAGAGGAGGTGGCGCACAGCGTGATCGAGCGCGTGCCCATTCGCCACCTGGTGGAAGCGGCCCAGTGGTACGCGGCGTTTCCGCTGGTTTATGCGGCGACGGTAAAGCACGGCAATGGCTGAACTGGTTCCGATTCCGCTGCCGCTGCTGTTGCGGCGGGCTTTCCTCGAGTTTTCACGGGAAGGTAAAATCTTCGATCTTCCGGCGAACAAATTCTTTCGCGGCATCCCCGGGCTGGACCTGTCGGTGGAGTTTCACGGCCATCGCGCGGGCACGCCGCTCGGTCCGGCCGCCGGCCCGCACGGGCAACTGGCGCAGAACATCGCGCTTTCCTGGCTGGGCGGGGCGCGTATCATCGAGCTCAAGACGGTGCAGATTCTGGACGAGCTGAAGATCCCGCGCCCCTGCATCGACGCCGCCAACGTGGGCTACAACGTCGAGTGGTCGCAGGAACTCAAGCTCGAACAATCCCTGCGCGAATATGTCAAGGCGGCGATGCTGCTGGAGATATTGAAAGCGTCTCAACTGGCAGGCGGAACCGCCTGCCCCACCAATGCGTGCAGCGGACTTCCGCTGGTGGGGCAGGCGGTTTCGCCTGCCAACCCCTCGGACACCGTCTTCGACATGAGCGTGGGCTACAACCTCGAAGGCATCCGCTCCCCGCGCGTCCGTTCGTGGATCGCCTCCATGCGAAACGCCGCACCCATCATCGACGAACTGCGCGCGGAACTCGCCGGCGAATTCCAGCAGTACCGCGATCTGCCGTTCCCCACGTGCATCAGCGATACCGTCAGCCTATCCACTTTCCACGGCTGTCCCGCCGGAGAAATCGAAGGCATCGTCACCTTCCTGCTGGTGGAAATGGGCTGCCACGTCTGCATCAAGCTCAACCCCACTTTGCTTGGCAAAGAAGAGGTCGTCCACCTGCTCCATGACGTCCTGGGCTACCGCGAGATCGAACTCCACCCGCCGGCGTTCGAGAACGACCTGCAATTCGACGAGGCGCTGGACCTCGTTCCCCGTCTTCAGCGTCTGGCCCGCCGCCACGGCAGGAGCCTCTCCCTGAAGTTCACCAACACCCTGGTAGTGAAGAATCACAAACAGGTATTCGGCGACGAGGTCATGTACATGTCCGGCGCGCCGCTGCACGTGCTTGCCATGAATCTGGTGCGGAAGTTCCGCGCCCGCATGCCGGAACCAATCCCGATCTCGTTTTCCGGCGGCATCGACGCGCACAATATGGCCGCCGCCGTGGCCATGAATTTCGTCCCCGTCACCACCTGCACCGACCTCCTGCGCCCCGGCGGCTACGCCCGCCTGAGCCGCTATCTGGACAACCTCGGCGCCGAGATGCAGCGCGTGGGCGCGTCGAACATTGCGGAGTTCGTGCAGCGCTACCGGGGGCAGGGAGGCGATGTTCACACCGCCGGCTTGCGCAACACCCCCATTCTGGTGGCCGAAGCCACCGCCAATCCGCGCTATGCATGGGAGCGCAACAAGGGTACACCGCGCAAGATCGGTTCCAAACTCTGGCTGTACGACTGCACCAACTGCGACAAGTGCGTGCCGGTCTGTCCCAACGACGCCAACTTCGCCTACGAGACCCTTCCGGTAACCATCGAGTACGACAACTTCGAACTGATGCCCGATGGAGTCCGCCGCATTCCGGGCGGCGTTCTCCGCATCGTGAAGGCGCACCAACTCGCCAACTACGCCGACGCCTGCAACGAGTGCGGCAACTGCGATATCTTCTGTCCCGAGGATGGCGGCCCGCAGGTGGAGAAACCGCGTTTTTTCGGCAGCCGCGAAACCTACGATGCCGACGCCGGGGCCAACGCCTTCTACATCGATTGGGACGCGCGCACGATTCACGGCACGCTGGAGTGCCGGCGCTATTCGCTCGCCATCGACCCCGCGGCCGACCGTGCCTGGTTTCACAGCGCCGACGCCCAAGTGGAAATCCGCCTGAGCGATAACGAAGTCCTGTCGTGGCAGCCCGCCACGGGCAGGCTCGACATGCTGCCGTACCTCAAACTCAAATTGCTGATGGAATCCATCGGCGATCCGCGTCACGTTCATTTTGCCAACGTGGCCGGCCTTCAGGAGAAACCATGAAAAAAGCCCTCTTCAAGGGACGAGACTGGATCACCACCCAGGAATGGAGCGACGCCGAACTCGACGTTCTGCTGGATGTCGCGAGCGACCTCAAGCGTAAGTTCAAGGGGCGCGTGCCTCACCGCTACCTGGCCGACCAGACCATCTTCCTGATGTTCTTCGACAAGTCCACGCGCACGCGGAATTCGTTTGAAGCCGGCATGACCCAGCTTGGCGGCCACGCTCATTTTCTGACCGCCGACGTCATGCAGGTTTCGCACGGCGAAAGTCCCAAAGACACCGGCATCATCCTCTCCAGCTACGGCCACGCCATCGCCATTCGCCACGATCTCGTGCCCGGCGAAGGCAACGCCTACATGCGCGAAGTCGCCAGATGGGCGGACGCGCCGGTCATCAACATGCAGTGCGATGTGGACCATCCCTGCCAGACGCTGGCCGACCTGATGACCATTCGCGAACTGCGCGGCCGCAATCTGCGCGGCCTCAAGATCGCCGTCAGCTGGGCCTACGCGCCCAGCTATGCCAAGCCGCTTTCCGTGCCGCAAGGCCTCATCATGCTGATGCCGCGCTTCGGCATGGACGTGACCCTGGCCCATCCGCCGGAATATAATCTGATGCCCGAGACCATGCAGGCAGCCGCGGAGAACGCCCGTCTCGGCGGCGGCCAGTTCCGCGTGACGGACGACATGGATGAAGCCTTCCGCGATGCCGACGTGGTCATCCCCAAGAGCTGGGGCTGCCTGGATACCATGGGCAGTAATCCGGCGGAATCGCTGCGCATTGCCAAACAGTACACGGGCTGGATCTGCCATCGGGAACGCATGCAACTGGCCCGTCCCGATGTGCTCTACATGCACCCGCTGCCCGCCGACCGCGGCAACGAGGTCACCGACGAAGTCATTGATGGGCCCAACTCCGTGGTCTATCGGGAGGCCGAAAACCGCCTGCACACCGCCAAGGCCATCATGGCTCTTACCATGGCCAATCTCGAGATCGAGTATGAATAAGAAGTCCGAGCTTCGCTCGGATGCACAAGGCGGAGCCTTATGCCACTCTGAAACGCTCGTCATCGCTCTTGGCGGCAATGCCATTACGCGCCCCGGAGAGCCGGGAACCATTCCCCAGCAGTTCGAACACGCCGCGGAGACCTTGGGCCATCTCGTTCCTCTTTTCCAGAGCGACGCCGGAATCGTCATCACCCACGGCAACGGTCCGCAGATCGGCAACATCCTGATCCGCTCCGAAGAAGGCGAGCGCCGCGTCCCCAGGCTTCCCCTGGACACGTGCGTTTCCGATTCCCAGGGCGGCATGGGGTACATGATTCAGCGCATCCTGTTCGAATTGTTTCGCCGCGAGGGCATCCGGCGGACCGCGGCCACCGTCATCACCCAGGTATTGGTGAGCGAAGGCGATCCCGATATGGTCCACCCCAGCAAACCGATCGGAGGCTTTTATAACACCGCCGAAACGGCGGAAGTCCGGCGCGACCGGCCTCACTGGGAACTCATGGAAATCGAGCCCGGACGATGGCGCCGCGTGGTGGCATCGCCCCTTCCGTTGCGCATCATGGAAGAGGATGCCATTCGCTGCCTTCTCCAGGCGGGCGTCGTGGTGATTGCCTGCGGCGGCGGAGGCATCCCCGTGGCCTGGGAAGGCGACCGCCTGGTAGGCGTGGAAGGCGTGGTGGACAAGGACCGCGCATCCAGCTTGCTGGCGCGCGATCTGCACGCGCGGAAATTGATCATCGTCACCAGCGTGGATCGCGTCGCCATCCGCTTCGGCCAACCCGGGCAGCAGTGGCTGGATACCATCACGGTTGCCCAGGCGCGCGCATATCTCGCGGCCGGCGAGTTCCCGGCCGGCTCCATGGGACCCAAAATCGCTTCCGCCATCGAGTTTGTCGAAGGCGGCGGCCAGGAGTGCATTGTCACCTGCACGGAGCACGTCGCCCCCGCCATCGCCGGCGCGGCCGGCACCCACGTCGTTATGCACATGGCCGCGTCATGATTCTCACCAACGCGCGCATTCTGACCTTCGACTCCGCCGATCGCGTCCTCGATTCGGGCAGCGTGGAAGTCCTCGACGACGGCGCCATCGGGAGCGTGCGCGGCGGGCGCGCGACGGATGCTCACGCGGTGGATCTTCAGGGCCGCCTGCTTATGCCCGCGCTCATCAACTGCCACACCCACCTCTACAGCACGCTGGCGCGCGGCATCCACCTGCCGGGTCCCCCGCCGCCGGATTTTCCGGCGATCCTCAAGAAACTCTGGTGGCGCCTCGACCGCGCCCTCACCGAAGAGGACGTGTACTACAGCGCGCTTACCGGCTTGATCGATTCCGCCCGCTGCGGCGTGGGCACCGTGATCGATCATCACTCCAGCCCCAATGCCTGCGCCGGCAGCCTGGATTCCGTCGAGCGGGCGTTTCACGAGGTCGGACTGCGTGGGGCCACCTGCTATGAAACCAGCGACCGCAACGGCCGCCGCGGCGCGGACGCGGGGATTCGCGAAAACGTGCGATTTCTGGAGCGCGTCCGCCCCGCCGCGCAGGTGGGCGGCATGTTCGGCCTGCACGCCGCCTTCACGCTGGGCGACCGCACCCTCGCCGCCTGCGTGGAGGCCAACCAGTCGCTCGGCGCCGGCTTCCACATTCACGTGGCCGAAGATGTTTGCGACCGTTCGGCGGTCCGCCGCCTCTGCGCCGCCGGCGTGCTGAACGAAAAGGCGCTCGCCGCCCACTGCATTCACATCACCGCTTCCGAGCGCACGGCCCTGGCGCGCCACCGTGTCAACGTGGTCCACAATCCGCAATCCAATTGCAACAACGCCGTAGGGATCGCCGACCTGCCTGCCCTGTTTCACTCCGGAACTACTGTGGGACTGGGTTCCGACGGCTATTCGCCGCGCATGTGGGACGAATTCAAAGCTGCAACTCAGTTACAAAAAGTCCGCGCTCGCGATTCCCGCGTGGGCGGCGCCGAAGCCTGCGCCGCCTTGTTCCGCGGCAACCGCGACATCGTCCGACAGATCTGGGGAACCGAAGTCGGCCGCATCGCGCCCGGCGCGCGCGCCGACCTGCTGCTGGTGGATTACTTTCCGCCAACACCGATCGACAGCTTCAACCTGTTCGGCCACCTTCTGTTCGGCGTCTCCAACGCGCCCGTCGATTCGTTGATGGTGAATGGCCGTTGGGTCCTGCGCGGCGGGCACTGCGTCAACCTCGACGAGCGCGCGATCGCCGAAAAAGCCGCCGCCAGAGCCAAAGCACTGTGGGAGAGATTCTAAGGAGTCCTATGAAACCGACGATACCCGGCCCGACCTATGCGGAGATGTTGCACCCCGAGTTGCCGATCCGATCGGGGGGTGAGTTGGACCCCATCAACCTGTTCAACATTACGTGGCGCGCGCCCGACCAGCGGATCCGTCACATCGTCCTGCCACGGGAACTCACCGGCGTCCAGGCCAATATCATCGTTATGGTGGGCCGCCATTTCCCGTCGGGCAGTCATAAGGTCGGGCCCGCATATGCCACGCTGATGGAAGGTGAGCTGGCCGGCGAAATCTCACCCGATGTTCATACCGTGATCGGGCCATCCACCGGCAATTTCGGCATCGGCGTGGCCTACGTTTCGCACCTCAAGGGCTACCCCGCCATCGTCATCATGCCCGAGGGCATGAGCAAGGAACGCTACGCGCGCATCCGGCAGTACGGCGGTGAGCTGGATCTCACGCCCGGCTCGGAAAGCGATGTCATCCTGGTGCTGGAGCGTACTGAACTCTACAAGAAGGACCCGAAGAACAAGGTTCTGGCGCAATTCGAACTGCTGCCCAACTATCGCTTCCATCGCTATGTGACGGGACGCAGCGCGCTCGAAGCCGCGGTCAGCCACGGCAACGGCCGCGTGGCCGCGTTCGTCTCCGCGCCCGGCTCCGCCGGAACCCTGGCCGCCGGCGACGAGATCAAGGCGAAGTTCCCCGAATCCGTGACCTGCGCGCTGGAACCGATGGAGTGTTCCACCCTGTTCAACAACGGCCGGGGCACGCACCGCATCGAAGGCATCGGCGACAAGATGGTGACCCTCATCCACAACGTCCTGACCACCGACTACGTGGCCCTGATTCACGACGACGATTGCGTGATGGGCCTGGAACTTCTGGAGCGCCGCTTGCCCTTCGTGGAATCCCTCCTGCACCTGCCGCCGGGCACGCTCGCCGGTCTCGAGGGGTTGTTCGGAATCTCCGGCATCTGCAACATCCTGGGCGCCATCCGTCTGGCCCACCACCTGGGCCTCGGTCCCAACGACAACGTGGTCACCATCGCCACCGACGGTTTCGACCGCTATCCTTCCGTGTTGGCCGACCTCGCCGAGCGCCGCGGCCCCATCGATGCCGCCAAACTCGGCGGCTGGTTCGAGAGCGTCTTCCGCGGCGGCAGAGAGGTGGACATCCAGGATGTCCGCCCGCGCGCCGAAAAGGAACGCCTCTTCGCCTGCAAAGAGGAGGTCTGGTCGGCATTCGGCTATTCCCACGCCTACCTGGAGGAGATGAAATCGCAGTCCTTCTGGGAAGCGGAGTACGCCCGGATCGACGGCATCGATCGCGCCCTGACCGCGGCGCGCCGGGTGGCATAGGGCCTGACCCGCGCCCCAAAGCGCTACGCCGGGGAGTAGAATTGACGTTTACCAACAGGAGCAATGCATCCATGAATTTCGAAACCTCACGCCGCGGTTTTCTGGGCGCCGCCGCCGGAGCGGCGGGTCTCAGCGCCATTGGCGCTACGCCTGCCTCCGCCGTCGTCGAGCCGGAGCCTTGGGGAATGAAGCTGGGGGTCGCCACCTATTCCCTGCGCGAATTTGACCGGCACACCGCCATCGAGATGCTCAAGAAGATGCAGGTGAAGTACGTCAGCATCAAGGACATTCACCTCAAGATCGGCGCCCCGCCCGCGGAAACCGCCGCCGGCCGGGCCGAGTTCGACGCCGCCGGCTTCATCGTCACCAGCGGCGGCAACGTGGATATGACGAAGGGCGTCACCGTGGACGATCTTCGCAAGCAGTTCGAGTACGCCAAGGCCGCCCGCCTGCCCATGATGGTCTGCGCGCCGACGCACGAGAACATGAAGGCCGTGGAGACGCTGGTCAAGGAATATAACATCCGCATCGCCATCCACAACCACGGCCCCGAGGACAAGAATTTCCCGACCCCGCAATCCGTGCTCGAAGTGGTGCGCAAGCTGGATAAGCGCTGCGGCCTGTGCATGGATATCGGCCACTCCGCGCGCACCGGCATCGACGTCGTGAAGACCATCGGCGAAGCCGGCGATCGCCTCTTCGATATGCACGTCAAGGACCTGCGCGATCTGAAAGACAAGGACAGCCAGTGCGATATCGGCGACGGCGCCTTTTCGTTCCCGGCCATTTTCAAGCAGCTCAAGAAAATGGGCTACACTGGCTGCGTCAACATGGAATATGAGATCAATGCCAAAGATCCCATGATGGGCATGCAGCGGTCGCTGAGTTACGAGCGCGGCGTTCTCGCGGCCCTGGCGGCCGCATAGTCCGTATGGCGAACATCCCGATCGGTACCAAAGGCGAGTTCCAGGTTCTGGTGACCAGCGAGGTCGCCATCTCTTTCCTGGGGGACGAGGGCGCGCGCGTGCTGTCTACCCCGCGCCTGATCGGTTTTATGGAGTGGACGTGCCGTAACGCCGTGCTCCCCTTTCTGGAGCCTGGCTACGATACCGTGGGCACGCACGTCAACGTGGCGCACCTGGGCGCCTCGCCCATCGGCATGTCCGTAACCTTCACCGCCGAGGTCATCCGGGTGGATGGCCGGCGCGTGGAGTTCCGCGTGGAAGCGCACGACGAGAAAGAGAAAATCGGCGAAGGCACCCACGAGCGCGCCATCATCAACATCGCGAAGTTCGCCACCCGCCTGGCCGAGAAGAAACGGTAGTTCCCTCAATACCAGGCTTCAGCCGAGCCAGCAGTCCAGATGCTCCCTCACGAACTCGTCGTCTCCGAGTTCGGGATAGCTGGCGCACACCCGGTCGATCTCTTCCAACTGTCCGGCCGACAAGTCCTCCGCCGGGTCGAGGCACCAGCGCCCTTCCAGCAAGCCTTGCCGCCGCAGAATCTCGTGCAGGCCGGCGATACAGCCCGCAAAGCCGTTGCGCGCGTCGAAGAGCGCGCCATTGGCGTCCGTCAGCGCCGCCGCCCCGGCCAGGATCTCCGCCGCACCCTCGCCCGCCGCGTCGCGGCACGCGCGGACGGCCTCCAGCAGTTGCACCGCGCGGCGCGTCCACACCGCCCACTGCCCCAGCAAGCCGCCGCTGAAGTGCAGGCGCTGTCCCATCACGCGAAACTCCGTCAGCAGATCGGCGATGATGTTGTCGTCGTTTCCGGTGTAGAGCGCGATCTCCCCGGCGCGCCCGCTGCCGGCAACAGCGCGCACCACGTCCAGCGTCTGATAGCGGTTGAACGGCGCCACCTTGATTGCCGCCACCGCCGGAATCCGGCAGAACTCGCGCCAGAACTCGTAACTCAGCAGGCGCCCGCCCACCGATGGCTGGAGATAGAACCCGCATACTGGGATGGTCTCCGCCACCGCGCGGCAGTGCGCCAGCAGTTCGCTATCCGATGCGTCGGGCAGGGCAGCCAGACTCAGGAGGCCGAGATGGTAGCCCGCGTCGCGCGCCGCTTCCGCCTCGCGCACCGCCTGCACCGTGGCGCCGCACACGCCCGCCACCCGGACGATCCGTCTTCCGCCGGCGCGCTCGAACTCCGCGATTGCTCCGGCTGCCAGCTTCAGCACCGGCGCATACAGCCCCACCCTCGGGTCGCGAATCGCAAACTGCGTGGTATGCACTCCCACCGCCACGCCGCCCGCGCCGGCATCGCAATAGTAGCGGGTCAAGGCCACTTGCCGCCGTTCGTCAAGCTTGCGTTGGGCAGTGAGCGCCAGGGGATGCGCGGGGATTGCCACGCCGCGCCGCAACGCCTGTGCCACCGCCGGGTCCAGCCGGTCAGAACTTCCCATCGGCCACCTCGAAATGCGTGGGCTTGTGCAAACTCTCTCCGCCACCGAGCACCCATTCGGCCACCATGTCCATCAGCCGGGCGGCGTCCACGCCGGGCGGCCCCATCAGCGCTGCCGCTGCCGAAGCATCGCTCAACAGCGCCACTGGCCCCGGGTCGCCGTGAAACCGGCAGGTCCGCTGGAAGCGCGCCGCGAAGAACTCGGCCGCCGCCCGCACCGCAACCGTCTCCAGTCCCGTGATATTCAGGATGCGGGGCGGCGTGCCGCAGTGCCCCAGCGCACGCAGCGCGTAGGAGTTGGCATCGCGCTGCCAGATCGCGTTGAACGCGGGAACCGTCAGGTCCACCGGCTCTCCCGCATGCACCTTGCGCGCGATATCCACCAGTACGCCGTAACGCAGATCCACCGCGTAGTTGAGGCGGAAGAACAGGCAGCGCAGTCCGTGGGACTTGGCGAAGTACTCGAAGACCCGCTCCCGGCCCAGGCAGCTCTGCGCATACTCGCCCACCGGCGCCGGCGCGTCCGTCTCGCGCGCGCCACCCGCCGCCACCGGACGCAGCGCATATACGTTGCCGGTAGAGAACACCACCATGCGGCTCCGGAGGAAACGCTCCGCCACGTTCGCCGGCGCCACCGTATTCATCGCCCAGGTGAGTTCCGGACTATCCGACGACCCGAATTTCCGTCCGGCGAGATAAAGCACGTTCGGACAATCGGGCAGCCGCTCCACCTGCGCGCGGTCCAGCAGATCGCAGCAGAGCCAATCGATTCCGGGCGCCGCAACCAACCGCCGCGACACCCCCACGATGCGCCGCGCCGCTCCCGCCGAATCCGCCGCCCGCCGGCACAGGCGCGCCAGCGAGGGCCCCATCTTTCCCCCCGCGCCCAGAATCAGGATGTCCCCTTCCAGTTGCCGCAGGAACTCGACATCCGCCTCGCTGGGACGCGAAAGCTCATTTTCCAGTTCTTCCGTCGACATGGTAGGACAGGCCTCCCGGCCTATCAGCGTATTTTCCAGCTACAATCCTCTCATATGGTCACCGGAATCGAACACGTCGCGATCGCATCTCCCGATCCACTCCGCCTCGCCCTCTGGTACGTCGAGTATCTGGATTTCGTCATCAACTACCGGTCCGCCCACGGCAAAACCGTTTTCATCAAAGCCGCCGACGGCTCCATGATCGAAATCATCGAATCCGCGCCCGGAACCGTGCCCGCCGCCGGCTTGAATCCCGCCGGTCTGCGCCACCTCGCCCTTACGGTTGCGGATTTTCCCGGCGTCTACGCCCACCTGTTAGATAAGGGCGTGCGCTTTCTTACCGATGCGCAGACCACCAACGGGAACTCCCTGGCCTTTTTCACCGATCCGGACGGCAATGTCCTACACCTGCTGCACCGCGAAACCCCCTTGCCATAGCCGCACAGCGCCGCAGTTTCACCACAAAACGACCGCAAAGTGTGGCTGTTTGACCACATTGTAACTTTCACAAGTCCTTCCGCATCAGATACTTGTAGTTACGTTCCGAGCTTGCTGTAATAGGAGTGCCAGATGCGGGAGATTCGCTTTGCGGTTTGAAACCACGGTACAACGCCCGGTAGAGGCTTCCGGAGTAGGCCTCCACTCGGGAGTGCCCGTGAACATTCGCATCCTCCCCGCCCCCGTCTCCACCGGCGTGGTCTTCCTGCGCACCGATCTCGACCGCTTCCCCATTCCCGCGAGTTGGCGCCATGTGGCGCGCGTCAGCTATGCCACCAGCCTGATGCGCCAGGGCGTCCTCATCTCCACCACCGAGCACCTCTTGAGCGTGTTCTACTCCATGGGCATCGACAATGTCTACGTGGAGATCGACAACCTGGAAGTGCCCATTCTCGATGGCAGCGGCCTCCCCTTCGTGCGCCTCATCGAGCAGGCTGGAATCCGCCAGTATCGCCGCAAGCGCCGCTACCTGCGCATCCGCCGTCCCGTCTCGGTGGAGGATAAGGGCAAGCGCATCAGCATCATTCCCGACGAAGTCTTCCGCCTGACCTGCGATACCGATTACCCCGACCCGGTAGGCCGCCAGTCCCTCGAACTCGAAGTCACCCCGGAACGGTATGCCTCGGAGTTGGCCTTCGCGCGCACTTTCGGCTGGCAGAACGATCTCGACCAGATGCGCAATATGGGCCTGATCCGCGGCGCCAGCCTGGAAAACGCCGTCTGCTTCACCAGCGATGGCCCGATGAATCCCGGCGGCCT
>PMTR01000035.1 GCA_003167255.1 Bryobacterales bacterium
GCCACGTTCATGGGACCGGCGCATACGATATCACGACCGACACGGAACCGCCTGGAGCGCGCCCCTACTTCTGGCAGGCCCTGAAGTATAAGTCGGGAGGGTATATGCAGTGGCTGAGCAGCTTCGTGCTTTCCGAAGGCCCGCGCTATCGCGAGTTACAACCCGCCTCCGACAGCCTCATGCCGCGCACAGCGGCCGGCAGTCTCGACGCCGGTTTGGATGGGTGGGGATTCCTAATGCGAACCGGGCAAAAAGATCTCGGCCTGCTCTATTTCGAAAACAAGGCGCGCAGTGGACGTTCCGGCGGATGGATTCCAAGGGGCGACTACCGCTTCACCTGGTACAATCCCCGAACCGGCGAGTGGCAGGCGAGTTCGACTCTGACGGCCGACGAGCGGGGCGAGTTCGAACTGCCTCGATTCCCCGGCGGCCAGGATGTCGCCGCCACCGATTGGGCGGCTAAGATCATCATCAGCGGCCCCAGAGAGTAACCGGAATGCGATTCCGTGCACCGGCCACAGCCAGTATGCTGTCCGTTCTGCCGCTCTGTAGGGCAGCCTATTCAGGCTAATGACACATAGTTTTCGCACCACCGCGCACCTGCATTGATCGTGGGGCAGTCTCCCTGGACTGCGACCGACGCCCCCGTCGGCCTGCTCTTGCTTTGCAGGATGCTGATATCGTTGCTCCGGCCGCGGGACGAGGGCGTCCCGCGCCGACCAGGGGGTCTGCCCCACAAACTCTGCACCATTCCCGTTAGTGGGCAAACTATGTGGCATTGGCCGATTCAGGCTGCTGACCCGCTTCCCAGCGGGTTCCGCGCAGGCTTCAGCCTGCCACTGAAGTGTCTACATTTCAGGAGAAGCTTCCAGAGTTAAACGTACTACTTGATTGGTAGCGCCGCCTGTCTTTGCCGCCGGTTCTCTCTTTGAATATGTACTGGTATGGAAGACTGCCCCATTGGGTCCCTGAGAACTCCACTGTCTTCGTCACCTGGCGGCTAGCTGGCCGGCGGCAACACCGCCGGCGCTGCCAGTTGGTCTTGACGGAGCCTGAAAAATGTAGAAACTCCAGGAACCCGCTTTCCATCGGGTCCAGCCGGCACGAGTTCCTGTCGATGTTGGCGCTTACAGCAACTCCACCTTCAGCACCGGATGCAGTTCAATGCCGGCCAACTGGGACACCCCGGTTTGCCCGTGATCGGCATCGAAGAAACCGACTCCGGTGATGCGGACCTTGGTCGGCGCAACCGCGGTCTGGAAGGCCGGCACCGTCTTCTCCATGCCCTCCGGCGGCGTGACGAACGATTGCGGCAGTCCCGCCGGCATCGCTCGCGGCTGCCCCGATACCGATTCCCGCGGCACCATCTGGTCGTTCACCTGAACGAAGTCGGCCGGGTTCAGTGGCTTGACGAACTTCTGGTCGATCACCGCCCGTGCATCCGTGATGTTGGCCAGCCACGGGCTGGTTCCAACGAACGTCTTGGTCGGCGTGGGCACTTCCGCGATCATGGTGCTGCCGCTCGCGCCTCGCACCACCAGGTGGTAATCTCCGTCCGCTTCCAGTTTCACCACCGTAATTTCTCCCACAACCTGCCACACGGTCACTTCCACAGTCTCGCGCCGCTTGCTCTGATAGGCGGGGAAGATGCTGGTTGGCGGCCTCATATCGGGCGGACGGTTGATGGCGATCAATTCTTCCACCGTCGCCGGCACAAGGCCCTTTCCCAGGCTGACGCCTTGTATGACGTTCTTGCCCACCTTCCCCACATCCGGATCCTGACCGGTTTTCACCGGCCACCGCTCCACTCCGGGTTTGGTGAGGGCCTCCGGGTTGACGAACTTCAGCGCAGTATCCTGCGGCGCCGCCATCGCCGCGTTTCCCGCCTGCACCGCCGCGGCCATAATCTGCTGCGCGACCGCCGGGTTCACCACCGGCAGCGTGTTCACGTCGCTAAACGGAAGAGTATCCTGCGGGCCTCCGGCCGGCGCCGGAGCGGCCGGTTTCTTGGGAGCGGCCGGTCTCTTGCCGCCTGCGTCGGCCGTGACCACAACCTGCGGCGCGGCCACGCCGGTCCCCGCCGCATTCGAAGCCCGTCCGAAGATGACGAATCGCGGCGTCGCGTCGCGATTGGAGCCGTCCCCGGCGCCATTCATGGTATATCCGGTTGCCGCGAACAGCTTCTCATTCGGATAGGCCAGGCGCACGGTCAGAAAGTCGCCCCACTCGCCCTTCCCCGTGTCCGGATCCAGCGGCCCCCGGTCGCCATGGGCCACCACCAGGTCCTTGCGATCGTTGGTCAGGATGCCTACCACGTGCGAAGGGTTGATCGGCCCGCCGCCCATCATGTACGAGATGCCAACTTCGCCGTCGGCGTTGCTGGACAGCGCCCCGTAACAAGTGGCGGAGTTCTGGTCGAAGATATTCACGTTCTCCAGCAGCGTCATATTCTTCGAATCGATTCTCGCGATCTGAATGAACGGATTAAAATGCTGGTTGGAGCCCCCGTCCACCGACCAGGAGAACCACAACTCGCTTCCTACCATGGTCGCGCCCGTGAGCCGCGGGTCCGCCCGATCGAGCCACCTGCGCCCATCCGGCGTACGCGACTGATACCCGTTGCCTCCGATCCAACGCGCCACCCCAACCGACTGGGACGTGGGTGCGTCATCACCCTCCGGCCAGGAGAACACTTCCAACGTGCTGGTGTCCTGGTGAGCCGCAAAATACGCCGTTGCACCGCAGTTCTGCGCCACTCGAAAACTCTGAAAATCCATGGACACGAACGGCCGCGCGGTTACTTTTCCACTGGCAATTCCGGCGAGGGGAAGACGCACCACCGCCGATCCCACGGTCTGCCCCGGGCCAAATACGTTGGTTGTCACGTGCAGGTGGTTGGCGCCCACCGCCAGGTCGGGGAAATCCATGAATGCGCCCGGCACCCCCACCGCCTTGGTGGTGATGTCGAAGAGCCGCCAGTGCCCTGTAGCCACGTCCGCCGTCTTCGCAAAGGCCAGCCGCTGGATGTTGTCCCCGGTGTCCGGTCCATACTGCAGCAGCCAGACGAACGTGTCGATCGATTTGATGTACTGCACCACCTGGTCGCAACAGAACGAGGAACCGGGCGGGTCGGAAGCCTGGAAGGCGGTAGCCGGGTTAATGTAGCTGAAAGTCTGTCCCCCGTCGATCGAAACCGCCGCGTACCAGTTGCCCGTGTAGAACACCACGTCGCCGTTCATCGCTACACTCGGCTCGTCCACGTTGGAAGCAGTCTGGCTGGCTGCGGGCGAAGTAAGTTCCGTGTTCCGCACCAACGCGATCTCGCCTCCGACCGCCAGCGGCGAACTCCGGAAAAGCGCCAGTTCCCGGGTGGTGCTATGGAATTGCCGCTCCGCACCCTCTCTCACCAGCGGCAGCAGTTGCCGGGCATGAACTTTCTTAGGCCGCGTGATGGTGGGCGGCTCACTCAAGTGTTTTACTTTGAAAGGTTCAGGTGATTTCAAATGCAGACGAATTTCTTTCGTCGCCGATGGACGTCTCTTATTGGCCATAGCTACATCCTCTCCATGCGGTTTATTCCTGCGGTTTCTCGGGCACTGTGGGCAAAGGCCGGCGCGGTTGAATCCGCTTGCCCGGTGGCGAGGGAGGCGCGTTCTCTTCGTGGGTTACGACTGTTTCCCCGCCTGGTTCTAACTCCACTTCGCCGGATCTCAAGGGTTCACCGGGGGGGGCGTCTTTTTTCTTACCCGAGCTCGGCTTTTCCACGTTGCTACTATCGCCCTCGTTTTAGCAATTCAATTATACGCTCAACCAATTCAAATGCAATTCGAATTTGGATTGCCGTATACCTTCCGGCTTCCGGACATGGAGGGGAGGAGGAGTCAGAAGTCGAGGAAGTCCAGAATGGTGGTGAAGTGGCCCTGCCGGAACTTCTGACTTCTCAACATCGACAAGATCTTGTAGATATTGGCGCCGTAAGGCGCCTACTCCGGCTGCAGATCGTCCACGGCGTAGGAACCCGGAGCGAATGGGCGGGTCCCATGCTGGTAGCAGTGGTTGATTACGCCTTCTACCTGGCTGAGTTCTTCCGGATTCAGATCGGTGCCGAATGCAAACCCGCAACTTCGTTCCGGGATCGCTACGCGGCAGCCCTTCGGAAAAAGCTTCGATAGCGTTCCGCGAAAGAGCAGGCGCGAGGGGCCCAGGCCGTCATCATAGAGGAAAGCCACTGCGAAGACTTCGCCGTTGACGCGGCGGAGCATGCGCGGGCCGGGTTGGTTCTCGGTGTGGCGCGAGAGGTTGGTCATTGCCAGGGCTTTCCAGTCGAGCCCTTGCTCTTCCCAATGGGACTGGATGGCCCGATTGACGTAGCGCAGGCTTCCACCGGGCATGAGCACGGCCCATGTCAGGCCGATTTCGGCGGCGCGCAAGCGAGTGAAGGGGCCGCACCATTTGCCGGTCGCGAAGATTGAAGCGGGAAGGAATACGGGCAGCAGTTCCCGCGAGTCCAACTCCGCCGGGGATACGTCCATGCCGTCGGCCATCTCCCGCAGTTGGGTTTGGATTTCCACGTCCATGAACTAGAGGTATCATGTGCGTCGCAGCGCGATATAGCTATCCACCGGCCAAAAAACGGATACTACTGGCTGCCTAACAGGTTTTGTATGAATTCGCGGGCAATCGGCCAAACGCCAGCCACGTGAGCGCCTTCCGCGTGGAAGATGCCGGCGGCCAGGACGCCGCTTAGGTCGGCGGGGTTGGGCTTGAGGTTCTCGCGCGCGAGCCAGCTCCTTAACAACTGTGTAGCTTCGGTGAGTTGCGCGGCGGCCGCGGCGGCCTCACGGTCGCTGTTGGATCGCACGTCGAGGCGGGCCGCCAGCCGGTCGCCCTCCGGCGCGAATGAAATGGTGACACTCAGCGCGTTTTCCATGCTGCGCGCGAAGGGGCGGGCGCCATCGGGCAGGTTCTTATTAGACTTCAGCAAGGAGCCGGGGAAGGCAAGCCACACAGGCGCATTGGGAACGGGCGGATCCGGCCCCGGGCGCGCAGTGGACAGCCGTTGAGCGGCCCACCCATCGGGGCTGGCGGCCATTGCCATCAGGTCGCGATGAACCGGAAAAAAAGAAATGCGGCGGTCAGGTCCGCTCCCGTTCACGCGGCAGAGCGAGTTCAGACAGGCGCCGTCCACCTGCTCCACATAATTTCGGAGGCTCTTCCAGTCGAACCTACCCTTCACCAGAAAAAAATTCCCCGTCGGGGCGAAGGACACCATGGCGGAATCCAGGTCGTGCATGTAATCGAACCGGGTCTGGCGGACAAAGGTCTGGTATTCGGGATCTTGTCCGGCTTTGGCGCCGTCGAGTAGCTGCAGAAGGCCGTCGCCGCGGAGGGCCGCGAAATCGATCCACAGCACCAGCGCATCCTCCATGGGCATGCGCCGGAGGCTCGCGGCGGGAGTGAGGGTGCGCGAGCGGAACCACACCATTGCTCCCACCGCGGCGCCGCATATCAGGGCGATCAGCAGGATGAGTTGCCAGGGCCGTGGTTTGTTGTCCACACCCGCAGTATCACACAGCGGCGGCGGATGGGGGCAAACGGGGGTAACCTGTCCCTAGTTTCCGTGTCTCAGCACAAGGGTGCACTCCCGTGGACTGCACCCCAAAATTGAGACGCGGAGATTAGGGACAGCTATCTAAAGGCGGAAATTGGTAGCAGTCCCCGTTTTGCGGCGGCGTTTTTGCGGCGTCACACAGCGACGGCGGATGGGGCGGCTTCGGCATCCCGCGCTTCCTTCCACAAGCGAAGGTAAGGCGCGAGAGACCGCATCATCTCAGCGAAAGACTCCAGCGTCAAGGACTGCGCGCCGTCGCTGGCCGCTTTCTCCGGGCAGGGATGCACTTCCACCATCAGGCCGTCGGCGCCGATGGCCACGCCCGCCCGCGCCAGCGCCGGCACCAGGCTGCGCTTGCCGGTGGCATGGCTCGGATCGAGCATCACCGGCAGGTGTGTCAGTTCGTTCAGAACCGGCACGGCCGCGATATCGCAGGTGTTGCGCGTGGCGGTTTCAAACGTGCGGATGCCGCGCTCGCACAGAATCACATTGGGGTTGCCGTGCGCCACTATGTACTCGGCGGACATCAGCAGTTCCTTGATGGTGGAACTCATGCCGCGCTTGAGCAACACGGGCCGGTGGCAGGCGCCCAGCGATTTCAGCAGCGCGAAGTTCTGCATGTTGCGCGCGCCCACCTGCATGACGTCGGTGTATTCGGCGACCATTTCCACGTCGCGGTCGCTCATGATTTCGGTGACGATTCCGAGGCCGGTGGCTTGCTTGGCTTTGCGCAGCAGCTTGAGTCCTTCCAGTTCCAGCCCCTGGAAATCGTAGGGCGAGGTACGCGGCTTGAATGCGCCGCCGCGGAGCATCCGCGCGCCGGCCGCAGCCACGCCCTCGGCCGTCTGCAGGATCTGCTTTTCGCTTTCCACGGAGCAGGGACCGGCGATCACGATGAATTCGCCGCCGCCGATCTCGAGGCCGTTAACCTTGATGGCTGAGCGTTCCTTCTTGAACTCTTTGCTGACGAACTTGTAGGGCGCCGAAATGCGCATGGCGCGCTCGACTCCGGGCGTGGCTTCGAGCGACTCCAGGCAGGCCGTAACGTCGCCCATTCCCACTACCCCGATCACCACCCGCTCTTCGCCCTCGATGGAGTGCACCTTGTAGCCGAATTCGCCGATGCGCTCGCAGACGTGGTCGATTTCCTGCCGGGTGGCGTGCGGCCGCATCGAAATGATCATTTGCTGTATTTATACACTATTACACTTCATGATTTCAAGTTAATAGCTTTTAATTGTGTTAATTGGAGATGCCACTATTGAAATGTGGCTTCGACTCTCGCGGAGCGTGCGCTCTCATTCGGCGGCGTGGATCGATCGAAGGACGTGATGGCGTAGCGGTAGGTCTTGCCGTGCTCGACGGCGCGGTCGGAGTAGTTGGGAATCTGGTTCGATTCGGCGAGCTTTTCAAAGGGGCCCTCGCCGGTGGAGCGGTAGATGCGGTAGCCGGCCAGGTCCGGTTCGGTGTTGCGGTCCCAGACCAATTCGATGGAACCCGGCGCCGCGTCGGCGCGCAAGCCGGTGGGAATGGCGGGCGGAAAGACATCGATGGGAGTAATGTCGCTGGGGGCCGTGAGTTCGCTTTCGGCGAACTTGCGGTCTCCCACATCCACCAGGCTCTGCATTTCGTAGAAGTACGGCTTGCCGAATTCGGTGCTGGTGTCGGTCCACTCATGGCTGTCCAGAGTGGCCACCACGGCCCAGGCCTCGTTGGCGTTGCTGCGGCGGATCACGCGAAACAGATTGCCGCTCCCGGTCCAGCTCATGTGCACGCCCTCCGCGCGGTTGTCGAGTTTCAGGTTGGCGGGCACTTGGGGCGCGGGCACGACGCGGACGGCCTGATAGTTCGACCAGCCGGCGTTCTTTCCATTGGCGCCCACCACCCGCACGCCGAGGATGGCTTCCTTGCCGGTCCATTCCGAGATGGGGATTTCGAGCGTGGCGATCCCCTGGTCGACGCGAATCCCGCCGAGTGGTTTGGCGTGGTCCAGCCACTGCGCCGAGTTGAAAGGCTCGGGCGTCGAGCCGATGCGCAGATCGAGCTTCAGGGGCTTATCGATCGGCCGCGCCTCGGTGGTCAGTGGCGGGACCGTGAAATGGACGACGATGACGGCGCCGCGTTGGATGGCGGCCAGGTCGGTGACCTTGGCGGGAACATTGGCCAGCGGAGTCAAAGGGGCGCCCACGTATCCGCAGCCCGCGGAGAGAAGAAGAAGGGCCGCGGCGAGCGCGGCAGAAATTCGGCGCATCAAAGGACTAGCGTAGCAGGTCCGGCCGAAATGAAGAATTCACTGCGGAGGCGAGGAGACGCCGGGGAGAGGAAGACGCGGATCCCGCTTCCTCCTCGCTCCCTTTAAGGGTTTGTCTTTGCATTTCTCCGCGGCTCCGCGCCTCCGCGGTGGAGTCTTTTTCCGGTCGTTCGGGTGCGGCCTCTACAGCTTGAACAATTCGCGGAGGCGGCGGGTTTGGACGCGGCTCACGGGGATTTCGGTGTGCTTCTTGTCGTCCATGCGGAGCTGGTAGCTCGACTTGAACCACGGCACCACTTCCTTGATCCGGTTGATGTTTACCAGGTAGGAACGATGCACGCGCCAGAATTGATCGCGGTCGAGGTTGGCCTGCAGATCTTCGATGGTGCGGTAGTTGGAGTGGCCTTCGAGCTGCGTGGTCACCAGCGTGATGAGGCCGTTGTCGATGGTGGCGTAGATCACGTCGTTGGCGTCGACGATGAAGTGCCGGTTGTTGGATCGCACGGCCAGCTTGGTGCGGGGCGCGGGGGCCGGCGCGGGCGCACCGGGTGTGGCATCGGGGCTGCGTTTTTCCTGGAAGAAGCGCGCGGCGCGTTCCACGCTTTCGGCCAGCCGGCCCTTGTCCACGGGCTTCAGCAGGTAGTCCAGGGCTTCCAGGCGGAAGGCTTCCACGGCGTGCTGGTCGTAAGCCGTGACGAAGATGAAATGCGGTAGAACGGCGCCGTTCTCCCGCAGCCGGCGTACCACGCCCATGCCATCCAGGCCGGGCATGTTGACGTCCAGAAATACCAGCTCGGGCTCCAGTTGCTGGATGATTTCGACGGCCTCGAGGCCATTGGAACCAGTGGCGATAATTTCGATTTCGGGGAAGTCTTTCAACAGGAAAGAGAGCTCGTCGCAGGCTAATTGTTCGTCATCCACGACAATGGTCGAAAGTGTGGCCGTCGCACGGTCGCGCATGGAGTTGGTATTATAGCATTTCGACTAAAAGGAGACCGTATATTGCCCAATCAAGACAACGTCCAAATTGCGCCCGCCGAGGGCAAGCTGGGTGTACTCATACCCGGCATGGGCGCGGTGACGACGACGTTCATCGCGGGCCTCGAAGCCATCAAGCGGTCGCTCGGTAAGCCCATCGGGTCGCTGACCCAGTTGGGAACCGTTCGGCTGGGGAAACGCACCGAGGGACGCAGCCCGGCCATCAAGGATTTTGTGCCCTTAGCCGGCATAGAAGATATCGAGGTGGGCTGCTGGGACATTTTTGACGACAACGCGTATGAAGCGGCGGTCAAAGCCGGAGTGCTCGAGATGACGCTGCTGGAGAAACTCAAAGAGCCGCTTTCGGCCGTCAAGCCGATGCGGGCGGTGTTCGACCAGAAATTCGTGAAGCGGCTGAACGGGCCGAACGTGATGAGCGGCGGTTCCAAGATGGAGTACGCCGAGCGCGTGATGGACGACATCCGGCAGTTCAAGCAACGCACGGGGGTTTCGCGCCTGACCATGATCTGGTGCGGCTCGACGGAAGTGTATCACGAGCCGGCGGCGGTGCACGCCACCTTGAAAGATTTCGAGTGCGGCCTGCAGAAAGACGATCCCGAGATTTCGCCGAGCCAGATTTATGCGTACGCCGCGCTGAAATCGGGCGTGGGATACGCCAACGGCGCGCCGCATCTGACTACCGACATGCCGGCGCTGCTGGAACTGGCGCGCCAGATGAACCTGCCGTTGGCGGGAAAGGACTACAAGAGCGGCCAGACGTTCATGAAGACGCTGATCGCGCCGGGTCTGAAGTCACGCCTGCTGGGACTGCATGGCTGGTTCTCGACGAACATCCTGGGCAACCGCGATGGCGAAGTGCTGGACGAGCCGGGATCGTTCCGGTCGAAGGAAGTCAGCAAGAGCTCGGCGCTCGAGTACATCCTGCAGGGCCAACTCTACCCGGACCTGTACCGGGATTTCTACCACAAGGTGCGCATCGAATACTATCCGCCGCGGGGCGACGCCAAGGAAGGTTGGGACAACATCGACATTTTCGGGTGGCTGGGCTACCCGATGCAGATCAAGATCAACTTCCTGTGCCGCGATTCCATTTTGGCGGCGCCGCTGGTTCTGGACATCGTGCTGTTTATGGACCTGGCGCAGCGGGCCGGCATGCGCGGCATCCAGGAATGGCTGTCCTTTTATTTCAAGGCGCCCATGCACGCTCCGGAGGTGTATCCGGAGCACGATGTATTCATCCAGCTCATGAAGCTCAAGAACACGTTGCGCTGGATGCGGGGCGAAGACCTGATTACGCATCTGGGCCTGGAATACTACGACTAGTTCCGATGCGACTGACACCACAAAGCAGAGCCGCGACCGTAAGGGAGCGGTAGAAATGGCTGACCGGCACGCGAATCGCAGAAGGCACTAGACATCCGCGCCGCCGCGTCATATTGTCTTAGAAGCATATGAAGGTATTGGTTATCGGAGGAACCCTCTTCATCGGGCGGGCGCTGGTGGAAGAGTTGGTGAAGGGGGAGCACGAAGTTGCGGTGCTTCACCGGAAGCCGAAGCATGATTTTGGCCGGCGGGTGGACAACATCATGGCCGACCGCAACGATGCGGATGCCATGTACGAGGCCCTCTCGACGCGCCGCTTCGACGTGGTCTTCGACAACGTGTACGACTGGGAGCGCGGCACCACCGCCGAGCAGGTGGAAGCCACCGTGCGGCATCTGGGAGACCGTCTGAGCCGGTATATTTTCATTTCCAGCGTGGGCGCTTATGGCGACGGACTGAACCACAAGGAAAGCGATCCGCTGGCGCCCGATTACCACGCGATCCCCTATGCCCGGCACAAGGCCACCACGGAGCGCCTGCTGTTCCGCATGCACGCCCAGACGGGCCTGCCGCTGGTGACTTTTCGGCCGCCCTTTGTGTATGGGCCGGGAAATCCGTTCTATCGCGAGCAATTCTTCTGGGACCGCCTGCGCGCGGGGCGGAGCATCGTGATTCCGGGCGATGGCCATCGCCTGATGCAGTTCGTTTATGTGAACGACCTGGTGGCGGCCATGATGCGGGCCATGGAGGAACCACGGGCGGTGGGAGAAGCCTTCAACATCGGCGATTCGAAGCCCATCACGCAGGTCGAGCTGGTGGAGAAACTGGCGCGGGCGGCGAACGTGGAGCCTGTTTTGGCGCGTGTGCCGCGGGACAGCATTCAGCAGGCGGGCGGGAATGCCATGGAGGAGCCGTTCTATTTCGGCGAATACTTCGACCTGCCGCCGATCACGGAGAATATCGGCAAGGTGACGCGCATGCTGAAGGTGCAGATGACGCCGTTTGAGACCGGCTTGAAGGAAACCTACCGCTGGTACACGCGCAACCACAAGCCGCGCACCGCCGGTTTCGAGTTCGACGACAAGCTGCTGGCGCTGGCCAAGACGGGGTCGCCGGCCAGCGTGTAGGCGATGCGGCAAAAGCGCCAGGCCCACCTGTCCCTGAAGTTTCTACATTTTCAAGCTCCATTAAGACCAACTGGTAGCGCCGGCGGTCTTGCCGCCGGTGTTCTTGTACGCGCTTGACCATCGCCATTCTTCGGGACATGCTGCAAGTCCGCTTCTTACCGGATTTCGCTCAACGTATGCGATCACTGAGCCGAGTTGCTTTTCGGTGCGTATCCACCGGTCGAAATACTCCCTCTGCCAGAACGCCTCTCCTGTTCTTCCCGGCAAGACATTGGAGTTCTGAGAGACCCAATGGGGCAGTCTTCTATACCGGTACATATTCGAAGAGAGAGCCGGCGGCAAAGACCGCCGGTGCCCTTATTGGCGGCGCGTTTCGAGGTACAGGACGCGCTCTTCCAGGGCGGTGATGCGTGTGTTGGTGTCGGCGTCGGAGGTTTCGATGCGATGCATGCGGGCGAAGTTGCCGCGTGCGAAACTTTCCAGGCCGCGTAGGATCTCGGTCTGGATGTTGCGGGCGGTTTCCTGGGCGCGTGCCTCCGCGGCCACGGAGGCTGCCGTGATTCGCTGCTCGGCGGCGTCGACTATGGCGGTGATCTGTGCGAGGTCTTCAGGTGTCATGGCGTCGCTCCGCATAAATGGCCGCGACAAACCGCTCAGTCTCGTTCATCGCGGCCTCTCCAGACAGTTTACCGCATCCGCAAGATTCGCATGCTTACCCACGCAACCGGCGCAACCAGCCGAGCCAGTCTTCTCTTGAACAAACCGGCCCCACTGCGGGCGTTCCCTGCTTGTTTGAGTTTCGTACCCGGTTTTTGGCGTTGCTCAAGCGCGGGTTTTCCCGTACCCTGAAAGCTATGGAAGTACATTTCGCCCCTGAGCTGCAAGCCAGGATTGACCAGTTGGTCATCGAAACCGGATATGCGCCCGACAAGCTGCTCGAGGATGCCATGGCCGGATATGTTGTCGAGCTTGCCCAGACCCGTGAAATGCTCAACAGCCGCTATGACGACCTGAAAAGCGGCAAGGTGAAGCCTATCGACGGCGAAGCATTTTTCGAGAGCCTTCGCAAACGTGAAGATGAATTGTTGAACAAGCAATGACCGCGGGGCAAGGCTTTGATCTTCATCCCCTTGCGGCACAAGACATCACCGGCATCTGGACATATATCGCGGATGATAGTCCGCAAGCGGCCCGCCGTGTTCGAGAGGAAATCCTTGCCGCCATTCGCGCCTTGGTGCCGTTCCCCAATCTCGGCCACAAACGCCCGGACCTGACTTCGCGGCCTCTGCGTTTTACCGTGGTGCGCGAATACCTGATTGCTTATGCGCCGGAGGAAAAGCCTCTGTGGGTTGTCGCGGTGATGCACGGACGGCGCAGCCCCCGCGTGATGGCCGCTATCCTGCGAGGCAGGGCATAACCCCATCGCCGCGCCATGTTACACAAAGGGCCTTTTGTGACAGGCTCCCCGGAACGGTCGCCGACGCCCCCGGTGGGATTACTTCCGAGTACCCGACCATCCGCCCAGAGCGGGGCGGACGCTTCCCACAACGCCGTCCGAGGCGTTAGCCTGCTGCCCGCAGTTCAGCGAGTCGGCGACGATTCGTCCATATGGACCTGCTAGAGGTCGACGGATTGCCGGGGACTGTCATCACAGGATCTGGCTCGGTGATCCTGCTAGAATGCAATCGATGGCCAAGACTTTAACGGCCGATGACATTCTTCCCCTGGTCGCGTCGTTGACGCCTCGGGAACGCTTACGTCTGTTGCGGTTGATTGCCTTGCCGCAGGGCGCGGACGCGCCCGTTTACCGGTCCGTACCACCTTCAAGTGACGAGTTTTCGGCGGACGAGGAGCCGCTTGCTTGGGACGCAGAGGGCTGGGAGGATGTGGGGTGAAGCGTGGTGAGATCCGCTGGTATACGTTTCGGCTTCCCGATAAGCGGCGGCCGGTTCTGATTCTCACACGAAATGACGTCATCGATCGGCTGAACGAGATCATCGTGGTACCGGCGACGCGAACAATCCGAGGATAGACAACTGAGGTAGTCTTGACCGTTGCTGACGGGATGCCGACCGCGTGCGCGCTTAATTTCGATCACGTGTCGCTGGCGCAACGGAGTCGAATTGGTCCAGTCCTGTGCGATCTATTAGAAACGCGATGGGCCGAAGTGCGGGATGCGCTTCTCATCGCGTGCGGTTTCGGAAGATCAAGCGTATGCGTCAGAGGAACCGCAG
>PMTR01000009.1 GCA_003167255.1 Bryobacterales bacterium
ATTCATGCCCGGAACCGGGTGCATAGCATAAGAGCCAAACCGCTGACGCGCGTGTGGGGCCAGGCTTTCAGCCTGCCGCCGGGCTTCTGCCCGGCGGGTCGCGACAGACCGAAGAACGCCGTCTAAAAGCCGGCGGCAGGCTGAAAGCCTGACCCCACATGGGCGCGCCCGGCCTTGCCGTTTTGCCGATGAATCACATGGGCGCGCAGTTCTTACTTTACCGGCGTGCCGTAGGGGATCAGCGACGGGACACGGCCGGCGGTGCCGGCGCGCGCGATCTTCCAACCAGCGGGGCTTTTCTCGAGAAAGACGATTTGCGCTTCGTTGCGGTCCTGGTAAATGTATTCGACGCGCAGCGTGGCTTCCTGTTCGCCGATTCTCTGGGGATCGGAGACGGCCACGCCTTTGATGGCGGCGTGGGTGTCCCGGAGATATTTCGCGAAACCGGGTTCGGTGCTTTCCTTGACGGTCTGCCGCAGAGTGGCCTGCATCTCGCCGGTGTAGCAGGCGAGCCAGGCTTTCACATCGCCCGAGCGCGCGGCGGCCAGCATGGCGTAAACGGCGTCTTGCGGCTCCGGGGGAGCTTTGGCGGTCCGCCATCCGGCTTTGCGCGCCAGGCCGATCGCGAGCGCGGCCACCAGCACCAAGACGGTCACGAGCTGCGCGGTGTGATGCCGGGTCATCATTTGCGAATGATGGTCAGGTCCAGATTGCCGTTCTCATCCACCATCACCTTTTTGATGCGTGGCAGGACCTGCTCCATGGTTTCGAGGTACAGGCGCTGGCCGGTGACCTGCGCGGCTTTGCTGTATTCGGCGACGAGCTGAGTGAAGCGAGCGGCGTCGCCGGCGGCCTCGTTGATTTTTTTCTCCTGGTAGGCTTGGGCTTCTTCCAGCGACTGCTGGGCCTGGCCGCGGGCTTTGGGGATCAGGTCGTTGGCGTAGCCTTCGGCGTCATTGACGATGCGGGCGGTGTCGGCGCGCGCGCTGGCGACGTCGCGGAAGGCATCGGCGGCTTCGGCGGGCGGCGTCACGCTCTCGATGTTGATGGTGGAGAGCGCCACGCCGGCGCGGTAATCGTTGAGCAGCTTCTGCGCGGCGGCGCGGACTTCCTCCTGGATGGCGGCTTTTTCGGTGGTGAGCACGGCGTCGACGCCGCGATGCGCCACGCGGCGGGCGAGCTCCGACTCCACGGCGGCTCCGACCACCTGCGCCGGATTCTGCGCCTGGAACAGGTAATCGGCGGGCACGCTCACGGAGTACTGCACCACGACGCGCATGTTGATGATGTTCTGGTCGCCGGTGAGGAATTGGGAAGCCAGCGGCGGGGTGCGTCCCAGAACGCTGTCGGCGATCTCGCCGCCTACCACCAGGCGCTGCAGTTGGCGCACCTTCAGCTTGGCGACGCTCTGGATGGGCCAGGGGAGCGCGTAGTGCAGGCCGGGCATCACGCGCGGCGCGACCACTTTGCCGAACAGGGTCTCGACGGCCTGTTGATCGGGCGCCACGAGGTAGATGCCGGAGAGCGCCCACACAGCGGCGACGGCCAGCGCGATGCGGCCTCGCGTCCAGCGCCGTTCGGGCGGCGCGAGCGTCTCCGCGGTTTCGACCTGCGGCAGCAGCGTGCTCATTTCGAAGCGGCTTCGCCTTTCATCAAGACCTTCAGCAGTTCGGAATCGGAGCTGAGGATGGCGGTGGTCTTATCGTCGAGCACCTTCTTATATGCTTCCAGCGTGCGCGTCAGTTTGTAGAAGGCGGGATTCCTGGAATAGGCTTGCCCGTAGATGCGGGTGGATTCGGCGTCGCCCTGGCCTTTGATGGTCTCGGCCTGCTTGTAGGCGACGGAGAGGATCTCTTCGCGCTGGCGGTCGGCATCGGCGCGGATGCCGAGGGCCTGCTCTTCGCCCTCGGCGCGGTATTGGCGGGCGATGCGCTCGCGCTCGGCGCGCATGCGGGCGTACACGCTCTGCTTGTTCTGCTCCGGCAGGTTGAGGCGCTTGATGCGCACGTCCACCACGTTGATGCCGTATTGTTCGAGCGCGGCGTGGCCGGTGAGCGCGGTGAGCGAGTCGAGCATGGTGGCGGTCTGCACTTTGCCGGGCTCGGTGCCGACGATGGAATCGAGGTCGTGGGTGCCGAGCGCCGCGGCGAGCCCGGACCAGACGATGTCGTGGAGGCGCATCTCGCCCGAGGTCGAGTCTCCGACGGTCTCGACGAAGCGGCCGGGGTCGGCAATCTTCCAGACCACGTAACTTTCGATGACGATGTTCTTCTTATCGCGCGTGAGGAACTCGGAGGGCCGCGGGTTATAAGCGCGCAAGCGGCGGTCGAAGTAGATGGCCGTCTGGTAGGGCCACTTGGCGCTGAGGCCGGCTTCCGTGATGGTGCGGATGGGGCGGCCGAACTGCGTCACCAGGACGAACTCAGTCTCGCGCACCGGAAAGAAAGTGAGGTACGCGAGGAGCAAGACCGCGACCGCGGCCGCGGCCGGATAATATTTTCGATAACCTTCAGGCATCATTTACCTCCTGGTCTCACGGGTTGCGGCGCTACCAGGGCCGCTCCGGCGGGCGCGATTTCCACTCCGTCTTCGAGCAACAGCACGTGCCGCCGCCCTTTGCCGGTATCCATAATCAATTTCCTTTTTCCGGGCAGGATCTGTTCCATGGTTTCGAGGTACAAACGCGTTTCGGTGGGCCCCGGCGCGGTGCGAAAGGCCTGCTCGGCCTGGGTGAAGCGGCTGCCATCGCCCGCCGCGCGGTTGATGCGGCCCAACGTGAAGGCGTTGGCGTTCTGCAAGAGCGCCTTGGCGTTGCCGCGCGCCAGGGCGATTTGTTCGTTGCGGTAGCCCTCGGCGTCGTTGATGAGCCGGTTCTTCTCTTCGAAGGCGGCCGAGACGGCGCGGAAAGCGTCCACGACTTCGAATGAAGGATGCACATCTTCGAGCTTGACGCGCAGCACGCGGATGCCGGTCTGATAGCGATCCATGCGGCGCTGCAACTCGGCGATGACTTTTTGCTCGATGGCCTGGCGGCCGGAAGTCAGCACTTCGTCGAGCGGCGTGGTGGTGGTGACTTCCTGAATGGCCGATTCGGCCGCCTGGCGGATGGTGGCATCGCCATCCAATTGCAGGAAGAGGAAGGCATCGGGGTGCTCGATTTCGTAGTGCACGGCGGCGTTGAGCTCGATCATGTTCTGATCGCCGGTGAGCATGAGGGATTCGTCGGGGCGGCTCTGGAAGCGGCCGCTGCGGTGCTGCACGTTCCACTCATAGGCGGAGGGTTCGGCGGCGGCGCCGGCGGCGTTCGAGCGGAAGCCGATCTCCAGCACGCGCACGCGGTGCGCGCGGATGCGGGTGAGGCGCTCGACGGGCCACGGCAGCTTGTAGTGCAGGCCGGGCTGGCTGAAGGGCGTGACTTTGCGGCCGAAGCGCTCGATGACGCCGACCTCATCCGCCTGGATGGAATAGAAACCGCAAAGCACGACGAGCGCGGCCGCGGCGACGAGCCCCGGCTTGACGAATTGGCGGCGGCGCTCGAGGGCCCAGGGCAAGGCGGCGGCGGGATCGAAAGCTCGCGCGCGCTGCCACGCGATGGCGGCGGCCTGTGCGGCTCGCGAGCGGGAGCGGGGCTGCACGCGCAGCAGGCGCAGCGAGTTCATCATCACGAAAAAGGATGAGAGCTGGTGCGTGAAGGCCGCGCCGATGGGGCCGAGCTTGCCGGTGGCGCAGGCCAGTACCGCCAGGGCATTGAGCGCGCCGGCGAAGAGCACGATATTCAGCCAGGCGGTTTGCATGGCGCGGCGGCTGATATCGAAGAGGCGCGGCAGGCGGTCGAGCGAGTGCGGCAGGTAGACCACGTCGGCGGCTTCGGCGGTGATGTCGCTGGCCCCGGCCACGGCCACGCCGACATCGGCGGCGGCCAGGCCGGGAGCGTCATTGATGCCGTCGCCGAGCATGGCCACGGTGCGGCCTTGGGAGCGCAGTTGGCGCACGCGCTCGAGTTTCTGTTCGGGCAGGAGGTCGGCCTCGACATCGTGGATGCCGATTTCGCGGGCGATGGCTTCGGCCGCGCGGCGCCGGTCGCCGGTCAGCATGACGGTGCGGCTAATGCCCATTTGCGCGAGCTCGTCGACGGCTTCGCGAATGCCTTGGCGGATGCGGTCGCGCAGCAGGATGGCGCCGGCCAGGCGGTCGCCATCGGCCACCAGCACGGCGGTCGCGCCCAGGCGGTCGGCTTCTTCGCGGGCCGGTTCGATGTGCCCGATGCCGTGCTCGGCGAGGTAGGCCGCGCTGCCGGCGCGGATGGTGCGGCCGGCGACGGTGCATTCGGCTCCGCGGCCGGGCAACACGTGGGCGTGATCCGGCTCCGGGATAGCGAGCGAGCGGCGGCGCGCTTCCTCCACGATGACCTGGGCGAGCGCGTGAGACGATCCGCGTTCCGCCGCGGCGGCCAGCGCCAGGACGTCGTTTTCGGCGCGGTCGAACGCGACCACTTTGACGATTTCGAAACGGCCCTCGGTCACCGTGCCGGTTTTGTCGAAGACCACCGTGTCCACGCGCGCCATGTTTTGCAGCACGGTTCCACCGCGCACCAGGATTCCGCGGCGCGCCAGGCCGCCGATGGCCGCCACCATGGCGGTGGGCGTGGCCAGAATCAGCGCGCACGGGCAGGCTACAATCAGCACCGCGACGGTACGGAGCCAGTTGCCGGTGAAGTAATAAGTGAGCGCGGCGGCAAGCAGCAGGGCCGGCAGAAAGTAGCGCGCGTAGCGGTCCGCCAGGCGCTCCACCGGGGCGCGCTGGCGCTTGGCTTCTTCCACCAGTTGGACCACGCGCGCGAGGGTGGTTTCCGCGCCGGCGCGCGTCACGCGGATGCGCAGCAGGCCGTTGCCGTTCATGGTGCCGGAGAAGACTTCGTCGCCGGGCTGCTTGTCGGCGGGCAGAGGCTCGCCGGTGATGGAGCTCTGGTCGATGCTGGAGAGGCCGTGCTCGATCACGCCATCGGCGGCGATACGCTCTCCGGCGCGCACCAGGATGAGGTCGTCCGCGAGCAGCGTGGCGGCATCCACTTCTTCCTCGCGGCCGTCTTTGAGCCGGTGCGCGATGCGCGGCAACTGCGCCACGAAGCGGCGGATGGCGGCTTCGGTGCGGCCGGCGGCGTAGCTCTCGAGGCCTTCGCCCACCATCACGATGAACATGGCTTCGGCGGCCGCCAGGTACTCACCCACGGCCAGCGCGGCGATCACGGCGACGCACAGAGCGATGTCGGCGGAAATTCTCTTCTCGAGCAGCGCGGAGACGGAGTTGTAAAAGGTCTTGTAGCCCGCGAGCGCGGTGATGAGGATGGCGGTATCGAGGCCGAAGATGGTCTTGAAGGCGCCGGTGACGTTGAGCAGGAGCAGCAGGCCGACGAGGGCCGCGAAGCCGTATTCCTTCAAGAGTTCGGCGCGGGAATCGGGGACCGGGTTGTCGCTCGGAGGCTCAGACATGGGTCACGCGAGACTTGTCGTATCAGTATAGCGGGCCGGGAGTAGTGCGCAAATCAGTTGGCAGGCGAAAGCGCCTGCCCCACAATAACGCCGGCCCTGGCGCGCCAAAGTGGGACAGACGCTTTCGTCTGTCAACGCGGCGGTCTCTGCGGCTGGCGAGGGGGGACGGCATATTAGTGCTGCACGGTGATCAGGACGCCGGGCTGGGTGGGGGCTCCGTTGTATGTGGCGGTCAGGAGGTTGTCGCCATCGGGTGCGTTCGCGGGCACCACCACGTTGAACTGGAACAGGCCAGGCGCTCCATTGATGCCGGCATACTTGACGGTGGCCGCGATTCCGCCGATGGTGACGGCGGGCAACGGGGTGAGCGTTCCGGTTTGCGAGGAAGAGCCGCTCACCACTGCCGGGGAGACCGGTCCGAAACCGTTGGCGTAAAGGATTACGGTCTCGCCCGGCTTGGCGGGCGTGGTGGAGCCGGGATAGAGGCTGGTTGGGCCAACCAGGCTGTAGTTGGCGCTGTGCTGCGCGACGGCGTACGGGCCGCCGTTGATCACAAAGAACGATGGCGAGAGCGTTTGTGAGGGCAAGGCGGCGGCCGCGCCGGTCGCGCCATTGTTGGTTACGGTCACCTGCACCGAGTCCAGGATGGCATCGGGCGGGGCGAGAATGTTTACCTGTGTTGGGCTGATGTAGTAGACGTACGCGCTCTTGCCGTTGACGGTGGCGCTGACGCCGTCTAACTGAACCGGCATCTTGCCGCTCACGAAGTCCGAGGTCTGCCAGGTGCGGGTGTGGGGGGCGAGATTGAGTCCCTTGATTTCGATCCACGTGTTGGGCGCCATCAGGATGCCTTCGCCTTCGGCATTGGCGACGAGAGTAATCACCGGTGTAGACCCGGTAGCGCCTTCCACAAGGATCGGTTTTGTTCCGATGGTCACTGAGCCGCCCGCGGGAATCGGAGCCGTGATGCCGGTGAGGTCGCGAACCTGCGTGTAGCCGGGCCCCGGGCTGTAGGCGAGGGTGCCTTGGGTGTTCCACACGGCCTGAGCCGTGTAGCCGCCGGCGCGCGTAAGGGTGCAGGTCCAGGTGCCGTTCGCCGCGCCGGAGCAGGGCTGGGCGATGGCGGAGCCAACCACCCAGTTGTACACCTGGTTGTAGGCGATCCCGGCGGACGTGGGGTTGAACGAAGCATCGGCAATATTGCCCCAGCCGAAGGAAGGATCGGCCCAGGTGAACCAGGCGGCCATTTGCAGATTCAAGGTGGAGCGCAGCCCGGCCTCTAGCAGGTTGTAGCGTGTGACCCACTGCACTTGCGTGTCCGGGTCGGTGATGGTCATGTTTCCCCAGCTTCCTTCGGTCTGGAAGATAGGCTTGCCGGAGAGGCCGTTCTGATCGAAGACCGCGCGCATCTGGGTGGCGATAGTGATGATGGAACCGTGGCAGGCGAGGAACGCTTTGCAGCCGGTGGTGGAATCCTGCTCCGGCATCGGGAACGGGTCTATGCCGCTTTGCGCGCCGATGTATCCGTGGAAGGCGCCGCCATCGGCGTAGTTGTTTCCGCCGGCTTGCAGATACTGCGTCATCGCATTCACCTGGCTGGTGGGCGAAACCGTACCCGCTGGGCCGGCCACGGAAGGCGTCAGCAACTGCGAGTAAGAGTCCGTATGAATGATCGGATAGGCGGCCTGAGCCAGCGCCAGCATCTGGGCATTGGTGCCGGTCCACCAGAGCTGGATGTTGATCTCGTTCCACAGCTCGTAGTATTTGATGTGAGGCTGGGTCTTGCCGTTGTAGTGCTGGACCACGGCGGTGAGGAAGTCCTTCCAGTCCTGGATATTGTCGGGTGGCGCGGTGCACGCTCCGGTGACGCCCCCGCTGGTACTGCACGTGCTTTTGTCGGCCACCGCCCAGGCGGGCGTGCCGGCGGCCAGGGTCATTGCCATGTAGACCGTGTTGGTGGCCGGATCCACCAGCCCGTGCAACTGCGCGTTAGCTACGTAGTTGTCAAAGAACTGAAAGCTGAACTTCCCTTTGGACTGCTCGATCCGGGTCCAGGCGAAGTCTGAGTGTGCCAGAGTTCCGACGGTCACCTGCGGGTAGGCGCCTCCCACTCCGGACATTCCAAAAAACGTGGAAGAAACCGGCGTAATGGACTGCGCCGCGCAGTCGGCAATCACCACGATGCTCGTTAGAAAGGCGCGCCGCATCAATGCTGGACCGTGATCAAAACGCCCGTTTGGGTGGCGGAGCCGTTGTACGTCGCACTCAGGGGGAGATCGCCCGCGGGGGCGTTGGCGGGCACTACCACGTTGAACTGGAACAGGCCGGGGGACACCAGACCCGCAAACTGCACCGTGGCGTTGAGGCCGCTGATAGTGACGACGGGCAGAGGGCTGAGCGTTCCGGTTTGCATGATAGATCCGCTGACTACCGCCGGTGAGACCGGTCCGAAGCCGTTGGCGTAGAGCACCACGATCTCAGCCGGCTTGGCGGGCGTGGTGAAGCCGGGGTAGAGACTGGTTGGCCCAACCAGGCTGTTGTCGGCGCCGTGTTGCGCGACCACGTACGGCCCGGCGCCGATGATAAAGAACGAGGGCGAGAGCGCCTGAGATGACACGGTGGCCGGCGCACTGGTCACGCCGTTATTGTTCACTACCACCTGCACCGGCCCCAGGATGGCATCGGGCGGGGTGAGAATGTTCACCTGCACCGGGCTGATGTAGTAGACGAAGGCGTTCTTGCCGTTGACGGTGGCGCTGACGCCATCAAGCTGTTCGGGCATCAGGCTGCCGAAGAAATCGGTGCCGCCCAACCAGATGCGAATATCGCCGGCCGGCGCGAGGCCGGCGCCCTTGATCTCTACCCACGTGTTGGGCGCGATGGTGAGGGCTTCGCCTTCGGCGTTGGCCACCTTGCTGATGACCGGCGGCGCGGCGGATGAGAGCGCTGCGATGGCGGTGTAAGCGGAAGCCACCTTCGTTCCGGTAGCCGTCAGGGTGTCCGATGAAGTCAGCAGGTTGGTGCTGTCGAAGTAGACCAGCGCGATGGAGTGCGTCCCGGCATAAGTGGTGATGTTGGTGTGGTACGGTTCGCTGTCGTTGCAGCCGCCCCATTCGGTGAAGGCGACGGCGTGGCCGTTCTGCTGCGCGTAGGCGACCAGCGGGTCCATCTTCTGCGACCAGGTGGCGTAGCGCGGCGAGGCCGCGGTGGTGCATGTCCCTGCCGGGCCGGCGTAGAGATGGAAGTTCCAAACAATATTCGCGAAGCCCAGGTCGTCGAGCGCGCCGGAAGCGATCGACTCGAAAACCGTTCCGGTGTCCTCGACGAAAATCAACGATTGCGGGCTGTACGTGCGGATGGCGGCGATCAGCGCGTTCTGATTGTTGCTCCAGGTATACATGTCGATGGAGTGCATGTCCTCCCAGGTGTCGTAGAGCACGGCGGGATCGTTGGCATACTTGCCGGTGAAGGAAGCCCAAAAGGAAAATGCGGCGTCGATGTTGTTGCCGGTAGTGTCCTGGGCGGCGCAGACAGAGGGAGTGTTCTGGCAGTTCAGGTCGCCCTGGTTCGAGGCGGGACAGTTTTGGAGGTTGGCGCCGCACGGCGGGTCCGGAAAGTTGCCGGCTTTGAGGATGAGCGCGTAGTCGCCGTATTTCTTGGCGCGTTGGATGAGGCCGTCGATGTAGGTCTGGTAGGGCTGGGCGGCGATGGGAACCTGCACGTTGTTGTTCCACCAGGTGGCGTTGACGAAGATGCGCACCACGTTCATGGAGAGCAGCTTGTTCTGCGCGGCGTAATCGGCGTCGGTTGAAGCGGCATCGGCAGTGCCGCTCCCGGTGCCGCTGCGATTCAGGCCGCGGAGCAGAACGGGTTTGCCGGTGTCGTCCAGGATCATACCTTGCGGCGAAACGTGCAAGGGGTGGAGGGTCTGCGCCTGGAGAGCCGCCGCCAGAAGAAGGCCCAGGAAGCTGTGAAAGAATCGCTGAAGCCGGGGGGTTGACAGACGAAAGCGTCTGTCCCACTTTGGTGCACAGGGGTGACAGACGACAAAAGGCGATCGTCTGTCCCACTTGTGGGGCAGGCGCTTCCGCCTGCCAACCAATTTTCTTACAGCTTTCAGTGCCAGCTTCATTGCATGGTCACCCACATCGGGCTCACCCATACGACTTGCCCGTCGGTCTGGAGGCCGCGCACGTAGTAGTAGCTGGTCTTGCCCTTGGCCAGCGTCTGGTCCTGGTAAGTGAACGACATCACCTGGCCGGCAGGCGCGGGCGAGTAGATCACGTTGCCGTCCTTCACCAGCACCACGGTTTGGAAGGGCGCGGTGCCCCACAGGCGCACGGTGAAGGCCGGCGCGGTGGAGGTGGTGAAAGCGTCGCCCATGAAATGCGTGCCGCTGCGGAAATCGGCCACGATGTCATCCGTGGAACCGTAGAGATGGCGGGCTTTCATGGCCGCCAGAATGGCGGTGCGAGTGGGCGCGGCGACCCACACGTTAGTGAAGCCGATGTGGGTGGAGATGTGGTCGCTGGATGCCTCGAATCCAAGCTGGTAGCCCATGCCCAGGGCGTTCGAAACGTAGCCGGCGGATTCGAAGCCGGAAATGGAATCGGCCGAGGTATTGGCGCGCGGGGCGCCGGGCATTTCGTAATCCTGGCGGTCGCCCTGATAGATTTCGACGAAGGGTTCGACTTGCGGATCGTTGTTGCGCCAATCGGTTCCCTGGTCGGTGGCGCTGGTGTGCGGCGCCGAAATGCCGTTAAAGAAGTGGAGATAGCTGTACAGCATGGTTGTGTCGGGAGCGGGCACCGCAGGGGAGCCGGGCTGGGTAGTGGGGAGCCGGGGGAGCACGCGCACGCCCCGCTGGGCGAACATAATATTGCGGTGTCCCTCGGGATAAGCGATGCTGCGCTCGTAGTAATACATGGGGACGAACTTGGAGCCGAGAGTATAGGCGTCGGTGAATTTCTGGATCAGCCACCAGGTATACTCGCGCGCTTCGCCGTCATCGTGATCGCAACAGCCCGACCAGCCGAAGGACGCCGCGTCGACGAAGTAGCGGTAAGCGTCGATCAGCGGGCCATCCCCGCGGCCGTCCCAGGAGACTTCGGTATGGCGGTGAAAATCGCCGCGCAGCAAGCGGAGCTGCTGGCCGTTGACGGTGGGGCGGTAACTTCGGCTGAGCGCGGCCGCCGCCGCTTCACCCGCCGCCGCCGGGTCGGGCGGGTCGGGAGTGACCTGACCGATCTTCGTCAACACGGGCGCCTGCTGCGTCCGCGCGACGGGCAGTTCCAAGGCGTAGATGTCGGAATCGACGGCATCGGCCGCCGGCGTCCCGTTGGCTCCGGGCGAGAGGCGGTGGTCCATCGACTGCGCGATCAGCAGGTCTCCGGGGCTCAAGGCCAAGATGGCGGGACGGTTGTCGCCGACCGCGTCGGAATCGGCGAGCACACCGGGGCCGTGCCACGTGTTTCCGTCGAAATAGACCATCGCGCCAACCCAGATGGAACCTGTACCCGCGCCGCCCGTGGAGTGGTTGGTGGTAAGCCCGTCGCCGGCGGGCAGGCGGAAGGACACGTAGACGGTGCCGTCGGAATCCGTCGCCAGCCGCGGAAAGCTGTTTTTCGGCGCCGCGGCCGGGCCGACACCGCCGTTCGGCTGGCGGTTCTGCGCCAACGCGGGGTTCGGGCTATTCGAGAAAGGTCCTTTACCGGTGGGCAGGAATAACTGCGTGTTGGGCGAGCCGGGCAATACCGTGGAGATGTCGTTGGTGGTGGCGTAGAGATCGGTTCCCACCAGGCAGCGCACGGCGACTGAGTGATTCGTATAGAGCGGGGTGCCGGTGGTGTCATACGCCCCGAAATCCTTGCCCCAGCGCGCGCTGGAGGTTTCATAGGCGATCCACAGGCGGTTCTGGGCGTCGTAAGCGATGGAGCTGCGCGCTTCGAAGTTTACCGTGGCTGCAATCGGGATGGGCGTTTGCAGTCCGACGTGGTCGGTAAACTGCACGCGCCGCAGGTAGACGTCATAATCGCCCTTATCGTAGGTGTCCCAGGAAATCGCCACTTCGCCGTTCGCCGCGGTGGCGATGGCCGGGTCCCAGTCGCTCGCCGGCGAGGTGGAGACGATGGTCTCGGGCCAGAAGGTATTGCCGTTTTGAACAGAGGTCAGTACCTCCAGATTGTTGTTGCGGAATCCCTGCCACGCCAGCCACACGCGGCCACTGGAATCGGTGGCGGCGACCGGAAACAGATCCGTGCCGGGGTCGGTGGTGATCTGAATTTCCGCCGACAGGGTGCCATCGGCGTGGGCGTTGCGGGCATAGATGTCGAAATTGCCGTTGCGCTGCGCGGAGTAGAAGATCCAGGCGCGGCCCTGGCCATCCACCGCCACGGCCGTGCGCATCAGGTCCTCGGTGGGCGTGGTCACGGCAAACGGGCCAGTCCAGATGCGCTGCGATTTGGAATAGTGCATCAGCAGCACCTGGTCGAAGCCGGTGGGCCGCGCCAGGAACTGGAAATTGGTGATGGCTGTACTGGTGCTCTGCGCCACCGCCAGCGACCGGTCGCCATGAACGAAGCGCGTGTACGCCAGGTACACATCGTCGCCGGACTGCGCCATCGACGGGAAATCCTCTTCTTCCTGTGAACTGGTCAACTGCAGCGGCGCTGCCGTCTGGGCCACCAGCGCGCTGCCGGTCAGGAACGACTTGCTGACGCCGAACGGAACGTCGCTGGAGGAAAAATTGAAGTTGCCCTGGGTGGTCTTGACGGCGAAGGTAACCGGCGAGGTGGTGGCCGGGATGGTAACGATCAACCCGTTTTCCTGCATCAACGCGACGCCGGTAACATTCGGCGGCGCAGGGGCCATGCGGGTTGTCATCTTCCAGGTGTTGTTGGCGGCAATGGAGTCCGCTGCGTCGAAGCGCCAGCCCTGCAGGCTTTCGATGGTGGCTCCGGTTGCGGTAATGGAGCCATCCCAGGTGGTGGGGGTCAGGTCGCCAACGCCGAAAATCACCAGAAACGACGCCGAGGCAGGCGACGATATGGTGGTTGCCGCCAGCGGGGAGACCCGGGAATTCAACACACGTTTCCCGGCGACCGCGGCAAGCGCAAGCAGAAAAACTACCCAGTATCGCCCTAGCGTCATACGATCCCTCCACCGGTAATCCTTTGATCCCGCGAGTGGTCGCCCTGCCAGGACCAATCCAACACCAGGATATCTCAAGGGCCTTCTGCCGAACAATTATACAGAGGCGTCTCTCGCCGCGGACCGTCAACATTGCTAGTCACGAGGGCGCGGAAGGCGCTTTGCACGCTGGTGTAGGCTCGGCAGTGGGACAGACGATCGGTTTTTGTCGTCTGTCGCCGGCCCGCACTCTAGCTTTAGCGAGGAATGACAGACCACGAAAGGCGATGGTCTGTCCCACCTGTTCTTTCTAATACGCCACTTTTCCGACTCGCCCGGCCCACTCTTCAAACGGGCGTGAGGCGTGTTGGTCCGCCACCCGCACCATCGGAATCGCGCGCTCTGCCGGCGGCACGCCGATTTCCTTATAGATGAAACCGTCGTCGAAGCCGGCGGCAGCCGCGTCGTCGTGCGTCGCGGCGTAGAACACGCGCGCCGGCCGCGCCCAGTAGATGGCCCCCAGGCACATCGGGCAAGGTTCGCAGGAGGTGTAGATATCGCAGCCCGCCAGTTGGAAGTCGCCCAGCACCCGGCAAGCTTCGCGGATGGCGACGATCTCGGCGTGGGCGGTGGGATCGTTGGCGCGTGTCACCTGGTTGGTCCCGGTCGAGATCACGATCCCGTCCTTCACTACCAGCGCGGCGAACGGGCCGCCGTCCCGCCGCACGTTTTCCACGGCCAGATCGATCGCCTGCTTGAGAAATGTGTTGTTCATGAGGCCCTGAGCGCCACTCAATAGCCTACACGAACGGGCGCGGTCTGGGGCGGGAAGAACGCCGCTGTTCGTGGGGCCGCCTGAAGGCGGCTGCGGCCAGGATTGGCCGCCCTACTGGCGCGGTCCGGGAGAACGGGCGCTAGGGTTCGACGAGGCCCGCGCGGATGGCGTATCGCACCATGCTGGCGGTCTCATGGACGCCGAGCTTTTCCAGGATCCGGCTACGGTGCGAGTCGGTTGTCTTGTAGCTGATCCCCAATTGCGCGGCGGCCTCTTTGGTCGACTTGCCGTGGGCGATGAGCACCAACACCTGCCGTTCCCGCTCCGTCAGGGCGAAGACGATGCGCACCGACTCCGCGTCCGGGATGAACATGCCCTTCTTGCGGTCCGTGACATCGGCCACCGTGCCCATGAATCCGGCAAACTGGCCATTGGCGTGGTGGCGCGGCGCTCCGGCGCTCTCCACCCAGGAATAGGATTCGTCGGCCCGCTGCAACCGGAATTGCATGCGGAAGGGTTGCCGGGAGTGGAAAGCCCGCAGGTAAGTTTCCATGCACAGGTCCCGATCGTCCGGGTGCAGGCCTTCCACCCAGCCGCCGCCAGTCTCCTCTGCGGCGGTCCGGCCGCGGTACTGGAGCCAGGCGGGGTTCACGTAGTCGCATCCGGCATCCGGACCGGAGGTCCAGATCATCGCCGGGCAGTCGTCCGCCAGCCGCCGAAACTGCCTCTCGCCCACCTCCCGCAGTTGCTCCACCTGGGTCTGGAGATCCGCGAAGCGCCGTTTGAGTACTGTCAATTCGTCCAATTGGGTTCCGGCCGCCATTGTAGAATAAGACCTGCTCCCAAATCATAGGATAGGAAACGCGAACCGTAAAGTACCAAAAATAGGTGGGTACCGCTTGACAACCGCCTTTCGGGACGTAACCGTTTGAGCCACTTAGCTTTTATGGAACTTGCCGGGCGCCCTGGGGAATTATGATTCAGAGGGAAATGGCGCACCAGTCGACCGAAACCGATGACGAATTGTTAACTCGTCTGCGGCGCGGGGACGAAGCAGCGTTTGTAGCGCTGTATCGTCGCCGCCAGGGCGCTATTTACCGTTTTGCGATGCACATGAGCGGTTCAGCCACCGCCGCCGAGGACATCACCCAGGAGGTTTTCCTGGCGCTGCTCCGCCAGGAATGCGGGTTCGACCCGGAGCGCGGCACGCTTTCCGGTTATTTGTTCGGCATCGCCAGAAAGTTAGTGTTACGGTACCTGGAACGCCGCCGGGCGGATGTAGCGCTGGAAAGCGAGGCGGACGATGCGGCTAGCCCCGAGTTGGCGGTGATCGACGACCCGCTGATCGATCTGACGCGCCGGGAAGGGATCGAAGCCTTGCGGCGGGCGGTGCTGGCTTTGCCGCGCCGCTACCGCGAAGTGGTTCTGCTGTGCGATCTGGAAGAGTTGGATTACGCGGACGCGGCGGTGGTGTTGCGATGTCCCATCGGAACGGTGCGATCCCGCATGCACCGGGCGCGCGCTCTGCTGTTCGAGAAACTGAACCAGGACCGGAATCCCCGGCTGGCGGTTGGCCCCTGGAAGCCGATGAGGGTTGCAATATGACGTGTGTGGAATTCTGGAATCACTGGTCCGAGGGGGGCTTTGAGGCATCCCCGGGCACCGGCCACCTGGCGGAGTGCGCGGCCTGCGCCGCTCGCTGGGATCGGCTGCGGGCGCTCGAAGCCGGGCTGCGGCTGGTCTCCGCCGGAATGTGCGGCGAGGGTGCGCCCCCGCGTGTGGAGGCTGGCCTGTTGGCCGCTTTCCGCTCGCAAGAAGGATTCAAACGGCGCCGGGCGTCCCCGTATTCCGTGCGCTCGTATTCCTGGTGGCCGGCGGTTCTCACCTGGGCGTCCGCCGCCGCCGCGACGGTGGTGCTGGCGGTGATTCTGATGCACGGGTGGCACCCCGTGCCGGCTTCAATCGCTCCCGTGTCCGCGCCGCACCGCATCGCGCCGCCGGCGGTGGAATCGGCTGACGTGCCGGCTGACCGGGTGGATGAAGATTCCTACGGCCCGGATAGCGATTTCATCCCCGTGCCGAACGCAGCGCGCATCGAACCCAATGAAGACGTGCACCTGGTGCGCGTGGAAGCAACGCGCTCCGCCATGATGGCGCTGGGAATTGTGGTCAGCGCGGAGGACGCTTCCGATACTGTGCTGGCCGATGTGGTTCTTGGTTCCGACGGCATGGCCCGCGCCGTGCGCCTGGTAACAAACGGCGACGGCTCGCTGCTGGAAGAGGAATAGAAGGATGTCGATTCGAACCCTGGCAATCGGCTTGCTGGCAGTGGCGGCGGCGTCCGCCCAGCCGCAGAGCCGCGGCGGAGCGCCTAACTGGGGCCCCCGTGTGGTGGGCGCCGAACCGGGCCGGCAGGGACCCGTAGTGAAGGGCGCGCCCTTCTCGGCGGACCTGGTCACTGAAACCACGCAGGCGCTCGCCGACGGCAACCACATCCACCAGACCAGCACGTCGCGGCTCTACCGCGACGCCGAAGGGCGCACGCGGCGCGAGCAGTCTCTCAACGGCCTGGGTGTGCTGGCGCCCAATGCGAATCTGCCGCCGGTGGTCTTCATCAACGACCCGGTGGCGCACGTGAATTATGCGCTCAGCCCGTCCGCCCACACGGCCACCCGAGCGGCCGGCGCCGGCCGCCGTATGCGCGTCCCGCAAGCACAGACTGGCGGGCAGAGCCTCAAGACCGAATCGCTGGGACACCAGACCATCGAGGGAGTGCAGACCGAAGGCACCCGCACCACCGTGACCATTGCGGCCGGTCAACTCGGCAACGAGCAGCCCATCCAGATCGTCAGCGAGACGTGGTATTCGGCGGATCTTCAGATGGCGATTCTTTCCAGGCGCAGCGATCCGCGCTCTGGAGAGACCGTCACACGATATGCCAACATGAGCCGCACCGAGCCGGCGCACGCGCTGTTTGAAGTGCCGGCCGACTACAAAGTGACCGACGCCGGCGGGCGCGGCCCGCGAACCGTCACCAAGTAATCAGAAGGCCATCAGGTCTTTGTTGGCTTCCACCTTGCCGGGGTCGATGCCCGGGACCTTCAACAGATCGCGCCACTCCTGGAAGGCCGGATGGTCTTTGCGGTACGCCAGCACCGCTTCCGACTCGGCTACCGTGAAGCCCAGCACCGATTTCAGCTCCACCAGCGGCGCGGTGTTCACCAACACCTTGGAATCCTTGCCGAAGTTCTTCGCGAGGTAAGCCACCACCGCGGTGACCTCATCGTCGTTGGCTTTTGCGCCGCGATCGATCATGTCGTAGACCTTGTCGGACCAATCGTCCGGGCTGAGCCGCTGGCCGCGGAAGTGTCCCGTGCCGTGACACTCCAGGCAGAGCTTGACCACCAGTTCTTTGCCCGCGCCGGCGGGCAACGCTTTGGCTTCCCCGGCTACGTCATCGGCGGTGAGCTCGACCGCCAGCGAGCCAGCCAGCGCCAGCAGAAAAAGGACCCTCGTCATAAAATGTTCTTGACTCTAACGTAACGTCACACCCGATGCTGGATCAAGAGCCCATGTATCGAACCAGGCAATTTGCGGAGCTGGCGGGCGTCACGGTGCGGACGCTGCACCACTACGACCGGCTGGGACTGTTGAAGCCGCGCCGCACGGCGGCCGGCTTCCGCGTCTACCAGGCGCGCGATCTGGAGCGGCTGGAGCAGATTATCGCTCTGAAGTTTCTGGGACTGCCGCTGCGGCGGATCGGCACGCTGCTCGACCGCGAAGCTCTGGCCCTGCCCGACGCGCTACGCATGCAGCGCAGCGTGTTGGAGGAGAAGCGGCGCCTCCTGGACCGGGCCATTGCGGCCATCCAGGAAGCCGAAGTCTCCATTCGGGGAAGGGAGCCGGCCGATACCGGGGTTCTGAAAAGAATCATCGAGGCGATCGAAATGCAAAATAGTACGGATTGGATGGCCAGGTATCAGACGCCCGAGGCCAAGGCGAAGCTTGAAGCGCGCAAAGGCGAATGGACGCCCGAAATGCAGGAGCGCGTGTCGGCGGAATGGAAGGAACTCTTCGCCGAAGTGGAAGCTGCCTCAGGCGAGGATCCGGCGAGCGAGCGTGTGCAGGCGCTGGCGGCGCGCTGGACGCGGCTGGTGGAAGGCTTCACCAAGCGGGATCCGGATTTGACGCAGAGCGTTGCCAACGCGTGGAAAGACTACGGCAACTGGCCGGCGGAAGCCAAACAGCAGGCCGCGCCCTTCAGCAACAAAGAAGTCTGGAACTTTATGAACAAGGCCATCGCGCTGCGGAAGCAGTAGGCTGCAAGCCGGGCCAGCATACAGCGCAAGACATAAGAGTGGCATTGCTGGCGTGCCTGTGGGGTCAGGNNAGGCTTTCAGCCTGCCGCCGGGCTTCTGCCCGGCGTCTGGCGACAATCGCGAAGAACGCCGGCTAAAAGCCGGCGGCAGGCTGAAAGCCTGGCCCCACATGGGCGCGTCCTGCCTTGCGTACACATACGCTCAGACTCAAGCGGTTTTGCTGATGAATCACGTCGGCGGCCACTTTTAAGTCGCGCACCGAAGGCATAACGGCATAACGAGCGGCACGTGCCGACCTGCTACACTGTGAGGACCAGTTTCCGGCCAAAAAAACATGAATCGGCTCTCACGTATCCAGGACCAAACGGTTGCTGCGCTGGAGTACTTCGGGGTCGAGCCGGCGCCAGACTCAGTACGGGGGTCGGGTAACGGCATCACATTCTCATTCGCCGACCGCGAGGAGGCGCTCGATGCGCTGCGCAATCGCACGCGGTTCGCACGGGGTCCGCTGGGCATCCTGCACGGCCGCGTGGTGGGAGGTGTGGTGACGGAATTCCGGTCGTATCGCAGAGACGAACGTCACAGCCTGCACGTGGTGCTCGGCAAGCGCGGCGTATTTGCGGACCTGGACCGGTTCAACCCTTATCAGAACCCCTTGGATTTGCTCAAGCACGGGTTTCTGGAGTTGATGCCGCATTTGTTGCGCGTGGCGTTCGGGCGCGGGCCGGTGAGCGAAACGGACTAGTTGCCTGAGCGCGAGGAAACATTCTCGTGACTGGCACCGCTCCCTCACGGTCGCGGCTCGCATCGGAGCTTACTCCACGCGCAGGGCGACGATGGGGTCGATGCGCGCGGCGCGCAGAGCGGGGATGAACGCGGCCGCCATGGCGACTACCGTGAGTGTGGCGGCGGCGAGCGAGATGGTGAGCGGGTCGGCGGTGGAGACGCCGTACATGCTGTGGGCTACGATGCGGGCGAGCGCCATGGCGGCTGCCGCGCCGAGCGCCGCGCCAATGGCCAGCAGGATGAGGGTCTCGCGGAGAATCAGCCACACCACTGTGCCGGGTTTGGCGCCGATGGCCATGCGGATGCCGATTTCACTGGTGCGGCGTTCCACGGCATAGGCCAAAACGCCGTAGAGACCGATGGCGGCGAGCAGCAAGGCCAGCACGCCGAAAAAGCTGGAGAGCTGCGCGATGATGCGCTCCTGGGTGACGCGCTGGCCTACCAGCTCGGTGAGCGTCCGCGGCTCCAGGGCAGCCACCGACGGGGCCAGCGAGCGGACCTTCCGGCGCATGGCGGCGACGATGGCGGACGGCGAGGCGAAAGTGCGGATCTCGAAGTTGGCGCCGGGCGTGAGGCCGCCCAAGCCTTGCGTGGCGGGGACGTAGAAGCGGCTGGGGATTCCGCCCCGCAGGTTGTGGTCGCGCAGGTCTTGGACCACGCCGACGATTTCGAACGGCGGGGCTTTGGAACCGGGGAAGAGATCGCGAACGTGGTTGCCAAGGGGATTGCGGCCGGCGAAAAACTCCTTAGCCATGGCTTCATTGATGACGCAGACGGGAGTGGAAGAGGCGGTGTCCTGGCGCGCGATCTCGCGGCCGCGCAGGATGGGAACGCCGAGCGAGGAAAAATAATCGGGGCCGATCTGGTCGAAGCGGGCTCCGGCGTCTCCTTTTGCCGGTTTGTAGCCTTCGATGTCCAGTTCGGTGGCGGACTCGGAGCCGCTGAACAGGCCGTTCTGCGAGTACGTGGCGCTGCGCACGCCGGGGATGGAGTGAAACTCGTCGAGCAGCCGCGTGAAGAGATCGATGCCGGCGCTCTCTTTGTATCCGGCGCTGAGCGCGTCGATGTGGACGACGATCAGATTGCCGGCGGAATAACCGAGCTCGACCCGCTGGAGGTTGCGCAGGGTGCGGACGAAGAGGCCGGCGCCGATCAGGAGCAGCAGCGAAATGGCGATCTGGGCCACCACCAGGAGCTTGCCGGCAGTGATGCGCGAGGCGCCGCTGGAGAGGCCGCGGGAGTTGTCCTTGAGGACCGGGGCGACATCCACGCGGGTGGCGCGGAAGGCCGGCGCCAGCCCGAACAGCACGCCCGTGAGGATGGCGAGCGCGGCGGTGAAGGCCAGGATGCGGGCATCGGTGTGAACATCGAGTGGAACGGCGTCGGGGCCGCTCGAGACCACCCGCAGCAGGACGCGCGTGCCCCAGGCGGAGAACAGGATGGCAAGCGCGGCGCCGATGGCGGAGAGCAGCAAGCTTTCCGTCAGGAACTGGCGGACGAGGCGCCAGCGGCCGGCGCCCATGGCGAGGCGGATGGCAATTTCCTTCTGGCGCGCGGCGGCGCGGGCCAGCAGCAGGTTGGCGATATTGGCGCAGGCGATGAGCAGTACCAGGCCGACCACGGCCATGAGGACGTAGAGCGGTTGCGAAAAGTCGTCGCGCAGTTCACTCGAGCCGCGCGCGCCGGGACGCACTTCGATCTTCTGATCGAGCACGCTCTTGTGCTGGTCGGCGCTGAGGCCGGGGATATTGTAAGAGGCCAGCATCTGCTGAAAGGCCACGCTCATGTTGGCCTGGGCCTGTTTGAGGGTGACGCCGGGTTTGAGCCGGCCCATCACCTGGAGCCACATCACGCGTTCGACGGAGGCTTCGTCGTCGTGCAGCCACTGGCGGCCTGGGTTGACATCGGGCTCCATCATCATGGGGATCCAGATCTCGGGTGCGGAGCCGACGGTCTCGCCGAAGAAACCGGGCGGCGCCACGCCGATGATGGTGAGCGTGGCGCTATTGATGCGCACCACTTTGCCCAGGACGCCGGCGCTGCCGGAGAAGCGCGCGAGCCAGTATTTGTAGCTGATGACGGCGTAGGGGGCGTTGCGCTCGACGCGGTCGTCCGCTTCGCTGAAGGTGCGGCCGATGATCGCGGAGACGCCGAGAACCGAGAAGTACGAGCCGGTGACAAGGCGTTCGCGAAGGTTTTCGGGCGCGCTTCCATCGATGGTGGCGCTGTACCGCTGGGCGTGGCTTTCGGCGGCGTACATGCCGGAGAAGACCTGCTGGCGGTCGCGCAGGTGCTGGAATTCCTGGAAGCTGAAGAGCGAGCGGACGCCGTCCTGGGAACCCTGCGAGACGCCCGACGCAGAGGGGTCGGAGATCAGGACCAGTTCCTGGGGATCGCGGACCGGCAGGGATCTCAGCATCACGGTATCGATGAGAGAAAAGATGGCGGTATTGGCGCCGATGCCGAGGGCCAGCGATAGGGCCGCGATGGCGGTGATGGCCGGGTTGCGGAGGAGCGCCCGAACACCGAAACGCAGGTCCTGCAGGATGTTCTGAAGCATGCGCGTAGAGACCCCCCTTGGAACTAGCTTAGACGGCGGAGAGGGGAAAAAGTTGGGATCGGGGACGAAGTCCGCCTCATCGGCCGCGCTGGAGCAGGCTGATGGCTTTGGCCAGGTCGGCGGGGTTGTGGACCACCAGCGTGCGGCCCTGCAGACGGGCTACGGCCGCGTTGATGACATCGGTATCGTGCTGTCCGGTAGGCGCGTCGAGTGGAGGGGGAACGCCGCGTCCGCCGCGGCCGCCACGGCCTCCGGATGACGATGCGGCACTGGCGTCGGACGAGTCGATGGTATGTTGTGGCGGTGGAGGCGGCGCGGAGGAGGAAGAATTGGAACCGGTCGAACCAGCGGAGCCGGATTGCGAGCCGGCGCCTGGCGCGGCCGGTCTGGCGCGCGGCATGGGCATGTCGTCCTCGCCAGTATCCACCGGAAGGATGCGGCGCGGAGTGGGTTTGCACTGCACGTAGAAGAAGCGCGGGGTCGCGGGGCGCTTTTCCAGGGAGACCTCGGGAACTTTACCGGTGAATCTTGAAAGCGGGCCGAGCAGGATGACGGCGCCAGCAGGCGCGGGCGCGCGCAGTTCCTGGTTGATGAGACCGGTGAGAAGGTCGATGGGGCCGGTGGGGTTCTGCAGGATGTGGACATCCACTGTTAGAAGCTCGAGCGAATCGATGGCCCTGGCGACTTGACCGATGGCATCGACGGAGAAGTGGTCGCTGCGGAACAGTTCCTTCTGTGCTTCGAGACTGAAGACCACCAGGCGAACGGAAGCGGCGGGGACGCGGCCGGCGATGGCTGCGAGCGAAAAGAGCAAGGTGTTGCGGTCGGCCGGGCGCAGGCGGGTGCGCCGGGGCGAAAGCGGGGCTGCGTTGAGCAGGATGGTGAGCGAGGCGGCGCCGGAGGGGCGGTTCCAATCGGAGGAGCGGATGCCGGGTAGATCGCGGACGGTGAAGGGCGGGAGGGAAAGCTGGACGGCACGCTCGTGGCGGGCAAGCGAGGCATCGATCTGCCACTCGCGTTTGCACGTGCGGCTGCTATCGTCGTAGAGAGTGGACTCGACCGCATAGCGGCCTTCGCCCAGCAGGTAGCGGCCGGAGACTTCGAAGTTGAGGTCGGTCTTGACGATCTCGGCGGCGTTGGTGCGGGCGAAGAGATAGGCGGGCTTGCGGTCATCGTCCTGGGGGGTGATTTTGGTGAGGACGAACCACGCGTGGTTGGCGGTCTGGTACTGTGCCACGGGCAGGCGGAAGGTGTAGCCGGCGCGGAAGCGGAAGGCGAAATCGAGGACCGGGGAGACCGGGACGAGCTCGCAGCGGAGAGGGACGTCGCTGGGGCGCGGAGCGAATTCGTGGACCGCGGTAGAGACATGGCCGGAGTCAATGAGGCTCTGGGCGCAGGCGCCGGCGGTGAACATCACGGCGATGAGTGCGCGGCGCATTGATCATATTATGCGCCATGGGACGCTGCGCGATAATCGAAGGAATGACAGTGAGGAGAACTTTTTCACCGCGGAAGCGCTGAGACGCGGAGGAAAGACAATAGGAATGCGGGTTCACTTGCAGAGTCACAATCCGACAGCGTCGAGGAAGCCGATGAGCGCGCGGCATCTCTCTCGATCTTCTCCGCGTCTCCGCGTCTCCGCGGTGAATTCTTCCTTTCGGCCGTCTGGAAATTAATGCCACTTCTTGCCAGTTGCACATCGCTTTCCAAGAGCTTTGGTTCGCGCGTGCTTTTCGAAAATATCTCGCTGGGGATTTCCGAGGGCGAGCGGCTGGGGCTGATCGGGCCCAATGGCGCGGGCAAATCGACGCTGCTGCAGATTCTGGCCGGCCGCCTGGAGCCCGATTCCGGATCGATCTCGCTGCGGCGCAACACGCGGATTGGTTATGTGCCGCAACAGACCGATTTCCCCGGGGACCAAACCGCCGCCGGGATCATCGCCGAGGCCATCGCCGCCGAGCGGCTGGAGGATCTGGAGCGGGCCGGCAGGATCAGCCAGACACTCGGCCGCGCCGGATTCACGGATGGCTCGGTGCGCGCCGGTTCGCTCTCCGGCGGTTGGCAGCGCCGCCTGGCGATCGCCCGCGAACTGGCGCCGCAGCCCGATCTGCTGTTCCTCGATGAGCCGACCAACCACCTGGACCTGGAAGGCATCCTGTGGCTGGAAAAACTGCTGGCCGCCGCGCCGTTTGCCAGCGTGGTGATCAGCCACGACCGGTATTTCCTGGACAACGTGGTGAACGACATGGCGGAGATCGACCGCGTCTATCCCGAGGGGATCTTCCGCGTGGAGGGCGGCTACAGCCAGTTCCTGGAAAAGAAGGAAGCGTTTTTACTGGCGCAATCCAGCCGGCAGGAATCGCTGGCGAACCAGGTGCGGCGCGAAGTGGAATGGCTGCGGCGCGGAGCCAAGGCGCGCACCAGCAAGTCGAAAGCGCGCATCGACGAAGCGGGCCGCCTGATGCGCGAGCTCTCCGATCTGGAAGCGCGCGGCGCAAAAGGCGTGACGCAAATCGATTTCACGGGCACGGATCGCCGCACCAAGCGGTTGGTCTCCGTGGAAGCGATCGGCAAGGAACTGGGCGGGTGCCGGTTGTTCCGCGATCTCAGCTTCACCCTGACGCCGGGGACGCGGCTGGGCCTGCTGGGCCGGAACGGAACCGGCAAGACCACGCTGCTCCGTTTGCTGGCGGGCGAACTGAAACCGGACGCCGGGGTGATCGAACGCGCGGCGGCGCTGCGGATTGTCTACTTCGACCAGGCCAGGGAACAACTCGACACGGAACAGACGCTGCGCCAGGGGCTGGGCGCGCACGGCGATCACGTGATCTACCGCGACCGGCCCATCCACGTGGCGGGCTGGGCCAAGCGCTTCCTGTTCGATGCCGGGCAGCTCGACCGGCCGATTTCCAGCCTCTCGGGCGGCGAGCAGGCGCGCGTGCTGATCGCGCGGCTGATGCTGCAGCCGGCCGATTTGTTGCTGCTGGACGAACCGACCAACGATCTGGACATCGCGACGCTCGAAGTGCTGGAGGAGAGCCTCGCCGAGTTTCCCGGCGCGCTGGTTCTGGTGACGCACGACCGGTACCTGCTGGATCGTGTATCGACGGTGGTGATGGGCCTGGACGGACAGGGCGGGGCAGTGATCTACAGCGACTACTGGCAGTGGGAAGCGGCCCAGGGGCGCGATCTACCCAAACCCGAAAGCCCCACGCCGCCCGCCTCCGATCCGAGCCGCGACCGTAAGGGAGCGATCTTCAAGAAGAAGCTCTCTTACCTGGAAGCTCGCGAATGGGAACAGATGGAGACGCAGATTCTGGAAGCCGAAGGCGAACTCGCAGCCGTCCACGCGGAGATGCAATCACCCAACGTGGTTTCGGATGGTCCGCGCCTCCAAGCCTGCTACGCGAAATTGCAGACCGCCGAAGGACGCGTGGCTGGGCTGTATGCGCGCTGGGCGGAGCTGGAAGCTAAGCAATAGAGGCTGCGGAAGCCGCTATCGACTTTTGTAGCGCCAGCGGTCTTTGCCGCCGGTTCTTTCTTTGAATATGTACTGGCAGAAGATTGCCCCATTGGGTACCTGAGAACGTTTCCGCACTCTCAGCGCTGGCCGAATTTGAGGGCCTGCTGTTCGCCGGACGCCCGCCCTTGTCCGGCGCCAGACGCCGCTGCAAGAGTCCTTTCCAAACCCGCAACGAAATCCTCCATGCCGGGCGTTGAAATAGGCGGCGTAGGGCCCATGCGTATGCTTGAGGGGGAGAAAGAGCGAATCGGACCGAATGGGACTGACGATCAAATGGACGTGGTTGGACATGAGGCAATAGTCGGCCAGCGAGAGACGATGGACGGCGTAGCGCTGGCGGAAAAGGTCGAGCTAGACGAGGCGGTAGGAATCGGATTCGAAAATGACCCGGCGTCCATTGCCTCTCTGGGTGACGTGGTGCGGACTGTCGAGAGCGACGACGCGAGCGAGACGGGCCATTACAATAGAAGGTGCGAGAAATGTGCGAACCATCTCAAGAAAACGTCCCGTTTGTCCCCGGTTTTCCTAGCCTCAACCTAGTTCAACTTTCTTCCCCCTCAAAATCAGTCACTTGCCGGAAATTGCTTGCTCTAGACGCCTGCTACTCTTGAGGCAGGTGAGAGTCGCGCGGACCACGCACTCCCAATTCCGTAACCGGGCGCGCGTCTTCTTCAATCCCTGTCGCAGATCGCTTCGATTGAAGCCGGTAAGGAGCGCAATCTGCCATGGTAACTCCCGAACTCGACCGTCCCTTGCCGCTCAGGCCTGAAATACCAAACGAACCCAATGGTGCGGACCAACCCGATGGAACCAAGGCAGATGTCGCTTTGAAAACGAACCAAAACGAACCCACGCCCTTGCCGCTCAGGCGTGAAATACCAAACGAACCCAATTGTGCCAACCAACCCGAAGGAACCAAAGCAGATGTCAATTTCGAAACAAACCCAAATGAACCCAATTCTGTTGGAAGAAGCGTCGCCTTTAACGCCTCCTTTACGCCCTGGAGGAGAGCCTCATGGACTTCCCCGGCGCTCTGGTTCTGGTGACGCACGACCGGTACCTGCTGGATCGTGTATCGACCGTGACGATGGGCCTGGAAGGACAGGGCGGGGCAGTGATCTACAGCGACTACAGGCAGTGGGAAGCGAACCAGGGGCGCGAGTTGCCTAAACCCGAAAGGCCCACGCCGCCCGCCTCCGATCCGAGCCGCGACCGTAAGGGAGCGATCTTCAAAACGAAGCTCTCTTACATGGAAGCCCGCGAATGGGAACAGATGGAGACGCAGATTTTGGAAGCCGAGGGGGAACTCGCAGCCGTCCACGCGGAGATGCAATCACCCGACGTGGTTTCGGATGGTGCGCGTTTGCAGGCTTGCTATGCGAAATTGCAGTCGGCCGAAGGCCGTGTGGCTGGGCTGCACGCCCGCTGGGCGGAGCTGGAAGCCAAGCAGTAGAGGCTGCGGATCGCAGGCGGCACCGCCTGCGCCACCCAAGAACGCGTGTTCGCAATTGGTGGGGCAGGCGGTGCCGCCGGCCAAGCCTGGCGCATCCGACTAGCGGTAGGCCATGGCGGTGGCCATCCATTTTTGGGAGCGGGCGCGGTCGCCCATGCGGGCAAAGAGGTTGGCTAACTCGGCGGTGCAACCGGGAGTGCCGGGGTCGTGCTCGATATGGTCGCTGCATTGCGCTTCCAGGGCGGTGACAACCTGCAGCGAGGGGAGCGGCGCGACATCGGGCGGGGGATATCGCATGAAGAGGAACGACTGGCGATCCCAGTAGACCAGCTTCCAATCGTCGCGGCTGGGGTCGGCCAGGGCGAGCGGCAAAGGCCAGAGGATGCCGGTGACGTCTTCGAAGCCTTCCATGAGGATGACGCCGATTCCGTATTGCGTGAGGAGCGCGGCGGCATCGGGGTGATTGTTGGCAATGGAGAGGAAATCGCGATAGACGGATTCGTTGAGTGCGCGGCCGTCGATGAAGACGGGTTGGCGGGGGGCGAGGCGCCAGATGAGATAGCCGCCCTGGTCGTAACCGTTGAACAGGCGGCCGGTGGTGGGGTGAGCGAGAAGAAAATCGGCTGCGCCGGAGGGGCGGTTCCAGGTAATGGCGCGAAGCTGGAAGGCATCGCCGCGGGCGATGGGCACCGCCGCGGCGGCGGCGAGCAGCAGCGGCGCCAGATATTGGAGGGCCCTGGGCGGGGTGCGCGTCCAGGGGAAGTACGCGGCAATGAGGATGGGCCCGACGATGCCCGTGAGCATGAGGTTGCGGGCTGCGATGACGGTTGCCAGTGCATAGAGGCCGAACAAAATCCAATCGGCGGGGCGGACGCGGCGCCGGGCCAGCAGCAGGGCGGCGAGCGCCAGGACGAGGACCACGTTGAATGGTTGAGGAGGCCAGAAAGTAGGCGACTTCCATTCCCATACACGCGATTGGATGAGGCTGTTGTGGGAGGCCAGCAGAAACTGGACGGAGCGGAAGCCGTTGGGGTTGAGGCCGCAGGCGGCGACGGCCAGCGCGCAGCAGAGCCACAGCCGGCGTTCGCGGGGAACGGGCGTGCCGCGGCGGCGCATGAGCAAGGCTTCGGCGCAATACGCGCCCATGGCGGCCCAGCCGAGCACGAAATCTCCGTGGCAGTTCGACCAGAGCGCGAAGAGCGGAGGCAGCAGCCAGAGCGGGCGGCGCAGCTCCAGAATCAGGAGCGTGGCCGCCAGAAGAAGGAAAGAGACCAGGAACGGGCGGTCCGAAGTGTAACTGAGGGCCACGCTGGCGGCGAGCAGAGCGGCGGCCAGGGAGCGGTAGAAGCCTCGCGAGCGGCGGTAGGCGAGGAAGCCAACAATGGCGCACAGAAGCGTGAGGTCGGCGGCCCGGAAGAGCACCAGGGCGGCGAAACCGCCGGCGGAATAGAGGCTATAGAAGAGGACTTGCGTGAGCCACTCGTGGGAGAGGAAGAGATCGCGCGAATGTTCCTCACCGGCATAGAGCGGCTTGCCCATGTAGGTGGTGAAGGCGAAGGGATCGGGGATGGGGAGCCGGTGGTTCTGGAGAATGTATTGGCCGGTCTTGAGATGCCACCAGGTGTCGCCATCGGCCACTCCGGGGGAGAACCAGGCGAGCAGGAGGAAAGCCGCCAGGCAGAGCGTAAGCGGATGCAGCCAGCGCGGCGCGGGGTTGGCTGGGGGTGAAGGTTGGGGATCGCGGCGAGGCATGGAGTGCAGTCACTAGCGGGAGCGGCGGTTGGCGCGGTACTCGTCGTAGATCCAGGCGTAGGTTCTTTCCAGGCCGGCGCGCAAGGGGATGGACGGCTCCCAGTCGAGGTAAGACCGGATGAGGCGGTTGTCGCTGTTGCGGCCCATGACGCCCTTGGGGGCGCCGGGATCGTAGACGCGCTTCAGCTTGACGCCGGCGATAGATTCGACGATATCGACCAGTTGGTTCACGGTCACTATCTCGGACGAGCCGAGGTTGATGGGATCGAGGATCGCCGAGTTCATGATGAGGTTGACGCCTTTGACGCAATCGTCGATGTACATGAAGCTGCGGGTGCGGGAGCCGTCGCCCCAGATCACGATTTCGGGGTTGCCGGTGAGTTGCGCGTGGATGACTTTGCGGCAGATGGCGGCGGGGGCTTTTTCGCGGCCGCCGTCCCACGTGCCGTGCGGGCCATAGACGTTGTGGAAGCGGGCCACGCGCGTGTAAAGGCCGAAGTCTTCGCGGAAGTGGCGGCACATGCGCTCGCTGAAGAGCTTCTCCCAACCGTAACCGTCTTCGGCCATGGCGGGGTAAGCGTCTTCTTCCTTGAGGCCGGGATTGGCGGCGTCGCGCTGCTTGTCGGCGTTGTAGACGCAGGCGGAAGAGGAGTAAAAATAGCGTGCCGCGCCGGCCTCGCGAGCGGCCTCCAGCATGTGGGTGTCGATGAGCACGGTGAGCATGCAGAGGGCTTTGTTGGCTTCGATGAAGCCCATGCCGCCCATATTGGCGGCGAAGTTGTAAATGTCGCGGGCGCCCCGGGCGGCCTGCCGGCAGCTTTCCTCGAGGTTGAGATCGAGCTGGAGGTTCTCGACGTCATCGAAGAACTGGTACCACCGGTCGAAAGGTTTGATATCGACGGCGCGAATGTGGCGGCCCTGACCGCGGAAGGCAGCGACCATGGCGCCGCCGATGAAACCGCCGGCGCCGGTTACCAGAATGAGATCGTCCCGCATGTAGGAAACATGGTAACAGCCGCGCCGCGCTCGTGGTGCCTCCACGGGGAGGTGGGGCTAAAGGCGAGGGATGTCGAAAATTAAGACAATTTAGTATAATTATCGTGAAAGGTTCTTATATGACTATCCGTCCTGAGGATGCCCTGGAGTACCATTCCGCCGCTCCCGCGGGGAAGGTTTCGGTGGTGCCGACCAAGCCTTGCCGCACGCAGCGCGATTTGAGCCTGGCCTATACCCCCGGCGTGGCGGTTCCATGCCTGGAAATCGAGCGCGATCCCAGCCTCGCGTACAAGTACACAGCCAAAGCCAACCTGGTCGCTGTGATCAGCAACGGGACCGCGGTGCTGGGCCTCGGGAACATCGGCGCACTGGCGGGCAAGCCGGTGATGGAAGGCAAGGGCGTGCTGTTTAAACGCTTCGCGGATATCGACGTGTTCGATATCGAGCTGGACACGCTCAATTCCGAGGAGATCATTCGCACCTGCCAGATTCTGGAGCCGACTTTCGGCGGCATCAACCTGGAAGACATCAAGGCGCCGGAGTGCTTCTACATCGAAGAACAACTCAAGAAGACCATGAAGATTCCGGTCTTCCACGACGATCAACACGGCACGGCCATCATTTCAGGCGCGGGATTGCTGAATGCGCTGGAGATCAGCGGCAAGAAGATCGAAGAAATCAAGATTGTGTTCAACGGCGCCGGCGCGGCGGCGGTTTCCTGCGCCGCTCACTACGTCCGCCTGGGCGCGCGGCTTGAGAACATCGTGATGTGCGATACGAAGGGCGTGATCTTCGAAGGGCGCACCGAAGGCATGAATCCGTACAAGGCGCGATACGCCTCCAAGACCGCCGCGCGCACGCTGGCGGAAGCTCTGGTGGGCGCGGATGTATTCTTCGGGCTTTCGAGCGCCGGGGCGTGCACGCCGGAGATGGTGAAGGGCATGGCTCCCAACCCGATCATCTTCGCCATGGCCAACCCGGATCCGGAGATCGCGTACGATGTGGCGCTGGCCGCCCGTCCCGACGCGATTGTGGCTACGGGCCGGTCGGACTATCCGAACCAGGTAAATAACGTTCTGGGGTTCCCGTTCATTTTCCGCGGCGCGCTGGATGTGCGGGCCACCACCATCAACGATGAAATGAAACTGGCGGCGACGCGCGCGCTGGCCGCGCTGGCCAAGGAAGACGTCCCGGATTCGGTGCTGCGGGCGTACGGAGTGGAGAAGCTGGAGTTCGGGCGGGAATACATTATTCCAAAACCGTTCGATCCGCGCGTGCTGATTTGGGAAGCCTCGGCGGTGGCGCAGGCCGCCATGGAGACGGGCGTGGCGCAGCGGCCGGTGGATCTCAAGCAGTATCGCGAAGAGCTGGAGAAGCGCCTGGGCAAGGCCCACGAAGTGATGCGGGGCATGATCCACAAGGCGCAGAATCAGCCCAAACGCGTGGTGTTCCCGGAAGGCGAAGAGGGCAAGATCCTGCGGGCGTGCCAGATTCTGCTGGATGAAAAGATCGCCGTGCCGATCTTGCTGGGGAACGAAGAGAAGATCCGCGCGCGGATCGAGGAATTGCACCTGCATCTGGAAGGCGCGCAGATCGTGGATCCGCTGAAGTTCCCGCGGCTCGGCGAATACACGGAGGAATTTTACAGCCTGCGGCAGCGAAAGGGCGCGACGCGCACGGAAGCCGCCGAGAAGCTGCGGAATCACACTACCTTCGGCGCAGTCATGGTGCGCTTGGGCGACGCCGATGCGTTGGTCGGCGGGTATGCGACGCACTATCCGGACACCATCCGGCCGGCGCTCGAAGTGATCGAAGTGCGTCCGGAATTGCGCAAGGTGGCCGGCGTATATTTGCTGATTTCGGCGAAGGGAGATATGTACTTCCTGGCGGATGCGACGGTGAACATCGAGCCGACGGCGGAAGACCTGGCGGAGATTGCCATTCAGGCGGCCGAAAAAGCCTGCCGGTTCAGCCAGGAGCCGCGGGTGGCGATGCTGTCGTTCTCGAATTTCGGGAGCACGCGGCATCCGCTGGCGGACAAAGTGCGGCGGGCCGTGGAACTGGTGCGCCAGCGGGCCCCGGGGCTGATGGTCGACGGCGAAATGCAGGCGGACACGGCCGTGGTGCCGCAGATTGTGGATGAGACCTACCCGTTCAGCACGCTCAAGGGCGGGGCCAACGTGCTGGTGTTTCCGAACCTGGAATCCGGGAATATCGCGTACAAGCTGCTGCACCGCATCGGAGGCTGCGAACTGATCGGGCCTCTGCTGACGGGGTTGTCGAAACCGGTACACGTGCTGCAACGCGGATCGGAAGTGAACGACATCGTGCACGTGGCGGCGATTGCGGTAGTGGATGCGCAGGAAGTAGGGAAGCCGTATCGCACGCTGGCGGCGACGGCGGAGCAGCGGTGAATGGAGTTGGAAGTTAGAAGTTAGAAGACAGAAGTCAGAAGCACGGCGCCGTCGCGGTGATGGGCTTCATTCTGACTTCCGCGACTTCTGACTTCTGACTTCCATATCCCGAAGGGATATCAAGGGCGCAGCCCTTGCTCAGTCTTCGTTCCAGTTCTTGGTAGCGAAGAGATTCTTCATCATGGCGAAGACCGCGCCGACGCCGTTTTTGTTGGCCTTCTGAGTCTCGTCGAGACTGGCGTAGATCTTGGCGAAGGTGTTGATCTCCAAGGCGCTCATCGGGGTGGCCAGAGCGGCGTAGGCGTTGACGGCCTGGGCGATTTCATCGTCGCTTTTCTTGGCCTGGATGGCATCGGCAATGGCAATGCGGGCCTTGGCGAGCTGGTCGCGAAGGGGCGTGGCCTCCTTGGCGGCGTCTTCGAGCATCGTCTTGACGGCCTTTTTCTGCTCTTTATTGAGATTGAGGGCGTTGCTGATAGTTTCGAACTTGCTGGGCGGTGCGGTGCCCATCATGCCGGCGCCGGAAGTATTCCCGCCACCGCCCTTGCTGCCCTTTCCTTGCGCGAAGCCGATGCTGGCCAAAACGAGACCGACTACCAATAATTTCCGAAGCATGAAATCTCCTTGAAAACGATTACCTGCCGCCTCTGCCTCTACCCATGCCACCCTGGCCGCGGCCGCCGGCCGCGGGGTCCAGGATGCCGGCCATCAGGTCGAAGGCCTCGGGTGCGTGGGAGGTTTGGTTAGGTTTGAGAAGGGCATAAATCTTCTGGAAAGCTTTGGCTTCCAGGCCGGTCATTTGGGCTTCGACGGTGGTGTAAGCTTTTGTGATCTTGGCGATTTCGTCGGCGCTTTGTCCCGTGAGCGTGGCATTGGCGAGGTCGGCGCGCGCCTTAGCCAACTGTTTACGGACCGAGTCGGCATCCTGGTAAGAGACTTCGAGGATGCTTTCGAACTCGGTTCTCTGATCCTTGGAGAGTTTGAGTTTGCCGACGATCTGGTCGGCTTTGGATTCCTTTTGGGGACGGCTGCCCATGCCGCCCATGCCGGTCATGCCGGTGGTGTCACTGCCACTGCCTCGGCCGGCGCCGCCACCGCCGCCTCCCATGCCCCCCATGTCGCCGCCACCTTGGGCAAGCGCCAGAGTCGTCACCGCGGCCGCTGTTAAGAGTACTTTCAGAAACATGGAATCTCCTCTTTTTTCGCGAAGCGCCGGACCGACCCGTGAAGGCAGACCCCGCGCCGGCGTCTTTTCCACCCGATCGTATATTTAAGCACGATTGAGCAGGGAGTGGGAGAGGGATGTGCGATCCGAGCCGCGACCGTCAGGGAGCGTTCGCCGCCGGCGATCCATTGCGGACGTACCCCAAATGCTAACGCTCCCTTACGGTCGCGGCTCGGATTGAAGTATTTATATGAATCACGTGGGAGACTGAAAACGTGAAGAACGCGCTGTATTGCGGAGACAATCTGGAGGTGCTGCGGCGGCACATCCGGCCGGGGTCGGTGGACCTGGCGTATATCGATCCGCCATTCCATTCGGGGCGGAATTATGGCGCGGCGTTCCAGGACCGCTGGCGGTGGGACCAACGCGCGGCGGAGGGGTACGGCGCCATTCTGACGGCGCCGAAGTTGGGCGGGTTGATCGATGGACTGGCGCCGGTGGTGGGGCGTCGAAGTCTGCTGGCGTACCTGGTCCACACGGGGCTGCGCATCGCGGAGATGGAGCGCGTGTTGAAGCCCACCGGGAGTTTGTTCGTCCACTGCGATCCGGCCGCGAGCCACTATTTGAAGCTGATGCTGGACGCGGTGTTCAGCGCGCGGGGCGGTGGATTCCGCAACGAGATCGTGTGGTGCTATAGCCACGGAGGACGGAGTAAGCGGTGGTTCGGACGGAAGCACGACATCATTTTCTTCTACAGCAAGTCGGCGCAATACCATTTTGACGCGAGTGCGGTGCGCGTCGCGATGCGGAGCGGGAAGGAGAGTTTCGGCGGCCGGATGGAGACGGACGCGGACGGGCGCAAGTACCGGCTGGTGTACGGGACGCGCAACGGCAAGGGTGAGACGCGCTACTACAAGTATTACCTGGATGAGGGGAAGGCGCCGGAAGACTGGTGGGTGGATATCAATTCGCTGCAGGCGTCGAGCGCGGAGCGAGTGGGATACCCGACGCAGAAGCCGGAGGCGCTGGTGGAGCGGATCATCCGGGCGTGCTCGCGGGAGGGCGACACGGTGCTGGATGCCTATTGCGGCAGCGGGACCACTCTGGTGGCGGCGGAGCGGAACGGGCGGAGCTGGATCGGGATCGATATTTCGCGAGCGGCGGTGGAACTGGCGCGCCGGCGGATCGAGGCAGTAGCAGGGAGGACGTACGAGATCGGCGGCTGATCGGGTGGAGCCCGGCTGGAGAGCTTGCTGAAAGAAGCCAAAGCATGGCTGGCCGCCGATGAACACCGATGAACGCGGATTGAAAAACTTCACTTATCGGCGTTGATCAGCGTTCATCGGCGGCTCACTATGCTTTTCCGAACTTATTCAGCTTCTCAGGTTTTGAGGCGGTCGATTTCCGCTGCGAGCTGGAAATCTTTTTCAGTGATGCCTCCGGCATCGTGGGTCCAGGATTCGACATCCACGCGGCCCCAGGTGAGATGGATGTCGGGGTGATGGCCCTGGCGTTCGGCGACTGCGCCGACGCGGTTGACGAAATCGAGCGCCTGCAGGAAATCGGGGAACTTGAAGGTGCGAGCGATGTGATGTTGGTCGACGACCTTCCAATCGGCTGCTTGTGCGGCGCGCTGGCGCAGGGCGTCGGCGGAAAGAACGGCTTGGGGAGCTCCCATGGTTGAACCCTCTTACCCGGTTGTCGCACAAGCCGCGGTGGGAATCAAATGGCGAGTGGGCGATATAGTCCTAGTTTAGGGTAATAACATACTTAACATTCCATGGATTTCTTGAGCAGCGTGGCGGCGTCTTCCTGTAGCGCTCCCCCTACCGGACCGAAAACGTCACGGTATTGCTGACCACTCCCGCCACCACGATCTGAAGCTGATGAGTGCCGGCGGACACGTCTGCGGGCACCTGTGCATTCACGGCGTTGAGCCCGACGAACCCGGGAGCAAGGCCCGACCACGACATGGTCACCGTCCGGCCATCAATGCGAACTTCCGGCCTCGCGATGGTTTCCGGTGGGGGACTCGGCGGCACGTCACCTGTGGTCACGGATCGCGCCGCCGCACCCAGCCCGGTGCAGTAGATCTGGATCCATCCTCCGGCGGCAATGGGTTGGGCGGCCGTCACCTGCGCGTAGGAGACGGCGTCGATCACCAACGCTTCCCCGGTGCCCTGGCCGTTGGTTGTGAAGATCCCGGGCCCCGCGGGCGCAATGATCACCTGCATCAGCGAAATGCCCGCTTTCGAGGTGACCTCGACCGCAGCGCCGGCCGGAGCCATCTCGAATGGCACCTGCGCATTGATCTGCTGCGGCGAAGCGAAAAACAGAGGCGCCAGAACGCCATTGAACGTGACGCTCGCTCCCGCCAGAACGGTAGGAAGTGGGGCGGACGATGCCTTCGCGGTGTCGCCCGTCAGGCTGGGTCCGAACAGGCTGACGATGGCGCCAGGCGCCACCGGATCCACCCCATAGCTTGCGGCATTCACTGTGGCACTGTGGCTGTCGGGCGCTGCCTGCCAGGCGCGCAAGACGTCCTCGGCCGGTTTGCCGCGCGGATTGTAATCGGTGTCGTTCGGTCCCGGCGCGGGTACTGGCCAAGCCCACCAGAAGAAACCCTGCATCCATGAGGACCACTGGCTCCAGACGGTGAAAGCCGCGTCCAGGCAGTTCCTCTGCTCGGTCGGATCGTAGACCCCGGGGCGACTGGAATTCCAAGGCTCCTGGTTGGCGCCGGGGACGCTCTTATATCCGATCTCGGTGAAGATGATCGGTTTCTGGCGGGAGTCATAGAAGTTCTTGACCGCAGCCACGGTGTCTTCGCCGTACCGGTTCATACGCCAGGCCGCCACCAGTTCCGCGAGGGTTGGATCGTTGTGGTCCGTGAGATTGAAATACCCGTCGAGGCCGATGAGGTCGAGCCGGTCCCAGAACGAGACCGAAGTGAACTCGTCGGCCGGAGAAGTGGCGTTGGCGGCATAGGTGAGCGTGCCTCCGTAAACCGCTCGGATGGCGTCGATCACGGCATACCAGCGTGCTTGATTAGCGGAGCCGCTGAGGGACTTGAGCTCCGTGCCCATGCACAGGGCTTCCACCCCTTGCGCGCCCGCCATCTGCGCGTAGTTGACGATGAACTGCGTGTAGCTCGCGAACCAGGCGTTGATGTCGGCAGGGTTGAGGTTGCCCCTCCATTGGCCGTCAGAGGGGTCAACATGGGGTTTCAGCATGACCTTCAGTCCCTTGCTGTGCAGTTCCTGGATGGCTTGGCGGACTGCGGCATCGGTAGGGGTTTTGGTGGAAACCGGTGCGATGACGGTCGAGGTGGTGGTGTCCTGGTACCAGGTGACGAGCACCGAGGCCCAGTTGGCATTGGTCGTGGCGAGCTCATTGCGAGATGCGGTGGCGGTAGGGTAGGTGTACTCGTCGAACCACCACGAGACGTGGATGATCCCGCTGTATTGGAACCCTCCGTTACTCTGAGCGTGGGCCGGCCGGGGCGACCACACCCCGGCGCACGCCAGGACCGCGGCCCAACTCGCGGCCAGTTTCCAGCGACGAAGGGCGCTCATCGCGCGACCCCCGTATGGGTCAGGCACCAGCTCACGGTCGTGATCACATCGCCGGCATGCAGGCCCCCGGTGCCCCCGACCGGCCTTCCCGCGGAGCACTCGGCGTTGGCCGGACAACCGTTCTCGCAGCCGACGACTTCCGTTACACGGATGCGATAGGCTGTCCTGTCGACCGCTTCGACGGTGCCGCAGTAACCGTCGCCCTTCCAGGGCCGAACGCAGACCTTGTTCCCCACCGACCTTCCGGAGGAGCGGGCGCCAGCCTTGCGAAGCATAGCCGCCAGTTCGCTGTGCCCGGCCCGCTCGGCAGTCTCCAGGGCCGTCCCAGAGCCGCGTTGGCTGACATTGAGATCGGCGCCTGCCGCGATCAAAAGTAGGGCAATATCGAGGCGACCCCGCTCAGCCGCCTGGATGAGCGGGGTTCGTCCCGCGGAGGAGACCGCATTCGCGTTTGCGCCGGCGGTGAGCAAAAGGCGCACGACTTCGAGCCGCCCCGCGGCCACAGCCTCCAGGAGGGGACTCTGCCCGGCGGCGTCTTGCACGTTTGGGTCGGCTCCGCCTCGCAGGAGCGAGCGAAGCAGGACGAGGTTGCCGTCGCGCGCAGCGCGGTGCAGCGCCGTATCTCCGGGCGCGGCCGTTACCGAGGTGTCCCGACCAAGCCCTTGACCCAGGGCGACCCCGACGGGACCGGGGACCAAAGCCGCAACGAGGGCAGATACCACCAGGAAAAAGCAGCTTTGGGGGCAGTGTCGATTCATCATGGGTGCCTCCACCCGACGATATCAGCAGGCGCAGACCGCGTCAAAGCGATCTTCCGGCCCGTCTGCGGGGCCATCGGCCGAAACTCGGCCGATCAGCAGTTCGCTTGGAGAATCTGCCGCGCGGCTCCGGAATGAGCGAACTGCAACGGCATGCCCCGGAACTGGTGGCTGCTCCCGCGGATTGGATGCCTTGGAAACTACCGCCAGACGCTGGAGTGGACCGAGTCCCAAGTGGATCCGGCCTGGCGTATGATGAATCCCGCGTGGCCGGACGGCTTGGCCGCGAAACAGCTACCGATACTTGCAGAGGGTTTAAGCAGGGTGCCTGGACGCAGGGAGGCTGATCGCGCCCGCAACGGTGATATACTCCACGTGTGATCAGGGGTCAAACGCCTGCCGGGCGGGATGTCCAGGCGGAGCGTGCTGAGCTGGAAGCTATCTTGGCTTCCGATATTCTGGCACGCTCTCCGACAGTGGCGCAGATGTTGAAGTACATCTGCGAACAGCATCTCAGCGGCCAAGAACGCGACATCAAGGAATACAATATCGCGGTGGAAGCTTTTGGGCGGCCGCCGGATTTCGATCAGGCCCGCGACTCGATTGTACGGGTGGAAGCCCACCGGCTTCGCAAGCGGCTGCAGGAGTACTACCGCGGAGAAGGCGCCGACCACCAAATCCAGATCGTCGTCCCTTCGGGCACTTACATACCGCAGTTCGTCCGGCGGTCAGAGGCCGGCCAGCCGGCGGCAACGCTGGAAGAGGCGGCGGCCATCCCAGAGGCGGCTGCGACAGTTTCCGAAGTTCCTTCGAATCAGCTTGGGCCCGAATCCGCGACCCCGGCGACTCAATTGCCGCCCTCCGTCCGGGTGCAGCCAGAACGCGGCTCGCGGCTGTCGGGGCGGTACGCCTTTGCCGGCTTGGTGCTGGTGATTCTAATCACGTCGTTCTTCTGGGTCTGGACTGCACGTCAGAAACCCGCCCTCGTCTCGCAGGCGGCCAAGGCGCCCATACCGGCCTTATCACCCCAGGAAGAGGTGCGCATTCTCGCGGGATCCATGACCGCGCAGTTGGTCGACCACTACGGAAACACGTGGTCGGGAGACCGGTACTACGATGGCGGTATGGAACGAAGTGTGGCGCGACGGCACATCGCGGGTACTCTCGATCCCGACATCTTCTGTCACTGGCGTCAGGGGAACTTTTCCTACAACATTCCTCTCAAGAAGGGTACCTACGAGTTGCGGCTTTACTTCGCCGAAATGGTATTTGGCGAAGACAATGTGGCGGGCGGCGGCGAATCTGCGCGCGTCTTCAGAGTGCTGGCCAACAACAAAGAGCTGATCCGGTTTTTCGATGTGATCAGCGATGCTTCGGGAAGCAACACCGCCGACATCAAAGTCTTCAAGGATATCGGGCCGGCCGATGACGGCATGCTCCACCTGCAGTTCACCCAGGCGGTGAATGAAGTTCCGTTTGTCAACGGAATCGAGATCGTCCCATCGCAACCGGGCGCCATCCGGCCCATCCGGATTCTGGCGCGCGACTCGGCGTTCACCGACCAGAAGAATCGGTTGTGGAGCGCGGACCGGTATTTCCACGGAGGAATGCTGGTGCAGCGGCATGATCCGGTGGCGAACGCGGACGAAGAAGCGCTCTACCAGGACGAGCGCTTCGGCAATTTTGCTTACGCCATTCCCGTGGCCCTGGGCGGGCGTTATGACGTAACTTTGAAGTTCTGCGAGAACTGGATTGGCCCCGACCGTCCGGGTGGTGGCGGCGCGGGGAACCGCGTCTTCGACGTCTCCTTCAACGGCCGCCTGCTGCTGGCCGACTTCGACGTCTGGAAGCAGGTCGGGAGCCTCCGGGCCTTGGACAAGACCTTCAAGGGCCTGGAGCCGAACGCGCAGGGCAAACTGGTTTTCACGTTCACTCCCATCCGCGACTACGCCATGGTGAACGCCATCGAAGTAGTAGATGAGGCCTGGAAGTAACTGCTGGTAACTGCCCCCCGTCCGGGTGTTAGCCCGCTCTTCTCACAGACATTCGGTGGTGACGATGTNNGGCACTCATGCCGACGCCCGGTCCCGACAGCCTGTCCGTACCCCACCAGCGTGTCGAGAGGAGTCTCGACACGGCACGCACGAGTGCGTGCGCCACTTCATCGGGCCGGATGTGAGAAATGCGGGTCAGTGGCGGCACATCATCGGCGTTTTTCGTCGCCGGTTCCGGCCGGCCTTATCTTATTGCGCGATGTCGACGAGCGCCTGCGCCTCGAGCGGAATCTGAACCGTGCGCGTTTCGTCCGGGCCAGGGTGATGCGCCGGAACCTCCGTAGCTGGACCGGTTACTCTGGCGTTACGGCCCAGCGAAGCACATGGAGTAACCGTTAAGTTTCCAAATATCCAGCAATGTGCAGGGGCGACCATGGCCAACGCATCTGCCGAGGACTATAATTCTCGCCATGACAAGTCGTGGTGTGGCCCGTTTGGATACGTGTAGGAATTCGATCAGCCTCGATTCCAAGCCGCTGCGCGGCGCGCTCGATGACGGTACCACCCCGCACGACAAACCTGAAGGGACCACTTTGTGACACGACTCAACTTACTCAAGCTGGCGTTGCTTCCGATCTGCCTGTTGGCCCTGGCTTCCGTTGCCGGGGCGGGCAATTATCACAACTTCCGGGTGGCCGTCTACGCACGGGCCTACGAGGTGCAGCAAATGAAGGACCCCGCGTGGCTGGAAGCGCGCTGGGCCAGCATCACCAACGGGCTGAGGGTCGACAAGATCTATCTCGAAACCCACCGCGACGGCGTTATCCCGGACCAGGAGACGCTGAACAAGGCCAAAGAGTTTTTCAAGAGCAAAGGTGTGGAAACAGCCGGGGGAATCGCCACGGTCGTCAACGAGAGAAACCACTTCGAGACGTTCGTCTATACCAATCCCGAACACCGGAAGAAGCTCCAGGAGATTGTCGAGTATACCGCGCGGAACTTCGATGAGATCATCGTCGACGACTTTTTCTTCACCAGCAGCAAGACCGACTCCGACATCCAGGCGAAAGGGGACAAGACCTGGACCCGCTTCCGGCTGGACCTGATGGCCGTTGTGTCGCGGGACCTGCTGGTCGGTCCAGCGAAGAAGGTCAACCCCGGCGTCAAGGTCGTCATCAAATATCCCAACTGGTACGAGCACTTTCAGTACACGGGCTACAACCTGGAAGATGAGCCTCGGATCTTTGATGGCGTGTATACAGGCGCCGAAACACGCGATCCCGTCAGAGGCAACCAGCACCTGCAACAGTATCTGGGCTACGACCTGTTCCGTTACCTCGAAAACATCAAGCCCGGTGGCAATGGAGGCGGCTGGGTGGACACCGGCGGGTGGCGGGACAAAGAGCGATACGGCGAGCAACTGTGGGTGGCCCTGTTCGCGAAAGCGCCGGAGATCACCCTCTTCGACTTCCGCCAGTTGCTCGCGCCCGTGCGCGACGCGGGGCAGAGCCTGGAACCGAATACCATACCCGGCTATGCCGGCAGCGTCTTCGAGCAGGTGGACAGCTTCCTCGGCAAACTTGGCAGACCGATCGGCGTCAAGAGCTACAAGCCCTATCATTCCTCGGGCGAAGACTTCCTGCACGATTTCATTGGCATGCTCGGCATTCCCCTGGAGATGGTTCCGGCATTCCCTACCGAAGCCCCTACCGTCTTGCTCACCGAATCGGCGAAGTTCGACCCCGCCATTGTGAGCAAGATGAAGAAGCAGTTGTTGGGCGGCAAGAAGGTCGTGATCACGTCCGGACTGCTGAAGGCGCTCCAAGGGAAGGGCATCGAGGATATCTCCGAAATTGAATGCACAGACCAAAAGGCCACCATCCGGGAGTTCCCCGGACGCGGCTCCGCGCGCTCCGAATCCGATATCGTCATTCCGGAGATCCGCTACCCCACCAACGACGCCTGGGAGATCGTTACCAGCGCCACCAAGGGACTCGGATACCCGATCCTGCTGCAGGCCAGCTACGGAAAAGGCCAACTATACGTTCTGACGATTCCCGATAATCCGGGAGACCTGTATAACCTGCCGCCGCAGGTCCTGACGCAGATCCGCACGGTTATCTCCGGCGATCTTCCCGTGCTTCTGGATGGGCCCAGCCAGACGGGCCTGTTCCTCTACGACAACCACAAGTTCATCGTTGAGAACTTTGCCGCGCCGGGCGGCAGCACGGTTACCGCCAAGGCCGTGGTCGATAGCAAGTACACGAAACTTGTAGATGTGGTCTCCGGCCAGCAGATTTCAGGGCAAGCGAGCGGAGACAAGATGGTTTTCGAACTCACGATTCCGCCGGCCTCATACCGGGTTTTTTCCACGGAATAAGTAAGAGGGTACAGTTATGAAAACTCGAATTCTCATCACTGGTGTGGCGCTCTGTTCAGGTGCGCTGCTGGTGTCTCAGGCAAGCGGGCAGTCCGAACAGGATACTCCACACTTGCGAAAACAGGGCTCCGCCACGCAGTTGATCGTCGATGGTAAACCGTTCCTGGCATTGGCTGGAGAACTAGGTAACAACAGCGCCACCAGCCTGGAACATATGAAACCCATCTGGCCCAGGCTTCAGGAAGCCAAGCTGAACACCGTGCTAGCGGGTGTTTCGTGGGCGCAGATTGAGCCGCAAGAGGGCAAATTCGAGTTCGGGATCGTGGACGGCGTCATCCGGGAAGCCAGAAGCCACAATCTGCGGCTGGTTCTTCTCTGGTTCGCAAGCTGGAAGAACGGCTTATCCAGTTACGCGCCGGACTGGCTGAAAAAGGACTTCGAGCGATTCCCGCGCATCCAGGTAAAGGACGGCCGCACCATCGAACTCCTCTCCAGCTTCAGCGACGCGAACCGCGATGCCGATGCCGCCGCCTTCGCCGCGCTCATGCGGCACATCCACCAGGTGGATGGACGGGACCACACGGTCATCATGATGCAGGTGGAGAACGAGGTGGGGGTCCTGCGCGATTCGCGAGACCGGTCGGCGGTGGCCAACAAAGCCTTTGCCGGGCCGGTGCCGAAGGAGTTGATGGATTATCTCCAGAAGCACAAAGACACCCTGATCCCGGAATTCCGCGATCTTTGGAAAGACCACGGTTTCAAGACGGCCGGCTCCTGGGTAGAGGTCTTCGGTCCCGGAAAGCCCGACAGCTTCGACGTGCCGGTGCGCTCCTTGAGCCCACCGCTCAGCCAGGAAGCGCATGACAACACCGAGTGGCGCAAACTGACCTGGCCGGTGGATGAGATCTTCATGGCCTGGCAATACGCGCGCTTCATCAGCCGCGTGGTGGAGGCGGGAAAAGCCGAATACAACATCCCCATGTATGTGAACGCCTGGTTGCAGCAACCCGACCACGCATGGCCGGGCACCTACCCCAGCGGCGGCCCGCTCCCCCAGGTGATGGACATCTGGAAAGCGGGCGCGCCGGCTATCGACATTCTCGCGCCGGACCTTTACCTTTCGCATTTTGCCGAAGTCTGCGCGCGCTACGTCAGGCAGGGCAATCCGCTGTTCATTCCCGAGACGGGCGCCGGTGCCACGGGAAGCGCTAACGCGCTGCTGGCTTTTGGGCAGTACAACGCCATCGGCTTTTCGCCCTTCTACATCGAGAGAACCGCGGGCAGCGATACGGATCTTGAGGGCACCTACGATCTACTCGCGCAACTGTCGCCCCTGATTCTGGAGCACCAGGGGAAAGGGACCATGATCGCCATCCTGGTGAACCCGAACGATCCGCCGCAGAACGTGCAGTTGGGCAACTATACCGCGCACCTGGCGTTCGCGTCGCGACGCGGAGGGCCCGCAGTGGGCCAACAGCCCAGCAGCCCAGCAGCCGCCATCCTCATCTTGACCGGCCCAGACGAGTTCTATATCGCCGGCGCCGGTCTCTCGGTGACCTTCACACCCCACACGCCCGGACCGCCCCTGGCCGGCCTGGGGACCGTCGAAGAGGGCACCTTCGTGAATGGCCGCTGGATCCCCGGACGCCGCCTCGCCGGAGACGACACCGGCCAGGGCGAAAATCTCTCGCTCCGTGCTAACGGTATCCTGCGCGTCACGCTGTACAGCTACCGCTAGCTCTGACGTGGCGCACGCACGAGTGCGCAATGCCCCATAGTTTTGCCAATCCTGAACATCTCCACCATGTATTATTGTGCCTTGTTTTCTTCGCAGGCCGCGACGAATCTGCCGCGGCGACAGACTCATTTTTCTAGCGAGGCTGATCGTCAGCAAAAGCGCGGCCAGACTGTCCCGAGCCGCTACTGGTAGTGGATGGTGATCTTGGTCCCGCTCACCGCGTCGGAATCAAAGACCTGCTGGTTGCCCTTGATGATGGTAACGTGCGAGATCTTGGCGTTGGCGTTGTTATGCGCCAGGAAGTTGGCGGTGCTTCCCTGGTGGAACGCGCTGTACGGGCGCATCATGAACCCCTTGCCGTCGGTGCCGGTGTTAAAAACGATGTGGGCGCCGGCGTAGGTGATGTCCACTCTGCAGGATTCGCCCGCGAACGCGATGGTCTGGTCCTTGCCGCCCACCGTGAAGGCAACACTGGTGGCCGACTTGGTGGTGTGCGGATGGGACTTGATATCGCCCGTGCCCGTGTACAGGGACCACGGAACCTCGGATCGAATGTTCAGCGAGCCGTCCGAAATCACAATGGGCGTGTCGCCGCCCTGAGCCCAACCAAATACGCATAGGGCGAATGCCGCCGTCAGGAGCGCGGCCACTGTTCCGGCCAGGCGTAGTTTCTGCTGTCTTCGCATTTCCAAAAGCTCCTCTTCCTCAATTTTGAAATCGTGCGCCGCATCATTTCCCGGCCGCGAGCCGCTCCAACCGGCCGCGGTCAAACTGGATATCGGGACGCGCCGAGTATCCCGCGTAGCTCCCAGGGTCCCACTTCTGCCCGAGAGCCGCAAGTAGTTCCAGCGCGCGTCCGGCATCCGCGCGCGCATTCCCGGCGTCCTTCAGTACAACTTCAGCTTGCGCCGCTGCCAGGAGTGACCGCCACTCGGCTTCCTGGTTGCCCACACGCGCAAACCATTGCTGCGCGGCCCGCGCGCTTTCGAGCGCTTTGTGGGCATCGCCCGCCGCAAGTTGCGCCTGGGCCTGCCCCAGCGCGGTTTCGGCAATCAGCCACGCCGAACCCGACTTGGCCGCCAGGGCCGCCGCTTCCGCCGTCGAGGCCGCCGCTTCGCGTCCCGCACCCATGGCAACCTGCGCCAGGCCCACCATGTTCTTCACGCCGGCCGCCACGTCCGCGCTGAGGCCGGTTTCGAGCAGCACGCGCCGGCCGGCTTCGATCGCCGCGGGAAACTGGCGCTGGCTGAGCGCCATGGCGGCCTGGATCTGGCCGGCCTGCGCCAGCGCCCCTCGTGAATTGCTGGAACTGGCTTGCGCCAGCAATTGCCGTGCTTCCTCGTAACGACCCAGCCGCCAGCTCACGTCGGCGGCGTTCAACAAATCGTACTGGGTGCTGAGCGGATCGCCCGACTTGCGCGCCGTCTCGCCGGCTTCCTGGTAACGCGCCAGCGCTTCAGGCCATCGTCCTTGCGCCTCGAGGACGGTCCCGCTTCCCTGTTGCGCCAGAGCAATTTGCGTCAGGTCGCCCAGCCTGCGCCCAATCTCCAGTTGCTGGTCGAACGAATTGAGCGCCGCAACGAAGTCGCCTTTCTGGCGCTGCGCGCGCGCCGCTAAGATCAACGCCTGCGCGGTCTCCTTCTGATACCCGCCGCGCCGGTAGAAAGCCAGTGCCAGCTCCACGTTGTGCAGACCGTCTTCGGATTGGCCATAGAACATCTCCAGGCTGCCCAGCGAGAACAGCGCGCGCGCCTCATTGCGTTCGGAACGGTAACGGCGCGCGTATTCCAGGCTCTGCGTGAAGTACTTTTTGGCGTTTTCCGCATCGCCCTTGAGGAAGTAGGCGTTGCCCAGATCCACCAACCCGCGCGTGGTGAGGCTCTCCATGCCGTTGGCGCGCGCCAGGTCGATGGCTTCGGTGGCATCGGTCTGCGCCTCGGCGAAGTGGCTCATGCGCTGCTCCGCGGCGCTCAACGCCAGCAACACCACAATCTGCTGCGCCTGGCTGCCAATGTGCCGCGATAGTTCCAGTGCCTGCTCCAGCGAGGCGCGCGCCTCCGCGGTTTTCCCCAGCCGGTTGGCCAGCACGGCCCGCTGGTAGAGCACCTCCGAAACACCTTCGAAATTGGAAAGGCCGCGGTAGATGGGCTCGGCTTTGGCGAAGGATTCGGCGGCTTTGGCCTGATCCATCTGGCGCCCGTAGAGAATCGCGAGGCGCAGCCACGCCGCCGGATTCTGCGATTGGCGCGCGGCCGCTTCGCGATAGGAATCCACCGCTTCCTTGAGTTTTTCGTTCTTCTCGAGGGCGCGGCCCAGATCCAGATAGGCGTCCGCCTTGCCGGAATCCACGGTGCGCCCCACGATCTCGCGATACCGAACGACGGCGCCCGGGAAGTCGCCCGTCAACGTCATCTGGAGCGCCTGCAAGTACGACTCCTCCACGCGGGTGAGCCGCGGATGCGAGCCGGGCGGCGACGCGCGCAGCATTTCCTCCCTGGCCTTGTCGGCGAAGTCGAGTTCGAGCCACGCCTCCGCCAAGCGCGCGTGCGCCAGGGTGAATCGCGGGTCGCGGTCGACGGCCTGCTCCAGCGCCTTGCTGGCTTTGTAATAGGTTCCGTCGCGCAACGCCGTGAGGCCTTCCTGATACCAGCGAAGGGATTCCGGCTGGGCCTGGTACGATCCGCCCGGCCACAGCCAAACTCCCGCCAGGATGAGCGCGGCCATCAGCGCCATCACCGCGATGGTGGTGGTGCGCGAGCGCCGCAGCGGCCCGGCCAGCGTCCGCAGACTTCTGAGCGCCGTGGTCAAGTGGCTTTGGCGCGTACCCGGAGACACGGCCAGCAGTTCCGTCTGCTCGCTGTCCGGGTGCGAGAGGGCCGCTCGCGCCGCCCGCACATCGGCGATCATTTCGCCGGCCGATTGATACCGCGCTTCCGGGTCCTTCACCAGCGCCTTCAACACAACGCGGTCCAATGACACCGGAATCTGCGGGTTGAGTTGCGAAGGCGGCGCCGGTTCCACGTGCAGTACCGCCGCCAGAATGTCCACCGAGTTCGTCCCCGAAAAAGGCGGCCGTCCGGTCAAACATTCGTAGAACACACTCCCCAGGGAAAACAGATCGCTGCGTGGAGCGAGCGGCGCTTCCCGCGCCTGCTCCGGCGACATATACGAAGGAGTCCCGAGCACCGTGCCCGCGGCCGTTTCCGCCGACGTCTCCCGCTGCGTCTGGCTGATGTCGGGCTGGGCGCTTTGCCCGAACTGTTTGGCCAGCCCGAAATCCAGCACCTTCACCTGGCCGCGCTCGTTAATGACGATGTTGCCCGGCTTGATATCGCGGTGCACGATCCCGTGGCGGTGCGCCTCCCCCAGCGCTTCCGCCACTTCCTCGACGATCCGCAGCGCCTGCGCGACCGACATCCCCCCGCGGTGCAGAAGCCGCGAAAGATCCTCGCCGGTGACCAACTCCATCACGATAAACGGCTGTCCGGCGGCGGTTTCGCCGTAATCATAAATGCGGGCGATGTGCGGATGATTCAGCGCGGAAGCCGCGCGCGCCTCACGCAGGAAGCGGGCGCGATATTGCTCGTCCTCCGGCGCGGCCGTGGAGAATTTGATGGCCACCTGGCGGGCCAGGTGCGTATCTTCCGCCAGATACACCACACCCATGCCCCCACGGCCAAGCCTGCTGAGTATGCGGTAATGGGAAACGGTCTCGCCGACCATGCAGTTTCCCCATTCTCCACCAACGCCCGTGGCAATACAAGCTCTGACCTCACCGCGGAGACGCGGAGCCGCTGAGAAAACTGAGGAATCGGAGTGAGCCCACGGACGTGTCGGCGCCCTCATCGAGATTCTGGTTTCTCTCTCGTTTTCTCCGCGTCTTCGCGTCTCCGCGGTGAAAAACCTGGCCTCTTCGCATTTACAATGGTCCTATGAGAACTTTTGCCGTCGTGCTTGCCGCGGCCGCCGCACTCATGGCCGGATCCACCGACAACATCAATGGGAACACTTACGGGGAACCGCATGCGCCGGTGCTGATCGAAATCTTCAGCGATTTCCAGTGCCCCGCCTGCAAGACGCTTCACGACGATACGTTTCAGTTGATCATGCGCGATTATGTGGTGCCCGGAAAAGTCTACATCATCTACCGCTATTTTCCGCTGCCGATGCACCCCTTCGGCCATCCGTGCGCCGAGTTCGCCTGTGCCGCCTCGCGGATTGGCCGCTATCAAAAAGTGGCCGATGCCCTCTTCGCCCAGCAGTCGAATATTTCCATCTCCGGCAAAGTGGAGGACGTGGTCAATAGCGTCCTTACGCCTACCGAAGCAAAAAAAGTGAAGAGCCTTCTGCACGATCCCGGCGTGCAGCGCGAAATCCAGACCGATCTCGACGAGGGCAAATTGGTCCCGGTTACCGGCACTCCCACCCTCTGGATCACGCATGGCGGAAAAAGCCAGGTGGTTTCCTTTCCCATCAACTACTCGCTGCTGAAGTCCTATCTGGATGCCCTTCTGGCAAAGAAGTAACTGCATATACAATGGGAATATGAAGCTCTACACGATTGCGCTGGTGGCGCTGCTGCCCTGCCTGGCGGCCACTCCGGATGTCGACAAAGGCAAAACTCTGGGGCTGCCCACCGCGCCCATCCGGATGGAGATTTTCGGCGACTTCACCTGCCTGCACTGCCGCTTGCTGCATGAAGAGACCCTGCCGCTGCTGATGAAGGAATTCGTGGTTACCGGCAAACTGTACATCATCGACCGCGCTTTTCCCCTCACCGGTCCCCCACACCAGTATTCCCGCGAGGCTTTTGGCTACGCCGTGGCCGCGGCGCGCATCGGCAAGTATCAGGAAGTGGCCGACGCACTCTACGCCCATCAGCAAACCTGGGCGCAGGCCGGCAACGTGTGGGACTGCGTCACCGCCGTGCTCAAGAATCCCGCCGATCAGAAAAAAGTCAAGGACCTTTCCAAGGATCCAGGCGTGCTGGCCGAGATCGAAGCCGAATATCAGGAAGGCGTGCAGGCCGGAGTCAACGTGACGCCCACAATGATTGTGACCGCCGGCGGCAAGCGCTATCCGCTGCCGCCCGCGCCGAACTACGAACTCTTGAGGTCGATGCTCAATGGATTTCTACCAAAATAGAGCGCTCCGCGCGATCCTGCTGGCGATCCGCATCGTGCTCGGCGCCGTCTTCGTCTACGGCGGCTACGTCAAACTGCAAGCCCCCTGGGCGCTCTTCGGGATGGCCATCGATTCGTACCACCTGGTGCCGCTGCGGTACATTGAGCCGCTGGCGCGCACGATTCCCTGGTTCGAAGTGGCGCTCGGCTTGTTGCTGATCTTCGGCTGGCTGCTGCGCATCTCCGCGACCACGGTTTCGCTGACGCTGGCGATTTTTTTCGCCGCCATGCTGCATGCCTTCCTCAACCACCAGGAAATCAATTGCGGTTGCTTCGGCCCGGGCGAACCGATTTCCAAGTGGACGTTGCTGCGCGACGGTTCCATGCTGGCCGGCTCGCTGTTCCTGACGTGGATGGCTCTCCGCAGCCCGCGCCGGATGGCGTAATGGCCGAATCGGAAGTCTCCGCCCGCGAACTCGCTTACCACGAAAAGCTCTATTCCGGCTTCGCGCAAGCGCATTTTGCGCGCCCCGCGGTGCGCGCTCTGCGGCGCCACATGGTGGCCCGCTTCCGCTCGCTCACCGGCGTTGATTCCCGCTCGCGCGTGCTGAGCCTGGGCTGCGGCATCGGCGACACCGAGCTCCTGCTGGCGCCCCATGTGGGAGAGATCGTGGGTGTCGACCTATCGCCCGCGGCCATCCGCCAAGCCAGCGCCGACGCCGCGCGCGCCGGCATTACCAACGCCCGCTTCGAATTGGGCAGCGACGCTCCGGGCCGCTATGACGCCATCATCGCCATCTTTTTCCTGCACCATCTGCCGGATGCCGCGCTGGCTGCGCTGCCCAAATGGCTTCACCAGCGCCTCGCGCCCGGCGGCGTCTTCTACTCGCTCGACCCGAGCCGCCGCCGCCTCTCCGGAACCATCGGCCGCCTGCTGGTTCCCGGCCTCATGAAAAAATACCAGACGCCCGACGAGCGCGAACTCGAGCCGCAAGCCACCTGCGATCTCTTCGGCGCCGGATTCGACGCCCGCATCGAGATGTACGATTTCGGATCGTCGCCGCTGGCCGGCTTGTTTCCCGGCTGGGGCGCCGGATACCGCGCCGCGCGCGCCATGGATGACTGGCTGCTGCGCCTGGCGCCCCTGCGCGCCCGCGGCAGCAACTTCGAGATTATCGCCCGCACCCGCCCGTAATCTCTTCCACGGTGGCGAGGCGCCCGCCGCCCGCGACAATTTCTTCGATGGCGCGCCGCGAGCCCTCCGGCGTCAGCGCTTCGATGGCATCAGCCACCACTTCCACCGTCTGGCCGCGCTGCAGCAAGCCGCGCGCCGCATAAAGGACACAGATCTCCGTCACGACCCCGTAGAGCACGTAGTGATCGGCCTTCAGGAGATCCAGCACGCGGGTGAGATTAGGCGCCTGGAAAACATCCACCGTCTGCTTCTCCACGATGATCTGCTGCGCGCCAGTGGGACAGGCCTCCTGGCCGGTCGTTGGCAGGCTGAAGCCTGCCCCACCTTGTCGAGTCCCACTCGGAACGGTCACGCGCCGCTCCAGCAGGGTGGATTCGGCCTTGTGCTGGCCGGTGGTCCCGGCGACGCAGTGGTGCGGCCACTGGGCGAACTCGGGGTCGTTCTCGGCGTGCGCGTCGGTGGTCGAGACTACCGGCATGCCCTGCGCCGCGGCGAAGCGGTTGAGCCGCGCGATCGAGCCCAAAATCCGCTCGGCTCCCGGCACGTACAGCGCGCCCGAAGGAAACAGGAAATCCAGTTGCGAATCGATGTCGACGAATACCGTTCTCATCCCAGCAGATTGTGGCGGGTACGCTCGATCAGCTCGCGCAGTTCGCGGCTGAAAATCACGGGCCACGGCTCCCCTGTTTCCAATTGTCGCAAAGCCGGCGGCAGCTTCGACAGGCATTCCGCCGCACGTTGCCGCGCCTGGCCGAGGGTGGGAAGCGGTTCCACCAGGCGCCCGCCCAGGATCACCGGCCGCAGCAGCGCTTCGCCCTTGCCGCACTCGCCGGAGCGCGCAATCACGTCGCGCGCCGCATCGCGGAATACCTGCTTGGCGCCGGGGTAGGACGGCTTATCTTCGCTATACTTCGCCGTATAACGGTGGATGCCGGAAATCTCCAGTTCCACCAGCTTGTAGACGGCGTTTAAATTAGGAGCGTCCGCGGAGGTGGCCAGTTGAGTGCCCACGCCGAAGGCGTCGATGGGAGCACCCGCCTTCACCAGATCGCGAATGCGGTACTCGTCCAGATCGCCGCTCGCCATGATGCGGGCTTCGGACAGGCCGGCCGCATCGAGGATCTCGCGCACCTGCCGCGAAAGCACCAGAAAATCTCCGCTATCGAGGCGCACACCCGCCAGCGGGCTGCCCCCTTGCGCCGCGAGCCGCGCGCCTTCCAGCGGTTCGTAGGTATCGATCAACTGCACGGAGGCTTCGCCCAGCACCCGCTGCAACTGGCGGAAAGCCTCTTTTTCGCCGCAGAACGACATCACCCACGAATGGCCGGCGGTCCCCATCACGGGAATGCCGAATCGATACCCGGCCAGGGTGTTGCTGGTGCCGGCACAGCCGCCGATGTAAGCCGCCCGCGCTCCCAGCACGCCCGCCTCGGGAGTGTGCGCGCGCCGCGTGCCGAACTCCACCACGTCGCGGCCGGCGGCCGCCTCCACCGTGCGCGCCGCCTTACTCGCGATCATCGACTGGAAGGCGACCATCGAAAGCACGTACGTTTCCGGAATCTGAGCTTCGATGATGGGGGCGCGAATGGTCAGGAACGGTTCGCCCGGAAACAGCGGGGTGCCTTCTGGCGCGGCAAACACGTCTCCCGTGAAACGAAACTGGCGGAGATAGTCGAAAAAGGCGCCGGGCGCCAGGCGGAACTGCGCAAGGCCGCGCAAGTAAGAGATTTCGTCCGCGGTGAAGCTGAGGTTGAGCAGGTAGTCCACCACCTGCGCGAGGCCCGCCGCCAGCACGAAGTTGCGTTGGGGAGGCAGACGCCGGAGGGTGAATTCGAAGGTGGCCTTCTCGGCCGCCTTGCCGGCGTCGAAGTAGCCGGCCGCCATTGTGAGTTCGTAGAGGTCGGTGAGAAGGCCGTTCATGCTGGTGTACCGTTGGCAGGCTGAAGCCTGCCCCACCCAACCAAGCGCCGGCTGAAAGCCGGCGGCAGCCAGGATTGGCTGCCCCACAGGGCAGATGCCTGCTCCGCTTACTTCTTCTTGGGCGGCTCGGGGGCGGCTTCCTTCACGTCGGACGCCGCTTTGAGCAGGTCGTCCACCGCTTTCCCGTCCAGTTCATAGATGCTCGGCTCGCCTTCGCGTTGCGCGAAATATTCGGTTCCCTGCTTGCGGATGGTCACTTTTTCCACGCGCTTGCCGCTGTTCGAAGTAACGGTGGCTTCGAAAACCACGTCGCCCGCAGCCTTATCGGGGAACTTGGTGGCGGCTACATCGCGCAGCTTGTCGACCAGATTCTGCACGCTGGAATTGTCCATGGTCTTCGCGCCGGCCATCCACTTGTCGCCGCTCTTGGTGTAGGCAACAGCCTTGAGCTCCACCTTGGCCGGATCGCTGAAACCGAAATCGAAGAGCTTCTTATTGCGGAAATCGTCGAGCCCTTTGTCACACGCGTCGCCGATATCGGCCGGCACTTTGAACACGCCTTCCACCACCGAGCTCTTGGCGTAGTAGTTCTTGTCCTTGTCCTTGCGCAGATCGAGCGTCTGATCGCCGGCGTTGTCCGACAGCACGGCCACCGCCACCTTCGTGCCGGAGGCGAATGCCGCGGCCGCCTTCTTGGCATCTTCGTCGGAAACCGCGGGGTCCATGCGCGCGTCGCGCAGCTTCGAGACCAGCGCTTCCACCTGCGAACTGTCGGCGCGTAGCGGCCGCGGCTTCAGCACCTGCCATTCGTTTTGCCCGTTCTTGCCGAACTCGATGGTGGGTCCCTTGGCCGTCAACTGCACGCGCGTCAGCTTGTCGGAATCGAAGGTCAGCAGCCGCTTGTCGCGCAGATCGTTGACGCTCTTGTCGAGACTGGTCTTCACGTAGCTCGCCACCGTGAAGACGCGCGGGTCGCCGGCCAGTTTGGCATACGCGCCCGAATTGGTGGGGGTGGAATCGCCTATCAGCGCCTCGGCCGTCTTGCCGTCCTTCTTGGAGATGGTGATATCGAGCGTGGGAATGTTGAGGCCGTACGGCGCAAGATCGGTGGCATTCGGTTCGATGGTCTTGTCCGCGGTGAGCGCTCCCAGCGTCGACACGATGGAACCCACGGTATCCTGATCGGCGGCCAGCGGCTTGGGCTCGACCAACCGCCACTTGCCGTTCTCGCGCTTCAGGTCCTCGACTTCGCCGGTGAGTTTCTTGATGCGGATTTCCTGAAACTGGTCGTCGGAAATCGTCAACAGCTTGGTGGTGGTGTCGGTGGCAGACTTCGGCGGACTGGCGGCCTGCTTCTTATTCGACCACCAGATCAGGCCGCCCAGAACAGCCAAGAGACCGACAGCAATTAGGAGCCCTTTCGGCCTCATGCGTTACCTCCGCTTCCACCACGTGGCCATGCCAATGGCAACCACGCCGAGGGGGAAGATCACGAAGCTCAACCAGAAGATGGTCGACAGCTTCTGCGTGGTGAGCGTCAGCGGCCGGTCTTCGGGCTCCTTGGGACGAATCGAGATCAGGTCTTCGTCGGAAGACAGCCAGTTGATCATGTTGCCCAGCAGGTCCCGGTTGCCCAGCGAGCGGGAACCCAGAATGCTGTTCTGCGCCCACATCGAAGTGCCCACTACGATGAACCTGCCCGCCGTCGGGCCGTTGTACGTGCCGGCCGCGCCCATAGTCAGCGGGCCTTTCTTTCCCTTCTTCGGATCGATGGATCCGCCCGGCCCGATGCCGGTCACCGCCACGCTGTCTTCGGTGGTCCCGAATAGTTTGGAGACGGTGGTCTTATCGCCCGACTTGATATCGAGGGATCGCGCCAGCGGATAAGCCGTGGGCATGCGGGTGAGCGGTGCCGTGATAGGATGCGACTCGTAGGAGAGCAGCACCGGCACTTCCGGCGGCAGCCCGAAAAGCTGGCCCATGCCGCTTAGATCCAGCACCAGGTCCTTGTTCACGGTGACGCCCCAATCGGCCACCACTTTGGTGAACGCGGCGTTCTCCGCGGCGGCCTCGTCCCGTCCCAGGCGAATCACGTTGTCCAGCAGGATCAACTCGCGCCCGCCGCCTTCTTCGTAACTCTTCAGGGCGTTCACCGCCGCGGCGGTATAGTCCAACTGCGGCCCGCCTACGATCAGAACGGTGCAGTCCTTCGGAACTTCCGTGGCTCCCTCGGCCGGGGCCTGGCCCACCGCTACCGGCTTGCTCGCGTCCGGCGCCGCCGCCTTGAAATCCACTGCGCGAACTTTGTAGTTATCGCGCTCCAGTAACTGCTTCAAAAGCGCGTAACCGCCCGCAGCCTGTTCGTCGATGCTGTGCTCGCCCGCCGCGTTCAGCACGCACACGTTGCGCTCGCCCGATTTGAGCGACCGGATGATGGCCCCCGTGATCTCTTCTTCGGAAAGGCTCTTGGCGGCTTCTTTGCGCACGCCGCTCGAGATCAGCACGGGCGAATCCGGCCGGTATCCGGCGGCCTTCGCGATGGCCGGCTTCCGCTCCGCATCTACGTAGGTCACGTGAAACTTGGGCGACAACGCCGCGTATCGCTCCAGGACATCGCGGGCGTTCGGAAAGCTCCCGGTATCGCCGAAGTAAGTCGCATTTAAGTCGCGATTCAATCCGCGGACAACCTTCAGCGTCTGATCGGACAGGCTGAACTGCTTGTTGGCGGTGGAATCGTACGACTTGTCGTAGCGGTTCGCCAGAAAATTCACCGCCGCCAGCACCGCCAGGATCACCACGATGTAAGTGCCGGCGTAAGTCCAATACTGAGTCTGTCTTGCTTTCAGCCACTTGGCATTCATATTAGGCCCTCCACCGCAGCGATTCCATGGATCGCGAGGTCAGAAACAGGGAGAAGAAAATCATGGACAAGTAGAAGACCACGTCCTTGGTGTCGACGACCCCTTTGCTGAAATTCTCCATGTGGGTCACGATCGACAGGTAGTTGATCACCTTTGAGAGGACCGTGCTCTCAAAAGCCGTGAACCAGCTCAGCAGCCACAGCAGCAGGCTCACGAAGAACGTCACGCCGCCCGCCACGATCTGGTTGCGTGTGGTGGTGGATACGAAGGTGCCGATGGCCAGCAGGCATGCGCCCTGCAGCAACAGCCCCAGATAAGCCACCAGCACCGGCTTCAGATCCGGCTTGCCCCACATGAATAACATGGCGATGTTAATGACCGACATCCCCAGTACGCACATGTACAGCAACAGCGCGCCCAACCACTTGCCCAGGATGATTTCGATATCTCTTATCGGCGAGGTGAGGAGCAGCTCAATAGTCCCGGTGCGCTTTTCCTCGGCCACCAGCCGCATGGTGATCATGGGAATCAGGAACAGCATGATGGTCCCCGCAAAGCCCAGCAGGGGGCGGATCACCTGTTCATTGACGCTCATGGGCTGTTGCTGGCCCATCATCTGGGCGCGAAATCCCAATTGCACCATGTCGCGCGTGGCGGTGTAAAAACCAAATCCGAAGATGAGCCCGAACAGCGCCATCACCGCATAGCCGATGGGCGAAACGAAATAACCCTTGAATTCCTTGAAACAGATGAGAAGTATGTTCTTCATTTGCCGGCTCCTTCGACTTCTTGCGGCGCGTGGCTGCCGCCGGCGCCCTTATCGGTGGCGGTCAACTGCAGGAAGATGTCCTCCAGGCTCAGGCCAACCGGGCGAAGCTCGTTCAGGTTCCAGCCCGAGTTCACGACGGTGCGCGCCAGCTCGGCGCGAATGTGGCGGCCCTGCAGGCTCTCCACTTCAAAAATCAGCCGGCCGTTCCTGGAATCCTTCATCACCACCCGGCTCACGCCCGAAACCACTTCCAGGCGCTGCTGCACTTCCGACGGATCCGGATGCCCGTCCGGCGCCTCCACTTCGAGCGCCACGGCCTCCGATCCGCGCAACCGGTTGGTCAGGTTCGCCACCGAATCGATCGCCACCAGCTTTCCCTGGTTGATGATGATGACCCGCTCGCAGGAATTCTCCACTTCCGGCAGAATGTGAGTGCTCAGAATGATGGTGTGATCGCCCGCCAGCGATTTCAGCAGCTCGCGGATTTCGATGATCTGCTTCGGATCGAGGCCCGAGGTGGGCTCGTCCAGGATCAGCACTTCCGGATTGTGGATAATGGCCTGCGCCAGGCCCACACGCTGCCGGTAACCCTTCGAGAGCTTCCCGATCAGCTTGTTGCGCACATCGCCCACCGCGCAGCGCCCCACCACTTGATCCACGCGCTTGGCGATATCGGCGGAAGAGATGCCTTTGAGCTGCCCGACAAATTTGAGGTATTCCGACACCTCCATTTCCGGATACAGCGGCGGCGTCTCCGGCAGATAGCCGATGCGGCGCTTCACCTCCATGGGGTGCTCCAGCACGTCGAAGCCGGCCACCGAGGCCGTCCCCGCCGTGGGAGGCAGGAAGCAGGTGAGGACGCGCATGGTGGTAGTCTTCCCCGCCCCGTTAGGGCCCAGGAATCCCACGATCTGTCCTTTTTCCACTTCGAAGGAGATGTTATCGACCGCCACAGTGCGGGCGTATCGCTTGGTCAGACCCTCGACTTTGATCATATTGTTTTGTTCCAGATCACAGCAGACACGAAAGTCGCCGCTGGGGCGGAGAATGCTTCACAGAAATTCGCTCAAACGGCCTTTATCAAGGTGAAGCTTTATGATACGGACGCAGGGGAAGGGTTGTCAAATGAAGGGACGCTTCGGGGAGGATGGCGCGCCAAGGCGAAATTGGGTTCGGTTGGCCCGTTCCGCAGGATGAGGCGGCGGAAAGGGTGGGATGGCGATACTGGGTTCGTTCTGGGAAGACGATGGGGTGCGGGACGTGGCTGTAAGGCGTTGATTTTGGCGGAACAAAGACCGATTGAGGGAGGCGAAATTGGGTTCGTTTGGTCAAACCAGGGCGGGCGGCGCGGGGAGTGGAAGTGTACTGAAATTGGGTTCGTTTCGCCAAAATGGACCGCCGGCGAGCGCCGCCGACAGAACTGGGGCCGTGGCACGGAGTTTCCAGAGAGCAGAAACGGCGGAAATGGCTATGATCGGCAGGCAAAGTCTTTCTCCTAGCCTTATTATCGCAGCCGGGAGACGAGAGAATGAACGTAACTATTTGACTTTAATGGAATAAATAGTGGAAACGGGATTCAAATGGACGGCTGGGCCGCCGGGCCTCTTGGCTCGCGCGATTCCCTGGCACGGGCTTCACCGGGTGTCATAGAGAAGCCTTCCCTCGCGCACGACGGTGGCCGGCAGGGACGCCCTGACCCAAGCCGCGCGCTCCTCGAAATCGGTCTTGCGCCACGGCACGATGTCTTTGGCGAACCCGGTTCCACGTACCGCTCTGCGCCCCGCGCCCGGACGCAATTTGTCCTCGGGTGCATCGTCCGAGACGACCACCAGAAAATCGAGGTCGCTATCCGGCCCGTCATCGCCGCGCGCGACGAATCCGAACAAGTAGATGCGAACCGGCTGGTAGAACTCGACCAGTCTATGGGTGATCTCCGCAATCGCCTCGTCGCGTGTCATGTTCAATCCCGGTGTTCACTGAAACGATTGGCGCCCGGCCTTCGAGGTCTCTTTTCCGGCGCTGAAGACCAGCCGCTCACCTTTCAAGATTACTGCTCCTGGCAGCACCGGGGAGAAATTACCATTAGGATTTTAGGCTACCCATTCGCTTAGATTTAGCGCGCCTTGTAGTCGGCGTCTTCAAGGCGGCAGATGACGGGGGCGGTGGTGCCAACCTTCTTAGCGAGTGGGTGCTGGGCCTGCCGTGCGGCGGTCCGCATGCTTGTGAATCAGGAAGCGGGGAAGGCCTGTGGCAAGGAGGTGCGGCAGGGATTGTCCCGAGCCCAGCGTCGTGCTATGTGTTGGGGTTTCCGCTCAGCAGCAAGTTGCCCGTAGGTGGCTCTTAGCGAGCCGATCCAGATGGAAATGGACGATCATTTCTCGTCGGCGTTTCGAACCTTGACAAGGGACGGCGTGAAAGACGGCTACGCGCCCCTGCACTGGCAGCGACGCCTGTTTGAGCAGTTCTGTTGCAACAACATTCCAAGACTCTGTGATCTGCCCACCGGGCTGGGGAAGACCAGCGTCATTCATCTCTGGATGCTTGCGCTAAGGCAACAAATAGCGGAAAACAAGTCGCGGCTTCCGACACGTTTGGTGTATGTCGTCGACCGCCGAACCGTCGTCGATCAGGCTACCAAGGTTGCCGAGGGAATTAAGAAGAACCTCCCATTACTGGGTCTCGGGGAGAAGTGGCTGTCCGTCAGCACACTTCGTGGACAGTTTGCTGACAACCACGACTGGACGATCAATCCGTCGCGGCCAGCCATCATCATCGGAACGGTCGACATGATCGGCAGCCGCCTGCTGTTTAGCGGGTATCGCTCTTCATACAAGAGGCGCCCGCTCGACGCCGGACTACTCGGCCAGGACACTTTTTTGGTCCTAGACGAGGCGCATCTTTCTGTGCCGTTCGAGAAATTGGTTCGCGCATTGGGTGACGAGGGCGACTTCCAGAGAAATCAAGGTCGGCCGATGAGGGTCATGTGTATGTCCGCCACGACTGGCGATGATGGCCCGGCACCGTTCAAGCTCGAACAAACGGACCTCGCAGGGGATCCGGATACGAACCCGATTGTCCGGCGATACGAAGCGAAAAAGCGGCTCGTACTAGAACCACCCGTCGAGAAGAGCAAGGTCAGGCACGGCGTCGTCGAGGCTGCGGCGGGACTGGTGAAGAAAGACAACGCCCGAGTGGTTGTGTTCACACAAAAGCCTGAAGAGGCCAGCGAGATTGCCAAAGCGCTCCGCAAACGGCTTTCGGAAGGTACCGTTGAAGTCCTGACGGGCACGATGCGGGGGCTGGAACGAGACGAACTCCTCGAAAAAGCGGTTATGAAAAGATTCCTGGACGGCGAGGAGAAGCCAGAAGACAGAGCGGGCAAAGAGCCCGCCGTGCTGGTTTCCACAAGCGCAGGCGAAGTGGGCTTTGATCTGAATGCCGACCATATGATCTGTGACGCCGCTCCTCTCGACTCCATGATCCAGCGATTGGGCCGGGTCAATCGACGCGGGTACGGCGACGCGAACGTCCACGTCTATGTGGCGAAGGCTGACGACAAGCCAGCCAAGGTGAAGGGCAAGAAATCGACGGGTAATAATAGATGGGAGTCCGCCACAGCCGCAGCCCTAAAGTGCCTGGAACAACTGGTACCGAACGAGGACGGCACCCTGGACGCCAGCCCAAAAGCGATGGATCAACTGAAGGGAACACTGACCAAGAAGGAATTTCAGGCCGCCCTGAGTCCCAGGCCGGATACGGTCGAGTTAACGGACATCCTCCTCGACGCCTGGTCGATGACAACCATCGCCGGGCGAATGCCCGGCAGGCCGCCGGTTGCTCCGTGGCTAAGGGGTCTTGATGATGCGGAGCCTCAAACTACCATCGCCTGGCGGTCCGAATTGGATGTCGAGGGCTTCGGCCTTTTGGACCCCGCTGACATTGAGGATTGGCTCGACGCCCACCGCGTACTGCCCCACGAGACACTTTCGGTACCCACCTATAAGGCCCGTGAATGGATGCTCGGCCGGTGGGAGCAGTTGTCGGAGGAAGATCGACTCACCGTTGGCGACAGACCCTGTATTGTGGACCGCGGCGGGCTGCAATTGTTCGACATGAAGAGTCTTGTCGATGAGTTGGGACGGAAGCTTCCAAATTCCCCGATTGTCAACTCCGATATTGTTGTCCCAGCATCGTTCGGCGGCATCCAGCGCAACCGAGGATTGCTCGACCCGAATGCACCTAAACCTGTAGACCCGGCGGAAGTCGCGCCGGACGACTCCCGCTCGATTTCAGATGTTGCTGACGCCGAACGCGGAAGGTATCGCCTTCTGCGGGACGATGCCGTCGGGAGTGAAGCCCCTCTGGTGGGTGCTCCGCCTAAACACTGTGCGAACTTCGCTCGATTCGCCCTTGATCTGCCCGGCGACGGGGATACAGCCAGACAACTGATTAGCCTTGTCCCCAAGAAAGAGTGGACGGAATACGGAACAGCGCGCCAGTCGCTCCAAACCCACGTGAGTCTCGTCGAGAAATGCGCTGGCGAGATTGCCGTCCGTCTCTCGCCTTCCGAAGATGTTTTCCGCGAGGCACTTCGCCTTGCCGCCAAGTGGCACGACAACGGCAAACGCCGCGAAATCTGGCAACGGGCAGTGGGGAAAAACCCCGGTGAAGATCCCGTGGGCAAATCCGGCGGCTCTATGCGTCGCATCGCGGGAGGCTACCGGCACGAGTTCGGTTCGCTTCGCGAGTTCGCGAAGGCGCACCACGGCAAGACTGCTGATTCTGTCTTCGATCTGGCGATGCACCTGATCGCCGTTCATCATGGCCGCGGCAGACCGCACTTCCCCAAAGGCGGATTCGATCCCGACGCACGAGCTGAGTCGGCGGAGATTGCCGTTGAGTCGGTTCGCCGTTTCGCACGACTACAGCGGCGCTACGGCTACTGGCGGCTTGCATGGCTGGAAAACCTGCTTCGCTGCGCGGACGCGATGGCGTCGGCTGAGAAGGACGGGCAGCCATGAGGAACGGTACGGTAACCATCAGCATCCCCGTCGACGTGACGAATCCCGGCCAGTTCTTCGCCTGTTGCGGGCTATTCGAGCTTGCGGACCGGCTGTGGCCGGGAGCTGAAGCATGGTTCAAAGGTGATGCGGCTCACTCTGAATTTCAGATCATGGCGTGGAAGAGCCAGTCGGACGTCAACACCGACGATGGCCCCACCCTCCGTGAACTCCTGTCCAATGCCCGCGCGCTTCGGTTCGACATAGGAAATGACGAGGGTGGTTCGGACGGCGAAGGGGACGACGACTCCCCGCTTGATCCTATCGCCATTCAATCGCCCGTCCAGATGATTCTCGATTGGTGGTCGGACAAGTCAATCAAGCCCTGGGCCGGATCGATGAAAGAGCGGTCAATCCTTGATGCGATGCTGAGGGCAATAGATCCCGCAAACCCAGACCCAATGAACGACACCAAGCCGGTTTTCGACCCAGTTGGGCCAATGGAAGCCGGAAGGCGAGCAAAGAAGCTGAAGAAGAAGGAACCCTTCTATTTTGATTGCCGCCGGGGTTCCAACGCGCATCCTCTGGATTCAGGCTTCTCCCCGGATCCGCATCAATTAAGGTCTTACTGCTTTCCCGCGGTTGAGGCAATGTGCTTCGTCGGCCTGCAGCGAGCCCGCCCGGCACCGACGGACGTACCGAATCAATCCACCTATACGGTATGGACAACGAGGCTGTCCGTCAATGTGATCGGACCCATTGCTTGCGGCATGGCCGGGGTTTCTGGTTCATCGGCTTTCACTTTTGACAACTTCTTCAGGACAGATCAGAGAAAACACAAGAGTTATTCGCGCGCAACGCGCGCAAGGAGCAACAATGCCTGAATCTTCGATCACCCAGTTCGCTGACCTTTTGAAGCCTGACGGCCCCGTGGCGATTGTAATCAAACAGGCCCTGGCACCAGCTAATGAGGACGACCCGATTATTTTCCCCCCAAGCTATCCGCTGACGATGTTCAAGGGACGAGTACATACCGTTAGCGACGGGGACTACCGGGTATCCGTCGAACTTCCGTCTGACCCCAAAGCCAAAAAGAATGAAAAGGGTACCGACCAAGCGGCGGGCTACAATATTGACAGGTTTCCCGATGGCACCAACTCCTGCGAGATCGACAGCCCGCAGTCTCAGGCCAATCGAATAGAGCCGGAGTTCAAGAAACCTGAATACTGTAATCTCGTCCCGCAAATCAAGATCAGAGTCGGCAACGACCCATCCAGTTCGACGATCGTAAACCTGCTCGATGCCGGACACCGAGCCGGTGACGCTGTCGTTCGCCTGTCTTCGCTGGCGAGCGAATTTCATAAAGCTTTCTTGGACGCCAAGGCGGGTGATCACTTCACGCTGGCGACTCTAGCCCCAACCTCGTTGCTCTTCGGAGTTTGGGACTCCCGTTCGACCCAGGTGAAGATCCAGCGAGTTCTGAAGGCGTCCATCCGAGCCAACAACGTTCGCGAGTGTACCCGGTCGGCACAGTTCACTCCTGCCGTGGATTATGTAGCGGCGGGCGCTGTGGACGCGGACCGCGACCAGGGCGAGGGTGACCAAAACCCCCTCTCCTCAGAGGGCATGAAATACGCGTTGGCAGTGCAAAAGGCGGGGGGCGTCATGCTCACACCAGCCAGTGAGCTAACGCGCACGGTCAACCTTAATCTCGCCGCGATCCGCGCGTTGAGGGGTGCCGACGACCGACATACGGAAGCCTTGCAAGCTTACATCCTTGGTCTCGCGTTGGTCGCGGTAACCATCGACCAGGACCTGAATCTGCGTGAAGGTTGTAATCTCCGCTTCAAGGATGAGAAGGACGCCCCCAAGCTTATTCCACGGAGAGGGGAGCCAAAGCCGGAAGCCCTCGATCACAAGAAGGTTATCGCCTTCGCAACGGCGTCTGCGAAGGATTTCTTTAGCGTCGCCGGGATTCCATTTGATAATAAGGACCATCTCGATGCCATATTCGAGGCCGGCGTAGCGGAGGAGTTTCTCGGTCTTGAAAAAAAAGAAGATCGCGACAAGGTTAGGGCGCTGGGACCGCTGACCGCAGCCACGCTGAAGCGGTTTCGCGACCAAAGCGTCGATCCATTAAAGCTAGTGACGGACGCGCTCGCGAAAGCGAAGAAGGCACTCCCAAAGTGGAAGAAGGGGCAGCCGCCAGTTCATGACCAGATGACACTCAACCCTGTGCACGATGCCCTTAAGCTGCTGTCCGGAGATCCCACGATTCCCGAGAACGCGCAGGCTCTCGCTTCTGAACTAGCGGATTATCTCACTGTGGACCAACCGGACTCGCACGCAGTCCTAAAGCACATTGAGGCCAAGGTAAGGGCGTTCAAGAAGTCCCAAAAGGATGGAGCAGACACCGGGACTGGAACTGGCGAGAATCTACCGAACAAATGACCCACCTCTGCATCACGGTCCGTTGGTTGGACGATCGCTATCACGGCTTACTCAATCGGGATGGGCCGCCGGAATGGCCGCCGTCTCCGTTTCGGTTGTTCCAAGCGCTCGTGGCTGGCGCCGCTCGCCACGGAGAACTGGACTCCGATACTGGGGCGTCACTTGCTTGGCTCGAAACACTCGATCCGCCGCTGATCCTCGCCCCGCACGCCAGACCCGGTCAAATCGTGCAACGCTTCGTCCCCAACAACGACGGGGACATTGAGCAAGATCGGCAGAAGCGGCTTACGGGCAAGACCTCAAGGCCGACGTTCATGCAAGGTGAGCCCGAGATCCACTATTTGTGGCGAATTGACGGGGCTTCCCGGGAAGCACAGGAAGCAATTCAGGCAGCGCGCCTCATAACCTGCCTCGGGTGGGGAATTGATATGGCGTACGGGAACGGCCGGATTCTCGACGACGACGAAGTCGGCCAACTCAGCGGCGTTCGATGGTATCCGAAACCCGGCACCATGCAGGAAGATGGGCTGCTGCGCGTTCCGAAGGGAGGTTCCATGGCAGATTTGCGGTCAGCTCATCTATCCGCTCTTAACCGGATCGAGCACGGTAAGCCGCTGCGCACGGTAGAGAAGCCACAGGTGTTTGATCGCGTCTTTTACGCGAGCACCGAGCGGCCGATTGGCCGACCACACGCCGTTTTCGCGCTTCGGGACGAACAGGACGACTGCTACCGCTATCCGCACGCCAAACTTATACACATCGCGGGCATGGCGCGGTGCGCGGCGATTGAAGCGATGGAAGCATTTCCGCCTCACGACCCTGAGAAGGCCACTGGCTGGGTTGAGTCGTTCGTGGCAGGACATCGTTCCGAGGGTCAGAACGACCATAGGCAGTTTTCCTACGTCCCCCTTCCTTCCATCGGCCACGAGCATGCTGACGCGATGATTAGGCGCGTTATGGTCGCGGCACCCTTTGGCTGCGAGGCTGAACTTTACCACCTTGCCGCACAGTTAGATGGCGAACAACTTCGTCCGGAAGGCGGCGCGGCGGGGCCGATTCTTGATAGGGTCCGCTCTGACGGCGTCACCCGCCAATATCTGGGTTGGTCCAAGGTGTGGGCCAGTGTCACGCCCATTATTCTTCCCGGTCACGACGACCACAAGCCGGGGAAGACCATCAAGCTTATTAAACGGGCACTGGCGCAGAGCGGGATTGAGCAAGGATGTCAGTTCACATGGGGTGCACTTCCCTACTTCAACAATTGCCTGACCGCGTACAAATATGACCGTAACGGCCGCCGGACAGGGTACTTTCGTCCCGACCACCTCAGCGGCTTGACTGCGGTTCACATCCGGATAACATTCGAGCATCCCGTGGCCGGCCCTCTAATGATTGGGGCAGGACGCCATTGCGGCCTGGGCGTGCTGGCTGCGATGGACCCAGGATAGCTATGTGCGACAGTCCTACCTGGTCTGCTACGACATCGCCGACGAGAAGCGGCTGCGTAAGGTGTTTCAGACTATGCGCGGGTTCGGGGACCATTTGCAGTTCTCCGTATTTGAATGCCAGTTGACGGCCATGGACCTGGCGAAGTGCCGGGCGGAACTGGCGGGGATTATCGACCACTCCAAGGACCAGGTGCTGTTCGTTAACCTGGGACCGGCGGCGGGCCGGGGAGATCGTGTGATTGTGGCGCTCGGGAAACCGTATACGGCGGTGGACGCGCCGTGCATTATCGTGTGAAGGAGTTGGGCGGTGATGGGGGCACGTCCGAGCTGCGCTCGGATTCGCCGGCTGAAAAGCCGGCGGCAGCCAGAATTGGCTGCCCCACGGGGTTTCGGTGATGAGAGGTCAATGTGGGAGCTCTACCGGTAGTTGCCGAAGCGCGGCGCGAGTTGCCGGATTATCTGCCGGCGCGGATGGTCAACGAGTTCGCGTATTGCCCGCGGCTGTTCTTCTACGAATGGATCGAGGGAGTGTTCGCGGAAAGCACGGACACGGTCGAGGGCGCGATCCAGCACAAACGGGTGGATGAGAAGGCCACGGCGCTGCCGGAATCGGCGGACTTGCCCCAGTCGATCCATTCGCGGTCGGTCACACTGTCGAGCGAGCGATTGCACGTGATCGCCAAGATGGATTTGGTGGAGGTGGAGGACGGAACGGGGACGCCGGTGGATTACAAACACGGCCGTCCTCGGGAGGGGGCGAACGGGTTGGAGCTTTGGCCGGCGGACCGGGCGCAACTGGCGGTTCAGGGCATGGTGCTGCGGGAGAACGGGTACCGGTGCGAGGAAGGCATCGTTTACTACCGCAAGACGGGGCAACGGGTTCGGGTGGAGTTCGACGACGGGCTGGTGGTGGAGACCGAGGCGCTGATCGAGCGGGCGTGGGCAACGGCGGAGGCGGGCGAGATTCCACCGCCGCTGGTGGATTCACCGAAGTGTCCGGGCTGCTCGCTGGTGGGGATCTGTCTGCCGGACGAAACCGGATTCGTGAGCGAAGCGGAACTGGAGACGGAACCGCTACAACTCGGCCTGTTCGATACGCCACGGCGGAAGGGCGCGAAGCGGGAGGTGCGCCCGCTGGTGACGCCGCGCAGCGAATTGCGGCCGCTGTATTTGAACAGCCAGGGATTCCGGCTGGGGAAATCGGGCGCGGTGCTGCAGGTGAAAGACAAAGAGAAGGTGGTGCAGGAAGTGCGCCTGGGGGAGATTTGCCAGGTGAGCCTGATGGGCAACGTGCAGGTTTCCACTCAGGCCGTGCAGGCGCTGTGCGAGGCGGGGGTGCCGGTGTGCTACTTCTCCATGGGCGGCTGGTTCTACGGCATTACCACGGGGCTGAACGAGAAGAACGTGTTTCTGCGCCGGAGCCAGTTCCGGCTGGCGGAGCAGGAGTACTTTACGCGAGCGATCGCACGGCGGCTGGTGGCGGGAAAGATCCGCAACCAGAGGACACTGCTGCAGCGGAACCATGTGGAACCGAAGCGGGCGACGCTGGCGGGACTGAAGGAGATGGCGGAGCGCGCGGAATCGGCGGAGTCGCTGGGCGAGTTACTGGGGATCGAGGGCAACGCCGCGCGGTTGTACTTTGGCGATTTTGGGGGAATGATCAAACCCGACGAAGCCCCGGGAGCGGCAGAGATGGACTTCGACTTCGCGGGACGCAACCGGCGTCCGCCGCGGGACCCGGTGAATGCGCTGCTCTCGTTGGGGTATAGCCTGCTTGCGAAGGACTTAACGGTGGCGAGCTATGCGGTAGGGTTCGATCCGTACATTGGTTTCTACCATCAGCCGCGATTTGGGCGGCCCGCTTTGGCGTTGGACTTGATGGAGCCTTTCCGGCCGCTGATCGCGGATTCGGCGGTACTGACGGCGATCAATACGGGGATGGTGACGGTGCGGGACTTCGTGCGGGTGGGCGGATCGGTGGCGCTGAGCGCGTCGGGGCGGAAGGGATTTTTCCGGGCGTACGAACTACGTATGGATACGCTGGTGACGCACCCGCTGTTCGACTACCGGGTGAGTTACCGGAGGCTGCTGGAGATTCAGTCGCGATTATTGGCGCGGGTTCTGGAGGGGGAAATAGGGGAATATCCGGTGTTCACGACGCGGTGACGGAGGCGCGAGCGGTAGTGTGGCGCGAAAAAGGCGGGAGCCGCTCGCGGGGCGCCAGAATGGTGGAGAATGAGGAGTTAGCGGTGAAAAGTGATCGGGCGATGTCGCACGTGCGTCGGCCGGAGTTGAGGCGCTCGCGGCGGGCACCCGAGGTCTTTGAAAACAGAATAGGATAGAGGAGCAGCTAATTCCGCGATCAATTGATCGCGGCCCCATTGAAGCTCTCCGGCTTCACCAAAGTTTATGTCGTCGCTGAAAATTCCGCGATCAATTGATCGCGGCCCCATTGAAGCCGAGAGACTCCCGATAAACACATACGTCATAGCTTTAATTCCGCGATCAATTGATCGCGGCCCCATTGAAGCGTCTCTGGCGTCCCACGCTCAAGTTTGCGACCAGCTCAATTCCGCGATCAATTGATCGCGGCCCCATTGAAGCACTGAGCGCTTCGAGCGCTTCCACGTTGCGGCGTTCGAATTCCGCGATCAATTGATCGCGGCCCCATTGAAGCGGCAGGGCGCCCTCGGGGAGCCTCCGCTTCACCGCAATTCCGCGATCAATTGATCGCGGCCCCATTGAAGCAGCTGATTGCAGTTTCATCCTGGAGCGCACCGGCGCAATTCCGCGATCAATTGATCGCGGCCCCATTGAAGCACGTCCACGTGATCGCCCTGCAACATGAGCGTCCATAATTCCGCGATCAATTGATCGCGGCCCCATTGAAGCTTCGCCGGCCTGGCGGCCCTGGTGGGTTTCGGCGGAATTCCGCGATCAATTGATCGCGGCCCCATTGAAGCCGCCGATACCGCTTGAGGCCCGCGCCCGTGCGCTCCAATTCCGCGATCAATTGATCGCGGCCCCATTGAAGCTGGCACCCATGGCCGCCATCAGCTTTTCGTTGCCGGAATTCCGCGATCAATTGATCGCGGCCCCATTGAAGCACCGTCAGAGGAGTAGGTGGGCTCGGGTTCGTTTCGCAATTCCGCGATCAATTGATCGCGGCCCCATTGAAGCTACAGCGGAGCGACCGCTCCCACGGGCAGCGGGGCCAATTCCGCGATCAATTGATCGCGGCCCCATTGAAGCTCTACAGCCAGCACCGCGAGGGCGTCGGCCGCTCGCAATTCCGCGATCAATTGATCGCGGCCCCATTGAAGCCACCCCGCCAGTACCGCTTGTTCGCTCAGTGGTCGCAATTCCGCGATCAATTGATCGCGGCCCCATTGAAGCATCACCGCGGCCGACGCGCTCAGACTGGCGAAGCAGAATTCCGCGATCAATTGATCGCGGCCCCATTGAAGCAATCGGTAGCATCAGCGGCGGCGGTGGCTGGATTCAATTCCGCGATCAATTGATCGCGGCCCCATTGAAGCCGATTTAACCGGAGAAGCCATCGCGGGGCCGGCCTTAATTCCGCGATCAATTGATCGCGGCCCCATTGAAGCAGTTTGGCGCCCGCCGGGGAAGTCTGATAGCGGACAATTCCGCGATCAATTGATCGCGGCCCCATTGAAGCCACGTCGCAGGGCGACTTCTTCGTCGCGTCGGCGTAATTCCGCGATCAATTGATCGCGGCCCCATTGAAGCCAGCCGGTCGCGCCCGTTGGGACTACGCTCGGGCCAATTCCGCGATCAATTGATCGCGGCCCCATTGAAGCATTCGTGCAAATACCACGTCGTGTGGTGCCCAAAATAATTCCGCGATCAATTGATCGCGGCCCCATTGAAGCTGCGCGGGATACGACGTGGCGCGGAAACGCGACGGGAATTCCGCGATCAATTGATCGCGGCCCCATTGAAGCCGTCCACACTGCATCGAAGTTCGCTAGGGCAAGCGCAATTCCGCGATCAATTGATCGCGGCCCCATTGAAGCCTGGTGAAGTAGGCCAGAGCCTCAGCTACCAGATCCAATTCCGCGATCAATTGATCGCGGCCCCATTGAAGCGGGATCATTGTGCCGGTGCGAATGCTGTACGTCAGCGGAATTCCGCGATCAATTGATCGCGGCCCCATTGAAGCTGGATCGATGCCACCGCGGCCTCGGCCAACGTTCAGAATTCCGCGATCAATTGATCGCGGCCCCATTGAAGCACGTCTCTCCATTCCGCGCTCCATTCCCGCCGCAACCAATTCCGCGATCAATTGATCGCGGCCCCATTGAAGCCCTATAAAATTCTCTGGCGCCAGCAGCAGGCGGAAAAATTCCGCGATCAATTGATCGCGGCCCCATTGAAGCTTCGGCGTAGATGGCGCCTTCCATGGCCGACTGGCAATTCCGCGATCAATTGATCGCGGCCCCATTGAAGCGTGTCGAAAGGGACGGGCTTGCCGTACTCGCGCTCCAATTCCGCGATCAATTGATCGCGGCCCCATTGAAGCTCCGAAATCGGCGCTTGCCTACATTGTCCCGTGGTCAATTCCGCGATCAATTGATCGCGGCCCCATTGAAGCGAAACTACCTCTCGCAAACGTACATTCCGATCAACAATTCCGCGATCAATTGATCGCGGCCCCATTGAAGCTTGCACGGCCGGGTCTGAACCGGACTCGCGCACCAAATTCCGCGATCAATTGATCGCGGCCCCATTGAAGCGTGTTTCCCCTTGGCCGCGGTCAACGCCGGAGGCAACAATTCCGCGATCAATTGATCGCGGCCCCATTGAAGCGAGCCAAGCCCGCAGAGGAGCAACACAATGGCAGCAATTCCGCGATCAATTGATCGCGGCCCCATTGAAGCGGACCCGGTGCGGTTCACGGCGGCGCTACAGCCGGCAATTCCGCGATCAATTGATCGCGGCCCCATTGAAGCACCCCGCACAGGTCGTCGATGCGCACTGCCATGGCGCAATTCCGCGATCAATTGATCGCGGCCCCATTGAAGCCAGCGACCTTTGCCGTGCGCTCGGGGGAGTGCAATGAATTCCGCGATCAATTGATCGCGGCCCCATTGAAGCAAAAGCTCGGCGAGCGCCTCAATACAGGCCGCTTGGAATTCCGCGATCAATTGATCGCGGCCCCATTGAAGCGTGTCGATCTCGGGCGTGCCCACATAGGTGCCCCAAATTCCGCGATCAATTGATCGCGGCCCCATTGAAGCAGCGCGGCGGACCATACCTTCGGGGCGGCGGCGCTGCAATTCCGCGATCAATTGATCGCGGCCCCATTGAAGCTGGAGTTTGTCGACCTCGGCCTTCGAGGCACCGGGAATTCCGCGATCAATTGATCGCGGCCCCATTGAAGCGATCCTTCCGGCCGACGGCGACGACGACCGCGACCAGAATTCCGCGATCAATTGATCGCGGCCCCATTGAAGCCGCTGGATCTACCGCGTCGATGGCTCGCCCGTCTGAATTCCGCGATCAATTGATCGCGGCCCCATTGAAGCCCGCCCTCGCGCGCCCCGCCAGCTTCGCTTGCTACCAATTCCGCGATCAATTGATCGCGGCCCCATTGAAGCGCCCGCAAAATTGTTTATCCCGCTAGACCACGCCCCAATTCCGCGATCAATTGATCGCGGCCCCATTGAAGCCACGGCCTGTCTATCGCGGGAGGGAGCGCTGATGTGAATTCCGCGATCAATTGATCGCGGCCCCATTGAAGCAAGGTAGTGCGATCCACTTCGACGCTGTTGGCATTAATTCCGCGATCAATTGATCGCGGCCCCATTGAAGCGCGCTTCCTTCACAGCGCTGCTGGCTCGTTTGGGATAATTCCGCGATCAATTGATCGCGGCCCCATTGAAGCTTCCAAATCGGCGACACGCCTCTTAATCGAGCCCAAATTCCGCGATCAATTGATCGCGGCCCCATTGAAGCCGGCTTGGCGAATCAGGGAGTCGGCACGTACGCCATAATTCCGCGATCAATTGATCGCGGCCCCATTGAAGCACTGGAGCCGGAATATCTCCCGTAATGCCTTCTTCAATTCCGCGATCAATTGATCGCGGCCCCATTGAAGCCTGAACGGCACTTACGACTTCGAGAGCGGCTTGCTCAATTCCGCGATCAATTGATCGCGGCCCCATTGAAGCACGCAACCTCCTGCGGGCGCCCAGCCAGGGCCACCTAATTCCGCGATCAATTGATCGCGGCCCCATTGAAGCATCTTCGGCCCCTGTACCCCGGTTCGCCGCCTCGGAATTCCGCGATCAATTGATCGCGGCCCCATTGAAGCGAAAGCCCGATCGGCGTTCTTTTTGGTGAGCGTGCCAATTCCGCGATCAATTGATCGCGGCCCCATTGAAGCGTTACGGCCGTCTCGCGCACCGGGGGCTTGTCAGTGAATTCCGCGATCAACTGACCGCGGCCTTGGCTGGTCTTGGTGGTGGCGAAGAACGTACGCGCTGAACTCAGGAGTTGCCCGGAAGAGCATTGCGTGCAGGTCTTGCCATCACCAGGGGCTAAAGCCCCATTCCTTTCACGGTTCGGCACGGCTGAAGCCATGCCCTGATACAAACCAGATCATAACCTCATGCAGTCGGAAATGTAGAAACTCCAGGGCCGGGCTACGCCCGGCTGCACCGATTGGCAATCGGTGCGCAGGATACCATCCTGCCCCACCGAGCAGGCAGTGCTGCAAACCAGTGTGGGATTGCATCACCCCCTGGCGCGGGCAACATCGGTTGCCATGAAAGGTAGAATCTGAGATTTGGCCAGGGGGAGCCGGTTAAAGCCGGCATATGGCAGGATCAATCCTGCCAAACACCGGCGGCAAGACCGCCGGCGCTACCAGTTCAAGCAGCAGCATAAGCTGGCGGCAAGACCGCCGGCGCTACCAGTTCAAGCAGCAGCATAAGCTGGTGGGTGCGTGCGCTACTGAAACCGGAATGAGCGCGCCAGAAGCCACATGCCGGCCAGCGTGGCCGCCGCCAGCACCAGGAAGTGCGGAACCACTTCAGCGGGCGAGGCGCCGAAGTTCACCAGCTTGTGCAGCGCGTCCATGGCCAAGCCGGTGGGCAGAAACAGCGCCAGCTTTTGCGCCCACAGCGGCGTGATTTCGATGGGCCACCAGCAACCGCCCAGGCCTGCCAAGACGTTGCTCAAGATCACACCGAACCCGATCACCTGGCCTTCGGTGCGTCCGAAGTTGCCGAGCAGCATCCCGAGCGTCGCCGCCAGCGCGCCATAGGCCAGCAAAACCAGCGCCACCGCCGGAAGGTTGCTGCCCCACCGCACGTGGAAGATCACGCTCCCCACAATCATCGCGAAAGCGATCTGGATGACACCCACCGCCATGCGCGCGCCCCACTTGCCGGCCACCACCGCGCCGCGCCGCATGGGCGAGGACGCGAGGCGCCGCAGAATCCCCTGGTGGCGTTCGATGGTCAGGCTCACCGCGCCGCTGGTGAACAGCACCAGCAACGTGAACATCACCATGGTGCCCGGGACGGATTGTTCGAACCCGGTGGGCGGATCGATGCGCCGGCCGGCCGGCTTCACTTCGAGCGTGAGCGTGCGGGGTTCGCGCTCCAAGGCGGCGAACCGTTCCCTGGTGGCCTCTCCGCCGCCCGCGGTCACCACTACCAGATCGGCCAGCACGGTGTAGACCGCGCGCGTCAGCCGCACGCGGTCGTAATCGGCGCCGATGTCCTTGCCAGTGCGCGTGAGCCGGATCTTTTGCGGCTTGCCCGCCAGCACCGCGGCGGTGAAACCGGCCGGAATCTCCAGCCGCGTGCGGAACTCTTCGAACTCCTGGCGTGTCTCCGGCCTCACGACGCGATAGTTGGCTGCCTTCAGGCGGTCGATCACCTGCCCGGCCAGAAAGCCCGCATCCGCCGGTACGCTTACCGCGATGGGATCTCTGTTATCTCCGCCGCCCCCGGCGTTCCTTGTAATGGTCCCGATGAAGTAGAAGAAAATCACGGGCATCACGAACGTCCACAGGATGGTCTCGCGCCGCGTCAACAGGTAGCGGGCGTCCATGCGGGCCAGGAATAAAGCGTCTCGCAGCATCAGACCAGGAACCCCGAGCGCAAACGGCGCAGCGCCACCATGAACATCACGGCGCTCACTACGGTCAATCCGGCAACGGCCACGGCCAGTTGGCGCGCATCGATTTCACCGGACAGGATGGCCTGGAACTGGGTGATGGCCCACCCGTTGGGCGTCAGCCTGCCGATGCGCGCCATCCAGGCGGGCATCCACTCAAACGGGAAAAAGCATCCGCCGATCATGGCCAGCGGAAACACGATCAGGTTTCCCATCACGCTGGCCGCGCGCGCCGTGGAGGCGGTCACCGCCACTACCAGCATCATCAGGAACAGCGCGGAGCCGGCGAAGGTCAGCCACATTACCGCGGCGGGCAAATTCGGCACCGGTACGCCCGCAAGCCCGCGCGAGGCCACGAGGCCAACCAGGGCCACCAGCGCAAATACGCTCGCCACAAAAATCAGCCGGGCCGCCAGGAACGCCCCCAGCGGGGCCGGCGAAACCGCCAGCCGCCGCAGCGTCCCCATCAGCCGCTCTCTCCAGATGTCGAACGCCAGGCTGTTGGCGATCATGAGCAGGGCCATGAAGATCATGCTCGGCAGAAACGTAGCGGCGAAACTCTTGCTCTCGCTCCGGTCCGCCACCACGACAGTCTCCAGGTCCATCGCCAGCGGATACAGATACCGCCGCAGACTGGTCACCAAGTGATTGATGGAGACGCTCACCGAGGCGATCAACTCATCCGGGGGCGCGTTCCTGGTGGCGACCACGCGCAGTTGGTCTCCGGCCACGCGCTGCACGTAGAAGGCGCCGTCCACCATGATCGACAGGCTCTCCTGAACGATCTGCGGCAGAATCGTCTGCGCGGGGTTGGTAAAGAGCTGCAACTGGAACGGCCGGTTGCCAAGGAAAGCTTCCTGGAAACCCGCCGGAATAATCAGCAACGCAGAGCCATCGCCGCGATTGATGCGCGCGTGACCGTCGGCTTGCGCGACCTTCTCCACCAGCAACATCTTGTCCAACGGGTCGCGGTTGAACGCCCCCAGCAACAGGTTGCTGGCCACGCTCGAGTCTTCATCGGCCACCAGCAGCCGGCCTTGCGGCGCAGCCTGGCCGCGTCCGAACACCAGGCTCATCATGACCGCCAGAATCAGCGGGATGGCCAGTGAGGTGGCGAGCGAAAACGGATCGCGCCGCACCCGGCTCCAATCCTTGCGCACCGAGATCCACAGGAAGCGCATGGCTATTCCCGCAGCTCCTTGCCGGTCAACTTGATGAACAGGCTTTCCAGGCTGGGCTGCGTCAGGGTGGTGCCGCGCACGTCCGAGCCGGCGGCGGCCAGCGCGGCGAAAATGGCCGGCAAGCGGCGCGAAGCTTCCGGCAGCGCGAGAATCAGGAGTTCCGCATCGGCCTGAAGCACCTCGATCGAATCGATGTGCGCCAGCGCCGCCTTGGCCGCCTCTACCTGGAAACTTCCCGAAAGCCGCAGCAGATCGCGCTCACCCAGCATGGCGCGCAACTCCGCCAGCGTGCCCGCGGCGATGATGCGACCGTGGTCCACAATCGCCAGCCGGTGGCACAGCGTTTCGGCTTCTTCCATGTAGTGGGTGGTGTAGAGCACGCAGGCGCCGTCGCGGGCCTGTGTCCGCACCAGTTCGAGCAGGCGCACGCGGCTCTGCGGATCAACCCCCACGGTGGGCTCGTCGAGCAGCAGGACCTTGGGTTGATGGATGATGCCGCAGGCGAAATTCAGGCGCCGCTTCATCCCGCCGCTGAAGCGCTTCACGGGCTCGCGCGCGCGATCCTCGAGGCCGGTGAGCTCCAGCACCTGGCGCATGCGTTCACCGAGCGCCGGCTGCCGCATGCCCTGCGCGCCGCCCCAATACGCCAGGTTCTCCGCCGCCGAGAGATCTTCGTAAAGCGAAATCTCCTGCGGCACCACGCCGAGTACGCGCCGCGCCGCCGGGCCATCGCTCACGGCGTCGTGGCCGTCCACCTTCACGTGTCCGGAACTTGGTGTCAGCAGTCCGGAAATGCAACTGATTATGGTAGTTTTGCCCGCGCCGTTAGGCCCCAGCAGCCCGAAGATCTCGCCGCGGCCAGCCGTGAAGGAAACCCCATCCACGGCGGTCAGATCCCCGAACGATTTGCGAAGTTGCGCGACCTCAATCATGCGTGAGGTAAAGGTAACACGGGAGGCGGTTCACGGCGCTCGACGGGCGACCAGCGGCCCGGATTTCCGATGAGGCGGCCAAATAGCCCGACGACCGGCGGCCACGGCGCGCGGGCAGGCGGGATTGGCAGGCGCGTGCCAACGACAGGCCAGGAGGCCATGCCAGGAGGCCTGTCCCTGGAGTTTCTACATTTTCAAGCTTCGTTAAGACCAACTGGTAGCGCCGGCGGTCGCGCCGCCGGTGTTTGACGGGCCAGGGGGCCTGGCCCACGGGCAGGCGGCACCGCGTGCCCCACCAATTTGGCTTATTGGCGGGCGGCTAGTCGCTTCACCCACGCACGGTCTAGAGATAAAAGCCGTCGACGGAATATCCGGGGAGATCCTGCGCGGCTTGCGCCTGAAGGTCCTGGCACAGGCGACCGAGGTTCTCAGCGACCTTGAGAAATGTGAAAGAGGCCTGGTTGTTGGGGCCGTAAACGCCGACGACCACCTTGTAGAGTTCCTGAAGCCGCGCATTGGCGGCTCGCAACTCGCGGCCCAGTTCCCGGTGCTCTTCGAGCGTCAAAGGCACGGGGGCTTGGGGACGCACGCGAAACCCTCCGAAGCAGAATTCATGTCAACAGTCGTGGTGACGCCCCCAGCCTGATACGTGCCAAGGGCATCGGGGCCGTAGTGGCGGCCTCTTAAGTCAGTTTAACATAGTCCCGGCGCGCCGCCGGGCGCTTTGGCGCAAGTGGCGCAGCCGGAGACTCTTTTCAGAGAGCCCCTTGGCACAGTATAACGGAAGCTGGAGGGTTGTTATGAATCGCGCGCAAATCCAACGGCATGCGGAGCGCAGCGTTCCGGACGCCCGGCACGTGTGGGGTGGTGCCGCTGTGACTTGCTACAATCCGAGGGATGGCAAACGACATTTACGCCGTATTCGACACTACCGAAGGCAAGTTCAAAATCAAGCTTTTCGCGGATGAGACTCCGCGTACGGTGGAGAACTTTGTCAGCCTGGCGGAAGGCGCCAAGACCGGGAAGCCGCTTTATGACGGCACGATCTTCCACCGGGTGATTCCGGGTTTCATGATCCAGGGAGGCGACCCGGAAGGCACGGGACGCGGCGGCCCGGGATACAAATTCGCAGACGAGTTCCACAAGGACCTGAAACACACTAAGGCCGGCACCCTGTCGATGGCCAATGCCGGGCCGAACACCAACGGAAGCCAGTTTTTCATCACGCTGGCGGCGACTCCCTGGCTGGACAACAAGCACAGCGTTTTCGGCGAAGTGACCGAAGGGTATGAGGTGGTCGAGAAGATCTCGCACGTGCCGCGGGGGGCGCAGGACCGGCCGGTGAAGGAAGTCCGCGTGAATTCCGTAAAGATCGAGCGGGTGTAGAAGACGCGAGCAGGCAGGCGGACCAGGGAAGCTGGGAAAGAATCGGTTGGCAGGCGAAAGCGCCTGCCCCACCAGAGCGCGGGCCCTTGCGCACCAAAGTGGGACAGACGCTTTCGTCTGTCAACCCGGCGATCTCAGCGATTTCTTCACACCCCCCAGGGGGTCCGCCCCACAATTTGAGGCAAGAGCTTTGAGACTGGCGATCTTCGGCGGGACGTTCGACCCGATTCACAAGGGGCACCTTGCGATTGCGCGTAAGGCGGCACGGCACTTCCGCCTGGACCGCGTGCTGTTCATACCGGCGTATCATCCACCTCACAAAGCAGGCGTAACTAATGCGACTTATGACGACCGCGTGCGGATGGCGGAGTTAGCCTGCGGCGGGCGGGCGGGGTTCGAGGTGTCGCGCCTGGAAGAGGGCACGGAGCGGAGCTATTCGATCGATACGATCGAAAGAGTGGCACGGATGGCGCCCGAGGACGAGTTGTGCTTTTTGATTGGGGCGGACGCGTTTGGGGAAGTCCGGACCTGGCGGCGATGGCGGGATGTGGCGCGCGCGGTGCGGTTTCTGGTAGTGAGCCGGCCGGGGTGGGACTACCAGACTCCGGCGGAAGTGGCACTGGAGCGGCTCGACACGGTGACGTTGCCGATTTCGTCATCGGAGGTCCGCAAAGCCCTGGCCGCGGGCAAGCGGCCGGAGGAACTGCCGCGACGGGTTCTCGATTATATCTTGAAGCATGGTTTGTACGGCACGGCGAAAAAGCGGCGGATCTCCGGGTAAACCGATTGGCAGGCGCGTGCAGTGGCGGGACCGACTCGCCCAAGCGTCTTTACTCTAAGGACACCGTTTCATCAATACGCTCTCATATTCCACGAAGACCGCTCCCTCACAGCCGCGGCTCCGATGGGAGCCGCGCGCGTAAGCAAGCGGTCTGGCAATACGTGAACGCACTTCTGAAGCCGGGGACTGAGCTATGCAATTCAGGGCTAGGAGGCCAGGGCCACAGCCACGGTCTGGTGCTCGACGGGTTGGTCGAGAATCATGCTCTGGAGCACTTCGAGCGCTTCCACCACCCGCTCGACGTAATCCTCGTTGCGCGCCATAGATGCCTTGATCGATTCGATGGCGTGAGCGTGGCCCTTGGCCGCGTGTTCGATGCCGTGGACCTGGCCCGCCAGCCCCACCTGCAGCGCCGCGATCTCCCGCTCGGTCGATTCCGCCGCATGCGCGGCCGACTGCGCGAAGTGGTCCGCCCGCTGTTGCGACGCTTCCAGGCACTTCTCCACTTCGGCGAACTGCACCTGCACATCGTCGAGCGCCGTCGTTACCGCCTGCGCCAGTTCGCTGGTCCGTGCGGTCACCGCCCGCTCCAATCCCGCCAGTTCGCCGGCTTGCCGCTGCAGCTCCGCGCGCACCGCCGCCTCCAGGCCGGGGTGGCGTGCCACCACGCTGGTGTCGCTCTGGCGCTCGGCAATCGCCAGAAGTTTCAGCTCCATCTGCACCTGCTGCATCCGCTGCCAGCGCGCCGCCGGATCCTTCGCCAGGCACTGCTTCACCACCTGGTCCAATCCCTCGTGGCCGATGGGTGAAAAGCCTTTCGCCATGATCTCTTCCTGGAGCGCTTCCGGATTGTCGGCCGCCCCGTCGCCATCTCATAGAGCACCGCGCCGAACGCGAAAATATCCGTTCTGGCGTCAGCCGGCTCGTCCTGCAGGATCTCGGGCGCGGTATAAGGCGTCAGGTCTTCCAGCGCGCCGGGCGTGGCCGGCTGCAATCGGGCGCTCGACTCGCTCACCTGAATCAGCTCAGGCGTCAGGGCGCCGTGGCATCGGCCGCCAGCGTGAATGCGCCGTAGCGCGCTGCCAATATTCAAGGCGTAACGGATCGTGTCGGAAACCGGCATCCGGTTTCCGGCGAGAAGCTTGGCTAGAGGTTGGAGATTGTGTGTCATGTGGGTGTACTTTTTCGCGTTCTGGATAAAGATTACCGGATCTCCCGCCAATCGCCAAGTCATCCAAACGGAATGAACGTAGTGGTCCTACTGAAATAAACGTACTGACCGTACATTGCCTTTGGTTAACATTGCCGGCTGGGTTATGTCAGGATATCTGTGTGGAATCCCGCTTAATTGAAGTCCCCGCCGGCGTGGATGCCGGCACTATCATCCCTGTTTCCATGCTGCGCGGCGACCGCCCCGGGCCGGTTCTGGCCCTCATCGCCGGCAATCACGGCTACGAATACCCGCCCGTCCTGGCGCTGCAGAAGTTTCCCGGCCTGATCCGCCCCGCCGAAATCAGCGGCTCCATCGTCATGGTTCAGGTGGCGAATATGCCGTCCTTCCTGGGCCGCACGGTTTACTTCAGTCCCATCGACGGCAAAAATCTCAACCGTGTCTATCCAGGCCGCCCCGACGGCTCCGTCTCCGAGCGAATCGCCTACGCCATTACCTCCGAGGTCATCGAGAAAGCCGACTACGTCCTGGACCTCCACTGCGGCGACGGCAACGAGTGGCTGCGGCCCTATGTGTATCAGGCCGTCACCGGCCAGCCCCGGATCGATGCCGCCATCGCCCGCCTGGTGCTCGCGTTTGGAATCGACCACGTGGTGGTGGACCGCAACCGTCCCACCGATCCTACCCGCTCCCTTTACTGCTCCACCACCGCCATCACGCGCGGCAAGCCCGCCGTCACCATCGAAAGCGGCGCCCTCGGCATGACCGACGATGAATCCGTCGACCGCATCCTCACCGGCATCTTCGGCGTCCTGCGCGAACTCGGCATGTGTGAGTCCGGACCGCCCCCGCTCACCCGCGCCACCTGGCTCGACCCCACCGCCGTCGTGACCAGCCCCGAATCCGGCGTCCTCTATCCCAAGGTTGACCGCGACCAGACGGTGGCGGCCGGCGACCTCATCGCTCTCGTCACCGACTTTTTCGGAAACCAGATAGCCGAAGTGCGCGCCCCCATCGCCGGCCTGGTGCTCTACGTCGTCACTACCCCGCCCATCACGAAAGGCCAACCGGTAGCCTGCATCGGCACGCCGGGCAGCACCGCGCCGTAATATTACCGTGGGCTGTCAGCCGGCGACGATCGAGTGCGGAGATTTGCGTGCGGCCGAAAGAGCCGGCTGAAAGCCGGCTGCGGGCAAAATTGCCCGCCCCACAGGGCTGCGTGGTCACCGCGGCCTACTGCGTGATGATCTGCGCCGATGTGCTCTTCAGCGTTAAGGTTGTCGAGGAGATCGGAATCAGCAGCGTTTTGAAGTTGTACGTCAGTTGCACCTGTACGGTGCTACCCGGATGGTTGTTCGGGCTCCACGTCACACCCACCGTCAACTGCGCGTTGTCGAGCGCCGCCACGTTGGCTAGCGCGTCCGCCTGGACATCCGCCACCGCGGCCGCGTGGCCGCTGGTGCTTCCGCGCGTGGCCGCCCAACGCGCCGCGCGATGCGCCGCAAACGCGATGGAATTATAGGCGAACCCCATACGGCCGAAATCCGCGATCCCCATCAGCAGAATCAGAAACACCGTCGTGACCAACGCCGATTCCACCATCGTGCTGCCGCGCCGTTTCACTGGGCCCTCATGCTCACGGTGGTCGAGACCGCTCCCGCAAAGGGCACCAGCGAGTAGCTGAAGATGGGCGTCGCGGTGGTGGATGCCGTCACTTGGGCGTACACCCGCACCGGGCCGGACGAGCAACTGCCGCCGCAGCTCACCGCCGTGCCGTCCGAACACTTGCAGGCTTTCACAGCGGTTGCGGTGAGCCCTGGTACGTCCGGCGCCGCATTCAGCGCGGCGTTCTGCATGCCCGATGTATTCGACGCGTTGGCCGCGCTCAAGCTGCCGAACTGCGCTCCGGCCCGCGCCGCGTCGGCCACCGAAATGGCCGTGCGCATTACCAGCGTGTAGTCCAGCACGCCCGCCAGCAGCAGAAGGATCAGCGGCAGCATGACTGCGAACTCCACTAACGCCGTACCCCGTTTCCCGGCCATAGCTATTCGCTCAAAGTGGCGCCGCCCTTCACCGGCGATCCGCCGGGAAGCGCCGAGTAGTTGTTGTTCAGCGTGGCGCCACCGGAGAAGTTGACCGTGTCGGCCACGATGATGGTGTAGGCGCTCGCAGAGCCGCCCATAAACGTCAGAGCGGTGGTCGGGAAATAGAGAGTCCCATTCATGATCGCTGTCGCTCCGTTGGAAAATGAGCTGGCCGCGCCCGCCCCCACGCTGGAGTCCTGGAAAAACAGAATCCCCGCCAACGGACCGGTGGTAGGGGCGCTCAGCGTTACCGTCGTGCCGCCGTTCAGCGTGATCGGCCCGTAGCTGTAGCCGGTGGCCGCCGTGTTGAAGAAGGTCACCCCCGCGCCCGTTATCGTGGAGCCGTTGCTCAACAATAACCCACCGCCTTTAAGGATGTATGTGCCCGGGTTGAACGTCACATGCGAGCCACCGTTGATCGCGATCCCTTTGCAATAGGTTCCCGGCGAAAGCGTGGCCGTGTTCCCGTTCGAAACGCTCTTGCCGGTATAGTCGCAACCTCCCACCGATGGTTTCGGCAGGGACAAAAACGGATCGCTCGACGCCGTCACGCCAGTCATAGGCGCCGGACTCGTACTCGACCCGCCGTACACCGTCGCGTTTCCGGTCACGTCGAAATAGGTGGCCGTCACGTGCGAGCCGCCGCTCACCGACATGGCCGTGGTGCTCGAAGAGTCTACCATCACGCCGCAATTGATTTGCACCGTGACACCGCCGCTCACGCTGAAGGCCCCGCTCGCCGCCGGATCGAGCGCGTAGAAACAGTTCGTTCCGCTGCCCAGCAGCGCCACCGCCCGCGCCTGCACCGTGCCGGAAGAAATTCCGATCAGCTCCATGAAGAATGTGGGCACGTTCTGCGAGATCAGAACTTCCACCGCGGTCGAATTCGCCGTCGAATAGCCCGTTGCCGGAGGGTTGTTCACGGTGATGGCGACTCCGTTCGCCCCGTCCGTGAACCCGTTGGCCGCCGCATCTCCCTTGGCCGCCGCGATCAGATTTGTCGAGCCGCTGGCTCGCAGTTCCTGCGCGCCGCCCACAGCCGCCGCATCCGCCGCCGTCTGCATGCGCGTCTTGACGTATTCCTCGTATCCGACGTCGATGCCCAGGCCGAGGAATGACAGCAGGACCGTCAGGCTCACCAGCATGGTGACCACGACGTATCCCCGCCGCCGGCACGTCCGGGCTGTCCCCCTGACCGCGTTCATGGCTCTTACGCCTCGACTCTACCAGCGCCGGCCCACCCTGCCAATCGGGTGCGAGTCTGATCCGCGGTGGATAATCACCTTGGAAGTTAGAAGTTAGAAGCAGGGGGCCGGCGCGGGGCAAGGGCGAAGCGCTCGGCTCCATTCTAACTTCCTCATCTTCTAACTTCCAGCTTCCATATCCCGAAGGGATATCAAGGGCGCAGCCCTTGCTGTTTAGGTTCCGATTGCGTTCGTCGCCATCGGATTGATCACCGATCCGTCCGCCGCCAGCGTTCCCGGCGGATACGTCATCCCTGCAATGGCCGGCCCGATCACGTTCGCCTGAAACATAGGCATGTCGTCCGGGAAATTTCCGGTCCCGCTGAGAAAGGCCACCATCTGATCGTTGTAGTTCGTGATGGCCCCACCCTGATTGATTTCCTGCGTCAGGTCCGCGGCTAGTTGCGGCACGCCGTATCCGCCGAACTTCGCATAGTACGCGAGATCGGCCGCATTCACCGTCTGGCCGCTCGGCAACTGGATGAAATTGGCCTTCGGCTCCGTGGTGGTCGCAGTGGACGTAGGAAACGGAACTTTCTGCACCACCGTGCCTCCCAGCAGCGTCGCCAGTTGCTGCGCCGTCTGGTCGGAAGCGTAATACGCCGGCGAGTCGTAAACCGTGCCGAAGGGCATGTTTTCCGTCAACTGCGAACGATCCTTAAAAGTGGGCTGGAACGAACCGTTCATGATGGCGGCGATCAACGCGCCGATCCCTGGCTGCGCGGGAGTCGCTGCGGGCGTCGAACTCGGAGTGCTGGCGGCGGTCACCGCAGGTGTGGCCGTCACCAGGCCCGCGAGCGGGTTCACAGGCACCACTTCGGTGGTGGCGGCCGTGGTGGCAGTGCTGCTCGCCGGGTTCGCCGGCGGCGGCCCACATGTCACCCAGCCCGCGAGCGGGTTCACCGTCGCCATCGTGGTCTTCGTGGCGCTCGGCGCCGCAGCCGTTTTGACGGCCACTCCTTCGCCTGACCTCGCAACCGGAGGCCGGCCCGTCACCAGGGCGGCGAAGGGATTCACCGCTTTGGTGGTCTGTCCCGAGGTTGCCGATCCCGTTTGTGCGTTGTGGGTCTGCGCCGGAACTCGCGCCGGAGTCGGCAGAGTAACCGAATGCTGAGCGATCTTCATGTTCCAATCCTTCTCTCTTCTTCCATCGGCGGAACCGCAAAATTCCTGCACCCCGCCGTGTCAGCGAAGTTTATTCGTGCAATTGCGTAACCAAAATCGACAGGCCAGGGGGCCTGTCCTACTCGGCGTTACCATGGCATCTATGCATGATCGCGTCGCCGCCGCCTACGAACGCATCCGCCCCTTGGTCCGCGAGACTCCGGTGGAAGAGTCCGCCGCTTTGGCCGATCGCTCCGGCGCCACGGTCTTACTGAAACTCGAACACCTCCAGCACACCGGCTCCTTTAAGTTCCGCGGAGCGTCCCATAAGATCGCGCTCCTCACCGCCGGGCAGGCCGCCCGCGGCGTGGTAGCCGCTTCCAACGGCAACCACGGCCTGGGCGTCGCTGCCGCCGCACGCGCACGATCTATCGCCGCCGAAGTCTTCGTTTCCTCCAGCGTCTCACCCGCCAAAGCGCGGCGCATCGAATCGCTCGGCGCGCGCATCCGTACGGCCGGTTCGGACCCCCTCACCGCCGAACTGGCCGCGCGCCACGCCGCGGAATCCTCCGGCCGGGTCTTCATCTCTCCGTACAACGATCTCGATGTGGTGGCCGGCCAGGGCACCATCGCCGTGGAACTCGACCGCCAGGCGCCCCACCTCGACGCGGTCTTCGTGGCGGTCGGCGGCGGAGGCCTCATCGCCGGCATCGGCGCCAGCCTCAAGTCGATTTCTCCCGACACTCAGATCATCGGATGCTGGCCCGAAAACTCGCCGGTCCTCTACCAGTGCCTCCAGGCCGGCCAGGTGATCGACGTTCCCGAAAAACCCACTCTTTCCGAGAGCACTTCGGGCGGCCTCGAACCCAATTCCGTCACCCTGGAACTCTGCCGCAACGCCATCGACCGCGCCATTTTTGTGTCGGAAGACGAGATTTTGGCGGCGATGCGGCTGGTCCTCGAAGCCGAACACTGGGTGATCGAAGGCGCGGCCGCCGTGGCCGTGGCCGCTTTCCGTCAGGATGCCCACCGTTGGGCCGGCAAGACCGTCGCCATCATCCTGTGCGGCCGGAATGTCTCCCCCGAAGTCTGGCGCCGGGTTGTGTAACCCCAGCCAGGCTGCGTTCGCCCTAATGGGTTACCCGAAAATGCATATACTATATCCCTTGTAATCATGAAACGTACCTTTTTGTTCCTCGTTCCAGCCACCGTCGTCTGTGCGGGGCTGGCGTTCGCGCAACCGGCCTCCCCGCCGCGGCTCACCCCGGAACTCTTTCACGAAATCCAGATGCGCAACATCTCCGGGACGTTCACTTCCGGGCGCATCGCCGACGTCGCCGTGGACCCCCACAATCGCGACATCTGGTACGTCGCGACGGCCTCCGGCGGCCTCTGGAAAACCACCAATCGCGGCATCACTTTCAATCCGATCTTCGATAACGGCGGCTCCTACTCGCTCGGCTGCGTCACCGTCGATCCGAACAACCCCGATGTCGTCTGGCTGGGCACCGGCGAGAACGAAGCCCAACGCGCCATCGGTTATGGCGACGGCATCTACAGGAGCACCGACGCCGGCCGCACCTGGAAGAACATGGGGCTCAAAAACTCCGAGCACATCGCCAAGATCCTCATCGATAAACGCGATTCCAAGGTCATGTGGGTCGCGGTGCAAGGACCGCTCTTCGCGCCCGGCGGCGACCGCGGCCTGTACAAGACCACCGATGGCGGCCAGACGTGGAAGCCCCTGCTCCAGATCTCCGAAAACACCGGCATCACCGATATCGATATCGATCCGCGCAATCCCGACGTGATCTACGCGGCCGCTTACCAGCGCCGCCGCAATACCAGCGTGGTGGTGGCCGGTGGCCCGGAGGCCGGCATCTTCAAGACCACCGACGGCGGCGCGCACTGGACCCAACTCAAAGACGGCCTGCCCACCGTGGACATGGGCCGCATCGCGCTGGCTATTTCGCCGCAGAAGCCCGACGTGGTGTACGCCTTCATCATGACTGCCAAGATCAAAAAGATGAGCGGCTTCTACCGGTCCGACGACGCCGGCGCCCACTGGACGCGCGGCGCTGCCTTCGAAGTCCAGGACCCCGAATACTATGGCGAGATTTTCGCCGACCCCTCGCAATACGACCGCGTCTACGGCATGGATATCAACGTCTTCGTCACCGAAGACGGCGGCAAGACCATCCAGCGCGCCGGCTGGGGCATCCACTCCGATAACCACGCCTTGGTCTTCGATCCCGCCGACCCGCAGCATTTGATCGAAGGCAACGACGGCGGCCTCTTTGAGTCCTACGACCACGGCCGCTCCTGGCGCCACTTCAACAACATTCCGGTGACGCAGTTCTATCGCGTGTCGGTGGACAACGGCCTGCCGTTTTACAACGTCTATGGGGGCACCCAGGACAACGGCTCCCAGGGCGTCCCCTCGCGCACTTCCAGCCGCGCTGGCGTCCGCACTTCCGATTGGATGAACACGGGCGGTGGCGATGGCTACCAGTCGCGCGCCGACCAGGACGATGCCTCCATCGTCTACACCTGCTCCCAGCAGATCAACTGCGTGCGCCTCGACCTCAAGACCGGCATCAGCACGAGCATCAACCCGCAGGCCGGGCGCGGCGGCCGCGGCGGGCAGACGCCACCAACGCCGCCACCGGGCAAAGTCGACGACCCCAAGCTGCGTTCGCGCTGGGACATTCCCTTCATCATCAGCCCCCACAACCACACGCGCCTTTACATCGCCGGCAACCGCCTGATGCGCAGCGACGATAGCGGCGCTTCCTGGAAGCTGGTTTCGGCCGACCTCACACGCGCCATCGACCGCGACACCGTCCCCGTGATGGGGAAGGTGTGGGGCCCCGACGCCGTTTGGAAAAACGAATTCACCGACGAATACGGAACCGGCACGGCGCTGGCCGAATCGCCGCTCAAGGAAGGACTGCTCTTCGTCGGCACCGACGACGGCCTGGTGCAGATCTCCGAAGACAGCGCGCAGACCTGGCGCAAGATCGACAAGTTCCCCGGCGTCCCCGATCTCACCTACGTCACCGACGTCCACCCATCGCCCACCGACGTCAATACCGTCTACGTCACCCTCAACGATTTCCAGCGTGGCAATTTCAAGCCGTATCTCGTCAAGTCGACCGACCTCGGCCGCACCTGGATCTCCATCACCGGCGATCTTCCCGACCGCGACCCCGCCTGGAGCATCGTCCAGGACCACATCAATCCCCGGCTCCTCTTCGTAGGAACCGAGTTCGGCCTCTCATTCAGCATCGATGGCGGCGCGCACTGGATCAGGATCACCAACGGCATGCCCACCATCGCGATTCGCGACCTGGAAATCCAGCGCCGCGAGAGCGATCTGGCCGCCGCTTCGTTCGGACGCGGATTCTTCATCCTCGACGACTACTCGGCGCTCCGCCAGATCAACCCGGAAACGCTCACTTCCGAAGGCGCCCTGTTCGCGCCCGGCCGCAAGGCGCGCCAGTTCGATGAGATCGGTTACTACAGGGCGCAGGGCGACAACATCGCTTCTCCCAACCCGGCTTTCGGCGCGATGCTCACCTACTATTTGCGCGACGACCTGGCCAGTGCCGGCGGAGCCGACGCCCCCAAGTACGTTTTGCAAGTCGCCGATTCCACCGGCAAGATGGTCCGCCAGCTCGACGCCTCGACGCGCGCCGGTCTGCACCGGGTAGCCTGGGACCTGCGTGAAACCCCGCCCGCCAATGCCGGCGGCCGTGGGGGCCGCGGCGGCGGTGGCCGTGGTGGTGCTGGCGCGGCCGGTGACGCCGGTGCCGGCGGCGCTGGCGCGGCAGGTGATGTGGGCGCAGCCGGTGCTGCTGGTGCAGGCGCTGGTGCAGGCGATGGCCGTGGCGGTCGCGGCGGCGCCGGCGACGTAGCCGACGCCGGTGCCCCCGCAGCCCAAGCCGGTCGCGGCGGCGGTGGTGGTGGCGGATTCGGCGGCCGTGGCGGACGCAGCGGCGCCGCTGTCAAACCCGGCATCTACACCGTCACACTCGGCAAACTGGCCGGAACGAATTTCACTCCCCTGGGCCAGCCGCAGAAAGTGGAAGTAGTGCCGCTCGAAGCGTCGAACCGCTAAAGCAGTTGGGGCAGCCGCTTTACCTATGAACAGGTTTCTGCTCGATACAGGTTTTGCCTGACATAGCCGGCCTGCAATCCTGGAATGCAATCCGTCATAATGTAATGGGACTCGTCTCATGATTCACAATGCCAAAGATCTCTCTCCCGACCAGAAGAGGGCCATTGAAAGCTTGCTCGGACGCCGCGTACTGGAAGACGAGGCAATCAGCGTCCGCGCGATTGAGCCTCCTATACTCTCCGATCAGCGGCGGCAAGAACTAGCGGCGGAGCTTAGGAAGTATTTCGCCGGTGTGGATGCCCGCCGCAATGACGGCTCCCCGGCGGAAGCCGAGCGAATCCTCACTGAGGCCATCCGGAGCAGCCGGCCCGGCTATCGCCCGCACCAGTGAAGATCGTCCTTGCGCCAGGCCGAAGCGTCGGTAAACACTTAGCGACTTTGCGGGAGTGATAGGTTAAGGCGTGAGCCGCGCTCGCGTTCTTGACCAGCCTCTCCTGTTCGCTAGGTCTGCTTGGCGCCGTGCCCCATTGTTGTATAGGTTGCACGCCGCGCCCAGCGTGCGGCCGCAACCAGGGCGAGTGGCCCAAGTATCATCACCGATATAGCCCCCCAGTCGAGCCCTTGGCCACGCATGACCACCGTGGACGTCACGACCGACGTTAGACCGTAGCCGGTGAGCAGAATTCGGCGGTATCGGTCGAGCGGCTGCGAACTGCGGCGCAGCTCGCGCATCAGGCGCTGGTCGAAATCAGGCGGCAAGCTCGGGACAGGCGCGGCCATGGAACGCCGTAGCAAACTATCGATCTCGGCTTCGCGAGGTTCCATCTCAGTCACAAGAATATCCTTTCTCTTTCAGCATGCCATGGAGAAGCTGGCGCGCGCGATGCAGATACGATTTGGCAGTATTCGCGGGAACGCCAAGCAATTCCGCCACTTCGCCTACGCCCGAGCCCAGCCAATAGTACAGTCGTAAGGCCGATTGGTAGATCTCGGGTAGCGTTTGAATGCACTTGGCAAGGGCGTGATCGCGCTGCGCCGTTTCAGCCTGTCGGTACGGTCCCGGTCCCGGACTCACCGCCTGATAAAGAACCGTCTCGTCCGCGTGTGGGCTTCGGAAGCGAACCCGAGCCTTCAGGTTCACCGCCTGATTGAACGTGATCCGGTAGATCCAGGAGCTGAATTCGGCCTCGCCGCGAAACGACTCGATCGCGTGGTGAACCTTGAGAAACACCTCTTGCGCCACGTCTTCCGCTTCCGGAATAAACTCCCGGCCCAAAATCGAAACCGCGAGGCGAAACACCAGAGCGCTATAGCAGCGAACCAGTTCCGCGAAAGCTTGCTGGTCGCCGCTCTGCGCGCGGGCCACGAGTTGGGAATCGCTCTCCACTGGCGTTAACGCCCAGGCTTGGCTTGCAAGAAATGGAAGGCAATCAGGCCCACGCCTAAGAAAGTGAAGGGCAGAGGGGCCACCCAAGATCCATGGGACGGAGTCGGAAGAATGAGGGCGAGCACGATCATGGTTCCAACCGAGAGACTTAAAAGAACCGTTCCCAAAATCGGCAGGACGGTCGGATCGGGCGGACGGCGCTCGCGCGCCGGCTCCAATGGAAACTCCGGCAACGGTATTCCCTTTTCCATCGCCGCCATCCGCTCCTGATGAATGATCTCGATCCTTTTCTGCCGACTCTGGTGCTTCATGAAAAGATAACCAAGAATGCTTCCCGCCAACGCGAACGTGACCATACCATCGCCGATTGTGTAGCTCATTTCTCCTTCACCTCACCCTTAGGACAAGGTGTGCCGGGTGCCGGTTGCAGCGGGTCGAACAAGAATTTGGGTTCGCATTGACCAGCCGTGGGGCCTGGAACCAAGTTCGACTCGCCGCTGTCGCCGCTGTCGCCGCTGTCCGGGTGTCGAAGCTGGCGAGCCCTTAGTAAATCCCGCCCCCAGCCTGGCTGGATCGGATCGCGCCGTCTTCCACGTCGAGCGCGTATGCCGAGCCCCCGTGCCCGGTCCAGGTCTTGAGGTCGAAATCGCCTCCCCTGGGGACGCGGTACACGGCCATGCCGTGGATGGTCAATGGAACGCCAGGCTTCAAGACTTCGGCCGGTTTGCGGGCGCGGATGAAGTACACGCATCCCTCGCCCTCGACCGCGATCCGGCCATCCGCTTCGGTGAGCGCGGCGGTGCGCTCGTCGATCGAGATGGCGCGCGCCTCCGCCAGTTTGCCGCCCTCCAGCATGCGGGCGAGAAACGCCAGCGTGCGTCCCATGCGATCGCGCGCATGGAAGTGCGTGTCGGTGATAACGCCCTTAAGCGCGGGGATGCGCAGGAAACCAGTGCCCACGGTTACACGCTCGTCGAAGGGGTTGGCCAGGGCCTGCGCGGAAGTGACCGTATCTTTTTCGGCGGTGTAGATATACTCGCCCAGAACGGCCAGGCCGGCGCTGGTGCCGCCCACCGGCACGCCCTTATCGATGAGGTACTGGATGGCTTCGGAAACCGGCGTGTGGTTCCAGACCCGGACGTAGTTCCACTGATCGCCGCCGGCGATGAATAGCGCCTCGGCCTTGCGGATGCGGTCGGCGACAAAGGGGTCGCGGGCTGCTTCGGGAGTGGCCACCACCAGGCTTTCCACCGAATCGATCTTGGCCAGGCCCATCATGTAGGGGTTATATCCGTCCGAGCCGGAAGCGCGGAGCACCACTACGTCGCCGCCACCGGAGCGCTGGAGGAACCAGCGGGTAACGGAATCCACGTCCTTGCCCCCGCCAACCAGCGCGAAGCCCGGCGTGGTTCGGGTTTGGACATCGGCGGCGCTGCCGGTGAGGTAGTACTTGTAGGGCGTGTCCGCCTGGAAAGCCACGCACGGGATGAGCCAGGAGGCGAGAGCCAAAGACCGCAGCACCGCAGCCCGCGACAACCGATATGGCATGCAAATAGAGTAACCAAAGACAGGACTTCGTGTGGGCTCGGGGGATTGGGGCTAAATCCGTTAAAGCCCTGGTACGCATTTTCTTCTGGGAATCCAGCCGCGGCGCCGCCATAATGGAGGCTACGGGCCGCGAAACCACCAAGCGCACCGGGCAGTCGTTCCCGGTGCAGGCGCAATACGCCGCCGGCAAGTGGACCGTCGTCATGCAATTGCCCGACATGGCCGCCGGCACGCCGTTGGCCGTCGCGGTCTGGAACGGCGCACAGCAGCCAAGATTGGCTGCCCACAATTCAGCGCCCCGGTTCCGTTACGGTCAGAATCTGATCGGCCTTCACCTTCTTCAGGATCTGCACAATCCCGCTGGGCCAGCGGATCTCCAGAGAGTCAATCGCCTTCTCAGTCCCCAGCCCGAAGTGCACCCGCTTGTCGCTGGACGACATGAATCCGCCGGAAGTGGTCACATGGTTATAGAGTGTGCGGCCGGAAGCCGTGGTCAGTTTCAGCACAGCGCCGATACCGTCGCGATTACTCCGGCGGCCGATGGTGTTGACCAGCAGCCAGTGATTTCCGTTATCGGCCGAGTTCATCAGGATACGCGGCTTCTCAGCGAGCGATGTCACTACCAGGTCCGGGAAGCCGTCGTTGTTCAGGTCCACGAAGGCCGAGCCGCGCTGGAAACCGGCATGGTTGAAATCGGGGCCTAACTGGGCGGAGACATCCCGGAACTCCTTGCCATTCACGTTTTCGAACATGGTGTCGGGCTGGCGCGAGATTTCGCCCATGTTATCGATGTCTCCGTTGGATGAGTAAAGATCCTTCCATCCGTCATTGTTATAGTCGACGAAACCGTTGCTCCAGCCGGAGCTATGCTCGCTGAGGCGCGATACATGAGACAGGCCGGAAACATAGCTCATATATTTACCGCCCATGTTGCGGAACAGCCCCCATATCTGGCCCTTGAGGTTGTTATAGAAGAGGTCCGGGAAGCCGTCGTTATCGTAGTCTTTGGCGTCGGCGCCCATGGAGGAATGCGCATTGCCGTTCTCGTCATACGCGACGCCCCACTCGTAACCGGACTCCTTAAACGTCCCGTTTTTCTGGTTGATGAAGAGAAAATTCCGCACGGTGTCATTGGCCACGAATACGTCCATATAGCCGTCGCCGTTGAAATCCGCGATGGCGATACCCATTCCTTTGCCCAGTTCCTTGCCGATGCCGGACGAGTCGGTCACATCTTCGAAGCGGCCATTGCCGAGGTTGTGATAGAGACGGTGCGCGACGCTGGGATAGACCTTGGGATGGCAGTAATATTCCTGACCGTTCACAGCGCAGATCTTATCGATCTGAGGCGTCCAGACCGTGTAATTGGAGACGATGAGGTCCAGCTTGCCGTCGTTATCGTAGTCGAACCAGGCGGCGGCGACACTCACGATATCCTTCGGCTTCGTCCCGATGCCGGAGCGCTCCGTAACGTCGGTGAACGTGCCGTCGCCGTTGTTGTGGTACAGCGTATTCGGTCCCGCGTTGCAGATGAACAGATCTTGGTAGCCGTCGTTGTCGTAGTCGCCGGCAGCCACACCGAAGCTGAATCCGAGTTTCTTGCCGAGCAGGCCGGCGCGCGCAGTGACATCCTCAAACGTGCCGTCGCCGCGATTGCGGAGCAGGCAATTGTAGAAACGCGCATCCGTCTTCTCCATTTCGGGAAGCTTGGCGCCGTTGGTGAAGAAAAGGTCCATGCGGCCGTCGTTGTCGAAATCGAAGGCGGCCACTCCGCCGCACATGGTTTGCGGGAAATACTTCCGGCCGGTGAAGTTGTTGTCCGTGCGGTAAGCGAAGTCGGATTTGGGAGCGATATCGGTGAAATGCGGCCGGCGCGGTTCCGGTTGGGCGCCGGCGGCGGCCACCCACAACGCAGCGCCCGCCACGCACAATGCGGCCACGGCCCACCACCGCCTCATCTCGGTTTGGTTCCTGCCGGGAGGGCGTCCCGCCGATCCATGAGCTTCTGAGAGACGGCGCGTTCGCGATCGCCGTCGGCGCTGCGATTCAGCCGGTAGTAGACGGTCGCTAGAGTAGCGTGCGCCTCCGCGAAATCGGGCGATTCCGCAATCAGAACTTCCAGCGCCCGGCGCGCCAGCTCGAGATTGCCGGTGGACAGATCGACATTGGCCAACTGATACCGCACCCCCGGATCGTTAGGGCGCGTCCTGAGAGCGCGCTCGAAATAGCGGCGCGCCTCCGCGTACCCCTGGTCCTGCTTGGCCAGCACGCCCATGTTCAGGTTGGAGGTGAACTCGTCGGGATCGAGGGCCAGTTCATGGGCGAAGACGGCGCGCGCGCGTTCGGAATCTCCCTGGGAAAGCAGCAGTTCGCCCAAGCGGGCATGAGCCCCGGCGAGACGGGGGTTCAAGGCGATGGCCTTCTCAAGGTCGGCGCGCGCGCTGTCGCGGTCGTGCGCGCTCAGTTCCAGAGTGCCCCGCAGCAGATAGGCTTCGGCGGAATCGCCCCGGCTGAGAATGCGGCTAATGACGGCCGTGCCGGCGGCTTCCTGGCCATCGCCGATGAGGGCGGTTCCAAAGAGATAGTCGAATCCCGCGTCGCCGGCCTTGTCTTTCTCGAGCGGGGCCAGGAGGGCCACAGCGTCCTTATATCTTCCCAGGTTGTTATAACAGACGGCGAGCAGCAGAGTGACCTGCTCCTTGAACTGAGGCGAGAGGGAGACGGCCCGTTCGAAGCGGGCGGCAGCTTCGGCGTGGCGGCCCGTTTTGTAATAGGCGAGACCCAGATTCAGCAGGAGGGCGGGATTGTCCGGGCTCTTGCGAAGACCGAGGGCGTATTCCGCGATGGCCTCGTCGTAGCGGCCCGCGCGCGCCAGGACGGTGCCCAGATTCGAACGCGCTTGCACGGAATCGGGCTCGACGGCGAGGTATTCGCGATACGCGCGGATCGCGTCATCCAGTTCGCCTGCCTGGTGCAAGGTAATGGCATGTTGGAGGAGCGCGTCGGAACTGGCGGCGGGCTGCTGCCCGCCAAGAGTGGACGCGAGGAGGCTAATGATGAAGCAGAGTGGGGCGGGCTTGCTTTTGGGAGTGCGCGCGGTCATTGGCTTATCTCGACAGCCAGTTTTCTCAGGCGGGCGAATTCGGCTCGTTCGCGGGCGGCTTCGGCCTTCTTGCCCGCCATGGAGTAAGCTGTTGCCAAAGAGAAGTGTACCTGCGGACTGTCCGGGGCCTGCTGCCGGGCGATCTCGAGCTCTTTAATTCCCTGTTCCGCCTGGCCGGCGCTGGCCAGCAGCTTGCCCAGCACAGCGTGGGCCCCGAAGAATTGAGCATCCGCCTCGACCGCGCGCCGCGCGTACGAAATGGCCGTGTCTAAATCGCCGCGCGCCTCGTACTCCAAGGCAATGGTCGCCAGGGCCTCCGTGTGCTTCGGGTTCAGCTCCAGTTCTTTCTGATATTCGCGCAGGCCCGCATCCTTATCGGTCGCCGACAGAAACGATCCATAGAGATAGTGGACGTTGGCCGCCTTCGGATAGGCGGCCACCAGCTCCGCGAAGTACGTTTGCGCCGCCGCGGGATCCCTCTGGGCCATCGCACAGACAGCTCGTCCGGCACTCTCAATCAAGTCCTTGTCACCCGGCGGCAGTTCTTCGGGAAAGATGGGCCGCCGCAGACCCGCGATCCCCGCGGCCTCAATTACGGCCGGGCCGGCGCCGCCATCCTTCACGACACTCATCAGCACTTGCATAGCGGACTCATACTCCTGGAGCCGCGTGAGCAGCAACATCTCGTGAAACAATACCACCCTCCTGATTTGGGGGTCGTCGCCCAAACCGAGACGGTGCGCCTGATAGATGTGATTGAGCGCCTTGGCGTACTCCTTCGTTTCAAACTCGCAGAGGCCCAGCAGCGCGAAGCCCGGGCCGGTCGTCTGATCGAGGGCTATCAGCCGGCGCAAAGAGTCCCGCGCTTCCGGATACTGGTTCTGGTCGTAAAGCAGCTCGCCCAGGAACCACCAGCCTTCGGTCCATGAAGGACGCAGCTTGACGGCCTGGCGGTACAACCCGATCGCGTCCTCGATGCGGTTTTCGGTGCGCGCCCCTGTGGCCGCCCGCGATGCCCGGTCGAACGCGGCAGAGGCAGCCTCCGGCGCCTTCTGACCGGCGGCGGCAACCGGCCCCAGAAGCGCCGCCAGGGAGAAAGCCGCGGCTGCTCGCCAGAGGACTGGAATCGCGCGCGGGGCAAAATGCATCGTTACGGAGTCTCCTTCACATGTAGCGCCTGATCGCCACGCACGTCCTTCAGTGTCTGGACAATTCCCGACGGCCAATGGATGACCACCGACTCCGCCACTTCGTTCGCGCCCAACCCGAAATGCACCGGCCCGCAGCTCGACGAGGCATAGCCCACGCTGGTGGTCATGTGGTTGTATTGCGAGCCGCTTTTGGTGGTGACTTGAATCCGCGCGCCGATGCCGTCGCGGTTGCTCCTGGTTCCTTCCAGTGCGATGTCCAGCCAGTGCCCGGCGCCGGGGCTGCGATTCATCCAGATTTCGGCCGGGTGCGCGAGCGCCGAGGTCACGACATCGATTCTGCCATCCCCGTCCAGGTCGCCGAACGCCAGGCCGCGATGGCGCGCCGCCGGCGAGACATCCAATCCTGCTTCGGCGGTGAGCGCCTCCCATCGCCCGTTGGCGCCGCCCGCGGCGCCGAGGTTCCGAAATACGGTGTTGTGCTGCTCTACTGTGGTGTTTGGCATCGGGCGGGACAACACGTCTCCGCGGCTGACGAACAGGTCCTTCCATCCGTCGTTGTCGAAATCGAAGAGTCCGACGCCGAATCCGGCCATCCGCATGCACAGCGTGCGCATGCCGCTCTGCGTGGTCACTTCCCGGAAGTCTTTCCCGGCCGCGTTCTTCCATATTGGAAAGGTCTGGTTTTCCAGCGCCGCGGTTACCAGGTCCGGGTATTCGTCGTTGTTAAAATCGCGAAAATCCAGCCCCATTCCGGATATGAAGTTGCCGTCTTCCGGCAACGCCACGCCCTTCTGAAACGCGACTTCCTCGAACTTGTTGCCCAGATTGTGGAACAGGAAATTATAAGATCCGTCATTGGTGACGAAAAGGTCTGGACGGCCATCCAGATCGTAATCGGCCATGCCCCCGCCCATGCCCTTCCCCACATGCGCGCGAATACCCCATTGCTCCGAGACGTCTTCAAACTTGCCATTGCCCTTGTTCAGATACAACTGGTTAGGCAGGCCCTTATAAGACCGCGGCGAGCAATAGTCCGACACTCCCTTGTACTCGCAGAGGGGCTCGGTGGCGTAGTCCCATTGCAGATAGTTGACCACGAACAGGTCGAGGAGACCATCGTTGTTGACATCCACCCAGACCGCCGTAATCCCCCACATCGGCCCATATTTGGCGTCGGGGAGATTGGAGATGCCGGCCTTCTCGGTGACATCGGTGAACGTACCGTTGCCGTTGTTGTGATAAAGCGTATTGTGGTGGACGCCTGTCACAAACAAATCGGGATAGCCGTCGTTATCGTAATCTCCCACCGCCACTCCGCTATCGAAGCCGGTGCCGGCCAGTCCGGCGGATTCGGTGACATCCGTGAATACGCCACGGCCATCGTTGCGAAACAGACGGTTGCGGTATTTCGGGTCGTCCTTTTTCAACGTGGCCAGATTGGCGCCATTGGTGAAGAAGATGTCGGGACGTCCGTCGCGATTGTAATCGAACACCGCCAGGCCTCCGGCCATAGTGGCGGGCACATGCCGCGCGACGACTTCGCCATGCTCGAGTTGGAAGGCGATGGGCTTGAGCTCGAACCGGATTGCCGGCGCCGATCCGTCCGTCGCGCGCAGCCACCAAGCCGCGCTTACCACCAGCGGAAGCAGCAAACACGTCATGCCGCTCATCACGCTGAACCCCCGCCGCACCAGGGCCCGCAAACCGTCGCGGTCTAAGATTGGCGCGGGCGGTTTCGCCGGCGCTTCCCCTGGGTGATTTCTGTCGCGGGCCGCCAGCGAAATCAGGCGACGGGAATCCATATCCATCCACAATACCGCATGTGCGGAAGCCGCTGTGAGCAGCGTCCTGCAGTATGGGCTGTCGCCCGGCTGGCAAGCTAAAGCATGCCCCACCTCTGAAAGCACTGGCCACAAACTAAAATGATAACCGAGCGCTTAACTGAAACTCCCGGCCCGGCGTTGTGGCTTCCGTTATGCTCCCGAACTGCGGCGTGTTTACGAATCGGTTGGGAGTTCCCCAGTTGGAATGATTGAGAGTGTTGTAGGCTTCCGCTCGCATCTCCAGGCGCACTCGCTCCACGATGGCGAACGATCGCGTCATCGCGATGTCCATGGTCTGCATCCCCGGCCCGTACACCGTGTTGCGCCCCACGTTGCCGAAGCTGTATGCCGCGGGCGTCGCGAATGCGGCGGGGTTGAACCATGCGTTGGTGTTGCCGGTTCCGGGCCCGAATACCGCCTGGCCGGTATAGTTGGCGCGGATTGGATTCTCGCCCACTACCGTGCCGGCGTTAGCTGTGTCGCCGTACACCGAGATGGTGAAAGGAAAGCCGCTCTGCACCTGGTACAGCGTGGAAAACCTCCAGTCGCGAGTCAGCGCCCGACCGGCGCGGCCTCTCCCGAACACAGGAATATCGTATACGGCGCTCACCACAAAGCGATGACGCACATCGCACGCCGGGCCTTTTTCGGCCTCCAGATCGCGGCTGTTCTGCGGAACCGCCGATTCGAACATGGGCGAGCGGAAGTCCGGCGCGCTGCTCAGGTTCTTTGAGTAGGTGTAATTCGCCAGCAAGCTCAGCCCTTTGGAATACCGCCGCCGGAGGTTAATGTATCCCGCGTCATACCAGCTTCTCGCCGTGTCTTGGAGCATGTTCACGGTGCTTACGGGAAAGGTGAGACCCGTCGACGCCACGTTTGCGGGTATCACCGTACCGGGCAGGAACGTCGCTGTCGGATAAGGCCGCCGCGGCTGCAGCGTGCCCGGCCCGGGGAGGTCGTTGTTGATCAGGTCCGACCGCTGCAGATGGAAGCCGCGCTCGCCGTGATATCCCATCTCGACCGTCGTATCGTGTCCCAAGCTCTTCTGGACGGATGCGCTCCACTGCTGGACGTACTGCGCCGGTGCGTGGGGATGGAAGGCGGTGAAACTCACCACCGTAGTCCCCAGCACCGGCTGAGGGAAGTTGAAGCCGTTGATGGAGGGCGTGAAGTTATCGCTTTGTTGGGTGATGGGAAAGACCAGCGGCACGTTGTGCAACTGGTTGCACCAGGTGTTCAAATCCACCGGCGTATAGAAAATCCCGTAGGCCGCCCGCACCACCAGGCCTGCGCTCTCCACATGGTGCGCTATGCCGAGCCGCGGCGCGAAACGCAGCTTGCTCGGGTACATCAGCCCGCGCGGCATTCCGCTCTCGCCGCCGATGAACGCTGCCAGTCCCGTGCTTGTCTGATACAGATTGCTCCAATGGCGCGAGGTATCCACCAGGGGCGCCATGAATTCATACCGCACACCCGCGTCAATCGTGGTGTGCGGCGCCACGCGCCAGGTGTCCTGCGCGAACGCGTCTGCCGACCACTGCCGCAAGTCCATCGTGGGCACGCCGTTCTGCACCTGCCGCGTGGCGGGAAGACCCAGCAGAAAGCTCGCCAGCGCGTCGCCCGTGCCGTCGTTGGTCGCGGTCTGCGTGGTAAATCCGTTGGTAAACGTGTAGTAGCCGCGGCTCTGCACCAATGCCCACATCGGCCAAATGTACCAGCGGTAGCTTCCGCCGAACTTCAGGCTGTGAGCGCCCCTTTGCCAGTTCAAGGTTTCGCGGCCCTCCAGCATGGTGTCCCACATGTGCATCGGTGTGGCCAACCACGAATCGCCGAACGGCGAGTAGCCCTGTACGTTGAAGGACGGCGCGCCCCAAGCGCCCTGGCCGCCAAAGTTGACGCCGGTAATTCCTAGCGCATCTACGATGTCATTGACCCCGTTATTCTCCGTGTGGTGAAACATGCTCAGCCTCGACACCGTGACCGACGCCGTGTTCACCACCGTGGGCGAGATGATCCGCGTCCAGACGATCGACCCGTTCTGGCCCATGTTGTCGTGAAAGAAACCATAGCCCGGCAGGTTTTGGGGATAGAACCCGTGCTCGCCGCTCACCGAGTAGCGCGCGTATATAAAGTCGCCGCCGGTGAACATCCGGTCTACGCGGATCGTACCCTGATTGGTGGTCAATCGCGAGTCGCGCAGGTCCAGCAGGTTATTCGAATCCTGGCCGCCGCTGTTGCCCAGAACGGTGGGTGTCCCCATCATGGTCATGTCGCCCATCATGCCGTTGTCCATATTAGGCAGCGGCGTGTAGTTCTGCAGCATCTTGAAAGCCGCCGCATACAGCCGGCTTGCCGGAATCACGTTGCCGGGAAAGGCGCTGCGCATCACCTGGGGATTCGACGGGCCCGCCGGCAGCGCCGGATTGTAGGCCGGGTTTGGGACGGAGTTCGAAGGATCGAATATCTTCGTTCCGCTTTGGCTGAAATCTCCTCCATCTTCAGCAGCGGTGGGGACAGTGTCGATTGAGGTCTGAGCCTGGGTCCGGCGGTAACCCTCATAATTGGCGAAGAAGAAAGTCTTCTTACCGTAAACCGGACCGCCCAGCGAGGCGCCGAAATTGTGCTGCACCAGGAATGTGGTTCCAGGCATCTCGTTCCAGGTGCGCGCATCGAGCGCGCTATTGCGAAGGTATTCGTACGCCGTCCCGTGGAATTGGCTGGTTCCCGCTCTGGTGATGATGTTCACTTGCCCGCCGCCGGCCCCACCCATCTCGGCGCGGTAGCTGCCGGTCTGCACCTGAAACTCCCGAACTGCGTCGGGTGACGGACTGAAGTTCTGCGTGTTGAACGTCGGATCGGTGTTGACCGCACCATCCAACAGGAAATAGTTCGCATTCGGGCGGTTGCCGCCGATTGTAATCGCCGATGCCTGTCCCGGACGCCAGTACAGTGGGTTCATCGTACCCGTCTGCGCTCCGTGACCCTGATGCGCGCCGGGAACGGTGAGGGCGAGATCGAGTAGCATGCGCCCGTTGAGCGGCAACTCCTGGACCGACCTCGGCTCGACCACCTCGCCGAGACTCGCATCCTGTGTCTTGAGCGTTTCGGCGGTAGCCGTGACCGCAACAGTTTCTCGCCGCTGGCCCAGTTCCATGGCGAAGTCGATACCAATGCGCTGGTTGACTTCCAGCGTCACGCTATGCAAGAGCGTCAGGAAACCCGGAGCTCTGACCTCAACGGAATAGTCCCCAGGCATAAGGTTCACCGCCTCGAACAGCCCGTCGCTGTTCGAGATGAGCGAACGAACCGAGCTTGTGTCCTTGGCCGTGATTGTCACGAGCGCGTGATCGAGCGCCCGATGGGAGGGGTCATCAATCCTTCCGCTAATGGTGGCGAAATTGCTCTGCGCCAGAGCGGCAACAGAGAGGCAAAACAGACCGAGTGCGGACCGCATGTTTTGGCGATTATATGGTGCCGGGACCTTTGCGATCAATAATATGAAGTAATTATCCCCGGCCTAGTTGCGGTCCGAGATGAAGTCCCCTCTCGGGAACTCAGGCGATTCCTTAGAACTAGCAACACGTGTAACTCCGCCGCCTGATGAATCGAGCCCCGCTTCGCATCGCCCTAGGCTCCCCGACTTCCGTACGCTGGCACTTGGCAATGGCGTTCCCGGCCAGGAACCCGCCGAACTCCGCTTACAATAGGGATTCGGAGTCTGACACCAGCGCCCATTCGCCGGAGGAACAGTTGAAGCGCACGATCGCCCTGGCTATATCGAGTCTCTGCGCCTTCTTGTTTGTGGCGCTGCCGCCGGGCCGGCCCGCCCAGACTCCCAAGCGCCCCCACTTCACGGACGTGGCGGCGCGCTCGCAGATCTCCTACCGCAGCAACAACAGCCCCGGAGGGCACAAGTATTTTCCGCAGCCCATGTGCGGCGGGGTGGCCATCTTCGACTTCGATAACGACGGCCGGCTGGACATATTTTTCACTAACGGCGCGCAGCTTCCGGAAATGAAGAAGACAAACCCATCGTTTTACAACTGCCTATTGAGGCAGCGCACCGACGGAACGTTCGAGGATGTCACCAGCAAGGCGGGCTTGACGGGTAAAGATCTCGATTTCAACTTCGGTGTGGCGGTGGGCGATTATGACAACGACGGCTACGAGGATCTCTTCGTTTGCGGCGCCGGTCGCAACGCCCTATACCACAACAACGGCGACGGGACTTTCACGGATGTCACGGCGGCTTCGGGCATTGGCGGCAAGCCGCCGAATACGCTGAGCGTGGCGGCCGCCTGGTTCGATTACGACAACGACGGGCTGCTGGATCTCATAGTGGATAACTACACCTTCTGGACGCCGCAGACAGACCTGCGCTGTACCATGGGCAGTGCGGAATACTACTGCGATCCGCGGCGCTACCAGAGCGTGCCGCCGCGCCTCTATCGCAATCTGGGCCATGGCAAGTTCGAGGATGTCACCGAAAAGTCGGGCTTAGCTAAGTCGCCGGGCAAGGGAATGGGCATCTCCATCGCGGATTTCAATAACGATGGATGGCCCGACATTTTCATCGCCAATGACACCGAGCCCAATTCGCTGTTCATCAACCGGAAGAATGGGACGTTTGAGGAACAGGGGTTGGAACTGGGCGTTGCCTATAACGATAGCGGGAACACAGGATCGTCTATGGGGTCGGACGCCAAAGACTATGACAACGATGGCAACGTAGACATCTTCTACAACAACCTGAAGGGCCAAGTGTGGCAGCTATTGCGCAATGACAGCAACCTGTTCCAGTTGGCCTACGTGTCGAAGGTGCAAACACTGAGCCTGCCTTTTTCCGGCTGGAGCAATGGATTCATCGACTACAACAACGACGGATGGAAGGACATCTACTCGGCAAATGGGGATGTCGACCAGGTGAACGAGAAGTCGCCGCAACATGACACGATGTTCGAAAACCTAGGAGGGAAAACATTCCTGGATGTTTCCGGGGAGATGGGCAAAGACTTCCAAAGGATCGGCTACCAGCGCGGCTCGGCCTTCGGAGACCTGAACAACGATGGAGCGATGGATATCGTGGTGACCTCGCTGAACGCGACGCCGCGCATTCTCATGAACAGCGCGGATAGCGGTAACCACTGGCTGTTGCTGAGCCTCACCGGTCACAAGAGTGCGCGGGACGCGGTGGGCGCGAAGATCAAATTAACGACTGCGTCGGGGCGAGTGCTTTACAACCACGTTGCCATCAGCGTTGGCTTCATGTCGTCGAGTGACAAGCGCGTGCACTTCGGGTTGGGAGACGAAACCAAGGTTAGCTCCATCGAAATCCGCTGGCCGAGCGGGATTCGACAGGTACTAAAGGATATCAAGGCGGACCAGGTTTTGAAGATCGATGAGGCGGGGAAATGAAGCGTTGGTCTTTGATCGTAACCGCTGCCGGCGTGCTCCTCGCGGCGCCGGCGGCGGGCATAATTGCTTTCGAGGAAATCGCCGAGCGCTCCGGCCTCATTTTCACCGCCAATAGCTGCCCCACGCCCAACAAGAACCAGCCTGAGACAATGGTGGCTGGTGTCGCGCTACTGGACTACGATAACGATGGTTACCTCGACGTCTACCTGGTGAACGGCGCCGCTATCCCATCTCTCAAGAAAGAAAGCCCGAAGTACTGGAATCGGCTCTTCCACAACAACCGTGACGGCACGTTTACCGACGTGACCGAAAAGGCTGGAGTTGCGGGAGAGGGTTACGGCATGGGCGTGGCGGTCGGCGACTTCGACAACGACGGCTGGCCGGACCTCTACGTCGTCAACGTGACGAAGAATCAGCTTTTCCGCAACAACCACGACGGCACCTTCACCGACGTAACGGATCGGGCGCACGTGGGCGGAGGTATGCTCGACGGCAAGAAAATGTGGTCCGTCTCGGCCGTCTGGCTCGACTACAACAACGACGGGCTGCTGGATTTATTCGTCTCCAATTACTGCAAATGGGAGGTGAATCAGGACCCGGTTTGCCGCGCGAATCCCACGACACGCTCTTACTGCCATCCGAAATACTACCAGCCTCTACCGAACACGCTATACCGCAATAACGGCGACGGGACCTTCACCGACGTATCCGCGGAAACCGGCATCGGCAAGCATTTCGGCAAGGGCATGGGGGCCGTGATCGCCGACTACGACGGGGACGGGTTCATGGACGTGTTCGTCCCCAACGACAACATGCCCAATTTTCTCTTCCACAATATCGGAGGGAAAAAATTCGAGGAGGTCGCCCTGGAAAGCGGCGTGGCATACCCGCAGAGCGCTAACGCGGTCTCCAGCATGGGCGCCGATTTCAAGGATGTTTGGAACGACGGCAAGCCGGATATCTGGCACACCGCCACCGAGAACGAATCGTTCCCCCTGTATCGGAACCGCGGTGAAGGAGCCTTTTGGGAGGTAACCGACCAGAGCATGCTGGGGGGAACGCGCGACATGTCGGGGTGGTCGAACGGAATCTTCGATTTCGACAACGACGGCTGGAAGGACCTTTTCGCGGCCCGCGGAAACGTGCTCGACAACGTGGCCCTGACCTCCAGCCGCACCTACGGAGAGAACAATGCGGTCTTCCGCAATCTCGCTAACGGCAAGTTTCGGGATGTGAGCGCGGAAGCCGGAGCCGACTTCCAGAAAACCGCGCCCCACCGCGGTGCGGCGTTCGGCGATCTCGATAACGATGGCCGCGTCGACGCGGTAGTCACGGTGCTCAACGGCCAGATGAAATACTTCCATAACGTTACGGAGAACCGGAACCACTGGATTCTCCTGAAGCTGGTTGGAACCAAGAGTAATCGAATGGCCATCGGGGCGCAGATCCGGATCACCACCGGGGACAACTTGCGGCAGTATAACCAAGTCACCACAGCCTGCGGCTACGCCAGTGCGAGCGACTCGCGTGTTCACTTTGGGCTAGGGGCATCCAAGATCATCCGGGAGATCGACATCAAATGGCCCAGCCGCATTCACCAGGTTCTGCGAGATGTCCCGGCGGACCAGATTCTGACCATTAAAGAGCCTGCTCAGTAGCGCCTATTTTATTCCGCCTTCTCCGGAGTCTCTGACGCCCGTTAGTTCGGGTACGGTTCGCCCTTCTTGGCGATGCGGATCTGGTGATCGGTGAACTGGGCGTGCGCGCCCGGCAGGTCGACCTTGGGCATGTGGCATTCGACGCAGTTGGCTTTGGCCACGCGGCAGACCTTGGTGTGCAAGGCCGTTGAATGGCAGGACTTGCATGTCGCGTCGTAGCTCGACAGGTTGGTGGCGAGCGCCCCGTGCGGGTCGTGGCAGGCAGTGCAGCGGATGCGCCGATCCTCGACGTCGTAGCATTTACTGTTGGTCAGCCGGTAGGGCTGGAAGCGCACAGTATTCGGGCCGCGCATTCCGGTTAGAGCGATCTGCGCCCACGTGCGATGGCACCGGCCGCACAATTCGGCCATATCCTCCGGTCCCAGGCCGGCCAGGTGCGGCAGTTTCGCGGCAGCCACATTCCCGGCGCGAACCGCGTTGGCATGTTTTTCCACTTGCCCATGGCACGACTGGCATCCGACGCCGGGCACGACCGACTCGACATGCAGCATTCCCCCGGACACACCGCCATTGGAGTGGCACCCGAGGCAATTGGCCGCGTCGGGTGGTTCCAGGCGGCGGCCGGCGGCCTCGACGATCGTCTGCGGTTTCGTGCCGATGTCTCCGATGGTTAGATCGAGCGCGGCCGGCCCGTTATAGAAACTGACTCGGCTCTCGTACATCGCCCCTTCATATTGGAAAACATAGGTCTGGCCGGCCTTTCCCTGGCCCAATGCCCAGAGGATTGGAACGGTAAAGGTCTCAGTCCCACGGGTCACGGTAAGGATGCTGCGATCACCCTCCCGCTTAATTTGGGAGTGGTAGGGACCCTCTTGAAACTGGAGATCGGGATGGTTCTTGAGAATGTCGCAGAGTTCTATGGTTTCGAGCGCCTGCGCCATCGGTGTGGCCCGAAAATGGGATGTCTGTTGAGAGTGACAGGCGGCGCAAACGGAATCGCCCGATGCCGCCGCGGCAAGAAACGGCAGGAAGAATAACGCTGGTAGCGCCGATCTCATTTCGCTATCCTTCCCGACACGGCGGCATGCTTCTCCGCGTTGAGCCGGAGTACGATGGCACGCTGCTGGTTACCGTCTTGCTTGCGCTTCAACCGGTAGTACACCGTGGCCAGAGAAATGTGCGCCTCCACGTCCTGCGGATTCTCGCGGATCAGGCTCTCCAGTTTCGCACGCGCCTGCTCTGCCTCCCCGTCTTCGAGATCCAGCAGTGCCAACTGATAGAGGGCGGCGGGGTCGTGGGGACGCAGGCCGAGCGCGCGCCCGAAGCAGCGGCGCGATTCGGCATAGTCCGCATCCGCCTTCAGAAGCTTGCCCATCTGAAAGTTAGCCGAGTAGTCGATGGGATTCGAGGCCAGTTCCTTGCGGAACGCCGCCTCAGCGCCGGGAATGTCGCCTGTATCGGCAAGGGCGATTCCGTAATAGCCGTTGAGCCCCGGCAGTTGGGGGTTGATTTCCAGGGCTTTCTTGAATTCCTCGAGCGCGCCCGCGAAGTCGTTCGCCGACAGTTTGGATTCGCCGACCAACAGGCGGCCTTCCGCGGAGTCGCCGCCGCGCACGATGCGATCCACCAGCAACTGCCCCCGCGTGGCTTGGCCGTCGCGGATCAGGGCGGTTCCCAGCAGGTAGTCCAGCGCCTTATCGTCGGGCGTCGCCTGCTGGAGAGGCGACAGCAGATCGATGACTTTCTTATTCTCACCGAGACGGAGATAGCAGTCCGCTAAGAGGAGAACCGGCTGCCGATCGCGCCGCGGTTCGAGCACGCGCTCCAGTTCGGCAGCGGCCTGCGGAATCTCCGAGGCCTTGTAGTACGCCAGCGCCAGATTCAACCGGACCGGCAGATTGCCGGGCTGCACCTCCAGCGCTTTCTGGTATTCGACGATGGCCTCTTCGAAATGGCCGGAGCGCGCCAGGACCGCACCCAGGTTCGATCGCGCCATCACGTTGTCCGGGACCTGATCGAGGTAATTGCGATATGCGGAAATCGCGGCCGCGATGTCACCCGACTGGTGCAGTTGGATGGCGTGGCGCAGAACGGTATCTGCCCCTGATGCTTCCTGGCACCAGGCAATGCCGGCTATCGATAGAACGAGACCGGCAAACCATGCAAGGGCCCTCCCATTCACGCGCATCCGCCTCTCTTGCGTCTAGGATCTCACGAATTGGGTGCTTGAGCGAAACGCTGCCCCTACCGCCAAGCCGGACCAGGGTGTCCGGTGCGGACGCGGGCGTTCGCCCCACAGTTTTCCGGCGCGAACTTCCGATTCAGGACACGAGGCCGTTTAGTGGGGGGGGCCGGCTTCCGCCTGATGGTCCAGCTTCGCGACCTGTTCCCGCACCATGGCGGCATCATGGGCGTTGGGAGCCAGCTCCAGGTAAGCGCGGAGGCATTTGGCCGATTCGGCGTACTGCTGCTTTTGCATGAGGATCAAGCCGAGTACGTAGTTCAGCCGCGGGACCTTGCGGTCTTTGTCGACCCGCAAGCCGCCCCGTGCGGCAAGCTCGGCTGCTTCGATCCGGTTCAGCCTGGCATTCGCGACGGCGTTGATGAGGTAGGGGGCCGCGAAGTCGTCGGGATCGAGTTGGAGCCACTCCCTGGAGTATTGTTCCGCCGCCGCCCAGTCCTGCTGCCGGTCCGCCACGGCAGCAAGGCTCTCGTAAGGCTTGACGTACTTCGGATCCTGCTTGCGCGCTTCATTCCAGGCTTCTATGGCGCCGGCCTGAGCGTTCCGTTTCTGGCGCACCTGGCCGAGTTGGTACCAGGCGATTGCGAACTTGGGATAGATCGTTACCGCCTTGGTGAGTCCGGATTCGGCCACGTCCCAGTTCTCCTTGCCGATCGATTCCATACCCTTGTCGTAAGCCTTCTTTGCGGCTGCGGGGGCGGCCGCGGTGGTGGCGCTTATGGTGAGAGCGCCCAATCGTGAGAGTGGATGGAGAATGATGGTGCCGAGGCGGCCGTCGTCGGCGTTGTCTCGCACGGAGAGACGGACACTCTCGGTGCGAAATCCTGAAAGAACCGCCTGCACCTCGCAATCGCGCAGGGCAGTGATAATCGGATTGGTGTATTGAGTGGAGGTTTTATTCAGGGCCTTGCTGAGATCCGCCGCTTCGGCGGGAGCCTGGCCGGCGTCGGCTGTTGCGGTGGAATTGCCCCCGGCGTCCACCGTGAAGGCAAAGTGCCCCATGGTATCGGTCCTGGCCGCGATCGTTATGCGGCCATTGCACGCCCGGTTAATCTGGACCGCATCGGGCGGTGCTGTTCCGTCTTCCAGGCGCACATTGCCCGATACGAAAACCACCTTTTCGGTCTGTCCCCAAATCCGCGAAATGCCGGCAAGAGCTGTAAGGGAGATCACGAGCGCCCGAACACGCATAACGCCCTCCACGGCTATCTTCATTATGCCAGTTTCCGGAGCTTGTCAACGTAAACCTCGACAGGCCGGGTTTCAAAACAAGATGTCAGGAAATTGGGGGGGCTGCGCAGCGGCTAGCACTTGCCATTGCATGACGCGTCTTTCGGTGGGGGAACAAAAATCGCGATGGCTTCGATTTCCACCAGCAGGTCGGGCCGGCACAGAATCGCCTGGATGCCGGTGGAAGCGGGCAGGGGATCCAGTCCCTGCTCCCGGAAGAATTCCGTGCGGCCTTCATTGAACGCCGCGTAATCGCGCTCGATATCGCGCAGGTAGCAGGTGGTGCGGACGATGTCCTTCCAGGTTGCGCCTTCCGAGGCCAGCAGGCCGGTGATGTTGTGGTACGTGCGCCGCAATTGCGCCCGAAAATCGCCCGCGTGGACCGTCTGCCCGTATTCATCGATGCTGGCTGTGCCCGAAATCAGCAGAATCGCGACACCTCCCAGATCTATGCGCAACCCGCGCGAGAAGGAACTGGCCTTGGGGTAATCGTAAGCTTCATTGAGTACCGACAGCGCCGTGATGGCGTGCTTCTTCACCTCGGTGGCGCTTGCGATCTGGTTGAGCAATTCGCGGGTGGTCATTTGCTTGAATCTCCGGTTGAAATATGAATTCCGTAGCTCACGCTTTTAGAAGTGGCAAGGCCGGGAAATTGTTCACGCGGGGGCATGTCTTGGATTGACGAGCGCCGTTTACCTGTCTTTTTGCCGCCTGGCTCGAAACGACGCGGGGGTTCCCCGTACACAACTCCCCGTCCGTTCATCCCGAGATAGACTCTCCCATACACGCGAGAGTCGGCTTGGATGAGCGTGGGGCCGCCATACTGGTGGAGATCGTCATTGATGCGGACCCAGGTTGTTCCGCTGTCGTCGGAGCGGTAGATCGCCATCACCGAGGCTGGGGCAGCCACGCCGTAGAGGTAGATGGCCGGAACGTGGGTCTCAGCGCCGGCCGCTCCAACAGCTACCGAATTGGCCCACGCCACGTTGGACGGATTCGTCCAGGTAACGCCTCCATCGACCGAGTGACGCAGTCCGTTGCTGCCGAGCGGCAGCCAGATGTCGCCGGATTGCGAAAAGTTCACCACCGGAATGCCGCAACCGGAGCCGTCGCAACTGCCGCTCGCCGTGAGCGCTGTGGAATTCACCCGGGAAAATGCCGTTCCGCCGCTGGTTGCGGTGCTGTAGAACTGGTTGCCGCTGAAGGCGTAGAACCGGTTCGCGGTGACCTTGTCGGCCACAACCGGCGGGCGGGCGGAGAGACCCGTGACAGCGGTCCAGTTGTTGCCGCCGTTGGTGGAGTATTGCGGGTTCGTAGTGCCGGTCGCCGGAGACCACATGAGCATCGCGCCGCTGGCATCGACGGCCAGCACGCCGCCATTTCCGCTATTGACACCCGTGGGGCACGCCGGAATCGGAACCCACGAGGCGCCGCCATCGCTCGACCAGGCCCCATAAGTACAAGGATTGGTGGAGGAACTGGAGGGCGACTGAGTCCGCACGATGACCAACGGACTCTGGCCAGCCCAGTCCAGACTACCCACGGTCGTGGCCACGGGACTGGTATACATTCCGGCTGCCGGCGATACGGTGAGATCATCATGGCGGAATCCGCCGATGTCTCCGAGTCCGCTCAATAAGGGGGCGCCGGCCGTGGGGCTGATCAGCGCAGTTACGGCAGTCTCTTCGACTCCAAGCGCCTGGACGAACCACGTGGGCGCGGCGCCGGAATCCGCCACCGAAAGGTTATTCGTCGCGTAAATGGTCGCCCCCGTGGCGAACATCAAGTGATTCGGATCGGTTGGATCGATCAGCAGGGCAGACATCCACCAGCCGAACTTGGCGCTTCCCGCGGGCGCAGAGGTGCCGCCGAAAGTCAGCCACGGGGAAAGGGTGAAAACCGACGGGCTGAAATAGTAATTGCCTGCATTCAACCCCGTGAAACCGGCGGTAGAGGTAGCGTGCGCCAGATCGATCCAGGTGGCGCCGCCGTCGTGCGTAACATAAACGGTATCGACTGGATACCATCGGTCGAGAGTGCTCACCGCAACCGTACCGGCGCGGTTGGGATCCTGCGTCAGGCCGCAAAAGCCGCCGCGCTGCGAGCTCTCACCCTCGGCATGGTCGAGCGGAGGCGTGATGTTGGTCCAACTGTTATTGGCCGGATTGAATTTCCCGACCAACCCGTAGTTCATCGAATTCGGACCCGGACCGTCGCTGAAAGCGACGTAGAGGTTTCCATCGGGGTTCAGGACAGCCCGTTCCGGCGCGGGTGCATGAGTCCCGTTCGAAACGCTGAACGGCCAGGAAAGCGGCTGGCCCGCGAGCGCCGACCAGGTCGCGCCATCGTCGGTGCTCTTATAAATCGAAGAGGTGGTGTAGACGCCCGCATAAATCGTGCCGCTGTTGACCGGGTCGAAAACCACCCATTGGACGCCGAACCCGTCGCTCGAAGCGGAAACCGGAAAGCTCAAAACCTGAGTCCACGTCTGGGCGTAGTCCTTGCTCTTCCAAAGCCCGTTGTACCGCGTTCCCATCAGGAGTTCACTCGGGCTGAACGGATTGACGGCCAGGCGCTCGCCGGCCGATCGCCCATCGTTATTCGCAGCCATCCGGAAAGGCACATTGACGGTGGAAAACGTGGCGCCCTGGTCGGTGGAGACTAGAATCGCCATAGCACAGCCGCCGCACGAGTACATGCCCGCCGCGATGTAAAGCCGGTTCGGGTCGGTCGGATCGAGCGCGACACTCTCCGGACCGTTCAGGTTGTAGTTGGCGGGTGCCTGGAAGTCGGTGAGCGGAATCCAGTGCCCGTCATCAGCGTTCCATCGGTATACGCTGCCGATATCGGTGCGCGCGTATATCAAACCTGGCTGCGTAGGATGCGCCACGAATCCCGGTACGTATCCGCCGGCGACAATCCGCACGGGCCTCCATATGTAAGAGCCGTCGAGCTGGCCGTTCAGGCGCAGCAGGAGCAACAGGGGAGCTGCGCACACCGCCAACAAAGATAATCTGCGAAAGCCCACGCCTTTCATCTTATGAACCAAGGTGCAGCGTCCCCGCCACAGTCAAATCTGCCGCGGCGGAGGAGTTCCCGACGTACACCGTGTAGTCCCCGGGCGCGGTCTGCCATCCGCCTGCCGCGGCGCTCCACCAGGACATCGGGTGGGAAGAATCGCCCTGGTCGACTTCGATGGTCAAATGCTGGCGCGCGCCGGGCTGCAGCGACACCTTCTGCCATCCAGCCAGGCGCCGGGGCGGCTCACCGAGACTCGCCGGAAGTCCCAGATAAACTTGCACCACTTCCGCCCCGCTCACCGATCCGTTATTAGTCAGATCGCAGGAGACCTGGAAGTTGGGATTGCCGGCACTCAGGTTGTTCGTGAGACTGATGTTGGCAATCATGAAGGTCGTGTACGACAGCCCGAACCCGAAATGGAAAACCGGACTTAGGTTATGGGCATCGTACCATTTGTAGCCTACAAGCAGGCCTTCGGAATAGTTCACCGGGAAGGGCTGGGTGGAGGATGGCGGGACCGGACCGGCAATTGTCGGATGCGGCAGATCGGATACGCTCGCCGGAAACGTGATGGGGAGCTTGCCGGACGGATTGACCGCGCCAAACAGAATATTGGCGATCGCTTCGCCGCCGCGCTGACCCGGGAACCAGGCTTCCAGCACGGCACTGACGCTCGCCAGCCACGGCAGCACCTGCGCGCCGCCATTCTCCATCACCACGATGGTATGCGGATTGGCCGCCGCCACGGCGCTCACCAGGCCATCCTGGTTGATGGGCGTCGTGTGGATGACGTCGGTGAAGTTGAGGCTCGGCATGTCCATGCCTTCGCTGGTCCACTGGCTGACGAAGATAATCGCCACCGCCGAAGAGCCCGCCAGGGCCGCTGCATGGGGCGTGTTAGTCCCGTCGTCGAAACGCACGGTGGCGTTGGGCGCCATGGTCTGGATCGCCTTCAGCGGCGACGACGGATCCCAGATCACTTGGGACCATCCGGGCACAATGGGATATCCCTCCGTCAATGCCGCGCCGCCGGTGGGGTACACCTGCGCGGAGCCGCCGCCGGAAAGCACGCCGATGTCGGCATGCGATCCGATCACCGCGATCGACCCAACGGTCGCCGGGTTGAGCGGCAATTGATTCGCCGCGTTCTTCAGCAGAACAGCGCCCTGCTCCTCCACCTGCTGCGCCACTGCCTGGCCGGCGGTCGTATTCACTGGCGTAACCGCACCGGAGCCGCTCATCGCTCCTGTCTGGTACAAGGCGCGGAGGATGCGTTTGACCATGTCGTCCAGCCGCGACTGCGGCACGCTGCCCGCCTGTACGGCGGCCTCCAGGCCCGAAAACCACTGGTTATCCGGCTGCTCCTGGTCGAGTCCTGCGTTTGCCGCCGCCACCGTACTATGGCTGGCCCACCAGTCCGACATCACGAAACCTGGAAAGCCCCAGTCGCCTTTCAGCACGTCATCGAGCAGGTGCGGGTTCTCGCACGACCAGGTGCCGTTCACCAGGTTGTAGGAGCACATTACGGCCTGCACGTTGGCATCGCGCACGCCGATCTCGAATGCCAACAGGTCGGTCTCGCGGGCCGCGCGCTCATCTACTATTACGTTGGCGGTGGTGCGGCCGGTCTCCTGGTCGTTCAGGGCGTAGTGCTTGATTCCACCCACCACGTGCTGGTCCTGGATGGCGCCAACGTGGGCCGCGTTGATCTTCCCGGCGAGAATGGGGTCTTCGCCCTTGGTTTCGAAGGTGCGGCCGTCACGCGGTTCCCGCCCCAGGTTGACGTTTCCTCCCAGGTTGACGTTCAGCCCGTAGGCGCTCATCTCCTCGCCAATCACCTGTCCATATTGGTACGCCAAATTCGGATCCCAAGTGGCGGCGCTCGCAATCGAGGAAGGGAGCGCCGTCGACGGCGCCTGCGAGTTGGCCACGCCGACGCTGCCGTCGTTGAAATAAAGAGCCGGGATGCCCAGTCGCGCAATGCCGGGAATATAGCCGCCTGCCCCGCGTGGCAGCGGGATGATGTTGGTCACCGGCCCGCCCGCTCCGTGCACCAACTGGAGCTTCTCGCTTTGCGTCATCTGCGCCAGCAACTGCTGGGCGAGTTGGTCGGAAGTCGCCGGCGCCGGGACCCGGAATCTGCCGGTGGCGCCGCCGATCGTCAAAGTTGCGTCCACGTAGGGCGTGGTTGCTGTGACCCCGGACGGATAGACGAAGTTGATCTGGTCGATGATCTCGCCGGGCGCAGCGCCGCAATACTGAACGCTAGCGGTCTGCCCCCCAATCGTGAGCTGACAGGTTGCCGGGCTGCCGGGTACTTCCAGCGGCGTCAGCGATCCGGTGTACACGGCGCCCGCGCCATCCTGCAAGGGCGCGTTCTTCGGTCCGAGCGCGTTGGGCCACAACTGGTAGTTCCCGCTCGCCTGAACGGCGCATTCCGTGGCGACGCATCCGGCCCCGGTGACCCAGGCGACTCCATTGACGAACTCGCTCAGGAACATCGACGGAGCCTGCGGCGCCGCGATGGTGACAAATTCGGCCGCACTGATGGCGTTGTTCCAGGTCACTGTTATGGGGACGTAGGGCCCGGGCGTAGTCTCCCAGGGGATCTGGAAATTGATCTGTGTAGGAGAAATGTAGATCAGCGGGGCGGCCACGCCGTTCACCGACACCGATACGCCTGCGACGGAGGTTGGAAAGTTGGGGGAGGCTGAGACCAGGTGCTGCGCATCCGCCAGATTGCTTCCGTACAGCGTGGCCAGACCGCCGGGAGCGAGATCCCCGAGATAGGAAGCCGCATTCGCCACCCGTCCGGGTGTGATGACCGGCGTCGTGGTGCTGATCTGGGCCGCCTGATAGACTCGCACATAATCCACCAGCATGTCCTGATTCGGGAACGGGGCGGTTGGACTGGGAGTGCCCAGAAACGTGCTGCTGCCGCCGATCGCCAGGTTCAGGAGAATGAAGAACTGATTATTGAAAACCCATTGCTGACCTGCGGGCAGGGACGCCGGCGTGACCGTCGAATAGAGGGCGCCGTCCACGTAAAACTGGATGGAATTCGGCGACCATTGGATGGCGAATAAATGGTAATCGTCGGCCATCTTTTCGCCGAATGGCAGCGTGTAGGCTTTTGAGATGCCATTCCCTCCGGAGTAGCCGGGACCGTGCGCGGTGCCGTTGTTGATAGCCGCGTCGTTGACATTGTTGTAGGTGCCGAAATTCTCCATAATGTCGAGTTCGCCGCAGGTGGGCCAACTGACCGTTCCGATGTTCTCGCCGAGCATCCAAAACGCCGGCCAGACGCCGTGACCAAATGGGAGCTTGATGCGGGCGATGACGAGGCCATATTGCCAACTGAGGTCGGCGGTATGGGTCGAGGCTGTCGGACTTCCGGTTTGCAGGCGTGCGGACGTGTAGTTGCCGGAACTGTCCCGAATCGCGCGGATGACCAGATTGCCGTTGCCATCCTGGAAAGCATTTCGCGTCGAGTTGGTATAGGTTTCGATCTCGCCGTTACCCCATCCGCCTCCGCCGAGATCGTAATTCCACTTGGTGGGATCGGGCGGGCTCCCGGCCGTACCGTTGAACTCGTCGCTCCAGACGAGCTGCCAACCGCCGGTAATTTGCGCCGAAACGGCGCTGGCCAGGACCAAAAAAAGCAGAATCAATTTAGTGCGCATGTGTTGCTCTCGTATTGATAATACTCGCAGGCGCGTGCGCGCGGTTTTTTGCTGTGGTACTCCATATTCTGAATGGCAGCCGCGGAACGGCACGTTGCCGCCGCGATGCTCGGGGGCATCGACGCTCCCGAAATCCAGCAATCGGCTGTTCCGCAACGGCGGCGACGGCGTCTTGACCGAAAACGCCGGCCCCGCCGGTGTTACTTGAAATAGACTGGGAATCCGTTGAAAAACTCGTCCATAAGGATGCCCTTGTCGAGGCCTGTGGCCTGGAAAGTCACCGGATTATTGGACTGCCCGATCCAGATGTAGCCTGTCGGGTATGGAGCGATGCCAATATAACCAGTTCCGGTCGGCGGCAACGTAGAAAGCACCCATTTGGGAATTGTGAACGATGGCGCGGAAAGAGGCGCTGTACACATGAAGGCCCCGTCGAGGTTCCCGCCCGTTGCGATTGATATTCCCGCAATAGTCACCTGACCGTTTTGCAAGTTAGGGTTGCCGCCGGTCCAGGTAACCGTGAGATCGCCCGAACGGGAGAGCGTCTGACCGGCTATGATCTGCTGACCGGCTGCGGTCGAGAGAAAAGCGGTGGCGCTGCTGGTGGTGTCGGTTACAGAGAATGCGCCGACTCTTGCGCCACCCGGACCGGAAACGGTATATGTGAGACCGCTCCAGAAAAACTGGCTTCCAGGATTATTAAACATCGAATAGTACTCTCCACCGTCCATCTGGGGGAGCGTCGCGGTCGAGGGACCCCGCAAGGTGATACCAGCGCCGGCATCAAGTTGGGCGGGACTCATATCCGGATCGTTGATGTTCGCGATGCAATAACCCTGGGACACGCCATAAGAGGCCAGTCCGGCGGTTTGCGGCGTGAATTCGCTGAAGGTCGCCTGCCCAAAATCGGGCACAGCTATTCCGGTAGGAAGGCTCTCGTTGCGTAGAACGATAGCGAACAACTGCACGAATCCGAAATCGACCGTGCCTCCGGCGGCGAGTTTGCCGACCAAGTCCTGGCCCATGATGGAATCCGAGCAGCTCTGGCCGGATGTCGATACGGCAATCGTCGCGTTGCCACCCACCGATCCATTTTCTTCGACCGCCACCGGCACATAGCAGCCCTGTATCCCGGACGGAACTTGAAACGCGACCTGGTCCAACCCGGGATAATCGGCCGACCGTCCCGCATAATAAGGAGTCAGCGAGGCATTTCCGACGTGTACCGTCGGGCTCCCCAGATTGCCAACGGGCGGCGCGTTCGAGTCGTCCCCATTGATGGGTCCCAGGCCGGTGCCCCATAAAATGACCCAATCGCCGGGGTGGAATGTGTGAATGATGCTATTGAGCTGATAGTTCAGATCGGTGGCGCTTGCCTGGCCGTAGCCGCCCGAACTGAACGTATACGGGGCAAACGACGCGGTGACAATTTGCACGGGCTCCGGCGCGCTTGGCTGGGACTGGCCGTAGGTGATGGTAACGGTTCCGTTTCCAGTAGGGGTTGTGGAAGGGAGAAGGGCGTTCACCTGATAACTGACCGCCATGAGGATGAAAGCCTTCACTGTTTGACCATTAACCGTGACGGCGACGGACGTGCCGCCCAGCGACGTCTGTAGCGGCAACGGCCCGGTTTGGACTAGTGTGTTGGGTCCCAGGCCAGTGCCGAATATGGTGAAGATCGAACCCTGCGCAATCCCAGAGCCTGGCAGCCCCTGGCTGAGATAGCTTGCGGAATTCACAACGCTGGTTGACGTGATCACGGGCTGAGCGAATGCGCAGCTCGCGGTGAGGAATGCCAATATGCACAGAGTGGAATGTCGGGCCATCGTACCTTCTCCTCTCACTAGCGAACGACGAGATGCGGAAAGCGGCCGTTTCCGGAATTTCAGACTCTTTACACCTATATATTAGGCCACGGCACGCCCGAGAGCAACCTTACGATGTTGGGAAGGTACCGCATTCTTAATGCCACCTAGGAGGCTGCTGAAAAAGTCAGAGAAAGGCATTTTGAGCCGCCGATTAACGCCGATGAACACGGATAAACCAATTCTTTTCAATCTGCGTTTATCGGCGTTCATCGGCGGCTAGTGTTGATTTGCCTTTTTCAGCACCCTGCTAGGGCTGGCCTCCAGGCGAGTTTGACGCGCGGGCGGGGGAAAGGTGGTCTTTATCAGTGAGGCTGACGCATGCGAAGAGGCAAACACCGCGCCACCCTTCTCTCGTAAGCGGCTTGCCGGCTTCCGGCATTTAGTCAGAGGTTCAGTTCTTCCCCGGGATCCCGAACGGGTGCAGTGCCGGCGCTCCGGGAGAGTCCTGCTGGACCTTCGTCTTTTCGAATTCCGCCTTTTCTCTCTCGGCGTCCGCTTCACGCCCAGCCCGGCGGTAGGCTTCCGCCAGGAAGAGGTGCCCATTAGCGCTGGAGGGCATCTGCCGGACGGCATCCTCCAGTTCCGAAATGGCGGCGGGCACATTGTTTGCGTCCAGATTGGCGCGCCCCAAATTCGTGTGGCAGAGCCAGCGGTATTTGGTGGGCACGGCCTTCATGGCCGCGTGCAAAGACCCCAGGGCCTGCTCCGGCGCGCCCTGCCGGATCTGAATGGATGCGATCACCAGCAGAGACGGCCAGTGCTTCGGATTGCTTTGCACTTCTTTTTGGAATTCAGCCAGCGCCGCTGTTATATCGGTTTCCAACAGGAAGAGACCATAAGCGTAGTGCACCCCAGGCTCCTTGGGATACTGCGCCAGCAATTGGCGGTACTCGGCCGCCGCCACGTCGTGATGCTGGCTGGCCAAAGCCCAGGCGGCCTTCCCCGCCAGATCCACCACCGCGCGTCGCTGCGGCGTAATGCGCGCGATGTCGTCCGGGCTGGCCAGCGCGCAGAGTCCCATGGCTTCCTCCACCGGCGGGGGTTCCTCAGGATACTTGGTAAGTGGCTGCAACTGCGCGAGAGCTTCATCGAAAGCCGACGACCCGATCAGAAGCTGCGCGGCACGCACGCGCACGGCTGTTTCAAACTGGACATTGCCGTCCAGCCCCAATTGCTCGCCCTTCCGGATGTCGGCCAACGCCTGGTCTTGATCGTCGAGTTGCGATTCGCTGAGGCCCAGGAGAGCCCACCCGTTCGCAAATATCGGCGCCAGCCCGATTCCCTTCCGCAGAGCGTCGGTGGCCTCGGCATAGCGGCCCATCTGATAAAGGGTACCCCCCAAGTAGAGCCAGCCCTCCGGCCAGTCCGGACGGACCGCCAGCGCCTGCTTGTACAATTGGATAGCCTCCTCGGGACGGCTGTCCAGGGCAGCCTGTGCCCGGCGTGATAAATCCTCGAATTGCTCTCTGGTGGGCGTTTGTGCGCGAAGCCAAGGCGCTGCGAAAAGCGCGAGCAAGCCAAGAGCACGGCCCGCAAAGGATCGACCCGACATACTCTCTCCCTTACGATAACGCAAATCCGCTATCCTGAAATCGATGCGCATCGTGGCATTCCTCATCGCTGCCGGCGTTGCTTGCGCGCAATCCACTAATCCCCAACAACTTTTCCGCGACGCTGTTGCGGCACAGCAGCGCGGCAACGATGCGCTGGCGGTCCGCAAATATCAGGAACTCCTCAAGAACTATCCGGATTCCCTCGAGGTGCGCGCCAATCTGGGGGCCGCACTCGCGAAATTGAACCGCTACGACGAGGCCATCGAACAATACCGCGCGGTCCTCGCGAAGAAAGAGAATGCAGGTCTCCGGCTCAACCTGGCGTTGGCGTACTACAAGAAAGGCGCATTGCGCGACGCGGTACAGCAACTCAACACGCTGCGGGCCGCGCAACCGGATGACGCGCGCGTCGCCACCCTGCTGGCCGATTGCTATGCCAGCCTCGGCCAGGATGAAAGCGTGATCGCCACCCTCAAGCCCGTGGAAGCCGCGCACCCCGACGATCTGTCAGTGGCGTGGCTTCTGGGGTCGGCGCTAATCCGGGCAGGCCACCGGCGCGAAGGCCTGGACCGCGTCGACCGCGTGGCCCGCGAAGGCAACCGTCCCGAGGCTTACTTGCTGGCCGGCCGGACCGCTCTCAAGATGAACGAGTTCGAGCGCGCCCGCGATTATGCCGCCGCGGCCGCGCACCTGAATCCGCGACTCCCTGGCGTGGATACATTACGCGGTACCGTGTTGAGCTACTTGGGAGATACCGAGGGCGCCGCCGCCGCGCTGCGAGCGGCTGTGGAGGCCGACCCCAAGGACTTTGAGGCGCAGCTCGGCTTAGGCGCTGTTCTGCACACCAACCGCGATCTGGCCGGGGCCCGCGAGCATTTGCAGCGCGCCTTGCAGTTCAAACCCGGCTCCACGGTCGCGCGCTACGAATGGGCGCGGCTGGAGCGCACGGAGGGACAAGTGGAAGCGGCCGCGCGGGACTTCGAAAAGGTGGTGCACGGCGATCCCACCTGGGCCCAGCCGCACGTCGAGTTGGCCGCTCTATATTTCCGGCTAAACCGCCAGGAGGATGGAGAGAAAGAGCGCGCAATCTTCGACCGCCTCACGGCGGAGCAGCAGAAATAGTGACCGGGGCGAGGGCGCCGCCGTGTGGCTGCTGCACCGCCTTGGCTGCACCACCGCTACCGCTTTGCCAAAGCTTCGTAACGTCCCAGGCTGGTCCTCAGCGACGCTGCCAGCTCGGCGTTCCGCTGCTCGTTAGCCAGGTCGAGAGCCTTGCGCGCCATGGCGACCGCCTCCTGGTAGCGGCCCGTCTCGGCATACATAGCTGCCAGGATATCCAGTATCGCCGGATCCCGCATGCCCGTCAGATTCGCGGCCTGTTCGAATTGGGCGGCAGCATCCGCGAACCGCCCTTTGGCGGCCAGCACGCGCCCGAAGTTGTAGCGATATTCGACCGACCGCGGCTCCATTTCCACCGCCTGCCCCATGTGTCCGGCGGCTTCATCCAGCGCTCCGGCACGGGCCAGCGCGGCCCCCAGGTTGTTCTGACCGTCGGCAAACTTGGGCTCGAGCGCCACGCCTTTCCGCAGATGCTCCAGCGCTTCTTCGTTCCGCCCCTTCTCCGACAGCGCACTGCCCATGTTGCTCTGTGCGCGGCCGTTATCGGGATTCAGCTCCACCGCCTTTTCAAACTGCGCCAGAGCTTCGTCGAGCTTGCCCTGTTGAGCCAGAACGCTGCCCAGATTGTTGTGCGCTTGGGAACTCTGGTCATTCAGTTCCAGCGATCTCCGGTACTCAGTCAGCGCTTCTTCCGGCTTTTTGGTCTCTGCCAGCGCGGCCCCCAGGTTGTTATGTGCCCGGGCATCCTCCGGATTGAGTTCCACCGCCTTCCTCCAGGCCGGCACGGCCTCTGCGAACCGATGCTTCTCCGACAGGTCTGCCGCGGCGTTGAACTCCCGGTAGAAATCCGTGGCCGGTGCATCGATCCGGTCCAGACCCTCGGGCCCTACATTCAGGAACTCGGGAATATTCACCGCGCGGTTGGCGGCCGTGGCGTCATCGATCGGAATTGCCGGGCTGCTGTTCCCGTCCTGGTCGATGTGCGTCAGATAAAGACGCGTGTAAGGCGTTGGCGTCTTGGACGAAAACACCAGCCAGCGCCCGTTCGGCGAGAAGCTGTGCCAGGAGTTCATGGTTTTCAGATTGCTGCGCAACGGCCGCGCTTCCCCGCCGGTCGAAGGAACGATGTAGAGCTTACTGTCCGGCCGCATCAGCAGCCCGTTCTTGTTTTGCACCCACACGATCCACTTGCCGTCGGGCGAAACTTTCGGGAAATTGTTGCTCATCCCGTTTTCCGAAGCGCCCACGATTCTTTCCGCCTTGCCGCCCTTGCCGTCATTAAACGGGATGCGATACAGGTCGTATTGGATCTGGGTTTCGTTGGGATCGTTGGCAAATCGCGCGGCCGGCTGGCCTGGCGGATACGGGTCGCGCGCTTTGGCGCGGGCGAATACGATGAAGCTTTGGTCCGGACTCCAGAAAGCGCACGTCTGCACATATTCGGGATCGTCGGCGCCCGGTAGCTGTTGCAGCTTCTGCGTCGCCTTGCTGTACCAGGCCAGTATGCCGCGGGTCGGATAGAACACTTGGCCGAAGCCCCAGAAGTCGTACAGGCCTTGATATATCCGGTCGGTGACACGCTGCCCTCGGGTGCCCGGAACTTCGATCGAAGTGATCACGTACTGCCCGTCGGGAGAAACCTGAGACATAAAGCCGAACCGCTTGGGCGATCCCTGGTCGGTGTAGGCGCTCCATCGAATCACGTAATCGTTGCTGATGGAGCTGACCTTTTTTATTGGGATCAGGGCATAAAGCGCCTTGTCGTTCTGCGGCCCGTCCACGTCGATGCCGAGCGTCTTTCCATCGTGCGAGATGGAATGGCAGTTGGCGCAGGTGGGCAGGTTCTCCATCACTGTCTTGCTGCTCGTCTTGTTTAGATAGCGGATCTGCCACTTGATCTTCGGCAGTACCGAATCCGATAGCGGGTGGATGATGCCGCGCTCCCGCTCCGAGGGATCGGGCGGAATCAACGGCACGTCGCGATAGAAGATGGGAGCGCCCACCGGATCCATGGAAGTCTCGAAGCTCACCCGGCCGCTCGAGACCGGCTGCGTCAGGCGTTTATCCCGAAACCCCGTGATCACCAGGGTTGCCGGGTGCTTCTGAGAGTGCTTCTTGATTTTTTCCCAGAGCTCCGGACTCGGCTTCCAGGTGTGCTGGGCTTCCTGTTCGGTTGTAAGAGTAGGAGGCACGTAGCCCACCAGCGTGGTGTCGATCTCTCCCAGGTGCGGCTTCTCGCCCGCTGAGTTCTCCCTGACTCGCGTTCCCCGCTCGGCAAAAAGCACTTCGATCCGCCATGCGATCGCCTCCCCGGTGGTTTCACGCCACAAAAACGTGGGCGGCGTAATTTCCGGCGGAAAGATGGAGCCCGGCTCCGGGAAGTCGATGAGGAGCGGTGCGGCGTCCTTAGGCGTATCGTGAGCCGTGCGGCCGTTCGCCGCAGCGGCGACTCCCCACAGGAAAGCCAGACCGGCAGACAGCCCAAGGGAGAGTACTTTCATGATATTTGTACCTGAAAGTTATTATACCCGGGCGATCCCGCCTGGGGTACTGGATCGGTGGGGACATGCCTGTGGCCCTTTAGCGCCCCCCCCGGGGGCTGCCCGTCTGATTTGGTCGCCGCCGGCTCAACTGCGCGCCGCGGATGGAGATATAATCAGGCTATGCCAAAGGCTGGTGTTGTGTCGCTCCTGTTTCTCGCTGCGACAGCGCTCATTCCCGGTCTGGCGCAGGATGCAACTCCTCCGCCGCTTGAACCCACGATTCGCGTAACCACCACGGAGGTCGCACTCGATCTGGTCGTGCGCGATAAGAAGGGCCGCCAGGTGAAAAACGTTAAGCCGGGCGACGTGGAAATTTACGAAGACGGCGTACGGCAGCAACTTCTCAGCTTCCGCATGGTGCCGGGCCGCGAACAGGCGCGCCGCGAAGAGAGCCAGCCGCAGCAGCAAACAACCCCGACGCTGCTGCCCCTGCGGGAATTAAACACGGTCTGCATTGTTTTTCACAATATCGATCCGGTGACCCGGCCGCATGCCATCGAAATCGTCAAGGAATTCATCAAGGCTAATTTGCCGCCGGAGAGTTACATTGGGATCTTCAACCTCAACGAGAAGTTGGTCGCGGTGCATGAGTTCACCAAGAACCGGGAGGAACTGCTTGCCTCCACGTTCAACGGGGGAGCCTTGAATTTCTCCAGGGCCTCGGAAGCTCTGCTTACCGCCAGTCCGAACATCGTAACGTTGAATGCACAGGTAAATGCCGCCACACACACGGCCACGGTGACGGAGGACATGACTGGCGGTGAGGTCAGCCTCACGGTGATCATGGGAGCGGACGTTTCCAACAGCACCGGGGCGAATCGCGTCCGCGGCGACGAAGTACGGGAACGCAGCGATTTCGCCAATATTACCGGCATGCACGAGACTGACAGGATCACCACCTTGATTAATCAGATCGGCACGCTGCCAGGCAGGAAGACGGTTCTGTTGGTGACCACTGGCCTGGTTACCACCGGAGATCCGGACCTGTTCCAGAAGATCTTGACGAATGCCAATAACCATGGCATTACGTTTTATGCGCTCGACAGCACGGAAATGAACGGGATGTACGACACCGCTCAAGCCGGCAAATTGGCACTGGGACAAATGGCATCGCAGAGCAAGCAACAGTCCAACGTGAACGCCAGCATCAGCGTCATGCGCCAGAACAGCCGGCAGGGTGACGACACCATCTCCGCCGTGCGGACCTCGGATACGCAGTCCAGTCTGCGGGCGCTTTCCGAAGGCACGGGCGGATTCCTGATTGCCAACACCAACGATTTCCGTAAGTCGTTTCAACAGTTGGTGGGGGATCTGGACACGCACTACGAAGCTGTCTATCATTCCACGTCGCCAAAGTTCGACGGGCGGCTCAGGAAGATCGAGGTGAAGCTGGCGCGTAACGATTTGCAGGTGGAGAGCCGCACCGGTTATTTCGCCATGCCGGATCTGAAAGGATCCGCCCCGGTGACGCCGCTCGAGGCCACAGCGATGGCGGTATTGGCGGCTGAACCCCGGCCGCACTCTTTCGATTTTCACCTCACGGCCTACCATTTCCGGAAAGACGACGCGACTGCAAACGCCACGCTGGCCTTCGAATTGCCCAGCGCGAAGCTGGGCGCCACGGCCGATCCGGCTCGCAAGATCCACAAATTTGAAATCTGCCTGCTGGCGCTGGTCCGTGATGCCAATGGAGAAGTCGTGGATAAGTATAGCCTCGACAAGCCTTACTACATCGCGGATGCCAACCTGGCAGCCGTCCGGGCCGACCAGTTGACCTACACGCATGTGCTCGATCTGCCGCCGGGCCGTTATACGGTGGACGCCGCCGTGGTCGATCACGAGGGCTTTCAGGCAACCGCAGAAACCGCGAGTTTCGAAATCCTCGCGCCGCCCAAAGGTCTCGCCATCAGCAGCCTGGCAATGGTGGAACACCTCGACCCGGCTGGCGCCCAGACGGACACCGCCGATCCGTTCACCTTCCAGGGCAAGCACGTCGTTCCAATGGTGCAGGCTGCGGTGGGTCCCGCTACCAAGCGCTGGGTCTATTTTGTGGTGTATAAGGACAAATCGAACCCGGAGAAGCCCAGTATCCACGTGGAATTCAAGAACGGCGGCCAGGTATTCGCGGATCAAACGGTGGCGCTCCCAGAGCCGGATGCAAGTGGCGCCATTGCCATGTTCGTGACGGCGGCCACCCGGCCGGGCAACTGTGAGTTGCGGATTACGGCGATGCAGGGCGGCCAATCCGCCACCGAACAGATCGCTTACCTGGGGGCCGCGCAGTAAGGGGCTGTTCCTTCGGGTTTCCGACTATGAGGTGTGATACACTGCATCCAAAAGTATGTCAAAAGTCGTCTTCACCCTCGCATTGGCCGCGTCCGGGCTTCTGGCACAAGCTCCCACGCCTGGCCCTCTCGTCCGCCTTTATCCGGTAGCGCTCGACGCTAACGGCCAGCCGGTCACCGACCTGACCGCCGACGATTTCAAGATCGTCGATCAGACCAAAGCGCAAACCATTCTCGCTTTTCATAAACCCAGGAACGAGCCGGCTGTTCCGCACGATGTTCTGGAGTTCTCGAATCGGACCTCCGGTGCGACGCCGCACGCCACCGTCATCCTCTTCGACATGATCAACCTGGTGGACGCCGATCGGCTGGAAAACTGGAAAGCGTTGGACAAGGCCCTTCCGCAACTCGAGTCCGGCGAGAACGTATATTTCTATGTGCTCAACCTGGAGGGCGCCCTGATCCCGATTCACGCCATGGGTCCTCCAGCGGCCGACGATAAGACTTGGCCCCAGGGTGTGGCTACCGCGTTCGATAAGGTCATGAAAGCCTCCAGTCACATCCGGCAGTCCCAAATCGGCGCGGAGGAGCAGCTCAAAAGGACCTTCAAGGCACTCGAGGATCTTGCCAACAGACTGGCGGCTTTCCCGGGGCGCAGGGATATCCTCTGGGTTGCCAACGGACTCACCACCGTGCCGGACCCCATGCTTCCCCATTGCAACGGCGATTGGGTTGAATGCTCGCTCTACGTGCCGCACCTGGGCGTGACGCTGGCGAAGGACGGCGTCGCCGTAGACCCATACGCGCTCATCGGGAGCATCAGTCCGGACGTGAATTACAACATGGACCAAGTGGCCCTGCTGACCGGCGGCCACTTCTATTCCCGGCAAGACGTTCGGGCCGTCGTAAATCAGGTTGCGCAGGGTGCCGTGGGCGGGTATTCGATCTTCTATGATCCGGGGCCGGACAATTGGAACAACAAGTGGCACCGCGTCCATGTCACCTGTGAGCGCAAGGGTGTCAAGCTGCAGCTCAGGGAGCGGTATTACGCGCTGCCCGATTCGCGGCCGGCCGTGGAAAGGATGAAGGCAGTGTTGATGGAGGCTTTTCAGAGTCCCACTGACCTCGCCGAAATCGGCCTGCGCACGAAAATCTCCCCCTTGGCTGACGGCAAGAAGGGCGCGCACCTGGAGATCCGCGTCGATCCCTCGGATGTCCTGCTGCGCGAGCAGGGTGGCAAGTATTCGGGCGCGATATATTGCCTGATATCCGATCGCAGCGCGACCGCCCCACTCGGGGAGCCAACCGTATTGGATCTCAAACCCGAATTGACGGCGGAGCAGTACAAAATGGTGATGAAGGATGGCCTCCCCTTCGTGCAAGACCATCCGACCAGCGACGCCGCGCGGGAGGTCCGCGTCATTATCCTCGATCAGAACACGAACGCGGTCGGTTCCGTAACCTTTCCGGTGAAGTAGGCCTGGATTTCCGTTCGGGACCGCGGACTCCTAGCTCTTGAAGCCCTCGCACGCCTTTGTCCAGGCTCGGTCAAACCCCATTTGAACCCGGCCGCAGATGGTGAGCCGACAGTTCGTGGGGGCTGGCGAGCAGCTATGGGGGAGTCTGCAACCCGTTATAGACCGCGAGACGCCATCCTGAGAGGTTTCCCTACCCTGTAGGGAGCTTTCGGTGCGAAAACATACGGTGCCGAAAAACCAGGCCCCGCTGCGGTGAATTCTCACACACACGTGATAAGTGGAAAGTGAAGGTTTTTGTTTTCACGTTAATTTTCGGATGGTTTGAACGGTCTGGGAACGCTGCAAGACCGTTAACCGGGACCGAAACTCCGCAACCGATGCGGGAATCGCGGCGGAGGCGGAAACTGGGTGCGCGGTATCCGCCTACCAAAGCCGGTAGCGGAATTGCCGCAGCGAGCGTGCCGAATTGCCAAACGCCATTGAACACCCACCCAGAGGTGGCGTGTTCGCGGCAAAACCCGGCCGCCTGACCACTAGGAGGCTGCTGAAAAAGTCAGAGAAAGGCATTTTGAGCCGCCGGTTAACGCCGATGAACACGGATAAACCAATTCTTTTCAATCTGCGTTTATCGGCGTTCATCGGCGGCTAGTGTTGATTTGGCTTTTTTCAGCACCCTGCTAGCTGTACACCCTCCAGTTTGGTGAACGGCGTGCCCCTTTCCAGTCGTGCTCGAATAGCCGAACCCCTCGGGATCGGATGCTCCCGGTGTTTCCCTTATCGCTCCAGCCGAGCTTCCAGACGGTGGTTTGGCCGATACCACGGCGCATAGAAGCGCGATATGAAATTTGGAAGCCAGAACTTGTTGCTTGGCCTTCTTCACGATAGAACAGAATCAGAGAATGCCGCTTCCCGTTAACGACAAGGTTAACGGTTACTTCCCTAGTGGAAACATATTATCCTTGACTCCGGCGGCGCATCGCCTTATCGTGATTCATGGCATACGATCCGTGTAGATTGTGTGCGCTCGGTCGAAACAGGGGCTTTGGTCCCGTTGTGAGCGGGGCATTTTGATTTAGCAATATAATTCTTAGCAATGTAATAGGGAGGAAGGTGGGCAAATGAAAAAATCATGTGAAGCGCCGGTTCTGGTTATGAATCGGCACACCAATCCGGGACAATTTTTCTGGCTGTTGGCGTTATTGCTCGCCATCGTTGCGTTCACTCAACTGCCGGCGTACGCTCAGTTCTCGAGCGGTTCGATCGGTGCCACCGTCACCGACCCGACCGGCGCGCTAATCCCGGCAGCGAAGGCCGTCCTGAAAAACGAGGCTACTGGCGTACTTCGCGACAGCGTCACGAACAAAACCGGATATTTCGATTTCCCGTCGGTTCCGCCGGGAACCTATACTGTCACGATCAGTTCGCCAGGTCTACGGACATCTGAACAAACGGGTATTGTCTTGACGCAGGGGTCGACTTTGCGTCTCACGACGATTGTTCTTCAAGTCCAGACTCAAAAGACTGAAATAGAAGTGGTTGCCGCCGCCTCCATTCAGGTGCCGGTCGATTCCGGGCAGTCCAGCCAGACGTTGAATCAGAAGATGATCGAGAATATCTCCCTGTCCGGACGAGATGCCGCGGAGTTGATCAAGATTATGCCGGGCACCGCCATTGTTTCGGGACTGGGCCAGAGCATGTGGGGCCAAGGCTCGTCGCCGACCTCGAGCAACAACGGGCCGATCGGCAACTTTTCCAGCCAAGGCAACCCGCTCTACGGCGGCATGACGATGACGTCGGATGGCGCAAACCTGCTCGACCCGGGCAACCAGGGGACACAGACAGCCAACATTAATCAGAACCAGGTTCAAGAAGTTTCGATCTTGACCAACGCCTTCGGCGCGGAGTTTGCCAAGGGTCCGGTCACCTTCCAGGCGATCGGCAAGAGTGGCGGAGCCCAATTCCACGGACAAGGCTACTTGTACGCGCGCAATGGCGCCCTCAACAGCAACGGATGGTACAACAACAGTCAGAAAGTGGCGCCGCCGACCAACAGTTTCTACTATCCCGGCGGCGACTTTGGCGGTCCGGTGATCATCCCGGGTACGCGCTTCAACAAGAATCACGACAAGTTGTTCTTCTATGCCGCGTACGAGTACATGGACCAGCATCCGGCGGGTGCTTTGCAACAGTATTTCGTGCCCACCCCGCAGATGCTGCAGGGCAACTTCACCCCGGCATACCTTACATCCTTGGGTCCCGGGTTTGTTTCCAACGAATACCTGGACTCGGCCAACCTGAACTCTGGCCTCTATCCGACCGGCCAAGTCCCGGCAACCGAGATCAATGCGAGTTCGATGGCGATGTTGAAGCTGATGCCTGCGCCGAACGTGAATCCCGTGACGAATCCGACAGGCGCGAACTATCAGACATTCATTAGCCCGCCTGTGAACCGCTGGGAGCTGCGCCTCCGCGGCGATTACAACATCAGCACCAACACCAAGTTGTTCTTCTCCTGGAACCACCAGATTGAGCACGATGATAGTCCGATCAGCATCTGGTGGAACCTCAACGGCTCTTTGCCCTATCCGTCGGCTCAAAATGCCAACCAGGATTCCAACGTGTACAGCGCGAACCTGGTGCATGTGTTCAGCCCCACGCTGACCAACGAGTTCGTCTTCGCGGAGGCGACCTTCCTGAACCCGATCGTCCTCGCCAACCCCAGCGCGGTAGATCCCAGCAAGATCGGATTCTCGATGACCGGCCTGTTCCAGAACCAGTACACGCCAATGATGCCTAATACTTACGGGTGGGGCGGCCAGTCTAACGGCGTTGTCGGTTTCGGCACCTACCAGTACGGCGAACCATTCACGCCCGGCGGCAAGAACTCCTTCGGCAAGCTGTCGCAGACGCCGCAGATCAGCGACAACGTGACCAAGATCCAGGGCGCCCACACTCTCAAGTTTGGCGTTTATTGGGACTATGCCCGCAACTATCAGACTAGCGGCAATATAAGCAGCGGCACCAACGGCGCTTTGAATTTCGATGTTTGGGGGCCGTCAACCATTAACACCGGTAACTACCTGGCCAACTTCCTCACGGCCCGCGTGACCGGCTTCTCCCAAGATAACGCCGAAGCCGTGCAGGACGTGAAGTATACGCAGTACTCGTTTTTCATCAACGACCAGTGGAAAGCCAGCCGCAGGCTGACGCTTACCGGTGGTCTCAGGTTCGAGCACATGGGCAATTGGATCCCGAACGATAATTTCGGCGAAGCTGTTTGGAATCCCGCCACATATAACAACACTTCGGCGGCGGGCGCCTGGACGGGACTGCAATGGAACAGCATCAATTCCTCCATCCCCAAGTCGGGCTTCCCCAATAAGGCGTTCTTTGTGGAGCCGCGCTTCGGCTTCGCTTTCGACATTTTCGGCAACGGCAAGACCGTTATACGCGGTGGCGCCGGCCTGTTCCGGTTCCAGGTTGCCGCCAACAATGGCACCGCCGGTTACAACCAGCCCCTCGGCCTCGAAAGCGTAAGTGTCAATGGCAATTTATGCTGCGTGGGCTACAATTCCTTCCCACAATACAGCAATGCGCTAGGTCTCCCTGGACTGGGCACCGGTATTAGTGCGTTCACCATGGGCGACAATGCCACGCCGAACACATGGACCTACAATGTCACGGTCTCACAGCGCACACCCTGGCGATCGGTTGCCGAATTCCAGTACGCGGGCAGCAGGTCGCGTGATCTTCTGACCACCGGCGGGAACAACAATGGTCCGGGTTCCATCGACATCCCCGCGCTTGGCGCATACTTCGGCAAAGATCCGATAACCGGCGTGAACAATTACGTGCCGGGCACGCTGCTGCCCAACAACTTCTCGAATCTGAACGACTACCTCCCGTACCACAACTACACGGCGATCACCTTAATCGGCCACCTCAGCTACTCCAACTACAATTCGTTCATAGCGACGTGGCAGAAGCAATCCGGACGCTTTACCTTCACCACCAACTACTCGTTCAGCAAGAACATGGGCATTCGCGATGGCCAAACCTCTAACGGGAACGGAGACGGTCAATCCGTGTGGCCATACAGCATTGCCGCGAACTACGGTGTGTTGGCGTACGACCGCTCGCAAATCTTCAACGCCGCCTACGTGATCAACCTGCCCAATGCTGTGAAAGGCAAGGACAACAGGTTCTTGGGCGGAGTAACCAACGGCTGGGTCCTTTCGGGAATCACACAGGTGCAGAGCGGGCCGCCGCTTCAGCCCAACACCTTCGGGGCACTCAACGTCGCGTGGCCAACCAGCATGCAACCGACGGACTACCTGGGTACGAACGCGCCTAACACCACAATGCCCCTGCTGACCTGCGATCCGCGCAAGGGTCTGAAGTCCGGCCAATACTTCAACCCGAGCTGTTTCACGGCTCCGACGGGCGGACAGAACGGGAATGTTATCTGGCCGTACATCAAGGGGCCCGCATTCTTCAACAGCGACCTCGCGATTTACAAGGACTTCACCTTCAAGGAGCACCACAAGATCGAGTTCCGGATGTCGGCGTTCAACTTCATGAACCACGCGCTTAAGCAATTCGGCATATCCGGCAATGGCGATGTCAGCCTGAACTTCGCGAATTCGGCCGCAGGTTCCTGCGGCAACGCACCGGCGCCATGTGGTTTGAGTTTAACCAACCTCAACACGACCACCACCGGGTTCCCGTTGTACAAGAACAACGTGCCCCGCGTGCTCGAGTTCGCGCTGAAGTACATGTTCTGAGCTTCGTCCGCGAGGCTTGGGATTTCAATCGAAGGGGGGCGGCTCAGCCGCCCCCCTTTTCTTGTTGGGTGCCGAGCATGTGTTGACAGCTCCGTGGTCGATGTTTCTTGTTCCGGTCGAAAACTCCCCCGACCCGAAACTGCTCCTTGCCCGCGAAACTCCGTATTCCGCGGCGGTCCTTTAGCCCGCTCTTCTCACAAACATTCGGTGGTGACGATGTGGCNNCGTCGGCACTCATGCCGACGCCCTGTCCCGACAGACTGGCCGTACCCCACCGGAGTGTGGAGAGGAGTCAAGTCTCGACGCGGCACGCACAAGTGCGTGCGCCACTTCATCGGGCCGGATGGTAGAAATGCGGGCTAGACGGTACGGGCGCGGAGATCGTTCACCCCTCCGCTCCGGTTTCTGCTGCACTCTCGTGGAAGCTCTCCACGCGGCCGTTCTGCATGGGGGCTGGGTCGAATTTGCAGCGGGTTGCACGTTTAACGACGGACGGTTATCGCGGCGCATGGCGTCCTTGCCCGTTGTTCCACTGAAGGGTACATGTCATACGGCGGCTCGACAAGCGTGGGGACCTCGCCCGTCGCCTGGTGACCGCAACGCGGATCGACTCGCGTCCGCTTCAGACGCCGCATCTGCCACGTGCCCTTCGCCGAACGGACGCTCCCGCCTTCAGCGCTTCCAGGTCAGGCTGAGGCCGGCCCCGAGCTATCGTGCGCCTCGCCGAGAGCGCGCCGCCCGCCGGTCTTTAGCGCCGCTGGGCTTGCTCGTAGCTCGCCAGCTTGGCGCGCAAGTTACGGACCAGCTCCCCGTCTTGGACGGGGAGAGCCAGTTCCAGCGCCCTGCGCCCGGCCTGGATCGCATCATCCTGCCGGCCCATCTTGCTGTAGACGGCGCCCAGCATGTCGTAACTCTGCCAGTCGCGCCCGCCGCCGATATCGATGGATTTCTGCAATTGCCCAAGGGCATCGGAGAAGCGTCCCGCCTGTGCGAGCGCGCCGGCCAGGCTGAAGCGAAACTCTATGGTATCCGGCGCCAGCGCCACGGCCTTCTCCGAGTGCGCAATGGCTTCGCCGGTCTGGCCAATCTTCAAAAGCGCGGATGCAAGTTTATTCTGCACAGCCGCCGACTCGGGTTTCAAGGCGACAGCTTTCTCCAGATGTTCGAGTCCCTCGGCGGTTTCGCCTTTCTCGCACAAAATCGCACCCAAGTCGGCCTGCACTCCGGCGTTTGAGGCATCCAATGCCAGGGATTTCCGGTAGTTCGAGATGGCTTCCTCGGGCTTGCCGTTCTGCGCCAGCGCCAGCGCGAAATCGGCAAAGGCTATCGGATCTTCCGGACTGAGATCGCAAGCTTTGCGGTACTCCGCCAGTGCCTCGCGCACCTGGCCGGTCTGGCCCAACGAATAGCCCAGGTTGAGGTGCGCCCTGCCATCCCCGGGATCCACCTGGAGGGCGTTGCGCCACACGGTAATCGCCTCGCTAAACTGGTTCTTGGTCATCAGCTCGATGGCCGAATTCTCCATCTTGTAGAATTGGTTTGCCAGCGGGTCGATCTTCTCCAGGCCTCCTTTCGGGATGTTCGCGAACTCCGGCAAGTTCACCGCGCGGTTCGCCGCCGTGGTGTTATCCACCAGGATCGGCGGGCTATCGTTTCCGTTCGCGTCCACGTGCGTCAGGTATAACTGCGTGTACGGCGACCGGCTCTTTGAGGAGAAGGCCATCCAGCGGCCGTTAGGCGAGAACGTGTGCCACGAGTTCATCAGCGGCGTGTTGCACTTCATGAGCCGGGCTTCACCACCCTCGAACGGCACGATATAGAGTTTGCCGTCGGGCCGCATGACCATTCCATTCCGGGCTTCGACAAACACGATCCAGCGGCCATCGGGCGATGTTTTCGGAAAGCTGTTGCTCATCCCGTTCTCGGATGCGCCGCGAATACTCTCCGGTTGTCCGCCTTTTCCTTGGTTAAACGGAATCCTGTAGAGATCGTATTGGATCTGCGTTTCCTTGGGGTCGTTGGCGTAGCGGGCAATCGGGGATCCCGGTGGATAGGGAATTTTCGCTTCGGCCCGGACGAACACGATGTACCTTCCGTCCGGGCTCCAAACACCACCGGCTTGCACGTATCTCGGGTCATCGGCGCCCGGCAGCGGCTGCAAACGCTTTGTCTCGCGATCGTACCAGGCCAGAGTGCCGCGTGTCGGATAGAACACTTGCAGGAACCGGTAGTCCAGGAAGTTGGCAACGTAATACTTGTCTTCCAGCGTGCGCCCTCCCGCGCGCTGGGCGGCATCCCGATCGTCAATCGTCGACAGAACGTAGCGTCCGTCCGGCGACACCTGCGACATGAAAGCGGCTCTCAGCCGGGGGACGGCGGGATCGCGGACGGTAGGCCACTTGATCACATCCTGAGTGCGAATCGCCGTTTGCCGGGCCACCGCGATCAGGGCATACAAACCGCGGTCGTTCTGTGGGCCGTCCACGTCGAGCCCCAGCGTTTTGCCGTCGGCGGAGAAGGAATGGCAGTTGGCGCACGTCGAGATCTTCTCCATAACCACCCGGCTGCGCGGCTCGTCCAGGTAACGCAGCCTCCATTTGATCAGCCCAATCGCCTCGGGCGCCAGTGGCGTGATCACGCCTTTCGTGCCCTGATTGGGCATCAGCGGCACGTCGCGATAGAAGATCGGCGCTCCGGCTGGGTCTCTGGAAGTCTCGATTCTCACTTGGCCGCTGGAGACCGGCTGCTTCAGGTCCTCGTCGCGAAACCCGGTGATCGCGATGGTTGCCGGCGATCCCACGGAATGTGTCTTGATCGCCTCCCAGGTACTGGCATCGGGGGTCCACGTATGTGCGGCCGCCTGCTCCGGAGTCAGCTTGGGAGGCTCGTTGTTGGGCGAAACAGCTTCCGGATCGATTTCCCCGATGCGCATCGCTTCGCCGGACGATTTTACGTGGATGACGGGAGCGCCGTCCGGAAAAGCGATGTCGACGGTCCACGATGTTACATTGGCCGCGGCGTCACGCCAGAGAAAGGTGGGCGGCGTGATTTCGGGCGGAAAGAGGGCACCCTCCGCCGGGTAATCGAGGGTGATGACTGCCAGGCGGCCGGGCGATGCCTGGGGTGCGGCCCCTCTGAGTAGGATGAATGAACCGGCGCTAATTCCGGCGGCCAGAAGACAGACAGCGGATATTCGGGCGGCCTTGCGGGTCAAAGCCACTGAATCCAGCAATTGCATTTTGAACCCTTGTTTCCGCTATTATAGTCCGTCCACAGTGCCGATGAATCAAGTCGGGTGCGCCACAAGTCGGGTGCGCGACACTCCAAACGGAGCCGCGACCGTAAGGGAGCGGTGGATATTCGGCGAAACTACAAGGGTCGTAGAAGGTGTGAGACCGCTTTACCCGGCGGTTTTCTTGAGCAGCCAGGCCATGTTGCGGCCGAGCGTTTGCATCGTCCGGATGCCTTCGGCGTCGTTTTCCACTTCGCCGATCTCGCGGCCGTAACCGATGTTCCAGTAGCTCGAGCCGGGGATGATCATCTCCGTGATCAGGAAGAAGTGGTTCAGGGCATCGAACGCGTGCAT
>PMTR01000021.1 GCA_003167255.1 Bryobacterales bacterium
GAATTGGCCGCCCCACTCGGTCGCCAAGCGCGGCAGCCCGACAGACGACAGAAACCGATCGTCTGTCCCACCTAGGGTTAGCGCTTGTATTTCTTCTGAAAGAACTTACGCTTGACGTCCGGCCAAAACTCCTTCAGCACGTTTGAAAATGCGTCGGTGCCGCAAGCGATCAGCAGTCTCTGTACATTATCGGAGACCGTCCGCGTATCGGGATAATAGGCGTTTGAGATCGCCACCGCCGCGGCGTTCCCGCCCCACTCCGAAAAATTGAAGGCCTTGCGGCCCGAGTCCATCCGCGCCACCACGATTTGGGTGAGTGCATACCGCGCGCGTCCCAGTTTCGGTCCCTCGCCCGACCGGAAGTACCGCGGATCCTGATGGAACACGGCGGGTATGAGGCCTTCGGTCATCAGGTTGCCGATCATCTGGTCGCCGTAAGCCGTGCCAAACCGCTTGGCATAGCCTTTCACCCCCTGCCCGAACGAGGGATTCTGGTTCTGAATCTGGTACAGCCCCGCGAATGCCGCGGCATCGGCGAACACCACCGAATCGAACGAGTCTTTCGCCGCGATCGTCACCTTCTGCCAGGGCGTAATTGCATGGAAGGGGATGGCATTCTCAGTGGTTCGGTTGTTGGGAAGCACGCCGAAGATGTGCTTATCTTCGGGAGCTTGAACCGGGGGAGCTTGAACCGGGATTACGGAATCCCCCGGCGTGGCCCCGCCGGTGGGATTCTGCGCGCGGGCACAGCATACCGCCAAAGTTACGAAAAGCATGACCCAGTGGCTCAGGCGCATTATTTCTTCAGATGGAGCAAATCTCCGTCCGGTTACCAAAAATTTATCGGCAGCTTCGCGAAGTTTTTCACTGGCCCGACTGGGCCGTCGAGGCAGGAGCGGCGCCGTCAATTGACGGCGCGTTCTTCTTCTTGGAAAAGTGGCGCTTGACGTCCGGCCAGAACTCCTTCAGCACATTGGACAAAGCGTCGGTTCCGCACTGAACGAGCAGTTTCTCCATGTTGTCATCCGCGTTGCGCCCGTCCTTGTAGTAGGCGTTTGAGATGGCAACCGCTGCAGCATTGCCGCCCCATTCGGCGAAGTTGAACGTCATGTGGTTCTTGTCGGTAGGGGTCACGATGATACGGGTCACCGCATACCAGACGCGCCGCACCCCGGATCCCTCTCCGAGGCGGAAATAGCGCGGATCCTCGTGCAGCAGGGCGGGCGCGAAGCCTTCGGTCATCATGTTGCCGATCATCTGGTCGCCGAAAGCACCACCCACCCGTTGCGCGTAACCCTTCACTCCCTGTCCGAAAGAGGGGTTCTGGTTTTCCGCCTGATACACCACGGAAAAGATCGCCGCCGTGGGGTAAACTGCCCCGTCAAAGGAGTCTTTGGCCGCGATGGTGAGTTTCTGCCTGGCAGTGAGCGCGTGAAAAGGATCGGAAGCTTCCGCGCTACGGTTGTTGGGGAGCACGCCGTAGGCCCGTTTGTCTTGGACGGCGGGCGCCGGTTGAGAGGAATCGGTGGGAGGGCTTTGCGCGTGCGCGAAGGACACACCTAGAATGGTCAGAAGCAAGACGAGATGGCGCACAAACATAATTATGAATGTTTTGATGGGCTGAAAGCACACATCAGGTGCGCAAAGTTGATGACTCTTTTGGGCTAGTAAATAGTGGAACTCAAATTGAGCGCCAGCCGGCAGGGCAGAGCGCGTTGCGCAGCCCTGCTAAAATTGAGTTTCCCCTTGGAGGAGAATTCATGGCAGTAAAAGACCGCCGGCAAACGGTGGTGGTGGACGTGGGCGGTGTGAAGGTCGGCGGCCGGCATCCGATTGTGGTGCAGTCGATGACCAACACCGACACGGCCGACGTAGCTTCCACGGTCAACCAGGCAATGGCGCTGGCGCGGGCGGGCTCGGAGCTGGTGCGCGTGACGGTGAACACGGAACAGGCCGCCGCGGCGGTGCCCAAGATTGTGGACACCATGGAGAAGTTCGGCGTCCGCGTGCCCATCATCGGCGATTTTCATTACAACGGCCACATTCTTCTGAAGAAATACCCGGAGTGCGCGCGCGCGCTGGCGAAATACCGCATCAACCCCGGAAACTCGGACATCGGCAGGAAGAACGACGACAATTTCCGCACCATGATCGAAGTGGCAATCGAGAACCGCAAGCCGGTGCGCATCGGAGTGAACTGGGGCTCGCTCGATTCGGCGCTGCTGACCCGCATGATGGACGAGAATTCGCTGCTGCCGGAGCCCAAGGACGCGAGAGAAGTGACGCTGGACGCGATGGTCGAGAGCGCCGTTCAATCGGCGCAGGCGGCGGAAAGGCACGGTCTGGCGCACGACCGCATCATCCTCAGCGCCAAGGTGAGCGGGGTGCAGGATCTCATCGACGTGTATCGCGCGCTGGCGGCGGTGTGCGACTATCCGCTGCACCTCGGGTTGACCGAAGCGGGGCTGGGCAGCAAGGGAATTGTGGCGACCACGGCGGCGCTGGCGCCGGTGCTGCAAGACGGCATCGGCGACACCATTCGCACTTCGCTCACGCCCATGCCCAATGGCGACCGCACCGAAGAGGTGCTGGTTTCGCAGCAGATTCTGCAATCGCTGGGCATCCGCAGTTTCACGCCGCAGGTGACGGCCTGCCCCGGATGCGGCCGCACCACCAGCTCGTTCTTCCAGGAAATGGCCGACCAGATCCAAACTTATCTGCGCGACCAGATGCCCAAGTGGAAGGCCGGGCACCCGGGCGTGGAGACCATGAAGGTGGCGGTGATGGGCTGCGTGGTGAACGGGCCCGGCGAATCGAAGCACTCCAACATCGGCATTTCGTTGCCCGGCACGTTCGAAGAACCCAAGGCGCCGGTGTACGTGGACGGGCGCCTGATGACAACCTTGAAGGGCGACCGCATCGTGGCGGAATTCATCGATATCCTGAACGACTACGTGAGATCGCATTACGCGATGTGACGGATGGCCAGGCGATTCACTCTCGCGGAAGCACAGAGCCTCATCCCGGAGGTGAGCCGCCTGCTGCGCGACGCGGTGTTGCTGAAAGGCGTATACCAGGCGGCCGGGCAGGCCATACAGACATGGATGCAGCGGATCACGATGATGGGCGGGATGACGGTGGACCGCAACCAGGCGATTGATACGCGGAAGCGGCGCGATACTTCCGCCGCCAGCCTGCGTAGCGCCATCGAGCAGGTGCAAGCGATCGGCTGCGTGGTCAAGGATCTGGACATCGGGCTGATCGATTTCCCGACGGAGTTTCGCGGCGAGGAAGTTTACCTGTGCTGGAAGCTGGGGGAGGCGGAGATCGAGTTCTGGCACGGAGTGGAAGAGGGGTTTAGCGGCCGCAAAGCCATCGACCAGGATTTTCGCGACCACCATCGCGGCGACCCCGCGCAGTGAAGCTCACTTCCATGGCACACGGCGCGAACGAAACCGAAATCAAACTGGCGGTAGAGAGCACGCAGGCGGCGCGGCTTTTGTTGCGGGCGGCGGGCTTCACGGTTTCGCGGCGCCGGGTTTTCGAAAGCAACGTCATTTTCGACACGCCCAAGCTGACTCTGCGCAAAGCCGCCACGCTGCTGCGGGTGCGGAAGGCGGGCGGCGTCTCGACCATCACCTACAAGGGCCGGCCCGCGGTGGCCAGGCACAAGAGCAGGGAAGAGCTGGAACTCGAAATCGCCGATGCCGGAACGATGAACGCCATCATCGAGCGGCTGGGGCTCAGTCCCGTGTTCCGCTACGAGAAATACCGCACGGAATACCGCCAGAACCGCGGTGCGGGCATGGCCATGCTGGACGAGACGCCGGTGGGAGTGTACCTGGAGTTGGAAGGCGAACCGCGGTGGATCGACCGCACGGCGCGGCAACTGGGATTCAGCGAGCGGGATTACATTGTGCACAGCTACGCGCGCCTGTACTTGGACTGGTGCCGGCGCGAGCGCGTGAAGGCGGGGGACATGGTGTTTGGGCAAGCGGGAGTGAAGCCCGGCGCGAAAAAGCCATGAAAATAATCGGTTGGCAGGCGAAAGCGCCTGCCCCACAAAAACGCAAGCCCTTGTGCACCAAAGTGGGGCAGACGCTTCCGTCTGTCAACCTGCGACCTCAGCGATTCTTTCACAGCATCTTGCTCCAATTCGGCCCCGCTTTTCCATCACATGGCAGTCTCCGAAATACATAGACAAATTTGTGAAAATGTTTCTTGATTCAGGCGGCCTGGAAGCATACCATAGCCTAAAGTGACTAACATTAACGGCAAGGCGTACGCTCTGAACGCGATCACGCCCATGAAGCCTTGGAAAACGCCGATTCTCAAATTGTTCTTTTTTCTCCTCGGCGCCATTAAGCCGCTGCAGAACGATCTCAAGAACCTGTCGTTCATCCACTTCGCGCGCTGGGTGGTGGTCGGGCGGAATCAATTCCCGCGCCTTTCCGGCAAGCAGCCGCAGGAACAACTGCGCTACGATTACCTGCTTTTCTTCAGTAATTTCAACGGCACCTGGAACCAGTACATCGACGCCTTCTCAGCCGTGCTTTCGCAAGGCCTCGATCTGGTCTGGCGCTGGAGCGAGAAATATCCCGGATCGAGGCCGGTCACCGGATTCAAACGCTACATCAGTCTTGTCCAGTTCGACACGGATTATTATTACAACGTTTATCCGCGAGCGGCGACCAATGACGTCAAGGCGGCTCTCCGCGTCCAGGACGCGCTCGATCACTTCGCGAGCGCCAGCCAGTCTCTTTCTCCGGCCGATTTCGAAAAGGCATGGCTGGAATTTCTAGTTCGCGTTCAGTCCGATCTTGGGTCAACCGGCATGGCGCCGGTAGGTACATAAGAGTATGGCTAATCGGAGCGGGCAGGTTTACGGTCTTACCATTCTTTGCCCGATTATCGAGAACGATCGCTTGGATATTTGCCATTCGATGGAGCTTCGATGGTATCTGGGACATCTGCCGCGCGATCACAAGAGTCCCTTTGCGCGGATCTCCAGCACCTATCTGGCCCGCCTGGTGGTAATGGACGACGTGGTTTACGTGGGAGCGCCGGCTTGCGAAGAGCACCTGAAGTCGCGCTATCTGGTTTTCGAAACGAATTTCGACGGGGACCTTGATGAATACCTGACGCGCATGGCGCGGGAAACGCCGGAATTCGTGGATGCCGTGTGGAAACATTGCGTTGGATACCCGGGGATCTCCGATACGGCGGCGTTTGTCGCGTACATGAAGAAGTGTCAGGTCCCGACGACCTTCTTCTTCGCCGATGTCAACAACCGGACCGTCGAGCGGACCCTCAAAGCGTTCCAGACGCAGTCGGCGCTCGCGCACTTTATCGAAAAGCACCAGGGCAAGCCGCCGGCCGAAATGCAACGGGAATTCGGCGCCCTGCTCCTTTCCATGACCCATGCGCCGCTGCCGCTTCCGGGTGGAGACGAATCGGACCGAATGCCGCAGGAGAATCGCCCGCAGGAGAAATCGCCCGCATGAGTAACATTGATGTCTCGGATATTCAGGGCTTTTCGCTCAAAGGCTATAACTTTCCGCGAGCACGATATCTGTTACTCGAACTGCTCCATCCCGAGGCGGCGCGGGCTTTTGTGGAGCGACTATTGCCGGATGTCACGACAGGAGAGCGCTGGGATATCGACAAGAAACCGATGAGCACGGTGAATCTGGCGTTTACCTATAAGGGACTGGTTCGGCTTCAATTGCCCCGGGCGAGTCTGCTCAGTTTCCCGATTGAATTCCAGCAGGGCATGAAGGCGCGGGGAGATATCCTTTACGACACGGGAAAGAATGGACCGGAGCACTGGGATTCCGTGTGGCAGGAGGACCAGGTCCATGCATGGCTCGCGGTGAATGCCCGGACTGCCGAGGCGCTCGAGGAGCGTTGCACGGCGATCGGACAACTGATGACTGAGACGGCAGGCGCCAGATTATTGCAGGCCCAGGATGCCTGCGCCATCTATCTCAACGACAAGCCTTCGACCAAGGAACACTTCGGATATACAGACGGATTCGGCAATCCGGATTTCCAGGGCGCGGAGCGGGAGTGCGTACCAGGGCAAGGCAAATTGACTCCCGACGGCCGATGGGAAGCGCTGGCCACGGGCGAGTTCCTGCTGGGATATGCCGACGAAGCGGGCGAGCTTCCGGTGGCGCCGATTCCGCACCTGCTGGGCCGCAACGGCACCTTCATGGTGTACCGCAAGCTGCATCAGAACGTCGCCACATTCCGGGGCTATCTGGACGAAAAAGGCGAGCTTTACGGTGGTGGCAAGGAAAAGCTGGCCGCCAAGTTCGTGGGCCGCTGGCGCGATGGAACACCGATCGAGCTTTCTCCCGACGAACCGAATCCCGGCATCGTCGCGGATCAGAACCGCAACACGAATTTCACTTATGGCGGCGATCCCGCGGGCGTGCGTTGTCCCGTCGGGGCGCATGTCCGGCGGGTGCATCCGCGCGATGCCTTCGGGTTTAACGGCGGGCTGGTCAACCGCCGCCGCATCATGCGCCGCGGCCTTCCCTACGGCGAGTATGTGCCGGAGGGGCAGCCGGTACGGGACGAAGACGAGCGCGGCATCATCTTCATGGCGCTCAACGCCAGCATTTTCCGGCAATTCGAATTCGTTCAGCAGCAGTGGGTCGAGTATGGGAACGATTCCCACCTGGGCAACGACAAAGACCTTCTGGCCGGAAACCACGATGGAACCGGCAAGTTCATGGTGCAGGGCACGACCGACCCGAACAATCCGCCGTTCCTCTGCGGCGGGCTTCCCAGCTTCGTGGAACTGCGCGGCGGGGACTATTTCTTCATCCCGAGCCTTACGGCGCTGGCCATGATCGCGACAGGAACAGTGGACCCCCGATAGGTCAGAAGTCGGAAGTCAGAAGTCAGAAGCTCACCCCTTCGACACCAGGTACACGGCCACTTCCGCCAGCAGATTCGGCAGCCACGTCACGCCGCGGTGGCCCGCCAGGAAGTAGCGGCGTTCCACGCGGAAGCCTTCGGCGGCGGCCAGATTTTCGAAATCCTGCACCGTGAGGAAGTGGATGTTGGGGGAGTCGTACCACTCATAGGGAAAGAGGCTGGTGCGCGGCGCGCGGCCGCTGACCAGCATGGAGAGCCGCACGGCCCAATGGCCGAAGTTGGGGAAGGCCACGATGCCGCGCAGACCCACGCGCAGCATTTCGCGGAGCACTTCGCGAGGGTGACGGGTTTCCTGCAGCGTCTGGCTGAGGATCACGTACTCGAAGGCCTGGTCGGGGAAATCGGCGAGGCCGGCATCGATATCGCTCTGAAATACCGAGACGCCGCGGGCGATGGCGCGTTGCACTTTGGCGCCGGAGATTTCGACGCCGCGCGCATCCACATTCTTGTTGTGCGCCAGCCACTCGAGCAGCTCGCCTTCGCCGCAGCCGAGGTCCAGCACGCGCGTGTTGGGCTCGACGATCTGGCCGATGATGGCGTAGTCGCTGCGCCCCAGAAGTTCGGGAACGAAGGCGCGCTTGCGGGCGGGGTGCGCGCTCATGCCAGTTTCTCGAAAGTGCTGGCCAGAAAGCCGCGCACGAGAGAGGATTGCTCCCCGACATCCACCAGGAAGGAATCGTGGCCGTAGCTGGATTGCAGCTCGACATAGGCGACGTCGCAGTTGCGCGCTCGCAGGGCGCGCACCATTTCCTGCGACTGGTAGCTGGGGTAGAGCCAGTCGGAGCTGAAACTGATCACCAGGAAGCGCGCGCGGGCCGGTTGCAGCGCGACCGCGAGCGAGGCCTGGCCGCCGGTCAGATCGAAGTAGTCCATGGCCTTCGAAATATAGAGATAGGAGTTGGCGTCGAAGCGGCTGACGAATTGCGTGCCGCGATAGCGCAAGTAGTTCTCCACTTCGAAATCGACTTCGAAATCGAATCCGAAGGCCTCTTTGCCGCGCAGGCGGCGGCCGAACTTCTCGCGCATGGAATGGTCGCTCATGTAAGTGATGTGGCCGACCATGCGGGCCACGGCCAGACCGCGCGCGGGCGGTTCCTTGCCGTAATAATCGCCGCCGTTCCAGTTAGGGTCGGCCATGATGGCCTGGCGGCCCACTTCGTTGAAGGCGATTTGTTGAGCGCTGTGGCGCGCGGTGGTGGCGATGGGGATGGCGGAGACCACGCGATCCGGGTGCGCCACCGCCCATTCGAGCGCCTGCATCCCGCCCATGGATCCGCCGGTGACCGCGAGCAGGCGCGGGATGCCGAGCGAATCGACCAGCATGCGCTGCAGCCGCACCATGTCACCGATGGTGATTACCGGGAAGGTGAGGCCGAAGGGACAGCCGGTGGCGGGGTTGATGGAAGCCGGGCCGGTGGTCCCGCGGCAGCCGCCCAGCACGTTGGAACAGATGACGCAGTAACAATCGGTATCGAAAGCCTTGCCCGGGCCGATCATGTTGTCCCACCAGCCGGGCTTGCCGTCTTCCGGGCCGGGTCCGGCGGCGTGCGCGTCGCCGGAAAAAGCGTGCAGCACCAGAATGGCGTTCGATTTGGCGGCGTTCAACTCTCCGTAGGATTCGTAAGCGATCTCGACGGGACCGAGCGCGGCGCCGTTATCGAGGGGCAGGGAATCGAACCGGACAGTATTGGCTGTGACGATCATGCGGGAAGATTTTCATGATACCAGCAGCGGCGGTGCCCGGGCTGTCACCCGAAACTTGCCTCCATATTCGCGGCGGCAAGGGCCGCAAGCACCGCGCCGAAGGATGCTCCGCCGACCATCACCGCCCAGCGCCGAATCTTCCGCGGATGGCGAGGGCCACGTAGCGATCGTCCTCCTTCCAGATCAGACCCTGGCCGGTAACGTGATCCAGCCAATCTCGAATCCTGTCTTCGGACCATGCGCCGAGATAATGCTTCAAGATCATCTCGCGGATGGAGCGGATGCCTCTGGCCTGGTCGCAAAACTGATAGATAGAGCTGGCAATGCCCTCCAGGGTCACTTTGCGATAAGTATGGTCGGTCCATTCCGTTCTGGGGCGCGTGTCATGAATGACAATGTGATCCGGCCCTTTCTCGTAATAAAAAACCGCCCGCCGCGTTTTCCAGGATTCCAACCAACTCTGATAGGCTTCGAGCACCGGTGCAATATAGTCGTGCGGAGAAACCACTCCCGGACCGGCAGCCAGAAAGCGGGATGTGGACGCAGCCCATAGACGAAAGGGGAACTTAAGTAATTCTTATCCTCGCTATCGTTCTCGTCCATGTTTGCTGATCTCTATGTCCGCCTGGTGAGATAAGCGTTGCTCTGTCCATGTGCCGGACTACCAAGCTGCCTGGTATTTCAGAAGATTGGCCCTGTTGAGTATATCCGAAAGTCAGGGCCGCGAAAACGGCTCGGGACGAGCTTGTCACCCGAAACTGTCACCCGAAACTTGCCCCCTTGAGGCAACAGGTGTATCCTCTGAAGCACCAAGCAATGCACTCTTTTTGGAAGACGTTCGGCGGACTATTTCTCGCCGCCGCAGTGTGGTCACAGACGCCGCGGGCTACGCTGACGCTCCAGCAGGCACTGGAGACGACGCTTCTGCACCCGCAGGCGCGCATTGGAGAACAACAGATCCTGGCCAGCCGCGGAGTCCAGCGCGAAGCTTCCGGCATTTTCGATCCTCTTTACAGCAGTGGTGTTCGGCAGAGTTTTGCCCCCACGCCGCTCAGCACGGCTCAGCAGGTGTCGGACGGCAGCGGATCGCCCAAAGCGGCGTTCACCAACCTCACCACCTTCAATGGTGGAGCGAGCCAGTTGTATCGCAGCGGTGTGACCGCCGGTCCCATCGTCGAACTGGACCGCTCGCGCGACCGCCTGTTGAATGCCGCCGGCATCAACCAATCGCGGCTGGCGTACCAGGTGACCATTCCGTTGCTGCGCAACCGGGGACCCGACGTGGTGGCGGCGCGTGAAACCGCGGCCGGCGTACAGGTGCAGGCCAGCGTGCTCGATCTCAACCAGACCTATACCGATTTGCTGGCCTCGACGGCCGCCAGCTACTGGGGCCTGGTGGGTGCGCTGCGGTTGGCGGCCGTGGCCGCCAGTTCGGAGGAGCGCGGCCGGATGCTGCTCCAGAACGTGCAGGATCTGATCCGGGCGGACCGCATCCCTCGCAGTGACCTCAACCAGGTTCGCGCCAACCTGGCCGACCGCACTGCCGGCCGAATTGAAGCGGAGCAGCAGGTGGTGGTGGCGCGGCAACAATTGGCACTGGCTATGGGTGTACCGCCGGAGCAGATAGCCACGGTCCCGGATCCGGCGGAAGGTTTTCCGGAAATTCCGGCGCCGGCCAACGATGCGGACTCGGTCCGGCGTTATATCGTGCTGGCCTTGTCGCAACGCGCCGATTACCTGGCGGCGCAGAAACGCGTGGAGGCGCAGCGCAAGCTGCTGCCGCCGGCTACCAACGCCTTCCGTCCCGCCATCGATCTGACGTTTTCCGCGGGATATAGCGGCCTGCGAGAAGGCCTGTATCCCAACAGCTACCTGGCCTCGCTGGTGTACGGGGTCCACGGCCTGGACGCTGTCGGGGGCGTGCGCTACGAATTTGCGCCGCGCAACAATGCCGCGGCCGGCGCCCTGGCGCAAGTCGAGTCGGCCATCCGCCAGGCCGAGTTGCTGGCGGACACTTCGGCGCGCGCGATTTCCTCGGAGGTGGTTGTGTCCCTGGAAGGAGTGCGCAACGCGGGCCTGCGCCTGGCGAAGGCGCATGAATCAGTGGAAGCGTTCCAGGCCGCCCTGGATGGCGAACGGGAAAAGTACCGGCTGGGTTTCGGCTCCCTGGTGGACATTCTCACCACCGAGGATCGGCTGACCACTTCGTTGATCGTCGAGGTACAGGCGCGGCTGGAGGCCGCGGTGGAACTGGCCCGCCTGCGTCATGCCACGGGAACCCTGGTGGAGCCGAATGCCACCGCGCCGCGCGTGGACCGGCAGGCGTTCGTCACGCTTCCCGCGCTGCCGGGGGACCGATGAATACCGAGATTTTCCGCAAGGTTTCCCTTGAGCGGCTCTCCTCACCCGAACAGCTCGACCAGTTGATGAAAGTCAGTTCCGCCAAAGCCTGGGCGGCGCTCTTGTCCGTCCTGGTGCTGCTGGGAATGGCCGTGGCGTGGGGCTTCAAGGGCTACATCACCACCACCGCGCCGGGGCAGGGCGTGATCGTGCGCCTGGGCGGCGTGCTCAACGTGGTCTCTACCGGCTCCGGGGTAGTGACTTCGCTGAATGCCAAGGTGGGCGGCCGCATCGGCAAGAACCAAGTGATCGCGCAGGTTGCGCAGCCGGCTCTGGTGGAGCGCATCCGCGCCGTCCGCGAAGCCATCGGCGAAGCCCAGCTCCAGCGTTCCGCGGCCAATCAAATCCGCACCGGCAGCACCAGGCTGCAACTGGACGCTCTCAACCGGCAGCGGGAAAATGCCCAACGCGAAATCAAGGTTGTGCAAGACGAGGCCAATCTGGTGGCCGAGCAAGTCCCGGTGGAAACTGAGCTCTTGGCCAAAGGGCTGATCACCCGCCAGCAGACCTTCGCCGCCAAACAGAAACTGCTGGACCTGGAAGGGCGGATCGCCGCCTTGAATGCCGACCTGAAGCGCTTCGATTCGGACCAGTACGCCATCGAAAGCCAGCCGCGGCAGGCCGACGTGGAAATGCAGACACGCGTGACCGGGCTGGAGCGGGAACTGGCCGGCCTGCGCAAGGAACTGGAGCTGTCGGCCAACGTGGTCAGCCCTTACAGCGGCGAAGTAGTGGAACTCCGGGTCTCACCCGGGACCGCCGTGATGGAGGGTGTGCCTCTGCTCAGCATCCAACCCGATGTGGACCAACTGGAAGTTCTGGTGTATGTGCCTTCGATGATGGTCAAGCAGGTCCGCACCGCCATGGAAGCGCAGGTTTCGCCCTCCACGGTGCGGCGCGAGGAGTACGGCTATCTTCGCGCGAAAGTGACCTCCATCGCCGACTACCCGGCCACACCCGCCGCGATCATGCGCAACTTCCAGAACGAGTCCTTGGTGACCGCCCTGACCAGCAGTGGTCCGGTCACCGAAGTGCACGTGCAGTTGATTGCCGACACGGCCACGCGCAACGGCTACCAGTGGTCGTCTCCGCTAGGCCCGCCGGTGAAACTCTCCAGCGGCACGATGTGTACGGTGCTGATCGTGACGCGGCGCCAGCGGCCGGTGTCGCTGATTCTGCCGTCGGTGAAGGAGATGCTCGGCCTGAGCTAGCCCATGGCCTCTAGCGTCTTCCGCCGTTCCCGCGTGCGCACGCCGGTTGTGCTGCAAATGGAGGCGGTGGAGTGCGGCGCGGCGGCGCTCGGAATCATCCTGGGTTACTTCGGGCGCTGGGTTTCGCTGGAGGAGCTTCGTCTGGATTGCGGGGTCTCCCGCGACGGCAGCAAGGCCAGCAACATTCTGAAGGCGGCGCGCAAACACGGGCTTGCGGCCAAGGGTTACAAGAAGGAACCGGCGGATCTGCGGACCATCCGTAAGCCCGCAATTCTCTTCTGGAACTTCAATCACTTCGTGGTGCTGGAGGGTTTCGGCCGCGGCAAGGTCTACCTCAACGACCCCGGCACCGGTCCCCGCGTGGTCACGGCGGAGGAATTCGATCAGGCCTTTACCGGTGTGGTGCTAGTGTTCGAGAAGGAGCCCACGTTCCAACCCGGCGGCGATCGCCGGTCCACCGTTCGGTCGCTGGCGGCTCGTCTCCCCGGAACCCGGCTGGCTCTGCTGTATGCGCTGGTGGCAACCCTGGCACTGGCGGTTCCCAATCTGGTAGCGCCGGTGTTCACGCGCATCTATATTGACAGCGTGCTGGTGGGAGGGCTGCAGCACTGGTTGCGGCCCCTCCTGCTGGCCATCAGTTTCGCCATCCTCGTCAAAGCGGCTTTGACCTGGCTGCAACAGCACTCGCTGCTGACCCTCGAAACCCGCCTCGCGCTGGGATCGAGCGGCAAGTTCTTCTGGCACGTTCTGCGGCTGCCCATGGAGTTTTTCGCCCAGCGATTCGCCGGCGAGATCGGCTCGCGCGTGGGCATCAACGATCGGGTGGCCGCCGTGCTGGCCGGCGTGCTGGCCACTAACGCCGCCAACATCCTGTTGATCGGCTTTTACGCCGCCCTGATGTTCCAATACGACGCCCGGCTGACGGCCATCGGCGCCGGAATTGCGGCGCTGAACTTCTGCGTGTTGCGATTTTTGTCGCGCCGCTACGCCCTCGAGAGCATTCGCCTGGCAGCCGAGCAGGGCAAGATGATGGGCTGCTCCATGAACGGTCTGCAGATTATCGAGTCGCTCAAATCCTGCGGCGCCGAATCGGATTTCTTCGCCCGCTGGAGCGGATACCAGACCAAAGTGGTGAACGCCGAGCAGGCGCTCGGTTCCTGGTCGCAGCTCTTTTCGGTGGCGCCCCCGCTGCTCTCCGGGTTGAATGTCGCCGCCATTATCGGCCTGGGCGGATTGCGCGTCATGGATGGCGTGCTCACCATGGGCATGCTGATCGCGTTTCAAAGCCTGATGGCGAGTTTCCTCGGACCGGTGGAGCAGATGGTGGACCTGGGCGAATACTTTCAAGAGGCCGGCACCGACCTGAAGCGGCTGGACGACGTCTTGCGCTATCCCGTGGACCCGCACGTCGGCGCCTCATCCCCCGCGGCGGCCAGGCCCAAGCTGGAAGGCTACCTCGAACTGCGAAACGTGACCTTCGGCTACAGCCGTCTGGCGGAACCGCTGCTTTCGGACTTCAGCCTCAAGCTCGGCCCCGGGCAAAGAGTGGCGCTGGTGGGCCGTTCGGGTAGCGGCAAGTCCACGGTGGCGAAACTGGTGGCCGGCCTCTACCAGCCTTGGTCGGGCGAGATCCTGTTTGACGGCCTTCGCTGGGACCAGGTGGGACGAGAGGTCTTGAGCAATTCGTTGAGTCTGGTGGACCAGGACATCTTCCTGTTCGGCGCAAGCATTCGCGAGAACATCGCCATGTGGGATTCCACCATGCCTGACGCCACACTGGTGGGCGCGGCCAAGGACGCCTGTATCCACGACGACATCACCAACCGCCAGGGTGGCTACGATTACGCCGTGGAGGAAAACGGGCGCAACTTCAGCGGCGGCCAGAGCCAGCGGCTGGAGATTGCGCGCGCGCTGGCCACTTCGCCGCGCATCCTGGTGCTGGACGAAGCTACCAGCGCCCTCGATTCCACCACGGAGAAGACCATCGACGACAATTTGCGCCGCTTGGGTTGCACCTGCGTGATCGTGGCCCACCGGCTCAGCACCATCCGCGATTGCGAGGAGATCCTGGTGCTCGACCGCGGACGCGTGGTGCAGCGCGGCACCCATGAGGACATGATCAAGGTGGATGGGCCGTACCGCGACCTGATCCAGTCGGTATGAGGGCATGACGGCGAGCACTCCACAATCGGCCGGCACGGTTCCGCCGTTCCTTCTCGAAGGACTGGACCGGGCGTGGTCCGTAGTGTCGGGCGGGGTGGACGTGTTTCTGGTGGATGTGGAGGATGGATCTCCGCGCGGAGCCCGCCGCCACGTCCTTCGCATGCAAGCGGGCGGCGCGCTCATGGCCGTCGCCTTGCCCGGCAGTACCGGAGCCGGACTGCTGGCGTGTCCCCTGCCGGGCACGGAAATTGCGTCCGTCCCGCGCGCCGGCGTCGCCCCCGGCTCGCTGACCCAGTGGGTGGCCGCCCTCACACAAGCGATTCTGGACGCGCCCAAGGCGGGCGGCGAGACCGCCGCAGAGGCGGGCCTGGACGCGCTGCATCGTGCCGCGCTGGCGGCCTTGGTGCGCCAGCGGACCGAGGCGGAGCGCAAGGAACGGGAACGCATGGCCGCCGCCGCCGGCCAACAAGCCGCCGCCGCCGGAGCGGCCCTGCGGCAACTGGCCTCTCCACTGCGTTCCGGCTCCTCCCCCTTCGATGCCGGCGAGGGGACGGTCTTCGCCGGCCCTTTTCTGAGGGCTTGCCAGGCCGTGGGCAAGGCGCTCGGCGTTCCCATCCGGACCCCGCGGGGCGCCGAATCCTCCGAGGGCGTCGAAGCCGTGGCGCGTGCTTCCGGCATCCGCACGCGGCGGGTCGCGCTCAAAGGCGAATGGTGGCGCCAGCAGGGCGGCCCCATGCTGGCGTTTCGCGATAGCGACCACCGTCCCATGGCGGTGCTGCCGGCCTGGGGCGGACGCTACCTCCTTTGGGACCCGGTGGAAGATCGCTCCTGCCGCCTCAACCGCAAAGCGGCAGCCGGCCTGGAAGCCTTTGCCTGGGTCTTTTACCGCCCGTTCCCGGCGCGCAAACTGGGCGTGTGGGACCTGGTGTCGTTCGGCTTGCACGGGGCCACCGCGGACCTGGCCGCCATCCTCTGCATGGGTGTTCTCACCGGAATGCTCGCCATGCTGGTGCCGGTGGTGACGGGGCTGCTCTTCGACAGCATTATCCCCGGCGCCAACCGCGGCGCACTGCTGGCGGTTTCCCTCTTCCTGGCGGCGGGCGCCGTGGCCGGGGCGGGCTTTTCGTACACCCGCAACTTCGCCGTGCTCCGCCTGGAAGGCCGCATGGATGCCGCCATCCAAGCCGCGGTTTGGGACCGCCTGCTGGGCCTGCCGGTTCCCTTTTTCCGCGATTTCACCGCCGGCGATCTGGCCCAGCGCAGCCTGGCCATCAGCCACATCCGTCAGATCCTGACCGGTTCCACGCTTTCCTCGATTTTCTCCGGCATCTTCTCGGTCTTCAGCTTCGCCCTGATGTTCTACTACAGTTGGCGCCTGGCGCTGGTGGGCTCGGCACTCACCGTAGTGGCCTTCCTGGCTCCCGCGGTGCTGGGAGTGCTGCAAGTGCGCCGCCTGCGCGAGCTCACCGAAGTGCAGGGCAAAATCTCCGGCATGGTGCTCCAGTTTGTCAGCGGCGTGGCCAAACTGCGGGTCACCGCCAAGGAACTGCGCGCCTTCACGGTATGGGCGCGCGAGTTTGCCCGCCAGAAGTATCAGGCTACCGCCGCGCGCAAAATGTCCAACGGCCTGGCGGTCTTCATGGCCGTGTTTCCGCTGGTCTGTACCGGCGTTATCTTTTATTGCAATTCGCTCGTGGTGGCGGGCGGAGGCGCGGTGTTGAGCACCGGCGCTTTCCTGGCTTTCTACGCGGCCTTCTTTCAATTCCTGGGCGCGGCGCTCGCGCTGAGTTATGCCGCCGTGAGCGTGCTCGGCATCGTGCCGTTGTTCGAACGCGCCCGCCCCATTCTGGAAACCCTGCCGGAATCGAGCGGCGCCAAGGCCGAACCCGGCGAATTGACCGGCCAGGTGGAAATCAGCCGCGCCTTCTTCCGGTACCGCCCCGATACTCCGCTGGTGTTGTGCGACCTCTCGCTTACCGTGCGCGCGGGCGAATTCGTCGCCCTGGTGGGCGCTTCCGGCTGCGGCAAGTCCACGCTCTTCCGCCTGCTGTTGGGCTTCGAGCGCATGGAATCGGGCGCCATTCATTTCGACGGCCAGGATCTCTCCGGGCTGAATCCCCAGGCGGTGCGCCGGCAGATCGGCGTGGTGCTGCAGAACGGCAAACTGCAGACGGGCGATATCTTCCAGAACATCGTCGGTACCCGGCTGCTCACCCTGGACGACGCCTGGGAAGCCGCCCGCCTGGCCGGTTTGGAACCCGACATCCGCGCCATGCCCATGGGTATGCACACGGTCATCAGCGAGGGAGGCGTGGGACTCTCGGGAGGACAACGGCAAAGGCTCATGATCGCGCGCGCCCTGGCCTCCCGGCCGCGCATTCTGCTGTTCGACGAAGCCACCAGCGCGCTGGACAATCAGACGCAGGCCATGGTGAGCCAGAGTCTGGAGTCGCTGCACACTACCCGCATCGTGATCGCCCACCGGCTGAGCACCATCGTGAATGCCGACCGCATCTTCGTTCTGGAAGCCGGACGGGTGTCCGAAAGCGGCACGTATCGGGAGCTGATGGCCAAGGACGGGCTGTTTGCCAGGCTGGCGCTGCGCCAGCTCATTTGAGGAACCGGAGAAGGGGAGAACAATGAGAAAAGCCATGTATCTGATGGGGGCCCTGGAGGATTCCGACGTGGAATGGCTGGCCGCTCATGGAACCGCCGAGCGTTTGATCCCCGGACAGACGTTGGTGCAGGAAGGCCGCGCCATCGATGCGCTCTACGTGGTGCTGGACGGCCAACTGGCGGTGAAGGTGGGCAGCGCTCAGGTGGCGACGCTGCTGGCGGGCGAAGTAATCGGGGAGATTTCCTTTGTGGATGCGCGCCCTCCGCTGGCAACCGTGGCGTCGCTCGACACCGCGCGAGTGCTGGCGGTGCGGCGCGATGTGTTGCAGCAAAAGCTGGCAGCCGACGCGAAGTTCGCCGCCCACTTTTACCGCGCCGTGGCCATCTTCCTGGCCGACCGCCTGCGCGCCACCACCACCCGCATGGGCTACGGCCAACCGGAGCAGGATGCCGCTGCGGATGCCGCCGATGAACTGGGCGACGAGTTGTTGGAGACGGTTTCGCTGGGCACGCGGAGGTTCGACTATTTGCTGAGACAGGTAAGGGGAGGGTGAGGGGATGAAGCGGGGCGAAGGGGAAGTCCGCCCCTGGCGTGGTGAGGTTAGTGACCGGGGGTGGTGGGGGTTGCCGTCGCTAGCGTCGGCGGGTCGGATGCAGCGATGGCGTTCGTCTTGACGTTTGATTTGGTTGTGCAATAAGTGCTGCCGCCCGCCACGTTCTCCAGCTCTTCCATGGATAGTTCCGATGTTTGCTTCTCGTTTTTTTCGCTCATGTGTTGCTCCTTTTTGAAATTTGAAATCTCTCTCTTCGTGTGAATTCCGAGGTTATGCTCTGAAAGGGGGCGAAGCGGAAGTCCGCCCTCGGGGGAGCGTAAGCTAGCGAATAATGTCGCCGCCCGCTTTACACCCTTGCGCCGCTGGGGCGGCTGTAACAGCGGATGACGGTGCCGGCGCCGTGTTTTGGACACCGTCTATTTTCAAGAACATGTCGTACGCCCCGCCCGCCACGTTGTCCAACTCTTCCATAGATAGTTCCGATGTCTGCTTCTCGTTTTTTTCGCTCATTTTGTTTCTCCTTTTTGAAATTTGAAATCTCTCTCTGTGGTGAGCCGCCCTCGTGCGCAGAACGAACTGCGAGCTCCGGCGGCTGTGATGTGGGTTAACTACCGCTAATCCCCTTGGTGGAAACTGCCCGCGACGACGGCGCTGGGGCGACTATAGCGGCGGATACCGGTGCCTGCTGGGGCGTGATCTCTAATTCGTTATTTACCCGGGCATCGCCGCCCGCCACGTTGTCCAACTCTTCAATGGATAGTTCCGATGTGTGCTTCTCGTCGTTTTTGCTCATTGTGTTTTTTCCTTTTTGAAATTTGAAGTCTCTCTCTGTGAATTCCGGGGTCATGCCGATAATAAAGCAGGGCAATGGCCACTTAGGCCACACCCGCAACCCATTGATTCCAAATGGCCGTATCGACGCCGCACGGCATCACTGTACACAAACTGGACAAACCTTGTCTAGATGGACTGTCCACGTGGTGTACTCCCGCTCTCTTACTTATGCGCAACTATAGTTCCGCAATCGTTGGCCGGCGTCAATGGGTGGGGCGGGTCCGCTGGCTCGGCTGTCGGACCGGGGTCCGACGCGGGCGGGGGTGCCCGCCCTACTGACTCAATTTCCTGGATCGATTGTTTCGGCTAAGGTGATGACGTGGCGCACGCACTCATGCGTGCCGCGTCGGCACTCTTGCCGACGCCTTTTTCGGCAGGTTGTGACAGCTACTGGTGTGCGGCAAGCAGAATAGCGAGTATTCGTGAAGAAGTCGGAGCAGGGTGGGGCAGGCGCTTTCGCCTGCCAACCATGGACTGGCGTTGAATCGACATCGCGAGTCTTGGATCCCGCGGTTGGCAGGCGAAAGCGCCTGCCCCACTTTTCTTCGTGAAACCAGGATTTCGGCCGCACTACACTACGAAGACGTGTCGAGAAGAGTCTCGACACGGCACGCAAAAGTGCGTGCGCCACAAATGGCTCGCCGCCGCAATGTGGATCGCTGGTATCGGGAAAGGTGGCAGGCGCGCCAGGGAGCCATAGGCGCAGGTTCGCCGCAGCCGGGCGGAAGTATCGCGGTTTGGTCTCAGATCACAGAATGGGAAATGGCCCGGCGCCGGGCCGCTCGCATGCCGCCAGCACGCCGAAATCCAACATGCGGCGCACTAATGCCGGTTGCAGGTTCAACCCATGCTCAGAAAGGATCGCGGCCAACGCATCCTCGGTAGGCCGGCCGTCGAAGTAACCGAGCACCGCGGCGAGTTTCTGCGGAATCAGCAGCGGATCATACTCGCTATACGCGGCGATGCGCAGCTTTCCTTCCGCGGTCCCCGCCAGGCGTACGTCACCCAGCTTGAGCCGCTCCGGGATGGCATCCGACACCAGGTTTTCATAGGCGTCCCGCACCAACCCCGCGAGCACGCGCACGCGCGGTCCGCAGATGCCCTGCACGCGCTCCCAGGAGAGCGGCTCTACCAACCCGGCGCAAGCCCGGTAGAATTCCGCCTCGCGGCCCGCCCATTCGCCCCACAGCTTGCCATACCGCGGCTCGTTGATCTCGCCATCCAGTTCGGAGACGTCGGGCTGATCCCGCCGCTCCCGCGCCAGGTTGGCGAGCTCCGCCGCACCGGTGTGGAATTCCGCCAGGCACCACAACGAAAGGTCGGATTCCACTTCGCGCAGCAGCTTATCCGCCAGTTTCCAGAACCGGTGCCCCAACGCGCCGCGGACGTGTTTGCAGTACCACGTGGCGCAAACGCCGGGCCGGTGACGCCACACGCCGCAGCCTCCCTCCGGGCTGAGATACGGGCAGCGCAGCGCGGGCGCGCGCCCGAAGACCTGGGGAGTGTTGCCATACAGCAGCTTGAAAACGCCGCCGGAGCCGGCTCCGCTGGGGGTGACGGCCACACGGCGCTCGATGCGCCGCTCCAGCGACACGCGCCCTTCGGCCATGGACGGGTCCGCATCGTTCAGAATCCGTCCAGCGAGAAAGTTGGGAAGGTCGGGCTGGTAGGCGCAGCACTTGGTGGCGGGATGGAAATACACTGCTTCCGGAGGGCTGCCCGGCGAAGGCAACATGACGCAGTGGTCGCAAGTTGCCTTGGTCTCGCCGGGGATGGGCCCGCCGGTCACCTCGCGGAGCCATGGGGCGTACAGAGGTGGCAGCGCAGCTTCCGCGGGGTGGCTCATACACCACCCCTGTCCACACGTGGTTGCGAGTTCAATTAATCCTGATGCTTCAATATGCTGGTTGTGCCACCGCCGGCCGGCGATGGCGTGGCAGCGGACGTGAGTTTAAGAAATGAATCAGGCGTGCCGGTAGATGCTCCCCCGACCACTTGTTCCAGATCCTCTGCGGTCAATTCTTCAATCTTTTTCTCGTTTTGCTCGCTCATGGTGTTTCTCCTTTTCTTGAAATCTCTCTCTTTGTGAATTCCGGGGCTGCGCTGATGTTAAAAGCAGGGCAAGGGCCATTTGCAGATAGACCCATACCCGCTGATTCTAAACGGCAGTATTGAAGCCGCGCTGCATCGCTGTACACAGGATTGACACCTGTGCCTGCCTGCGCTGTCCACGTGGTGGACTTTTTCCACCCTCTTTGTGCGTAACAATAGTGGCCCAAACATAGCGCGGTGTCAATCGGCCTCGGGAGTGCGACACGGAAGGGGGAGACCGGCCAATTGAGAGAATCCTAGCGTGGGGAGTACTTCAATCGGAGCCGCGACCGTCAGGGCGGGCTTGCCGCCCACGTTTAATTAAAGTTCGCGAGACTCGAACACGCACACCCCCGGGGCGTCCGGGAAGAGCCACGTACCCGATGGCGGCCCTGGACGATTTCGATGTGGTGTTGGACGGCCAACTGGCGTTCAGATGGCGGCGCTGCTGGCGGGCGAAGTAATCGGGGAGATTTCCTTTGTGGATGCGCGCCCGCCGCTGGAATCTCCTTGAGATTCACAGCCGAAAGCGCGATACGGAAACGGCGACGCCCTCCGGGTTGGGCTTGGGCGTCGGGGGGCTCGGGGGGCCTCGGGCTTGAATGCGGGCCTTCCGTGGACTATGCTGAGGAATCCTCGAGGTGAGCTGTGCACAGACTTGCCATCATCCTGACGGTTCTGACCATGAGCGCTTCCGCGGCAGTCGAAATCGAAAAAACCAGCTACCAGGGCTGGCCCAATTGCTATCGCATCTCGAACGGCGTGGTGGAGGCGATCGTCACCGGCGACGTCGGTCCCCGCGTCATGCGGTACGGGTTCGTGGGAGGCCAGAACCTGTTCAAGGAATATAAGGAGCAACTCGGCAAATCGGGCGAGCCGGAGTGGCAGGCGCGCGGCGGCCACCGCTTGTGGATCGCGCCCGAAGATCCCGTGAAGAGCTATGCGCCGGACAACACGCCGGTACACATCGAGGTGCGCGGCGACACCATCGTGATGACCGAGCCTGTGGAAGCTTTGACGGGTCTGGAAAAAATGATCACGCTGCGAATGGATGCCGCGGGAACCGGAGTGGAGGTGACGCACCAGATCCGCAACGCCGGCCAGCAGCCATTTGAATTTGCCATGTGGGCGCTGACCATGCTGGCGCAGGGCGGTACCGCCATTCACGGGTTTCCGCCGCGCGGCCACCATCCCCACGATCTGCAGCCCACCAACCCGCTGACCATGTGGCCCTACACGAACCTGGCCGACAGCCGTCTGAAGCTGCTGCAAAAGTACCTGGTGCTGCGGCAGGACCCCAAGAGCACGGGCGACGCCGAAAAGCTGGGCAGCTATGGCCGCGACGTATGGGGCGCCTACCTGCTGAATGGCGATCTATTCGTCAAGCAGGCGCACGCCGAGGCGGCGCCGGCGGCGTATCCGGACTTCGGGTGCAATTTCGAAACTTTTACCAACGCCGATTTTCTGGAACTGGAAACCCTGGGGCCAATACGCAAAGTGGCGTCCGGCGAGACCGCCGCGCACACCGAGCACTGGAGCCTGCACAAGAACGTCCACATTCAGAAATGGGACGATGCGGAGCTGGACCGCGTGCTGCTGCCGCTGGTGACGGGGCGTTAATCCTGATTTCTTAGCAAAGAGTATTTGGGCCGCCGATTAACGCCGATTAACGCCGATAAAAAAGGATTCTCTTCAATCCGCGTTTATCCGTGTTCATCGGCGGCCCATGATTTTGGCAGCTTTCAGCTAATCCAAATCGATGTCCCGCAGGGGTGGCTCCAGGTCGGGGTTCTCTTTGGCGCGCTTGAAGAGTTCGTCGAATTTCTTTTCGAGTACCTTCCCGTGCGATTTCTCGGCTTCGAAGCTTTTCTGGAAAAGCTGCTCGCGCCGCGCGCCTTCGCCCTTCAGTTTTTGCACTTCCGCCGCCAGATCCTCGATGGGGAGCGGCTTCACGGGCACCGTGTGCGCAATCACCGCGCATGTTTCCGGGTCGATCTTGAGCACCGCCTCACAGCACGGGCATTCCACGTCGAACATCGCTTTCGCCATAGATCTATCGTAAACGAGATGGAGCCTGCACTAGAAATACGTGCAGGCCCGGGAAGAGACGGTTGTGAGGTTATGGGCGGGAATCAGTGGGTTTCCTTGAGAGGTGACTTGTAAGGAAGGAATCGACAGAGAGGATCAACCGTCTCTCCAAGGGCCCTTTGGTAGCAGTCACGCTCCTCGAAGAGCAATTCCCGCACCAAACCCTAATCGGCCTGGAATCAAGCGGCCGGGGTCTGAGGTGTACGGCCCTATACGAAAAACTGGCGTGTGTGTGTCAAGATTTTGCCCGCGCTGTGTCCGGGTTGCCTACGGGCGCTTGCCGGGGGCTTGGTCGGGGATGGCGCTGGCGGGGCGCGAGACCTTGCCCTTGAAGGCTTCGTCGAGTGAAATGCCGTTGCTGTTGAGGGTCTGGCCGGTGGCCCGTTCCAGTTCCACCTTGGCTTTGGCGTAAGTGGTTTCGGCCGCCAGCTCGTTGGATTCGGCCGTCACCAGGTCGCGTTCGGTCAGGATCACGTTGTACGACGTGGAAACACCGGCCAACAGCTTCTTCCGTTCCGCATCCACGGTTTGCTCCTGCAGGATCCGTTGTTTGACGGCCGATTGGTGTTGCGCGCGCGCCTGCTGCACGCCGATCAGCGCGTTCTGCACTTCCACGCGCACCTGGTTTTCCAGCCGCTGAATACCGACTTGCTGCTGCCGCAAGGCCAGCTCGCCGTTGATCAGATCGGCCTGCGCGGCGCGGTTGTGGATGGGGATGTTGAGATTGAAGCCGATCGAATAGGTGGGAAAGTTGCGTGCGAAAATCTGCGCCAGCACCGTTCCGTACCCGCCCACGAAAAAGGCCGTGGGGCTGCCGCCGACCAGCGGGTTCACCTGTCCGGCGAGGCCGGCGTTGCTGAGCTGCCCGACGAGATCGAGCGTAGGCAGCAGCTCGCTCCTGGTTCCCTTGATGGCGATGTTCTGATTCTCGATCAGGATGCGGAACTGCGCCAGCTCCGGCCGGGACGCGATGGCCGTCGAGGTCAGGTCCTGGATGGGAGTGAGCGGGTCGATATCCGGAACATGAATGCGGTCGGTGAGGATGACGTGCGCGGTGGCGACCTCCGGGCTCAGCACGCCGGTCTTGCTCAGGGCGTTCTTGAGAATAGTCTCCTGCTGGAACAATTGTGTCTGCGCCACGGTGAGGGCCTGCTGCCCGGCCGCGATTTCCGCCTGCGCGCGGGTAACCTCGATAGGCGCCAGGGTTCCCACGTCCACCTGTCGCTGGTCGTCGTTGAGCAGCCGCTCGGAGGCTGCCAGGGCATCGCGCTGCACGCGCACGTTCACGTTGTAACTGACCAGATCCCAGTAGAGATCGGTTATGGCGGAAACCGTGGTGATGACCTGCGCTTTGAACGTGAGATCGGAAACCTCGCGATTGTTCCTGGCGATGCTGATCTGCCGCGAGTTGAGGGCCGGCCCGAAGCCTTGCAGCAGGTGCTGCGTCACGTTGAGCGCCAGCGATGAATTGGTGGAGGGATTGAACTGGGCCCGGTTGCTATTGGTGTCCGAGTTGCTGTTGGTGAGTCCCAGGCTGACCAGTGTGCCGGTTGCGAAATTCTGCTGCACGCCGACGCTCGAAGTGATCTGGCGCGAGATCAGGGAGTTGGTGCCGGTGGTGAATGAGCTGCTCTGCGGTGTAGTGAGGTGCGCCAGCCCGCTGCTGCCTGTCAGTGTGGGGTCGAATGAGGGAGGCGCGGAGCCGATCTGGGTGGACCCGGCGTTGAGGAACGATTGCAGACCGGACGATGGCGCGCCGCCGGTGACGCTGGAGGGGCCGGCAAACACGCTGGTGGAGACCGGCGAGGCAAAGCCGCCGGCCTGCGCGCGCAGCAGGTTGGTATCGGCGATCTGGGGCCCGTAGCGTTGGAGCTCGAGGTCGAGGTTATTTTCGAGCGCCAGCGCGATGGTATCGGCGAGCGAAAGATAAAGGTTCCCGGCGCGGAGCAGCGACTCCAGGCGCGTGGAGTTGACCATGTCGGGCATGGGCGGAATCTTGGCGGTGTACGGCGACGCGATCCGGCCGAAGAAACTGGGGCGTGCGGCGCTGTCCTGTGGCGGGTTGCCGGCGGGCGGCGGCGTGCCCGTCTGGTCGGCGGCGAAACCCGCCGGCGGGCCCGGCATCAGAAGAACGCAGAGTGAAGCAAGCAGTGATTTAGCGTGGCGCATGAGTGGTCCTGGCGTCTCGAAAGGCGGTCGGCTTGGTATAAGTTCAATGGTATAGTAGGCCTTTGTGACGCCGCAAGCCGAGTCCGTTCTGGAATTATTCCGATCGACTGGCGCATACTTAGAGGGCCATTTCCGGCTGACCAGCGGCCTGCACAGCTCCACCTACTTGCAATGTGCGTTGGTGCTGCAGCATCCGGCGGCGGCGGAAAAGCTCGCCGGCATGCTGGCCGAAGAAATCCGCACATTGACTGCGGCGCGAATCGAACTGGTGGTCGCGCCGGCGCTCGGCGGCTTGATCGTCGGACACGAAGTGGCGCGCGCTCTGGGCTCGCGGTTCCTCTTCACGGAGCGCGACGCCGCCACCTCCAAGATGGCGTTGCGGCGCGGGTTCACGGTGGGGCGCGGCGAAACGGCGGTGGTGGTCGAGGATGTGATTACCACTGGAGGCAGCACGCATGACGTCATCGACCTGTTGCGCGCAGCCGGCGCAAACGTGGTGGCGGCCGCCTCCATCATCGACCGCAGCGGCGGGCGCGCCGATGTGGGCGTTCCGCGCGCGGCCCTGGCCACCTTGCAGGTGGCGGCGCACTATCCCGAGGAATGTCCCCTGTGCCAGCGCGGCATTCCCCTGGTGAAACCGGGCTCGCGCCCAACCTGATGCGCCGCATCCGCATCCATCTGGCCTACGACGGCACCGCGTTTCACGGCTGGCAGGTGCAACCCGGCCTGGCGACCATTCAAGGCGCGCTCGAAGAAATTCTCTCCGGAATCGAAGGCGCTCCGGTGCGCGTTGCCGGATCGGGCCGCACCGACGCCGGCGTGCACGCCCTCCAGCAGGTGGCGGCCTTCAGCATCGAGAACCCCATCCCGGCGGCCAACCTGCGCCGCGCCGTCAACCGCCTGCTGCCGCCCACCATCCGCGTGCTCTCGGCCGAAGAGGTGCATCCCGACTTTCATCCGCGATTCCAGGCCAAGGCGAAAACCTACGAGTATCGCATTTGCCGCGGCGAAGTCTGCAACCCGTTCGAGTGGCCGTTCGTGCATCACTATCCGTATCCGTTGGACCAGGAGCGCATGTCGCGTCTCGCGCGTGCCTTCGAAGGCCAGCACGATTTCACGGCTTTCGCGGCCTCCGACGATCGTGATGCCGAAGGGCGCTCCAAGGTGCGGACGGTCTTTTCGTCGGTGTTGGACACGCCGCCGGCGCGCCTGGTTTATCGCATCCGCGGCAGCGGATTCCTGAAGCACATGGTGCGCAATATTGTGGGCACGCTCATCGAAGCCGGTAAAGGAAACATCGCCGATGTGACCGTGCTGCCGGCCGCGAGCGGTCCCACCGCGCCGGCCAAAGGCCTGTTCCTGGTGAGCGTGGAGTACGAGTAGAAAAGGGATGCTGGCCACGCTCCGGAGTTCAAATTGGATTCCGGGGTCTGGCAACTTCATTCTTCCGCATCTTAGAAATGCACAGGTTCCATGAATTCGGGGTGTTCGGGAATTTTCACCAAGCGTGATCGGAAGCAAGCCGCATGGCAGAACCACATTTGCCATTTGCCGCTCACAGTCTGAACCTGTATGCTACACGGATCGACATCGCTTTCTTCAATATCGTTCCCGCAGAAGCAGCATGGGCCCCACTTGACTTTGGGGGGATCGGTGCTCGGTATAGGTCGGTCTTTTGCCCGCCATTTTCTCAAATTCGTGAATAGTCCCATCAGCGTCGCCGTTTGGAGCTTCGCCGCTCCCCTTACAATTTCTCTTTTAGCGCATAGCCCACATCGCGGCAAGCCGCAAACAGCGTACCCGCACAGAGCCCGGAGGGCGAAAGATAGTAGCCCAGGGCGCGCAGCCCTGGGTCAGAGTCGCCAATTAACCAGCCCCGGAACGGGGCGAAAGATGCATCTGGGCCCGGATTGTTACGCCCCGTTCCGGGGCTAACTCATCCTGTGCGGTTCCCAGTGCTGGCGCACTGGGCTATTCTCTTGCGTCCTTCGGACTTGGGCAGCAGAAGAATCGTCGCGGCCTACGATGAAGACAGGGCGTAGTAATACAGGAACGACAGAATCTCAGCCGCACTAGAACCGCACCGGCTTGTCGTAGCCCGTCATCTCTAGATAGCCAACTCCGGTGGCCGATCCCGAGTACGTCACGGCGCCTTCCCAATACGTGGGCCCGGCGTCATCCTCCGAAACCAGTTCCTGATCGGGGATGGCGGCCGCGCATTCGAGTTGCATCTTTAGCGACGGAACCGAGACGCGCCACCGGACGGGATAACGCGCGCCGGTCTTCGGGCTGGTCCAGGAATCGAGCGGCTGCAATTCAAAATCGGCGCGCTTCAGGTGCGTCGAGCGGCCATCGCGCGCGATGTAGGTGCCGGAGGAAAACGGGTCGATGCCGCCATCCTTGCGGCGCAGATCGAAGAGCATGAGCGAGGCGCCGCTGTCCAGTTGCACGCTGAACCAGTCCCAGCCCTGTTGGTTCGCGTCGAGCTGCTGGGTGAACCATTCGTGGTCCATCCAGGCGGCGCCGCTGACCTCCGCGCCGTTGAGCGTTCCCGCCACAGCGAGCCGCGGGAAGGAAACGTAATACGACGCCTTGCCCGCTCCTTCGGCCTTTTGGCTCACGCCGTTTTCGCCGTGGATCACGGGTGGCGTCTCGGGCGCGAGCCGCAGCGTGAAGCGCAGCCCTTCCGCCACCGCCGAGAGCGTCTGCCGGCCGGATGCCTTATCCCACCGCGATTCCCAGTTGCCGTTCCAGATGCGGCCTTTGTCGAAGCTCGCGCCGGCGATGCCGGGACCGGCGCGGTTCAGACGCTTGAAATAGCGGAATCGTTTCCCATCGATATCGGTGAGCGCCAGGTGCGCCAGATACAGATCGTCGACGCGCCAGGCCGAAGGGTCATCGCGCGGCGTGTCCTTTTTCCCCTGGCGGAAGAAGACCAGCTCGAATCCATAGCGATGGCCGTCGCGCGCCCGCAGGTTGCCGGTGTAATACCACCATTCGGTCTGGAAATCGGCATGGGCGAAATGATCCCGCGGGAACTGATAGTGATAGCCGGGCACGGCCAGGCGATAATCGGCGAACGCGAAGAACAGCAGCAACGCGAGCGGCATCCACTATCGATGGTATCGGATAAACTTGGACAATCATGAAAACCCGTAGTCTACTGCCGCTCATCTGCTTCGGCGCCGCTGCCCTTCAGGCGGCGAACACGCCTGCCAACGCTTTGCTGGTCCTCGAGAAGGAGCAGAACACTTTGGTCATCGTCGATCCGGCGAGCCTGACGATTGTGGCGCGCGTGCCCGTCGGAAGCAATCCGCACGAAGTCGCCGTATCGGATGATGGGAAGACCGCATACATTTCGAACTATGGCGGTGCAACCATCGCCGTGGTCGACCTGACCGCCCAAAAACCGCTGGCCCCCATCGACCTGGGCGCGTTGCGCGCGCCTCACGGACTCGTCTTTGCCGGCGGTAAGTTGTACTTCACCGCCGAAGGAGCAAAGGTGGTGGGCCGTTACGATCCCTCCACGCAAAAAATCGACTGGGTCGTCGGCACGGGGCAGAACCGCACGCACATGGTGATCGTTTCGAAAGACCTCAAAACGGTCTTCACATCGAATGTCAGTTCCGCGACAGTCAGCATCATCGAACAGGGCGTTGGGCAGGGGCCTGGACCCGGAGGCGGTCCGGGCGGGCGCGGTGGTCCAGGCGGCCCTCCGCCCGGTGGCCGCGGCGGTGCGCCCGACTGGAACATCACCAATATCCCGGTCGGCCGGGGATCCGAAGGCTTCGACCTGTCTCCCGATGGCAAGGAGCTCTGGGTAGCCAACGCGCAGGACAAGACCATCTCCATCATCGACGTATCGAGCAAGAAGGTGATCCAGACCATCCCGTCCACGGGGAGCGCCAACCGCCTGAAGATCACCCTGGACGGCAAGTACGTCTTCGTGTCGGATTTGAGCGGCAACGATTTGCTGGTGATCGACGCGGCCACTCGCCAGGAGCACAAGAGAATCGCGCTGCCAGCCAGCTCCGAGGGCCTCCTGATGGCGCCCGACGGCTCGCATGCCTACACAACGCTGAACTCGCGCGATGCCGTTGCCGTGATCGATCTGAAGACCATGACGGTGGTTGGTGAGGTCAAGACCGGCAGGGGCCCGGATGGACTCGCCTGGGCCGCACGGAAGTAGCCAGTGGAACAGACGATCGGTTTGTGTCGTCTGTTGCGGAGGGCCTGCAGCCCGCGAAATTTCATGAGAAAGTGGGGGAGCCTGGATGTCGACGGGCCGGCTGGGCAGCACCGGAAGGCCGGCTGAAGCCGGCNNGCCCCACTTTTTCGACCCTGTCAAGCAGCCGGCGGATCTTTACTCCACATTTCTATTGCACGGTCTCGATGGGCGCCTTCACGCGCGGCGGATAGAGGTACGGCGTCACCAGGCTCTCGCCCCCGTTCATCCCGATGGCCTTGATGCCGAACTTCAAGTCGTCGATGGAGACGTCCTTCATCAGATACTCGGTCACTTTCCCGACGTAGATTTGCTGCTCCCAGTAGGGCGCCGTGGTGGGCCGCACCACCACCACGTAGCCTTTGATGCTGGAATCCGGTCCCGCCGGTCTCCACTGCAATTGAGCGTCGTATTGCGACCGGCCGCGCGTAATCAGAGGTGTCGGCCGGCGTCCGCCGCCCGCGGGTGCAGCCGCGCCATCGGCGCCCCGGCCCGCCGCGCCTGGTGTGCCCCCCGCATTGGTTCCGCCCGCCGCCGCGCCCGCGCCATTCCTGCCTCCGCCCTGGCCCGCGGCGCGGAAAACCAGCGGAGCTTTCGGCGCGAGCGCCAGGCTGGCCGCCACCACTGCATTCATGCGCGCCACTCTGGCGGTGTACGGCACTGACATATTTTCGAGCGTGTCGGTAGCGTGGTGCTGGTTGGCATAGATCTCATTGGGCGTCGAGAAACGCACTGCCGCATAGCCTTCCCACTGGAACGGGGTGTGGTCGCCGCCGCGTCCCAGGCGGTCTCCCATGAAGACCGTATTCACCTTCATCGACGGAATGTACCGCTCGCCGATCTCGCGCACGTAGCGCGATAATTCCTGCGAAGGAGAATCCATCGTCTCATCGCTATAGACGTTCACCGACGCGTTGCCGGTCCGGCCGGTGCCGCTCACTTCCGTGCCGATGATGTCGTTGTTCAGCACGGCCTCGATGACCGTGTTTTCCTTGTGCGCCTTCTCGGCTTCGAGCTGGCTGCCGACCAGCCCCTGCTCTTCGCCGGCGAAGGCCGCAAACACGATGGTCTTGTCGAAATCGTACTGGCTCATCACGCGCGCCAGCTCCATCACGGCGGCGATGCCGCTGCCATCGTCGCAGGCTCCCGGCGCGGGCAATTCCGCATTCTTCTCATAATCCGCCGGCGTCAACTGCGGCGCAGCGGCAGCGCCCCCGCCCGCCGCGGCATCGCCCCCTGGTCCCGGCGCCGCTCCGCCGGCCGGCCGCGTGCCCAGGTTGAGCGAATCGTAGTGGCCGCTGATCCAGACCTCGGTTTCCGGCATGGTCTTGCCCGGCAGCACCGCGATCACGTCGTAGAGATCCACGTCCTTGAAAATTCTCTGCCCCTGTTTCTTCACGCGGAATTTGTCGAAGCGCACTTCCAGGCGCGGGCTGTAGCTCTTGAACTGGTCGAAGATCCATTGCCGCGCCGCGCCCACGCCGCGCGCCGCGTCGCCGGCGTTCGACATGGTGTTGCGGGTGCCGAAACTCACCAGCTTCTCAATGATGGCTTTGATGCGGTCTTCGGACACCTCGTTCATGACCTTGACCACTTGCGGGTTCACGGCGCTTTCGTCCGCCGGGCTGTAGCCGGCGAAGAAACACAGGGCCGCGCCCAGGGCGAGCGCTTTACGGGACATTTTCATTTCAGGAATATCTTATCCTAACTCTTAGGTCTCGAATGCCCAACCCTCTGTCGCCAGGCGCCGCCCGGGGAAACGCGCCCGGTCTGATCCGCCAGCTCGGCTTCTTCAGCGCGACCGCCCTGGTGATTTCCAACATGATTGGCATGGGCATCTTCACCACCACGGGCTATATGGCGGGCGACCTGGGCAGCGCCCGCCTGATCCTGCTCTGCTGGAGCGTGGGCGCGCTCTTTGCCATTGCGGGCGCCTTGAGCTACTCCGAACTCGGCATCAACTTCCCCAGCTCCGGTGGCGAGTATGTCTACCTCACGCATGCCTTCGGTCCGGAATGGGGTTTCATGACCGGCTGGGTCTCTTTTTTCGCCGGCTTTTCCGCGCCCATCGCCGCCGCTGCCCTGGCCTTCTCCGATTACCTCGGATACTTCTTCCCGAACCTGAAGCAGGCCAACGCCTCGCTGGTCCTCGGTTCGGGCATCTTCACGGTGCGCCTGGGCGCGGGCCAATTGGCGGCCGCGGCGCTGATTGCGGCTTTCACCGCGCTCAACTGCTTCGGCGTCGGCCGCACCGCCAAAGTGCAGAACGTGCTCACCTCCACCAAGCTGATCGTGATCGCCGGCTTCGTGGTGCTGGGCTTTTCCTCCGGCGCCGGAAGCTGGGGCCACTTCTCGCAACCGGCCGTCCGCACTTCCATGGCCGCGCTGCCCACGCAGTTCATCGTCAGCCTGCTGTGGGTGATGGTGGGGTACAGCGGATGGAACGCGGCCACTTACGTCGCCGAAGAAGTGCGCCGTCCGGAGCGCACGCTGCCGGCCGCGCTGGCCGCCGGCACCGGCATCGTCGCGGTGCTCTACCTGGGGCTCAATCTGATTTTCATTTACGCCACGCCTCTCGAACAGATGAAAGGTGAAATCGCCATTGGGGGCATCTCCGCCAGAAATCTTTTCGGGCTCAACGTAGGCGGCGCGTTCTCCGCTCTCATGGCCTTGTGCATTGTCTCCACCGTCAGCGCGCAGATGACCATCGGGCCGCGCGTCTATTACGCCATGGCGAAGAATCGCGCCTTCTTCGCCGCCGCCGCCAAGGTGCATCCGCGCTGGCGCACGCCGGTCGTCGCCATCGTCAGCCAGGGTCTCTGCGCCATGCTGATGACGGCCACTCCCTTTCCCGATCTGGTCATCTACATCGGCATGAGCCTCACGCTGTTCACTGTTTTGTCGGTAGCATCGGTCTTCGTGTTTCGCCGCACCCGGCCGGGCTGGCAGCGCCTGCGCGCCCTCGAATTCGCCTGGCCGCTGATTCCCGCCTCCTACATCGTGGTGGGCGCCGGCATGGTGGTTTTCGGCCTGGTGCAACACCCCTGGGCGTCCATCAGCGCCTTCGGAACCGTCGGCGCCGGCGCGCTGGTCTATCGTTTCGGAATCCGCCCGAGGAGCGTTTAAGGCATGCCGCCGGCCGCTCAACGCCCCACGCGTGTGCGCTACTGGGTGATTGTGTTCGCTGTTCTCCTGGCGGTAATCACCTACATCGACCGCGTCTCCATCGCCACCGCCGCGCCATCCATCCAGCATGATGTGGGGCTCGACGATGTCCAGATGGGTTGGGCCTTCAGCGCTTTCGCCTGGGCCTACGCCCTGTTCGAAATCCCCGGCGGTTTCCTGGGCGATTGGATGGGCCCCCGCAAAGTCCTGCTGCGCGTGGTCGCCTGGTGGTCTTTCTTCACCGCCGCCACCGGATGGGCCTGGAGCGTGGCCTCACTCACGGTGACGCGTTTCCTCTTCGGCATGGGAGAAGCCGGCTGCTTCCCCAACCTCACCAAGAGTTTCACCATCTGGCTGCCGCCCGATGAACGCGTGCGCGCCCAAGGCATCATGTGGCTGAGCGCGCGCTGGGGCGGTGCGTTCACGCCGCCCATCGTGGCGTTGGTGATGGCGCACGTGGGCTGGCGCCATGCTTTTGAAATCTTCGGCTGCCTGGGCGTCTTGTGGGCGGCCGCGTTCTGGTTCTGGTTTCGCGACAACCCGCTTCACAACCCCAGCCTGAACGCCGCCGAACGCGAGCTGCTGCGCGACGAGGCCTCGCTCGCCGCCGGCCATACTCACGTGCCCTGGCTGCGCCTGGCTGGCTCCCGGCAGGTCTGGCTGCTGATGTGGCAGTATTTCTGCCTCTCTTACGGATGGTATTTCTATATCACGTGGCTGCCCAGTTATTTGCAGCGCGGCCGCCACCTGCCGCTCGATTCCGCCAAGTGGCTGGCGGTCCTGCCGTTGTTTTTTGGCGGTCTGGGAAGCCTGGCGGGCCACTTCGCCGCCGCGCGCCTGGCGCGGCGCAGCGGCAGCATGGTGCGCGCCCGCCGCACCGTGGCGTCCATCGGGTTCATCGCCGGCGCCGGATTCCTGCTGCTTTCCACGTACATCGAATCTCCGCTGCTGGCGGTTCTGGCGATTGGCGTCTCGAGTTTTGCGGCCGACCTTTCCATGCCCTGTTCCTGGGCCGCCGCGATGGATATTGGCGGCCCTTGCGCCGGCACCGTCTCCGGCGCCATGAACATGTGGGGCAACATCGGCGGCGCCATTGCCGCCACCGTCAACGGCTATTTGCTGCGCTGGTTCCACGCCAATTGGAACATCACGTTCTACGTGTCAGCCGCCATCTACCTGGTGGCTGTGGTGCTCTGGAAGTTCCTGGACCCCGTCACGCCGCTACGCCAGCCGGAGGAGCTCAAGCCGATGCCGCTCGCACCGTGAAGCAACTCACTGGCCACGGCGCATCATGGCCGGTCCCTCGGAGCGAAGAGGAAGCAGACCGCTCGGCCCTTAACCGCAATACCGTTGACTTAAAGGGGGTGTAGCAGAGGGTGTAGCAGAGCAGTTGTGTCGGCGCGACCGCGCAGAGTAAGCTGGAGAGGATGGGCAGCGTAAAAGAGATCGAGGAAGCGGTTCTGCGGCTTTCCGCATCCGAGTTCGCCCTATTCCGGGCGTGGTTTGCCGAACACGATGCCGAAGCGTGGGACCGACGGATTGAAGACGACATCGCGGCGGGGCGCCTTGACGCCCTGGCGGACGAGGCACTCGAGGATCTGCGCGCGGATCGTTGCACGGAACGGTGAGGCACCGCGCCAATCGGCGGTTCTGGGACTGCTACCGCCAGCTTCCGGAAGACATACGCAGCTTGGCCGACGAGTCCTATCAACTGCTGCGGCGGGATCCGAAGCATCCGTCCCTCCACTTCAAAAGGGTCGGGCGATTCTGGTCCGTTCGAGCCGGCTTGCATTACCGGGCACTTGCCGTGGAACATGAAAACAGCGTGGTGTGGTTCTGGATTGGGTCCCACGCCGTGTACAACCGGCTTGTTGGCAAAGGGTAACTGCCCAACGCGCACACATGCCCAAATGCGTGGAGCGCCCGAAAAGGGGACAGACGAGGACAGACGCATTTTCCCGCGATCCCCTAGCCCTGAAATTCCCGGAAAATGCGTTCGCCCCTTAACCGCAATACGGTTCACCTCAAAGGGGGGCAGGCATCCCGACGGGCTTCGTTGATGCGGCGGCGCGACCGGGGGGTCGCGCGCAGACCAGGGGGTCTGCCCCACGAAAGTCGAGACAATTCTGGCGTATGAGTGGGAAATGAAATATGGCGTTGCGGCGGCCGGGGCTCTCGGACTTTTCGCCGGGCG
>PMTR01000043.1 GCA_003167255.1 Bryobacterales bacterium
GGGATCGATGGCGTTGCGCTGATCGGGGGTGAAGAGGATGGCGCTCATGCGGGCTCCGACGTGGCGCAGGCACGGGCCCCTGGGGCATCCCCTGCCGCGTCGGCACTCATGCCGACGCTCGGCGACGACGGGCTGCCCCTACCCCACCAGGGTGTCGAGATGAGTCTCGACACGGCACGCATGAGTGCGTGCGCCACTTCATCCGGCCACATGTGAGAAATGCGGCCGAGCGGCCACACGTCCACGAGCAGCAGCAGGAACGGCAGGGTCACGAGCATGGGCTTGGCCATCAGGCCCAGACCGAACGCCATCGCCACCAGTAAGTAGCGGCGCGGCGCCGGACGCTCGACATAGCGCACGTAACTCCAGAGCGCGAGCAACCCGAAGAAAGCGCTGAGCGAATCCTTCCGCTCCGCCACCCAGGCAACCGATTCGACATGCAACGGGTGCAGGGCGAAGATCAACGCCACCCACGCGCTGGGCCAGCGGCGCCCGGTGGAGCGATTCAGAAACGCGAAGAGCAGCAGCACGGCCAGCGCGTGGAGCAGGACGTTGGTGAGATGGTGCCACCCGCTGCGCAGCCCGAACAACTGGGAATCGAGCATGTGCGAAAGGCGCGTGAGCGGAAACCAGTTGGCGGCTTCGCCGGAAGTGAATGCCCAAGCGACGTTCGCCGGGGTGATGCCGGCTCGCACGTGCTGGTTCGAGGTGACGTACTCGGGGTCGTCGAAATTGACGAAGTCAAAGTGGCGGACCTGCGCGTACGCGGCCAACGTCGCCAGGAACAGGAACACAGATATCCAGAGGGTGTGGCGCGGGGGCGGCGGCGGCCCGGCGGGCGGAGTAGCGCGCGGTTTTTGCTGTCGATTCGACGGCCTGGTGCTGGGCTTCGCCATGGGACGCAACCATAATTATAGATATAGAGGGCGGATTATAGAGGGCGGCGTTACAATCCTTGTATGTTCCGATTGCCTCTCACTTCGGTTCTGGTTGCGGTCTGCGCCGCCGCGGCAACGCCAGAACAATTCCAGACTTCCGCCGGCACGCTCGAACTGACACCCATCCAACACGCCAGCCTGATGATTCGGGCCGGCGGCAAGGTGCTGTACGTCGACCCGGCACAGGGAAAGTACGACGATTTGCCGAAGGCCGATTACATCCTCATCACCGACATCCACGCCGATCACATGGCGCCCGCCTTGGTGGAGCGGCTGAGCAAGCCGGGCACGGTGATTCTGGCGCCCGCCGCGGTGGCGAAAACCGTGACGAGCGCGACGGCGATCTCGAACGGAGAGAGTAAGACCATCGGGCGGTTCCGGGTGGAAGCGCTGCCGATGTACAATCTGAAGCCCGCCGCCGACGGCACGCTTTACCATCCCAAGGGCCGGGGAAATGGGTACGTGGTGACGTACGGAGGCAAGCGCTTCTATTTTTCCGGAGACACCGACGGCACGCCTGAAATGAAGGCGCTGCGCAACATCGATGTGGCCTTCGTATGCATGAACCAGCCTTACACCATGACGCCGGAAGCGGCCGCGGAAGCGGTGCGGGCGTTTCATCCGGCGGTGGTTTATCCCTACCACTACAGCCAGTCGGACTTGACGGTTTTTTCTAAAGCTCTGGCCGGTAGCGGGATCGAAGTACGCATCCGCGAATGGTATCCAAAATGATGCGATTTCTGGTGGGGTCAGGCTTTCCGCCTGGATAGCGTCGGGATAAACCGGCGTGAAGTAGTGAATGAAAGAGTCATACAGGAAAGGAGTAGCGAACCATCCTGACCCCAAGCCATGTGAGGGCGGTGGGCAACCCCGCACTTGAAGCGTTGGACAGGGGCACATGTAGGCTGGGTATCCCGAAATTGTGAGCTCGGAAATAGCCAAAATCAGAGGCGCCGACGGTGTCAGGCGAACCGGAAGGCAACACTGTGGCGTGCGACATTTCGCCAGTGCGTCAGAGGCTCTGCGGAGTCGTAGACCCCATGGGCGAATCCATCGTGGGGCCTATCACGCGAAAGGACATCCGGTCATTTTTCGACAAAGTCGGACATGATCATTTGGAAAAGTTCGTGCGGCATCGGATCGGAGATGAACGTACACGGTCCAGCCCGCTTGGCCCGCTCTCCCGGCTCGGTGTCCGGTACGGGTTAGGCTCTTCCGCGTTCTCCTTGGTCAACGGCCTTCCCTCCACGATCTCCTTCGGCCCTCCCCTGCCTTCGTTCGACTGGGAGCGCGTGCGGAAGTTCGGGCTGGAGCTACATCCAGAGAAGACGCGTCTGATTGAATTCGGGCGATATGCCGCTGAACGGCGGGAGAAGCGTGGGGAAGGGAAGCCGAAAACCTCACTCACATCTGTGGGAGGAATTACCAGACGGGGTACTTCCAGGTGTACCGGAAGACGATCGGCAAGCGTATGGCAGCCAAGCTGAAGCAGATTCGGCAGAAGCTGCGCGAGCGCCTGCACGAGAAGACGAAGGGCACGATGGAGTGGCTCCAATCGGTGGTTCGCGGATACTTCCAGTACCATGCGGTCCCGCGCAACGAGGACCGACTGAAGGCGATTCGGCACGAAGTGCTACACATGTGGTGGTGGCAGCTTCGCCGGCGGAGTCAACGGAGCCGCTGGACATGGGAGCGATTTCAGGAGAAACTCGGGCACCAGATTCCGGAAGTCGAGATCCTGCATCCGTATCCGGAGGTACGCTTTGCGTCCAAACATCCAAGGTAAGAACCGTGTGCGTTAGGAGCGCTCGCACGGATCTGTGCGGGGGGTGCCGGGCTGACCGGCATCCCTACCGCGACCCGCCGGGCTTCTGCCCGGCGTCTCGCCACAAGCGCGAAGAATGCCGGCTAACAGCCGGCGGCAGGCTGAAAGCCTCTGAAAGCCTGGCCCCACTTGGGGGCTCCCCACCAATGCGTTAAACTGGATCATTCACTATGGCTATCAGCAAAGATTTGCTGGAAATCCTCGTGTGCCCCGTCTGCAAGGCTGTGGTCGAGCTCAAGAGCGACCAGAGCGGCTTGAAATGCGTCGAGTGCCACCGCGTCTACCCTGTTCGCGACGACATTCCGGTGATGCTGGTCGACGAAGCCAAGATCGAAGAATAGGGCATCGTGGGAAGTATCCTGGAATGTTTGCCGCGGGGCAGCCGGGTGGCGATTATCCGGCTCCGGTCGCTGGGCGACTGCGTGCTCACGACACCCGCGCTCGACATTCTTAAACAGGCCAGGCCCGACCTGCGCGTGGCAGTGGCGGTGGAGGAACGATACCGCGCGATCTTCGAAGGCAACCCCGACGTGGATGAGACACTAGCCGCGGAGTGGGGAGCGGTGCGCGGATGGCGGCCCGGGCTGTGCCTGAACCTGCATGGCGGAACGCGCAGCGCGTGGATGACGGCGCTCTCGGGCGCGCAGTTCCGTGCGGGCTTCGGGCATTTCCGCCATCAATGGGTATATAACGCGCGGATTCCGAGGGCGCAGGAGATCCTGGGCGTGGAGCGGACGGTCCATACGGCGGAACATTTGGCTAGTGCGATGTTTTGGCTGGGAGCGGCACGCGTGGAGATCCCGCGGGCCAAGCTGGTGGTGGAAGGACCGGTCCAAAGGCCGGCGCAGCCGTTCGGTGTGATCCATGCGGTAGCGGCGACGCCGGAGAAGACCTGGCGGGCGGATGGATTTCTGGCGGTGGCGGAATACCTGAAGCGGTCTGGCATCGAGCCGGTATTTATTGGGGCCTCGAGCGACAACCTGGAGGCCTTTCGAGAGTATCGAAGGCTGCACGGGGCTCCACTGGCGGAGATCAAGAAGCTGCTCAGCGGCGCGTCTTTATTCATCGGCAACGATTCGGGACCCGCGCACATGGCGGCGGCGTTTGGCGTGCCGGTGGTCGAGATCTTCGGGACGTCGGACGCGGCCATCTGGGGGCCGTGGCGCACGTCCGCGGAAGTGGTGACGGCGCCGGGGGGCGTCTCGGGCGTGGAGACGGGGCAGGTTCTGGAAGCGCTGGCGCGGCTGGGGGTGCACGCATGAAGGAACTGCTCCGGCTGATTTCCTATGCGCGGCGCTACACGGCGCAACTGGTGGGAGCGGTGGTCCTGATGACCGCGGCGGGCGCCGCGACCGGCATGATGGCGGTGCTGGTGGGGCCGATTCTCTACAACGCGCTGGATGTGAAGTCGGCCAGCAAACCCGTGGAGTTGTATAAAGACCCGATCTTCCATCACTCGTTCTATCTGACGAATTTCTTTCCGGCTTCCTTCCACAACGTGTGGAACATGCTGGCGTACATGGTTCTGGGAGTGTTCTTCCTCAAAGGGTTCTGTGATTACTTCGGAAACTACCTGGTGAATTATGTCGGGTTTTCGGCGATCACGAGCCTGAGGAACGCGGTCTTCGACAAAGTGCTGAAGCAAGGCGCGGAGTTTTTCGAGGCGCACTCGACCGGCCAGTTGATGTCGACCATCATGAACAACGTCGATAAGGTGCAACTGGCCACGTCGCATATTTTGGCGGATTTTCTCCGGCAGTTGTTTATGGCCGTGGCGCTCACGCTGGTGGTGTTCGGTAAGGACCCGAAGCTGGCGTTGATCAGCCTGGTGGTGGTGCCGTTCGTGATCCTGCCGACGATGCAAATTGGGCGAAAGATCCGGCGCACGACGCGGCGCACCCAGGACAAGCAAGGCGACCTGAACCAGATTCTGCAGGAAACGCTCAGCGGGCACATGGTGGTGAAGGCGTTTGGCGCGGAAGGCTACGAATCAGGCCGGTTCCGCGATGCGGCGCGGCGCCTGTTGAAGACCAACGTGCAGTACGTGCGGCAACAGGCGCTGGCATCGCCGTTGATCGAGATGGTGGCCGCGCTGGCCATCGTGGGACTGCTGTGGTATGCGCGCAAGCAGATCATAGGGGGCTCGCTGAAGGCGGAGGATTTCGCCAGTTTCGTAGTGGCGCTGGTGATGCTGCTTGAACCGGTGAAGCGACTGGTGGGCATCCACAATATCTTCGAGCAGGCGCTGGGCGCATCGCACATGGTGTTCGAGTACCTGGACCACAAAGAAGAGATCGTGGAAAAGCCGGGGGCGCCGAAGCTGGCGCCCTTTAGAAAGGCAATCCGCTACCAGGATGTGGGCTTCCACTATCCGGGTCTGCCCGACGGGTTCCGGTTTGCGGGGCTGGAGCTGGAAGTGAAGGCCGGCGAAGTGGTGGCGCTGGTGGGTGGGAGCGGCGGAGGCAAGACGACCGTGGCGAACCTGCTGCCCCGGTTCTACGACGTGACGGGCGGCGCGGTGAAGATCGACGGGCAGGATGTGCGCGATGTGGATCTGGCGTCGCTGCGGCAGGCCATCGGACTTGTGGCACAGGATACGTTCCTGTTCAATGACACGGTGGCAAGCAACATCGCCTATGGGCGGGCCGATATGCCCATTGCGGAGATCCAGCGTGCGGCCGAAGCGGCGCTGGCCCACGAATTCATTATGAAGCTGCCGGAGGGGTACGGGACGGTGATCGGCGACCGGGGCACCAAACTGAGCGGCGGGCAGCGGCAGCGGATCGCGATCGCGCGGGCGTTGCTGAAAAACGCTCCGATCCTGATTCTGGATGAGGCGACGTCGCACCTGGATACGGAATCGGAGATGCTGGTGCAGAAAGCGCTGGCGAACCTGATGGAGCACCGGACGGTGATTGTGATCGCGCACCGCCTGTCGACGATCCGGCGCGCGAACAAGATTGTGGTCCTGGAGAAGGGGCTCATTCGGGAGACGGGCACTCACGAAGAACTGATCAACCAGGGAGGGATCTATCAGAGGCTCCACGAGCTACAGTTCGAGGACGCCGGAACGGTGGTGGATTTGTGAGTTTGCGCAGCATGACGGGTTTTGCCCGCGTCCGGAAGGCCTTCGCGGAAGGCGAGATTGTGGTGAGCTTGAAGAGCGTCAACCATCGCGGCCTGGATCTGCACTTTCACATGCCGGCGGAGCTCGATGCGATCGAGAACCAGGTGCGCGGCGCGATCAAGAGCGGGGTGGCGCGCGGCCACGTCCAGATCCAGGTCTCGCTGACGCGCGCGGGCGGGGAGGCGGCGGGTCTGAACCGGCCGCTGCTGGATCTTTATATGACGGCCTTTCGCGAAGCGGCGAAGGCTTACGAGATCGAAGGGCAGAGGCCCGATTTGAATGTGGCGATGGGCATCCCGGGCATGTTGGGCGCGGGCGGAGAGGCCGGAGAAATTGGAGAAGAAGTAGTCAAGGCGGTTCTGGAGGCCACGGCGGAAGCGGTCGGGGCGCTGAATGTCAGCCGCGAGCGCGAAGGAGCGGTGACGGCGGCGGAGATGCGGCAGCGATGCCAGAACATCCGGGGCCTGGTGAGCCGCATGGACGAGATTCGCGGCGGCGCGGTCGCGGCGTTTCAAAAGCGGTTGCGGGAAAAGCTGGCCGATTTGCTGCATGGCGCGGCCATTGAGCCGCAGCGGCTGGCGCAGGAAGCGGCGGTGCTGGCGGACCGCAGCGACATCGCCGAAGAGTTGATGCGCCTGGGGACGCATGCCGGGCAACTGGAGGCGATGCTCGAGGGCGGCGGCGAAGTGGGGAAGCGGCTCGATTTTCTGTTGCAGGAAATGAATCGCGAAGCCAATACGGTGCTATCGAAGACCGGCGGGTTGGGCGATTTGGGGCTGACGATGACGGATCTGGCGCTGGAGGCGAAGTCGGAGATCGATAAGATTCGGGAGCAGTCGTTGAACTTGGAATAGAAGCAAGGGCTTGCGCCCTTGAAATCCCTTCGGGATTTGGAAGTCAGGAGTCAGAAGTCAGGAGTCAGAAGTGCCGACAAAGAATCTATGACCACCGTCTTTATTATTTCGGCGCCGTCGGGATCGGGGAAATCCACGCTGGTTTCCCGGTTGCTGGCGGGGGTTCCAGGGTTGCTCTTCTCGGTTTCGTATACAACGCGCGCGCTGCGCGGGCAGGAGGTGGACGGGCAGAGCTACCGGTTTGTGCGCCGGGAGGACTTCGAGAGAATGATCGCGGGAGACGAGTTTCTGGAATGGGCTCAAGTGTTTGGGAACTATTACGGGACGCATCGGGGGATTCTGGAGCAGGCGCAGGCGCAAGGCTGCGACCTGGTACTCGACATCGACGTGCAAGGTGCGAGACAATTGAAGAGCCGGATTTCCGACGCCGTAACCGTTTTTATCCTCCCGCCCTCGCGGCAAATCTTAGAGGAGAGGCTACGCGCCCGCGGTGAGGACCCGGACGAAGTGATTAAGCGGCGGCTCACGGAAGCGGCCGGAGAGATCCGCAAGTATAACGATTACGATTATGTTTTGATCAACCGGGATCTGGCGGAGTCCGACGCCGTTTTGAGCGCGATTGTGCGCGCCGAGCGGGTGCGGCGAACCAGGATCGAGGATCAGATCCGGCCCATTCTAGAGACATTTCAAGTTTGAAGAGGTAGAGCAAATGGCTGACAAGGCTCCACGCAACAACGCGCACTGCACGCTACCGGACGACCCGGAGCAGAGCACGTACCGGTTTATCATCGTATCGGCCAAGCGCGCCCGGCAATTGCAGGCCGGAGCGCGGCCGGTGCTACCCACATCCTCGAAGAAGCCGACCGTGATCGCAACGGAAGAAGTGCGGCGCGGCCTGGTGAAATACAGCCTGACGGGCACGGCGCCGGAACCAATGCCGGTAGAGCCGGTGGAATAACAAGAGGGCGGGTCGAGGGACCTGGGGGCGGCCACCTGGGGTCCACCCAGGGGATTCAGCATGAAGATCATTCTCGGCGTCGGAGGCGGGATCGCGGCTTACAAATCCGCGGAACTGGCGCGGATGTTGATGCAGCAGGGGCACCAGGTGCAGGCGGTGATGACCGCGGCGGCCGAGGAATTTGTACGGCCACTCACGTTTGCAGCCCTGACGGGGCGCAAGGTGCTGACCAACCTTTTCGCCATCGAGAGCGCCATCGAACACATTTCGGTAGCACAGGAGCACGAGTTGCTGGCGATCGCGCCGGCCACGGCGGACCTGATCGCCAAAATGGCGCACGGGCTGGCGGACGATTTTCTGACCACGCTGTGCCTGGCGTTTACCGGCCCGGTGGTGGTGGCCCCGGCGATGAACGTCAACATGTGGCAACACGCGGCCACGCAAGCCAACCTGGAGACGCTGCGCAAGCGCGGCTACCGGATGGTGGAGCCGGGCAGGGGTTACCTGGCGTGCGGGATGACGGGGCCGGGGCGGCTGGCGGAGCCGGAAGAAATTGTCGCGGCGATTGAGAGTGAAGCGCGCAAGCGGCACGATCTGGAAGGCGAGACGGTGCTGATTACGGCGGGCCCCACGCAAGAGCCGCTGGACCCGGTGCGCTTCCTGACCAACCGGTCAAGCGGCAAGATGGGCTATGCGCTGGCGGAAGCGGCAGCGGCGCGCGGCGCGAAGGTGGTTCTGGTTTCGGGACCGGTACACCTGACGCCTCCGCGGGGCGTGGAAGTGATTCCCGTGCGGACCGCGGAGGAGATGCGGGCCAAGGTGATGGAGAACCTGGGGCCGGCGCATATCGTGATCAAAGCGGCGGCGGTGGCGGATTTTCACCTGAGCAAAGTGCCGGAGCAGAAGGTGAAGAAAACGGCGGCGCGGATTTCGCTGGAACTGGATCCGACGCCGGATATCCTGGCGGAACTGGGGCGCAAGAAGGACGACCGGCTGCTGATCGGGTTCGCGGCGGAGACCCAGAACCTGGTGCAGGAAGCGCGCAGAAAGCTGGAGTCGAAGAACTGCGACATGGTGGTGGGGAACCTGGTGGGCGGGGCTGATGTGGGGTTCGAGTCCGACCAGAATGAAGTGATCCTGGTGCTGCGCACGGGCGAGACGATCCCGCTCGCGCGCGCTTCGAAACGGGAAATCGCCGACCGGATTTTCGACCAGGTGTTGAAACTCCGGCTGGCACTCAGTGCCGCCAATGGACGCTGAACTGCTGCGACAGTACCTGGAATTCTACCGGGATCTGGGAATCAAAACTCTGTACAGGCAGAGTGGGACAGACGCTTTCGTCTGTCAACCCGCTCCTGACGCGCCCGGCTCCCATCCGAGCCGCGAACGTGAGGGAGCGATCTCCGCAAAGAGCTTAACCCCGGAGGTTCGTGAAGTGCTTCCAGACATGGCGCCGGCGGGCGATACGCTGATCGCGATCCAGAACGACATCGGGGACTGCACGCGGTGCCGGCTGCACGAAGGGCGCAACAAGATCGTCTTCGGAGTGGGCAGCGAACGCGCGCCGCTGGTGTTTGTGGGGGAAGGACCGGGCGCGGACGAAGACGCGCAGGGGATTCCGTTTGTGGGGCGGGCGGGGCAACTGCTCACGCAGATGATCGAGGGCACAGCCAAAAAAGAGGGCATTGCGCTGACCCGCGCGGATGTTTACATCTGCAATGTGGTGAAGTGCCGGCCGCCCGGCAACCGCACTCCGGAACCGGACGAGATGGAGACTTGCGGGCAGTTTTTATGTCGCCAACTGATCGCCATCCGGCCGAAGGCGATTTGCGCGCTGGGGGGCACGGCGGCGCGGGCGGTGACGGGCCACAAGGAAGGCGTTACGAAGCTGCGGGGCAAGTGGTTCCAGTGGCGCGATATTCCGGTGATGGTGACCTACCATCCTTCCTACCTGCTGCGGCCGTACAACCAGGACGCGAAACGCGAAGCGTGGGAAGACCTCAAGAAGGTTCTGCACTTCGTGTACGACTGAGCAGCCACCAGCCCGCCAAGCCGGCGCACCAGCTCGGATGATATCCCATAACGTGATAAACTACACTTTCGCCCTTACAGAATGCTGCTTGCCAGAGAATTCGTCACATACATCTCCAAACAACTCGTCAGGAAGTTGACGCCGGGCGTGATTGAGACTCCGTCGCCGGACAGCGTGGCGGAGAAGATCAACATGGTGATCAGCGAGGAACTGGCGGTAGAAGACCGTCTGAACGACGAAGTGCGCGACTTGCTGAGCCAGTACAGCGAGTACATGCGGCGCGAAGGCGTAAGCTACCAGGAGATGTTCCGGCGGATCAAGAACACGCTGATTTCGCAGCGCAAAGTCATCCGCGCTTCGGGGCGCGACACGCACGACGCCATGAAACTGTCGCGCGATAAGGTGACGGAGATCTCTCACAAGCTGGTGGAGATGCTGCGCAAGAGCCGCGAACTTCGCCTGAAGGACAAGAACACCAACAATGTTCGGCTGGAGATTGTGCGGGTGATGACGGAGCTGCTGCTGGCGGAAGACAAGGTGGACCAGGCGGCGCGCGCTAAGATCCGCACGCAGAAGCGCGAGATTCCCGAAGGCAGCGAAGAGTGGGACCTGCTGCACCGGCGGTACTACTCGGAAGAGCTGAAGAAGCTGGGAATCGATCTAGCGAGGAGCTGAGTGGGACAGGCCATCGGTTTTCGTGGCCTGTCATTGCTTGCCAAGCCCGCCGCCTGACAGACGACAAAAACCGATCGTCTGTCCCACTGAAACCTAGCGTTTATAGCCGATCATGCGCAGGAAGGCGCGGCGTTTTTCAGCGTCATCCGGCGTTTCGACACCTTTGGGCGGGAAGCCGTCGATTACACCCACTACACCGCGACCCTGATCGCTTTCGGCAATAACGGCTTCGACGGGGTTCGAGGTGGCGCAAAAAATCGAGCAGACTTCCGGGACGTTTTTGATGCAACCCAGGATGTTGATGGGGTAGCCCTCGCGCATCACGACAACGAAGGTGTGGCCGGCGGCGATGGCGGAGGCGTTCTTCGCGGCCAGCGCTTTGAGGGCGTCGTCATTGCCGTCCACGCGGATGAGGCAAGGACCGGAGGCTTCACTGAAGGCGACGGCGAATTTCATCTGCGGGACGGTGTTTACGATGGCCTCGTAAATATCCTCGACGGTCTTGATGAAATGCGACTGGCCCAGAATCAGGTTGCCATTTTCGGGGATCTCAAGCGGTACCAGTTTCAGTTCCATACGAAATCACAATGTTAGCAGTTGCCGGGCGTCGTCGAGCCGCGCGGCGATGTCGAGGAGCAATTCGTCTTCATAAGGGCGGCCGAGGAGTTGGACGCCGATGGGCAAGCCTTCGCGCGAGACCGCCATGGGGATGGAAATGCTGGGGAGACCGAGAACATTGGCGAGGACGGCGGGCATCAGCGCCTGGAAGAGGCCGATCTCGCGGCCGTCGATTTCCCATTTGCGCTCGCCGTGGCGGAAGGCGGTGATGCCGCATACCGGCATGACGATGACGGGGAGGCGTTCCAGTTGGCGCAGCAGAGAGGCGCGCATGTGGTCGCGCGCCGCCAGGTTGGTGAGTACCTGTTCGGCGGTCACTTCCTTGGCGTAGAGCGTTTCGGTAGCGGTCCAGTGGGCTTCGGACTCACGGCCTTCGATGAGCTTGCGGGCCGCGGGCGCGGGCCATTGGTTGAAGAGGAAGGCCCAGACGTTGGGGGCGCGCTCGAGGCCGCGGGGCTCGAAGGGCTCGATGGGGTGGCCGAGAGATTCCAGCAGCGCGGCGGCACGTGGAACGGCGGCGCGGATTTCCGGATCGATAGGGACGCTGTAAAACTGCTCCCAGAGGCCGATGGGGAGATTGGCGGCGGGAAAGTCGCGCAGAGGGACGGGAGTGGAGAATGGGTCGGCGGAATCGAACGAGGCAAGCGCGCGGAAGAGCAGGCGGAGGTCGGCGGGGTTGCGCGCCATGGGGCCGGCGACGGTATTGAGGCCGAGGGGATAGCCGAGGGAAGGGAAGTGGCCGGTGGTGGGGATGCGGCCGGGAGTGGGCTTGAGGCCGGCGATGCCGCAAAAATGCGCGGGCATGCGAATGGAACCGCCCCCGTCGCTGCCGATGCCGCCGGCCGAGCAGAAGGCGGCGATGGCGGCGGCTTCTCCGCCGGAGGAACCGCCGGGAGTGCGCGCGGGGTCGGAGGGATGGTTGGTGCGGCCGGTGATGAAGTTGTCGGTTTCGTAGCTGGCGAGCAGCTCGGGTGTGTTGGTCTTGCCGAGGAGGATGGCGCCATGGCGGCGCAAGAGCGCGACGGCGGCGGCATCGGCGGAGGCGCGATGGCCGACGCGCAGGCGGCTGCCGACCTGGGTGGGCAGGCCCGCCACGTCGAAGCTGTCTTTGACGGTGACGGGCACGCCATGCAGCAGGCCGAGGGGCTCGCCGCGCGCGGCGGCGGCTTCGCGGGCGCGGGCCTCTTCGCGGGCAGTCTCGGCCAGCACGATGGCGAATGCGTTGACGGACGGATTGCGGCTTTCGATCTGGCGCAGATGGGCTTCGACGAGTTCCACGGGCGAGAGCGAGCGGGTGCGTACGCGAGAAGCCATTTCGACGAGCGAAAGCCGGTGCGGCACGAGCACAGTGTAACAACCCGTCATAATGGATTCATGGTCCCGCTGACATTTGCGGAAGCGCGCGCAAGGGTGCTGGCGGAAGTGCGTGGTACGCGGAAGACTCCGGCGACGGAAGAAGCCGGATTGGACCGGGCGGCGGGACGCGTGCTGGCCGAGGCGGTTGCGGCCGATCGCGATTCGCCCGCGGTGGCGCGCTCCGTGCGCGATGGCTATGCGGTGCGCGCGGCGGATTTGCCGGGCGAACTGCGGATCATCGGCGAAGTGCGCGCGGGCGAGCGTTTCACGGGCACGGTGGGGGCAGGGCAGGCGGTCGAGATCATGACGGGCGCGCCGATTCCGGCGGGCGCGGATGCGGTGGTGATGGTGGAGCACACGCGGCGCGTGGGCGAGCGCGTGCACATTAACCGCGCAGCGGAGCCGAACCAGTTCATTAACCCGAAGGGATGCGAGGCGGCGGCGCACGAGGTTGTGCTCGAAGCCGGCAAGCGGCTGGACTATAGCGACGTGGCGATGCTGGCGGCTTTCGGCCGGTCGCGGGTGAAGGTTTATGCGCGGCCGCGGGTGGCCATCATCGCGACGGGCGATGAAATTGTGGAAGTGGACGAGGCGCCGAAGGAATTTCAGATACGCAATTCGAACGCGCGCTCGCTTGAGGCGCAGGTGGCGCGAGCCGGCGGGGAGCCGCAGGTGTTGCCGGTGGCGCGCGACACGGTGGAGCACACGCGGGAAATCGTCGCGCGCGGCCTCGAGGCCGATCTGCTGCTGCTTTCGGGAGGCGTTTCCGCGGGGAAGTACGATGTGGTGGAAGAAGTGCTGGCGGGGTTGGGCGCCGAGTTCTTTTTCGACCGGGTGCTGATCCAGCCGGGGCAACCGCTGGTGTTCGGGCGCGCGGGGCAGACCTTTTTCTTCGGGCTGCCGGGCAATCCGTCGTCAACCATGGTGACGTTTGAAGTGTTTGCGCGCGCGGCTCTGGAGTTGCTGGCGGGGCAGGAAGAGATCGTGTTGCCCATGCCGTTGGCGCGGTTGACGCGGGAATTTCGTCATCGCGCGGGGTTGACCCGCTTTCTGCCGGCGCGGTTGAGCGCGGATGGAAGCGAGGTGACGCCGGTGGGGTGGCACGGCTCCGGCGATGTGCCGGCGCTGACGCGCGCCAACGCGTACCTGGTGGCCGACGCCGGCCGCCCAGAGTATGCCAGCGGCGAACTGATCCGGGTGTTGATGAAATGAAAAAGCTTTCTCATTACGATGTCGCCGGCAGTCCGCGGATGGTGGATGTTTCCGGCAAGGCGGAGACGCGCCGTAGCGCGCGCGCCCACGCGTTCGTGAAGATTGCGGCTAAGGTGCTGGCGAAGTTGCCGGAGAATCCCAAGGGGAATCCGCTGGAGATCGCGCGCATCGCGGGGATCTCGGCGGCCAAGCGCGCCTCCGAACTGATTCCCTTGTGCCATCCGCTTATGCTGACGCACGCGGATGTGGAAGTAACGGTGGAGAAGAAGGGCGTGCGGATTACGGCCAGCGCGGCGACCACGGGGCAGACGGGCGTGGAGATGGAGGCGTTGACGGCCGCGGCGGTGGCGGCGCTGACGGTCTACGATATGGTGAAGGCGCTCGACAAAGGAATCGAGATTCAAGACGTGTACCTGATGGAGAAGACCGGCGGGAAGAGCGGCGATTTCAAAAGGAAAGCATGACCAACGCAGCGGTTTTGACGATCAGCGATTCGGTGAGCGCGGGGACGCGGGTGGACGGGTCCGGGCCGGCGGTGCGTGAACGGTTGGAACAGTTGGGCTGGAACGTCTCAGCGATGGAAGCGATTCCGGACGAAGCCGGGGAGATCAGCCGGCGCCTCGCGACCTTGGCGGATGGCGGCCAGGTCTCGGCGATCTTTACGACCGGAGGGACCGGGGTGGCGATGCGGGACGTGACGCCTGAAGCCACGCGGGCCGTGTTGGACCGCGAAATCCCTGGATTTGGGGAGCTTATGCGCGCCAGGGGTTTGCAGGCGACGCCGCTCGCGGCGCTGTCGCGGTCGCTCGGGGGGACGCGCGGAAAGGTGCTGATTGTCAACCTTCCGGGTTCGCCGAAGGGTGCGCTGGAGTCTTTAAATGCTATTGTGGAATTGGTGCCACACGTGCTGGAACTACTCAGAGGCCAAACCGAACACGTGCCTGCGCCGAGGGTGTAATGTGACGCGACTTCTCTTGTGTGTGTGCTTGTGTGGGCTATTGGTGGCGCAGCAGGAACAGGGGACGCTACCCAAAATCGTTACCACGGTTGAAAACGTTCTGGCGCCGGTGACGGTGTACGACCGCAACAACAACTACGTCCACGGACTGACGCCGGACCAATTCCGGATCTTCGACAACGGCAAGGAGCAGAACATCCACCAGGTGGATGTGACCTTCACGCCGATCTCGCTGGTGGTGGCGATTCAGGCGAATGCGCGCGCGGACAAAATTCTGCCGGCAGTCAACAAGATCGGCACGATGCTGAAGCCGATCATGTTGGGGGACCAGGGCGAGGCGGCGGTGGTGGCATTCGATTCGCGCATCCGGACTCTGCAGGACTTCACGCCGGATGCGGACAAGATCAGCAAAGCGATCAAAACGATTTATGCGGGCAGCAACCCGAGCCGGGTGGTGGATGCGGTGGAGACGAGTATCCACATGTTGAAGACGCGGAACAAAGACCGGCGGCGCATTCTGCTGGTGATTGGCGAGAGCCGCGATTACGGCAGCGAGGCGCGCGGCCGGGAGACGCTGATCGAACTGCAACTGGCAAACATCACGGCGTACTGGGTGGACATGTCGCACCTGCTGGGCACGCTGACGGCGCCGACACCGGATCCGCGGCCGGATAACAGTCCGCCGGCCATGCACCCGCTGCCCGGCGGCGTACCCTCCACACCGACGACCGTGCAGCAGATGTACGGCACCAATGGCTCAAGCGCGGAGTTCATACCGCTGATGGTCGAGATCTTCAAAGACGTGAAGAACATCTTCAAGACCAGTCCGGCGGTACTATTCACGCGCGGGACGGGCGGCAACGAATTCAGTTTCTATTCGCTGAAGGGACTGGAAGCGTCGATCCAGGAAATCAGCGACCAGTTGCACAGCGAGTACACGATCAGCTACACGCCGAACAACCAGACGGAAGGCGGCTTCCACCAGATCTCGGTAGCTGTGATCGGGCACGACTACCGGTGCGATACGCGCCCGGGATACTGGGTAGCGGCGAAGCCGTAATAGGGCGTTACTTGCCCTCCACACGCAGATTATTGGTCACGGAAAAGACGCCACTGACCGTGCCGGCGCGGATGTTGGCAAGGTCCTTGTCGGACTGCGTCGCCACCACGCCTTCCAGCGTTACCTTGCCGGTGTCGACGATGATGTGAATGGGCGGCACGGCCTGCATGGCGTAGCGCATCAGACCGGACTCGCTGTAGATGGCGCGGTATTCGGCCATGCGGATTCCATCGTCCATCGAAGACGGCGGCAGGACCTGGATCTGGTTGTCGACCCCGGTGACGCCCTCGATCTTCTTCACGACGTTGCCCGCATCGGACTTGAGGATGGGCTTGGTGACCTGGCCGATCAGCGTGACGTTGGTGCCGTCCACGCGGAAGGCCAGATTGTCGAAGACGCCGTAGTCCGGCAGCATTATCAATTCATGACGGACTTCCCGCGTGATGTAACCTGGAGACGATTGCGCCGCGGACTTGTCAGCCGCCCGGCTTTTTTGTGCCGCCCGCGTGGGGAGCGCCAACAGGGCGACCGCGAGCGGGAGTGCGAAGCAACACACAATGAGACGTCTCATGGTTTCCTCCTAACCGAGGGATACCACTCCGGGTCCCGCAAAGCAATCAATCCGTCTAATCGTTTCCGGCGATCTGTACGAAAGGCTCCGGTGCGGTGCCCTCGACCACCGCGGCGGCGTCTTCCGCTGTGAAACTCTCCACCTTGGCGGAGATATTCATCGAGCAAAACTTGGGGCCGCACATGGAACAGAAGTGCGCGTCCTTGAAGCCGTCTTCGGGCAGGGTCTCGTCGTGCATGGCGCGCGCGGTTTCGGGATCGAGCGAGAGATCGAACTGGCGGTTCCAGTCGAAGGTGTAGCGGGCGCGGGAGAGAGCGTCGTCGCGGTCGCGGGCGCCGGGGCGGTGGCGGGCGATATCGGCGGCGTGCGCGGCGATCTTGTAAGCGATCAGGCCGGCCTTTACGTCGTCGCGGTTGGGCAGGCCAAGGTGCTCCTTGGGCGTGACGTAGCAGAGCATGGACGCACCGTACCAGCCGATCATGGCGGCGCCGATGGCCGAAGTAATGTGGTCATAGCCGGGAGCGATGTCGGTGACCAGCGGCCCGAGGGTATAGAACGGGGCCTCGTAGCACATTTCGTTTTCCATCTTGACCTGCAACTCGATCTGGTCCATGGGGATGTGGCCGGGGCCTTCGATCATCACCTGGACGTCGTATTCCCAAGCTTTTTTGGCGAGCTCGCCCAGGGTTTTGAGCTCGGCAAATTGCGCTTCGTCGCTGGCATCGGCCACGCTGCCGGGGCGCAGTCCGTCGCCTAAGGAGAAGCTGACGTCGTGCTTCTGGAAGATTTTGCAGATATCTTCGAAACACTCATAGAGCATATTCTGTTTGTGGTTCTTGACCATCCATTCGGCCAGGATGGAGCCGCCGCGGCTGACGATACCGGTGACGCGTTTGGTGGTGAGCGGAATGTGCTGAACCAGCACGCCGGCGTGGATGGTCATATAATCGACGCCCTGCTCGGCCTGCTCCTCAATGACTTCGAGCATGACCTGGCGGCTGAGGTCTTCGACGCGCCGCACGCGCGAGAGCGCTTCATAGATGGGCACGGTGCCAATGGGTATAGGCGACGCCGCGATGATGGCTTTGCGGATGGCCGGAATATCGCCGCCGGTGGAAAGATCCATAACGGTATCGGCGCCGTACTTAATGGAGTATTGGAGCTTCTCAAGCTCGCCATCGATGTTGGAGAGGACCGAAGAGTTGCCGATGTTCGAATTGATCTTGCAGTTGGAGGCGACCCCGATGCACATGGGCTCGAGGTTGGTGTGGTTGACGTTGGCCGGGACGATCATGCGGCCGCGGGCAGTCTCCGCGCGGACGAGTTCCGGCGCGATCTTCTCGCGTTGCGCGATGAAGTGCATTTCCTCGGTGACGATGCCCTGGCGGGCGTAATGCATCTGAGTGCGGATCTGGTCGTCTTTACGTTTAGCTACCCACTGAGTGCGCATGATGGCTCCTGTAGCCGCGGGCGGAACTTCATGAATGGTCCCGCCCGCGCCGGACTTAAGCAGGCCGGTTACCCGGCCCGGATTACTTCTTGTTCTTCTTGGGCTTCTTGACTTCCTTTTTTGGACTTCTGTCTTTTGCCATGGTAATCCTCCCTTGGAGATGATTATAACCGCATGTCTTGAGCGATGCTTAAGAAAGACGCGATAAGGGCGGCTATTCAATGGTGGCGAGGATCTCGCCGGCGGAGACTGTGGCGCCTTCTCTAACCGTGACGGAGAGTACGCGTCCGGCGCGGGTAGCCTTCATTTCGTTCTGCATCTTCATGGCTTCCACCACGATGAGGCCCTGGCCGCTTTCGACAGCGTCGCCGGGCGCGATGAGGACGCGGACGATCTTGCCGGGCATGGGGGAGAGTATCGTCTGCAGGCCTTCGGCGCCGGCGGCGCCCGAGCCGCGCGTCCAGCGGCGCGGGTCGCGCACTTCAATCTCGAAGCGGTGCCCATGGACCACCACCACCAAACCGGTGGGCGTCTCTTCCACGCTGGTATCGTAGCTCAAGCCATCGAGCAAGACCGAATACATTCCCGGTTCGGGAGTTTCCACGTGGGCGGCGCGCTCCGGCGCGTCACCGAGGCGGAAGCGGCAGTCGGGACCGTTCCGCAGAAGTTCGATGGGCTGATCCACGCCGTCGATCTTGAGTTCGAGCTTCATCGCAGCAGGCCGCTCCTTCCTTCCCGGCGCCAGGCGCTGGAGGGGGCATCCGGCTGGGCCGCGGCGGCGGCGGTGCGCGACTGGCTGTGGATGGCGGCGGCCAATGCGGCGACGGCCGCCAGATCGGCGGACGGCGTGGGCCGCTGGTTGCGCTCGAAGAACTCCTCGATGAATCCGGTATGAAGGTTCCCGGCGCGGAATTCGGGATCTTCCAGAATTTGCCGGAAGAAACCGATGTTGGTACGGATGCCGCCCACATCGTATTCGCTGAGGGCGCGAATCATGCGGGCCGTGGCATCGGCGCGCGTGCCGGCCCAGACTGCCAGTTTGGCGAGCAGAGGGTCGTACTCCATGGGGACGGTCCAGCCGGCATAGATGCAGCCATCCACGCGAATGCCGGGACCCAGAGGGCGGCTGAGGCGAGTGATCTTGCCGGGATACGGGAGGAAATCGTGATACGGATCTTCCGCGTAGATGCGGCACTCGATGGCGGAGCCGCGCCACGACACTTGCTGTTGGGTGAGTGGCAGGCGGCCTCCGGCTGCGATTTCGATCTGGAGCCTGACCAGGTCGAGTCCGGTGACCAGTTCGGTGACGGGATGTTCCACCTGAAGGCGGGTGTTCATTTCCAGGAAGTAAAAGCGGCGATCCTGGTCCACCAGAAACTCCACCGTACCGGCGTTGTAATAGCCCGCGGCGCGTGCGGCGCGGATGGCGGCTTCTCCCATGGCGTGGCGCATCTCGACGTGCTGTTCGACGAGCGGCGAGGGACATTCTTCGATCACTTTCTGGTGGCGGCGCTGGATGGAGCATTCGCGCTCGCCCAGGTGAATCATGTTGCCGTGCTGGTCGCCCATGAGCTGGATTTCGATGTGGCGGGGATGCTCGATGAGCTTTTCGACGTAGACCTCGGAGTTACGGAAAGAGCGCTCGGCTTCGCTCGAAGCATTGCGCAGGGCGGACTCCAGACCGGCGTCGCGATCCACGCGGCGCATGCCCTTGCCGCCGCCACCCGCGACCGCCTTCAAGAGAATGGGGTAGCCGTTGACGGCGGCAAACTCGCGGGCCTGGTCGAGCGAGACGCCGTGATCGGTGCCGGGCACGACGGGGGCGCCGGCGGCGATGGCGGTCCGGCGGGCGGCGGTCTTCGATCCCATCATGCGGATGGAATGGGCCGAGGGGCCGATGAAAACGATGCCGGCCTCTTCGCAAGCGGCGGCGAATTCGGCATTCTCGCTGAGGAATCCGTAGCCCGGGTGAATGGCCTCGGCGCCGTGTTTGCGGGCCGCGTCGAGGATGCGGTCCATGCGGAGATAGCTATCGCTCGAGAGCGATGGCCCGACATGTTCGGCCTCATCGGCCATGCGCACGTGCTTGGAAGTGCGGTCGGCGTCCGAGTAGACCGCCACCGAAGCGATGCCCATCTCGCGCAGGGTGCGCATGACGCGAACGGCAATCTCGCCGCGATTGGCAATCAGGACCTTCCGGAACATGAAGCCGAATTGTAGCAAGGCGAGTGAGCCTACAGGCCCGCTGCGGGTGCGCGACACGAGGAGAACGTATGTGGCCGCAACGCTGGGTGCTCCTGTGGGGCCGGCTTTCAGCCTGCCGCCGGCTTTNNCCGGCGGCAGGCTGAAAGCCTGGCCCCACACGCGCGTCAGCGATTTGACTCTTATGCTATGCACCCGGTTCCGGGCATGAATCCTGATATCCTAAGCGGGTTCATGAATCGTCTCTACTACGGCGACAACCTCACTGTCCTTCGCGGCTCGATTGACGATGAGAGCGTGGACCTCATCTACCTGGACCCGCCATTCAACAGCCAGGCGACGTACAACGTTCTTTTTCGGAGCACGGCAGGCGAGAAGTCCCACGCGCAGATTGAAGCCTTCGGCGACACCTGGCACTGGGGAGACGAAGCGGAACTCGCGTTTGATGGGGTGATGACGGGCCAGAACGCCGACGCGGCGGAAGTGCTCCGGTCGATGCGGGCGTTCCTCAGAGAGAACGATATGATGGCCTACCTATCCATGATGGCCGTTCGACTCGTAGAGCTACATCGCGTGCTCAAGCAGGCCGGCAGTATGTATTTGCACTGCGATCCTACCGCAAGCCACTACTTGAAGATTCTGATTGACTCAGTTTTCGGAGTCAGCAACTTTCGCAACGAGATTATCTGGAAACGATCCCACGCGCATAGCGACTCCAAGCAAGGCGCGCGGCACTACGGAAGGGTCACCGATACGCTCCTGTTTTACTCCAAGTCGCAAGAACCAAAATGGGCTCCTCAATTCGTGCCCTACGATCAGGCGTACGTCGATAGAGACTACCGCAGGCAAGACCCCGATGGCCGTCGATACCGTATAGACAACCTGCAGGGGCCGGGAGGAGCCGAAAAGGGGAACCCCAGCTATGAAGTGATGGGGGTGACTCGGTACTGGCGATACTCCAAAGAAAAAATGGAGGACCTGATTTGCCGGGGCCGAGTGATTCAAACGCGTCCGGGGGCAGTGCCGCAGTACAAGCGTTACTTGGACGAGATGCCAGGAGTGCCCGTGCAGAATCTTTGGGACGATCTACCAGCAATCAATAATCGATCGAATGAATTCTTGGGGTACCCGACCCAGAAGCCACTGTCGCTTCTCGAAAGGATCATCAACACAAGTTCAAGCCAAGGTGATGTTGTTTTAGACCCGTTCTGCGGCTGCGGAACGAGCACCCACGCTGCCCAAAAACTTAAGAGGCAATGGATAGGCATTGACATTACTCATCTTGCAATCTCCTTGATCGAGAAGCGCCTGAAAGACGCCTTCCCCGGCATCAAGTATGAAGTCCACGGCACGCCGAAAGACCTGGATGGAGCCCGCAATCTTGCGGCAGTTGACAAGTACCAGTTTCAGTGGTGGGCCGTGTCGCTTGTGAACGCGGTTCCGTTCGCGGGCAAGAAAAAGGGCGCGGATTCTGGCATTGACGGTCTGATCTACTTCAAGCCAGAGGGCAAGACAACGGAGAAGGCCATCGTCTCGGTAAAGGGCGGTGAGAACGTGAATGTCGCCATGGTCCGCGACCTGGCTCACGTTGTCGACCGCGAAAACGCCAAAATCGGCGTGTTCATCACGTTGGCCGATTCGACAGGGCCAATGCGGACGGAAGCTGTGAAGGCCGGCTTCTATGAGACGCTCTATGGCAAGTACCCCAAGATTCAGATCCTCACGATCCGGGAACTTTTCGAGGGAAAGCAACCGAACATTCCGCTTGTGGACGCGTCTGCCTTCAAGAGGGCCCCGAAGGAAAAGCAGGGCGATCAGGATGCCCTGCCGTTCTGAGGCTTGACGCCGCCGGCGCCTTTTTCCGTCGGCGCATATTTCCGACATCGCCGCGTGCCTTCAGGCCCGGCACAGGCTTGCTAGAATTGGAAAGTCCTCCATATGGCGCTCGACTCAATTGAAGGATCGTTGAAGGAGCGGGGCGTCCGCCTGACGCGGCAGCGGCAGATTCTGCTCGAGCTGATCGACAAGACCGGCGAGCATCTGGATGCCGAGCGGCTTTACCAACTGGCCAAGGAAAAAGACCCCAAGCTGAACCGCGTGACGGTCTATCGCACCATCAAGATGTTGAAGACCGGCGGGCTGGTGGACGAGTTGGACCTGATGCACTACGGGGGCGACCAGCACTACTACGAAACGCGTCTCAAGCAGGAACACGCGCACGTCATCTGCCTCCGCTGCGGCAAGGTGGAAGAGTTTTTTGGCGAGCCGCTGCAACGGCTGCGCAAGCAGATTGAAAGCCACTTCGGTTTCCAGGTGCTGCTGGCGCGCACCGAAGTAGGCGGTTATTGCGCGCACTGCCAGACGCTGCGGGCGCGCGAAGTGGAAGCGGCGCGCAGCCAGCCGGCCGAACTTCCCAAGGCGGCTACCAGGCGGCGAGCGGCGGCCGCGGCGAAAAGCCGGCCGCGGCGCGGCTAGGCGGACCTGTGGCTACAGCTTTACCATCCGCGCTTCCGGCGGCTTCCTTAGTGGTGATCGATCCGAACGGACATCGTGCGCGCGCGCCGCTCGATCCCCTGCCGTTTCAGATTGGAAGACAGCCGGAGAATAACCTCATCATTCGGGACAGCCGGGTTTCCCGCACGCACGCCCGGATTGTAGCCGAGGGCGGCGAATACTGGTTGGAGGATTGCGGTAGCCGCCACGGCACCTACGTCAACGGGCAGCGCGTGAAGCGGCACATGCTGCGCAATTCCGACAAGATCGAATTTGGCGCCCAGGATTCCTACCAATTGATTTTCGCGCTGGAGGGCGCCGAGCTGAAACGGCTGATGGAACAGATGGCGGCGCCGGAGAAGGCGGCCGGGCCGGGCGTGGGCGCCAACCTGGGCAAGCTGCGCGCCATCCTGGACCTGGCCCGGACGGTGCAGAGTTCGCTTTCGGTGGACGATGTGCTGGCGTCGGTAGTGGATACGGCTTTGGCGATTACGGGGGCGGAACGCGGATTCCTGATGCTGCGCGCGGGCGCGGGGTTGGAGACGCGAATCGCCCGCCACAAGCGCGGGCACCACCTGAACGAGACCGACTTGCGGGTGCCACGCGCGGTGATCCGGCGCGCGCTGGAGCACAGGCGGGAACTGCTGTACATGAACTTCGACCCGATGGCCGGTGACGAGGCGCGGCCGCAGAGCAGCGTCGTGGACCTGGAGCTGCGGAGCGTGATTTGCGTCCCGCTGGTGCGCATTCGGACCGGGCAGGGCGAAGCCACCAGCGTGCTTTCGACGGGCGGCGAAACGGTGGGAGTGCTCTACATGGATTCGCGGCTGGCGGCGGCCGATTTGACGGGGGGCAATCGCGAGCTGCTGCAGACCCTGGCGATTGAGGCCTCCACCGTGCTCGAAAATGCGCGACTGCTGGTGGAGGAACGGACCAAGCAGACGATGGAAGAGGAACTCCGCCTGGCGCGGACCATCCAGCGGAGCCTGCTCCCCGGCAAGTTGCCGGCGGCCGGCTGGTTGCTGGCGGCGGGCAGCAGCCTGGCGTCGCACCAGGTGGGAGGCGACTACTTCGACGTGACCCCGGTGCACGCGGACTGCTGGTCCGCGGTAGTGGCCGACGTCTCGGGGAAGGGAGTGAGTTCCGCGCTGCTGGCATCGCTGCTGCAAGGCGCGCTGATCACGGGGACCGACCATCCCGGCAGCATGGGGCGGCGTATGGCGCGGTTGAATCGCTTCCTCATCGATCGGACGGGCGGTGAGAAGTACGCCACGGTTTTTTATTGCCTGCTTACCGAAAGTGGACGGCTGAGCTACGTGAATGCGGCGCACTGCCCGCCGCTGGTGGTGCATCCCGACGGCACATTGATGGAGTTGGACGCCACGGGCATGCCGGTGGGCTTGCTGGAGGCCGCCGAGTTCACCGTGGCGGAACAGCAGCTAACCGCCGGAGACCGGTTGATTATCTATACCGACGGGGTGACCGAAGCGCAGAATGGCGCCGCGGAGTTTTTTGGCAAGAAGCGGCTGCTCGAAATCGTCAAGGCCCACGCCACGGAATCCTGCACCGCAATTCACGACGCGATTCAGGAAGGCGTCGCTGGATTCACGGAAGGCGTGGCCCAGTCGGACGACATTACGCTGGTCGTGCTGGAGTTCTGCGGCTCTACGGCGGACCACTGAATCTGCATACTCTCCAGTTTCGCGGGGAGGATCCGGCTCAAGAGCTCGACGAACGGGATTACGAGGATTGGGTTTCTAGCGGCCTCATCGCGCTGGGTGATGTTGACGTAGTCGTTCCCGGGAAGGTTGAGCCGCATTTGCCAATAGGTGCCGTTGCGGGCGGATGCGGATGTGGTCGAGTAGCGCGTCCCGGCGAGACGCGCATTGACCTCGCTATAACCCAGGGAGCGCGCGGCATCTTCCACGGCGTCCCAGCACAGCCCGATGGTGGAGGCCGACCGCAGCGAGCGCTCCAGACGTTCCAACTGCACATGGCCGCGCAGCATGGGACGCAGCCTGTTCCACACGAACCGGCTGGCGGCTTCAAACTCCACATAGCGTAGGCAGTGCACGCCGAGCCAGGTGGCCAGGCCGAAAGCCACCACCACGACGCCGGCGTATTGTTGCCGCACCACGCTGGGCAGCAGAGAGAGGACCGCTGCGACAGTGCAGACGCCGTAGAGCAGGAGGGCAACGCGGCGGGGAGTGAAACCGAAGTCCAGGAGGCGATGGTGGATGTGCCCGCGGTCTCCCCCAAAGATGGGCTCGCTGGCCAGGAACCGGCGAACGACCGAAAGACAGACCTCGAGAAGCGGCAACGCGAGCGCCATGGCGGGCGCGGCGAATCCCAGGCCGGGGGCAGCCTGCTGGCTCCAGATGATGCCGTAGGAGCCAAGCAAGAAGCCGATGAGCAAGGAGCCGGAATCCCCCAGGAAGATGGAAGCGGGATTGAAGTTGTAGCGCAGAAAACCGATCAGGCATCCGGCCAGCGGCGCGGTGGCGAGCGCCAGCATGACGTCGCCATGAAGCAGGGCGGCGATGAGAGTGGTGAGCGTGGCGGCCAAGCCGACGCCCGTAGCCAGGCCGTCGACGCCGTCGATCAGGTTGAACGCATTGCAACAAACGATCAGCCACGCAATCGTCATCGGGCAGCTACACCAGGGCGGGAGGGGGTGTCCGGCGAGGCTCACAAAGCGGACTCCGGCTTCATAGGCCCAGGCGGCCGCCGCCAACTGGCCGAGAAGTTTCTGCCAGGGTTTGAGGCTGAGCCAGTCGTCGATGAGGCCGGTCGAGAAAACCAGGCCGACCGGCGGCAGGAGGGCGGTGATCGCTCCCATGTTGCCCTGGATTACGGCGCCCGCCCGGAGGGGTGACAAAAGCAGCATGGCGTATGACGCGATGTAAGAGACCAGGATGGGGACACCACCGGTGCGAGGCGTGGCGTCCGGATGAGTTTTCCGCCGGCGGTCGGGGCGATCGACGAGACCCAGACGCGCCGACCAATCGCGGGCCAGCGGCGTCAGCAGCAGGCACAGCACACAGGATGCGATGGCGAGAAAGCAGAGTGAGTACATGGAAGATTCCTCATAGGCGCCGGGCTTCTTGCAGGAGTTGCCGGCGTGCGGGCGGGCGGTCCGCGGCAGCCATGGACTCGATCATTTCCCCGAGCCGCGCCAGATACACGGAGTTATCGAAGTGCTCGCGGATCATGCTCTGCGCCGCCCGCGCCATCCGCGCGGCCGTTTCCGGCTCATCCAGCAGTCGCCCCACGGCACGGGCTAGGGCGGGTGCGTCGCCGGGGGGCACCAGGAGGCCGGTCAGACCGTCCTGGACGATGTCGACGACCCCGGTGACCTTTGTCGATATCACAGGGGCGCCGGCGGCGGCGGCTTCGAGCAGCACCTTCCCAAGCCCTTCCCGGTAGGTCGGAAACACAAACGCACTCATCAGACGGTAGTAGGGCTTTGCGTCGGGGATGAAGCCGAGCCAATGCGCGGCGGGGTTATTGGAAATCCATTCCACGGTTTCCCGATCGACAGGGTCGCCGGATTCGAAATCGCCCAGTAACAGGAGATGGACGGCGCGGCCCTCGCGTTGGAGGATCTGGAAACACTGGACCAGTTCGCAGACTCCCTTGTCTCTGGTCAACCGGCCGACAAAACCAATCACGGCGGCCTCTTCCGGAATCCCTAGTTGTCTTCGCAGCAGGTGGACCGAATCGCCTTCGCGGATTTCGGGCTCCGGCTCGATGGTGATGCCCTCACTGACTCTTTCGCCGAGCAGAACCAGCTTGCCGGGGGGTGCGAGGCCTTCCTGGATGGCGGCCTGGCGGACGCTCCGGCTGATGCAGATTACCTGGTGGGCGCAAGCGCAGGCGATCTTCTCGCAGGCAATCAGCAGCTTTCTCTTCCAGGAACGAGCGGTTTCATAGCGCAGCCCGCGCAGGGTGTAGATGCGGTGGGGCACTCGGGCGAGCCAGGCGGCCAGACCGCCGATCAGCCCCATCTTAGGGGTGCTCATGTTGGTCAGCGCCGGGCGGACCGACCTCAAAAGGAACCAGAGCCAGCACAGGCTTCCGATGTCCGACAGGAGAGAGATCTCCCGTTTCATGGGCACATGCCGGAACTTAACCCCTGGGAACGATGTCTGGAAGGCCGCGGGTTCCCGAGGTTGTGGCGCTGCGACAACGGCGGCGAAACCGCGGTGCTGCACGGCGGCCAGAACTTCCGGCAGGAATTGCCGAACCGCGAAAGAGCTGTTCATGCCAAAGACGACTACCCGGTTTTCCATGTGTGCTCAGCCGGCCGCTCCTTCCTCTTTGCGGAGCACCACGGAAAAGGTTTCCGCCGCCTGGTCCCCGGCGAGACTACGGAACAGCAGGACCCAGAGACGCCATAAGGCATGGATGGGGAAACAGAAGCGGAAGTAGTCGCTCTGGAAATAGACCCGGCGCTCGACCGCGCGCAGGCCTTTGCGGAGAGCCAGCGCCTCGAGCGCAGCCGGAGTGCACCGGTCGTAGTGGGCCGGGAACCCCTGGCTCCGCCTCATGTGGGGATATATGCCAAAGAGGATGCGTTGCTTCAATTTTTGGGGCAGGATAAGATTGATTCTCGCGTAGACGGCGTTGCGGGACGGCACGAACAGCAGCGCCTTTCCGCCCGGCTTGAGGATGCTCGCGATGGCTTCGAGCGCCTGGCCCGTGTCAAGCACGTGCTCCAGGAGCGCCTGGCAGATCACCAGGTCGGCATCTCGAGCGCCGCGGTAATTGACAATGTCGGCGCAGATGGTGCGGTCGTAGCGGCATGGCGGGGCCGCCGCCAGTTCCCTGGAATCAATATCCAGCCCGATGATTTTCAGGCCAAGTTGGGCCTTGCGCTCCGCGTCGATGAGGGGATTCTTGCCGCCGCCCACGTCATAGACGACGGCGCCGGCAAGGGTGTATTGGGGGACGACATCATCGATGAAGTCGGCGTTTCCGTCGATGAGGTGTTGGCTGGGCAAGAGCTCGTCGAATTTCCGGGTGAGGCGGATCTGGCCCGCGATCAGCTTGCGGATTAACGAGCCGATGCTCCCAGACCACGAACCGAGTGAGGCGCCCGCAGGTCGCGTTTGCAAGAGAGAAGTTCCCATGGTTATGTCACCGGGCCACGTTCCGCCTGGCCCGCACGATGATCTATCGGCAAATCGGAGCGCGAACTGAATACCCATTCCCTCGCCGCGTGCGGGGATATCGATGGGAGGCCCGGGACGGGCGTCGACCGGATTCGCTCGATGGTTTCTGCCGCTACCCTGGTTTGCTCCTCGGCGAGCGGGGTGCTCCGTCTTCGCACCAGGTATGGCTCGGCATGGAGGTGGATACACAGCCGATAGATTTCTCCCTTGAGCCAGGAGGCGAGACAGAGGGCGGCCGTGCGCGGCCGGCCAACCAGTTCCGGGCCGTATTGATGAAAAATGGAGCGGACTTCGTGACAACTGGCCAGATACTTGTCGAGACGGACCGAGAGTTCCTCGCGGCAGAAGTACAAGGCCTCGGCGAGGTGTAAGAAAGACAGATTACGGAACGTCCTGATAAAGAGTTCGCGATCCTCGGAACGGCGGCGGAACTCATCATAGGGATTCCGGCGAAACCATTCGGTGTGGCCCGTAATGGTCGCGTGGCACAGGAGCGCGCGCGTCAACACCGCGATCGGGCGAGTGTCCCCGGGGGCGAGGCCCTGTATGCCGCGCGGGCGGTCACTCCGGTCCAGGGAGTACATCGCGGTGCCGACCATGTTGGCGCGGGGGTTGGATTCGAGTGCAGCGATCTGGCGCTCCAGCCGCTCGGGATGCATCATGTCGTCGCCGTCCAGGCGCGCCAGGTAGCGGCCACGCGCCAGAGCGGCGATCTGGTTCAGCCGCGACGACAGGCCGCGATTCACACCATCACTAACCACGCGGACGCGCGGATCTTGAATGCTCCGCGCCAGCGCCAGAGAGCCGTCGGTTGAGCCGTCATCAACAAGGATTAGCTCCCAATCGTACAGGGTTTGCGCAAAAACCGACCGAATGGCATCGGCCAGCGTCTTCTGGTTGTTGAAGAACGGTAATCCGATTGAGACTTGCATCATTCTGACCCCAAGCGCGGCGCGGTCGAATAGATCTCCTCCAGCCTGGCGACACATGCCCGGATATCGAAGCGGCTGCCAGTAAGCCGATCCCGACCGGAGATCACGGGCGGCGATTTCGCCATCGAAACCGCTTCGGCGGCCCACTCGCCGGCCGATTCCCGCAACGAAACTCGCCGCAACAGTTGCGGCAATGCTTCGGCTTCGGTGGTGATTGCGTCGGAATACAGAGCCGGGACCCCGGCCGCCTGAGATTCGATCAATGTAATCGGCAGGCCCTCCCAAAGGGAGGGAAGCAGCAGGACATCGACGAGACCGGCCAGCAGTTGCGGCACATCGTTCCGCATTCCCAGAAACAAAGTGCGATGGGCGATTCCGGCACGCTCAACCCAGACTTCGATCTGGGGCCGCAACAGCCCGTCCCCGGCCAGTGCGAACCAGGCGTTGGGCTCCAACTGCGCGATACGGCCGAAGATCTCGATGAGAAAGGCATGGTTCTTCGGTTCGGCGAACCGTCCCACGTGGGCAAAGACACGCGCATCAGCGGGGATGCCGAAGCCGTGGTGGCAGGCGGCGCGGTTCAGGCTAAGGCGGCTGAATTTCTCCAGGGCGACGCCGCAGTAAACCACCGAAACGCGGGGATCGGATTCCCAAGCCTCTCCGAACAGGCTCGCCGCCGCGGGACGGCTGACTGCCAGGCACCGTGTGGCATACCGCCGGATCCAGTGCTCTGCCAGACGAAGATAGAGTTGGCGGGCCGGAATCGCGTGCCCGTCGATTAGTCGCGTGTCTGAATGGCTGTGCGCGATGCGAACCGGGACGCCGGCATGTGCGGCGCTTCGCAAAACCAGACCGCTGAAGTGGTGCAGGTGGGCGTGAACCACGTCATAGGGGCCGTGCTCTTCGATCACACGGCGGAGCTTCGCCGAATAGCTCCACGGACGGCTGGCTTTGGGCGCCTGGATGAGCCGCGCTCCGGTGGCCTTGACAGCCTCATCCAGGGAAGCGGTGCCGTTTGCATGGGTCAATACATCGTGTTGAAAGCGGGTGCGGTCGGTGCGCGACAACAGATCCACAAGCCAGGTTTCGGTTCCACCGCGGTTCATGGCGCCGACCACGTGCAAGACGCGGGCGGTGCGCTTCCGCGTGCCGGCGCTGGCAGTCACCAAAGGACGGATTTCGACCGCCGGTATCATTGGCGAACCCCCGAGAGAAGCCGAATCAACAGGTAAGGCAGGATCGAATACCAGCACACGTTGCGTACCAGATCCGCCGTCTCGGCGCGCGCATACAGGGTTGCGGTCAGAAGCAGCGTGGCGCCCAGCGCCAGAATCGCGGGATCGCTTCGACCGCGGACGGCTTCCGAAAGCCTGCCCGCAATCCATCCGGTGACGAGCAACACCAGCGGAACACCGATCCAACCGAAGTTTTCATAAGCTTCCGCGATGAATGAGTACCCCAAGCCGCAGCCGGTAGCGGCGGCGTAAGGCATCACGGTAGAGACCAGCCAGGCGGATAAGGTGCCATGCGCCGTGGTGGGGTGAACACTCCAAGCCACGTTCGGGAATCCGGCGAGCGCCGCATAAAGGTAGCTCACGCCTCCATCGAAGGGCCGCGTGGTCGGAACCAACTCCAGGGTGTAGGCAACCGTGCTCATCGAAGAGCCCATTTCCGCCACCGAACCCACCACCGGATTGTCAATCGCCGACCACGCGCTCGTTACGAAATCCACGGAGGTGCGGTCGAGGCCGCGCGCGTCGCGAACCGCCCGCACCACGGGGAATACCACAAACCCGAGCAGGAGGGCGGGCAAGATCAACAGTTTTGCGGGGATGGGGCGGATGGTTCGGGAGTACAGCCAGACGTAAGCCACCAGCCCTGTGGCCGCGGTGCCACGTCCGCCGAGAAAAAACATCGCCAGTGAACCGCTGACGGTGATCGCGGCGGAAATGACCACGCCAGTCCGCTTGGCCTTACTCCCGGCCAGAAGCAATAAAGCGGAGGGGACGAGGAAGTTGGCCAACACCCGGGGTCCGGTAGCGAGCCCAATGTCGAGGGTTCGCTGATACAGGGATGTGTAGCCCCCCGCGAGCACCATCTGCCCGGTGTCCCAGAAAACCCAGATGGCGGGGCCGATGGAAACCAGCAGCAGGAACCAGCCTATCCAGCGTGTGTGCCAGGCGAGGTCTTGGTGCGCCGTGCTCCGCCACAGGTTGGCCGTGGATGTCGGGTTTCCGGCGCACGCCGCCCACAAAGCGCCCATGTGCAGGGCACAGATCCCAAGCGCCACCAGGTATTCGGTTTTCAGAGTGGTGAAGGGACTGAACATGCCACCCAAGATCCCGTAGCTATTCAGGTGGAGCACTTCGAGGAATACCTGTCCGCCGTTAAACGTCCAACTCGACATCAGGAACAGCCCGTAAGGCTCGATCAGAGTGCCGTGCAGCTTGAACCAAGACCACAAGGTCCACAAGGCCAGCGCCGCAAAGACCAGGCCGGCCACGGGCAACGTATCTTCGGCGTCAACATCTCCAAGGGAAACCACGACGCCGGCGACGATCAGACTGAACAGGAAGAATACATGAGTAAAGCAAATCGCGCGCCGGGCCCGCGCCGTTCGCGGCTGCCTTTCCGACAGCGGGAAATCCGCGCACATCATGGGTTGCACAGTGCTCCCTCCAAGGTTTGGGATCTCCGGACCTCCAACTGTTTGAGGCGTCGCCATGCTTCGGCGCCGTACAGGATCACCGAAGAACTCCAGGCCGCCAGGTACGAGAAAGCCAGCGCGGAAACGCCGTACCGCGAAACGGTGAGTTCGAGCGTGGCGACCAGAGCTACGGTCCAGACTCCGTTGATGACCACCTGCCGCCAGAGGCTGGATCCGGCGAATACCGCTTGATAGAGGCTGCTGGCGATTACTTCCAGGGCAGCCGCGCCCAGCAGGAGCAGAATCAAGGCGGACGAGCCGGCAAATTCCTTGCCGAAGAGATGAAGGACGTAGCGGCCGGCGAGCGCCAACACGGTGGCTGCAAGAATGGCCGTGCTTCCGTTGAGGGCGACCGATCCGCAAAAAGTCTTGCGGTAACCCCACAAATCGCCGGCGGCCAGCATGTTATTCAGCAACGGAGTGGTGACGCGCCCGATGATGAGCGGCATGAACAGGACCATCAGGCGCATATTGTTTGCGGCGCTGAACACGGCCAACGCGGCGTAGCCGCTGGACCTGGCGAGCGCCGCGTTCGACCACCAGACGGCTAGCGAAGAGATCATACAGGCAGTTGTGGTGGGAATCGAAAACCGGTAGAGAGCCGACCGCTCGCTCCAAACCCCGCGATAGGTCACTGCTATATTCCGGCGCCGGCATTCGGCTTTCAGGGTGTAGTGGTACAGGAGCCACAGCAGCGCGGCGCTCAAGCCCTGAGCCAGGGTTGCGCCGCGGAGACCGAACCACCGGCAGAAAGCCCACGTCAACACCAGCGTTGCCAGCCCATACGCTACGTTGATGCGAGCGATCCCTCGAAAGGCTTCCAGGCCCGACAGCGCCCCCATTTGATAGCCGTTCATAGCAATGAAGAACATGTAGAGGGCACTCAGGCGCATGGCGGCGGTCAAGGCCGGCGTGCTGGCGCTTCCTACTACCAGCCATGGTGCGCACAAAGCCAAAGCCGACGAGAATAGGGCCGCCGCTACCAACGCCACGAGCGATGAGAGGCCCAGAATGATGCCGGCCTTCTCCGGATTGCGGGTTCGATACTCCGATACGAACTTCATGGCCGTGGTTCCCAGGCCGAGACCTGCCAAGGTAGAGAAGGCGACCACGGTCGTCTGGACCAGTGCGAACTGGCCGAAGACTTCTTTGCCGAGGCATCGAGCGGCCACCACCGAGCTGGCGAAGGATGCGCTTTGCCCGACGATGCAACCGGCAGCGTTCCAACCCACGCCACGCAGCAGACGCTCGGATGCAGAGCGCGGGATTCCGGTTCGGACCGTTACGAAACGTCCGAATCCCCGATCGGAAGCGGCCGCCGAAATCGCTGCCGCCCGCAACAGTGTAGCGTCGTTGAGCATGGCGTACCCGAGTCGTGCCGAATCACTACCCGGCCGCAACGTCGTGGTAGTTCTTGTAGTATTTCGGGTGGTAATAGTGATAGTAGTAGCTGTCGCTACTGTCGACCCGAACCTCGTTCAGCACGACGCCGACGACGTTCGTGCGCAAACGATTGAGAGTGTTGATGGCCGAACGCAGGGCTTTGCGGTTGGTGCGGCCAGCGACCGCCACGATCAGGACGCCGTCGACGGCCGCCGCCATCTGCAAGGGCTCCGGGAAGCCCAGTAGAGGGGGAGAGTCAAGCACCACCAAGTCGTATTCCGCGCAAGCCTCCTCCAGGATTTCAGCCAGTTTCGTACCCACCAGGTCGGAGGCGCGCCGCGAAGGCGGTCCCACCGGAAGAATGTCCAGCGTCGGGACCTCTTCTTTATGCACCAGCACGCTGCGCCAGGGCGTTCCGTTGGTCAGGACGTTCGAGAGCCCCACGAGGCTGGGGATGTCGAAGCGGCGATGAATGCTGGGCCGCCTGAGATCTCCATCCACCAGGAGGGTTCGACGGCCCTGTTGCGCGTGCGCCAGCGCCAGATGTACCGCGGTAGTGGATTTCCCTTCCGACGGGGCGGAACTGGTGATCATCAGGGAGCGGATGCGGCGGTCGAAGTCCGTCAGGAGAATGGAGTTACGGAGAGTGCGGATGGCTTCCTCAAATGTGCTGAGGCCCGAAGCAGATTCGCCCAATGGAACGAGTGCCGTATTTCGGTCTCCCGGAGAAAGAGCTCTTCCATGCCATTGCTTTACGACCGGCAAAGTGCCGATTACCTCCGCGGCCAGTGTTTGCGAGATTTGTTCGGGGTCGCGAACGGTGTTATTCAGGATGTCGCCGATGATGGCGATCGCTACCGCCAGCAGGCTGGAGAAGAGGAACGCCAGCAAGATATTCAGTTTGAGGTTCGGAAACACGGCCTTCAAAGCGGGCCGGGCCATGTCCGCAATGCGAATCGCGCTGTTCTGGAAGCCGGAGTTGATGGTTGCTTCTCTGATTTTTCTTACCAGTTCCTCATAGAGTGTCTTGTCGGCCTCGGCTTCCCGCTTGAGCGACTGGTATTCGAACGAGCGGGCGTTCAGATTGTCGAACTCGATCTTGGTCTCCGAGACGGCTTTCCGCAGCATGGACTCGCGGTTGAGCGCTTCGCGGTACTCCACGTCGACCCGTTGACCGATGTTGTCCTTGGTGCGCTGCAATTGCTGCTGCACTTCAGCCACCTGCAGGGCGGCCTTCCTATATTCCGGGTGGCTTGGACCGAAGTGCGCTTTGATTTCCGCGAACTTCTGCTGCTCCTCGTCCAGGCGCTCCGTGAGCTTTCTCAGCGACTCGCCCTGGCTGGAGACCTGGGCGGCCTCCATGGTGCCGCCGGCCACGGAATTGTGAGCGGCCTCCTTGCGCACGCGGTCGGCCTGAGCATTCGTGAATTCGGTGTTCAACTGCAGCAGGCGGGCCGACAGAATGCTGGTCTTTTCTTCCGGATTGATGACGTTGAGTTCCCGTTCAAACTGGTTGAGCGCGGCACTGGAGCGCTCCATTTTGGCCTTGAGTTCCTCGAGTTGCTTTTCCATGAAGGCCGACAGGCTGGCCGAAGACTTGTAGCGAATGTCGTAGGTGTGTTCCAGATAGGAACGGGCGATGCCGTTGGCGACATCGGCTGCGAGCCGCGAGTCGGCGGAGCGATAACTGATGAGTAGAAGGTAGGTATTGGGCGGGCGGGTGACCTTGAGGTTCTTGAGGCGCACCGGTGCATCCTGCCGGCTGTCGGAGGTTCCGGATGTAGTGTCCGGTCTTTCCGCATCGGTTTCGAGGAGCCTGAACTGCTCTGTCACGGGACGCAGAACCGAGTCGGACTGAATCAGCTTGGCTTGGGTGGCCAGAAACTGATCGGAGTCGTTGGTAACGGTACGTGTGGCCTCTTGCCCGATGATGGCGCTGGGCATCTGCCGGTCGATATCCACGGTGGCGGTGGACTCGTAGATCGGAACTAGGCGGCTGGAGACGACCACCGTGGCAGTGACCGAGCAAGCCACGAACAAGAGAATCTTCCACCAGTTGCGCCGGAGGATCCAAAGGTAGTGTGAAAGCGGAACCGGCACGGCGGCCGTATCGGGCTCGGGCGCGAACCCGGGGGCACGATAGACATCGGCCGGAACGGGAAGATTTCGCGCCGGCATGTCCGCGACCGGAGCCGGCAAGCTTGCCAGGATATTGTTATCAGTCATCGTTCTGTTACCGCCCATAGATCAGCGCGGTTGCGCCGGCCGTACTGCCAAAAGCGAGGATTCTCTCCAGCGCCGCCATCCCAATGCGCCTCCCCCGGTTGTCTGGGATGTAGAGAACATCGTTGGGCAGCAGCGCCGCATCGGCCGCCTTGCGGTCCATAATTTTATTCAGTTCGATGGGGATTTCATTTTTCGGCCCCGACCCTTCCGTACGATAGATATAGGCCTGTTTCGATGCGAACGGCGAGAGCCCTTCCGCAAGCGCGAGCAGCTTCAGAACGCTGGTCTCCGAGCCGTCCCGTACGACGAAGGCTCCGGGCTTTTTGACGTTACCTACCACGAAGACCCGTCCCGCTTCGGGCACTCGCACTTCTTCTCCGCCCGTCAGTCTCAAATTGGCGTCGGGGTCGGCAGAGTCGATGAGCGCCTTGACCGGAATCCGTTGAATCAGTGCCGTGGGAAGACCGGAGGGGCCGGTTTGGCTCTTGCTGATGAGGATCTCGGAGCCGGCGTCCTCCGTCAATCCACCTGCCCGGGTGACGGCTTCGAGCAGCGTCACGGGAGCGCTGGCTTGAAAGGTGACAGGACTCCGAACGGCGCCCGCCACGCTGATTGGCCGGCTGCTGTACTCGACGACCGTGACAGTCACGAACGGCTCCACAATTAGATCCTCTTCCGCCAACGCTTTGGCAATGACATCCTCCAGGTCGTTGGGCATCAGCCCCTCGCCCTTAATCTGTTGTTTCAGCATCGGAAGGCGGATGTTGCCGTCGGCTCCGACGCGGACGGTGCGAGTCAGTTCGGGCGAATCGTACACTTGAATGGCGATCAGGTCTCTGGGTCCAATCTTTTGGGCAGGGAGATTTGTGGACGGCTCAGTCAGGCCGCCGGGGCGCACCTGGCCTTGGATCCAGGCCGGCACCAACACGAGAAAAAGCGTGAGTAGTTTCATGGTGAATGTCTCGAGTTCAACTTCAGTAATTCCGCAGAGATGCCCTAGCTCCGCTTACTCCCCTGCAACCCACGGCCGGCAAGAGATTCGGGATTTGCTGAAATCATTACCCTTGTTCGATCTCCGCAGGCCAGGCATCTTATGCTCACTGTTACTATCGACTGTCTGCCGGATTGCTGTAGGGGTAGGGTGAGTTTTTTGGGAAGAGAAACAGATCTGGCGGTCTCGTGTCTACATGATGCGATGGGCTCAAATGTCCGAAACCCATGACGAACGTGGCCCACTGGGATGGAGTGTGGTCGCGGGTGCCGAGCATGCGGCTGACCAACCGGCTATTTGTCACCACTCAGGACCGGATGCGGCTGCTCCGGCGATACCTCAAGCCGGGCATGCGGTTTCTCAAATTGGGATGCGCACCGGCAAGAATGCTGTCATGGGTGGTCACACAAGGGGTGCAGGTGCGGGGATGGATTATTCGGCGCAGGGAACCGAGTGGGGCCGCCAACCGATCGTGAAGCCGCTCGAGGCGCGCTAAAGAAAAAAGGGGCTTCGGGCCGAGGCCCGAAGCCCTGAAGAGGAGGACGAACAACCTGTGCGAGGTTAACGGCTAGCAGAAGGTTGAGGCTGACCCTGACCGGGGAGGCTTCCGGCCGCAGCCAGGCCGCCCACAGTAGCGGCCGCTGCCACGCCGCCGATTACGGCGATGGTGCCGGCGCCGATACCGGTCGCGGCGCCGGCGGCACCGGCCGTGCCGGCCGCCGTTCCGGCGACAGCGCCAGCGCCGGCAGCAGCTCCGACTTTCTTAGCGACCGAGGAGCAACCACCTTTGCCGACGACCTTCAAGCCGGCAACGCGGATCAATTGAGAGGCTCCCGGCACAGAGGCTGGCGAGGTTTCCGCGACGCCGGTGATTTCCACCCGGTTGCCGAACTCTTTTTCGAGGTCCGTGCCCCGAAGTTCCAGGACGACACTGGTCGTCTGATCGACGACAATCGCTTTCCCGGCTTTCTCCAGCAGGCATCCGGTGACTTTGGTGGGGGCCGATGCGCCGGCGGCCTGGGGTTCGAGGTCCAGGCTCTTTCCGGCCTCGATGGTTGCGACCAGGACGCCGGTGGAATTCGTCACCCGAACGGCGCCACGAACGGCGGCGACAATCACCTTGCCGTCACTCTCGAGCTTGACGCGCGTGATCGCATCCCGAGACCCGGAGACGCGCAGAGAGCGAGCCTCTACTTCGTAGCCCGGAGCCGATTCGACCTGGCCGTAACCCGACTCGAGGATGAGCTTCTTTTGATATACCGTGGCACGCGTGTCCGCAGCCAGGCGGACTTGGGCTCCGCTGATCAGTTGAAGCTGGGAGGGAGAGCTGGCGGTCTCGATGATACTCCCATCGAATAGGGTGCTATTGCCCCACACGCGCGCGTGGTCAACCTGAAAACTTCCGTTGGTGATTGCCGAGCCAATGGCGTTGTTCCAGGCGGGCAGAGAGCTCAGAGCGCCCAGGGCCAATAGAATCAATGTTCCCCGGACGAGTAATGGTAGGTTGCTTGGTTTGGTCATCATAACTAACAACTCTATCGGCGGGATCGGCAGGTTCATTAGATCTCGCCCGGAAGATTTTTAAAAAATGTGAGGTATATGATTCCGGATTTTATTGCCGATAGTATGTTGCGTGAGAACTGAGGCTTCGCGACCGGCTGCCTCGCCGGCCCGCATCCTGATCGATAGCAGCATCGTGCTGGCGCTGGCCGTGGCTGCGCATTGGGCGGGGCGTCTGGCATGGGCGGACCATCTTTCCCGGAGCAGCCAGATGGCCGGCCGCGAGCGCGCGGTGCGGGTGGCGCGTGGCGCATCCTTATATGAGCGGCTGGCGGACAAGATCGAGGAAACGGGCGGCGATCCTCTGCCTGCGTTGGCGCATGCGGCGGACCTGGATCCGGCGAACGCCGAATACCGGATGCGTCTGGGGTTGCGGACGGAAGTGGCCGGCCAGTTTGATGTGGCAGAGCGGAATCTGCTCGCGGCGGCCCGCCTGAGCCGCTTATACCAGCCTCGATATCTGCTGGCGCAGTATTATTTCCGGCGGCAAAATGCCGGTGGATTCTTCCAATGGGCGCACGCAGCGTTCGATATCGCTTACGGCGATGTTTTGCCGCTGCTGGATTTGTGCTGGAGGATGCGTCCGGAGCCAGAGTGGCTGCGAGCGCACGCACTTTCGAGGCGCCCGGAGATCGCGCGGCAGTACTTGGTTTTCCTTTCCAGGCGCCAGCAAATGGAGGCTGCCGAGGTCTTAGCCGGGCAACTCTCCGAGTCTGCCGTGGCCGCGGACCTCCCGGCCCTGTTGGAATTTTGCGACCGCAGCCTGGCGGCCGGCCGCCCGGCGCACCCGGTGGAAGTCTGGAACCGGCTGTCGGTGAGCCGGTTGTTGCCATTTGAAGAGCTGGATCCGGCGAGGGGGATTTCGCTGACCGACGGGCGCTTCGCTTATCGGGCGCTGGGGCAGGCTTTCGACTGGCACTTAAACGATACGGATGGCGTGATCAGCCGGCGGATGAAGGGTGAGTTGCGTGCGACTTTCAGCGGGCGCCAGGCGGAGTGGTGCGGCGTCGCGTGGCAGTATCTGGCAATGCGGCCGGGGGGCAGTTACCGGCTCCGGTCGGAGTTGCGGGGAGTCGATGTAGACTTGCCGGACGGCGTCTGCTGGAAGATCTACGATCTGGCCGGACAGCGTGTCGCTGCCGAGACGGGCGGCGGGGGGAACCTGACCTTTGTGGCCCCCTCAGATGTCTTGGTGTTGATGCTGTCCTATGAGAGACCGATGGGTTTGCCGCGTCTGGCTGGGACGGTGGCGGTGACACAAGTGGCGCTGGGGATGGAGCGATGAAAGGAACGGCGCTTGGCCTCGCCGCCTTGCTGTTTTTCGGCGCCTTGACGTTGTGGGTAGAGGAACGCTGGGCCTGGGGTCTGTTTCAACTCGGGGTCTTTCTGCTGGCGGGGTGGCGGCTGGTGAAGGCACGCTGGAGGCAGGTTCCAGTCCCCTTCTGGCCGCTCGCGGCGGCGTGCTGCTGGCCGTTCCTGCAAGTCTTACTTCGCCGGAGCATGGCGCCGGCGCGGACCTGGAACACGGCTCTCGACTGGTTCACGTTCCTGGTGGTGTTCGCGCTGGCTGCGGAGGTGTTTTCGGACCAGGGCGCCCGCCGCTGGTTCTTGAGGGCGGTCGCGCTGTTCGGCATGTTAGTGGCGGCCGAGGCGACGGTTCAGAATTACTCCTCGGGAGGGAAAATCTTCTGGCTCTTTGCAAGCGGCTATAGCGAAGGAGTAATGGGGCCGTTCGTCAACCGCGGCCAGTATTCGGCCTGGATCGAACTGCTGCTGCCGGTGGCGCTGTATCTGGCTTTTTCGGACCAGCGGCGCCGCGTGCTGTGGGGCTCGGCGGCCGCGGTGCTATTCGGTTCCCTGGTGGCGGGGGCGTCCCGAGCCGGCTTCGTTCTGGCGGGTGGCGAGTTGCTGGCGGTAGTGGCGGTGGCGGGTGTTCGAAAGTTTGTTTCGCGCAAGATGTTGGTGGCGGCTGCCGTCCAGATTGCGGTTCTGGCCGGGATTGCCGCGACGGTGGCCGGATGGCAGGGACTGCAAAGCAGGCTGGAGACGCAAAGCTCGGAAGCGCTACGGGTGGATGCGGTTCGCGCCTCGGCCCAAATGGTGCGGGAGCATCCGTGGTTCGGTACGGGGCTGGGAACGTGGCCCACGGTATACCCGGCCTATGCCGGGCTCGATACGGGCCTGTTCCTGAACCAGGCGCACAACGATTGGGCGCAATGGGCGGCGGAAGGCGGCTTGCCTTTCCTGCTGCTGCTGGCCGTTTTCTCCCTGCTCTGTTGCAAAAAGGCAATTCCGTCGATCTATGGGTTGGGTGCAGTAGCTTTCCTGTTGCATGGGCTGGTGGATTATCCGATGCAGCAGCGGCCGGTTCTGGCGGCGTGGTTTTTCGTGATGGCGGGTGCCGCGGCCGCATGGTCGAGCGACCGCACTTGAGCCTATGATGGACTACTACGAAGAACTGGGCGTAGAGCATTCGGCTTCTGCCGACGAAATTCGCCAGGCTTACAAACACCTCGCCCGGTTGCTCCATCCCGACCACTGCGGCGACGAGCAAGGCCGGCGTCTGGCGGATCTACAAATGAAGCGCCTGAACGGCATGTTACAGGCGCTGACGAATGCGGTGGACCGGGAGAGCTATGACCGTGCGTTACTTTCCCGCACGCCAGCGCTGAGCGGCCCGCCGAGATCATTGGATTGGAAGGCGCCGCAATGGCTGTGGCCGGCGTTGGGGGCGATGCTGCTGGCGGGTGTCCTTTCCTTGCTGATACGAACTCCCCGGCCGGCTGCCACGACCGCGAGCGAACACGAAGCCGCCGCCGAGCAGGCGGCGCCCCCGCCGAAACCGAGAGCACCGAGGGCGCACGCGCACGAGCGACCAGTAAGGGACTCCGGTGGAGACGATTCGGGACTGGAGGATGTGCCGGCGGATCACGCGCCGGCGCAGGCTCGCGGGCCGGCGGGCGGACGTTCCGTGCCGGAACCGGTATTCGAGGAACCGGCGCCGGTCCGTGCGACGGCGGCTCCGGCCGCGAACCCGGTAGCGGCACTGTGGCCTCGACCGGCCAGTCCCTCGATGGCCGGCAGTTGGCTGTTCGTGCCGACGCCCGATACGAAGAGTGCCGGGTTGTATCCGCCGGAGTACATCGAGCTGCGTATGATGGAAGACGCGGGCGTGCTACGCGGCCGCTATCGCGCCCGTTATCGCGTGGCGGACAAAGCGATTTCCCCTACGGTGGCATTTGAATTCGAAGGCCGGGGATCGAACGACGAGGCCAAGCTGCCGTGGACCGGCACTGGCGGGGCCAAGGGCGAGGTTACGATGCGGTTGCTGGAGAGTGGCGTGCTCGAAGTGACGTGGGAGGCGCACCGGATGGGAGCGGAGTTGGGTTTGATTTCGGGCACGGCCACCCTGGTGCGAAGGCTGGACTAATCTAAGGGCTTGTCAGGAATCAACACCAGATGGGGTGGTTATTTGCTGACAGGCTCTAAAGAGGCTACAGCCCCCAGTTCGGGGTAGTCACGATCACGCAGCCGCACTATCCCGAGCGCTGACGAAGCGTGGCAGAGAGGGCTTGCAGCCACCACGTACCGGCGTACAATCGAGCCATGCTTGACCGCGCGCGACTTCACGAGCTTGTCGAGAACCTGCCGGAAGGCGCAATTACGTTGGCGCAAGGCGCGCTGGAACACCTGCAGACGTGGCCGCTCGCTGAGAAGCTGTGAAGAAATCGCCCGTCAACGGGCTGGGCAGGCGGCACCGCNNTCGAGGATCAGCTTAGCAGATGACTCCGGCCCGCTGGAGGATTCCCGAGTCGAGCGGCCCCCGGCACGGAACCGCGAGCGCTAGCGAGCGGCTGTGCGGCCTGTTGCGAGAGGCCGCTCGCTGACGCTCGCGGTTCCGTGCTGAGTAGGAGTACGTTCGGAATTGCCTGATTCGCCCGGGAAATCGCTTGCCGTCCACTTTTATGTCGCGCCCTCTGGCCCGGATGGTCTTGACTTCGGCTTCGAGTTGGCCAATAATCGTTAAACGATATAACGTTGTACGATTATATGCCCAGACGAAAGCTCGACCCTTTGCCCACCGCGGCCTTTCACATTCTTTTGGCTTTGGCCGGCGAAGACCTGCACGGATACGGCATCATGCGCGCGGTGGCCGGACAGACCGACGGCAAGGTGAGGCTGGGGCCGGGGACGCTTTACGGCTCGATCAAGACGCTGCTCGAAGAGAAGCTGATCGAAGAACTGGATGAGCGGGCGGAAGACGTACGAAGACGGTATTACCGGCTGACTGGCGCCGGGCGAAAACTGGCGGCGAGGGAAGCGGAACGGCTCGCCGGGATGCTGCGCGCGGCCAGGGCCAAGCGCATTTTCAGGGGCGCGCATGTCTGAAATCATCTTCGGAGTGTTGCTGAATCTGTACCCGCGCCGTTTCCGCGACGAGTACGGCGAAGCCATGGAGCGGTTGTTCCACGACCGTTTGCGTGCGGAGACCGGCTTCTTCGGCAGGCTGAAGTTGTGGGTGGATCTTCTGGGGGACGCGATCGTGTCCGTGCCGCGCGAGTACTGGCGGCGTCCGCGGACCGCTACCGCACCGGTTAGCGGGTATCGCATGTCCGAAGAGGCGGTCTCCGAGATGGCGAAGCGGACTCATCTTTGGGAAGGTCCGATGGCCTTTCTTTGGCTGGCGATCGGCGCACTGGTTGGATGGATCGGAAAGGCCGGCGCCCGCGACTTGTGCTGGATGTACGCGGTCATGGCGTTCCTCTTCGCAGTGCTCCCGATTCGTGGTTTGGGCAAGTTCAAGGACCATTGGCGTAGTTGGGAACTGATGCTCGGCGAGGACGGTATTCGGCAGGTGGAAGACGGCAGCCTGGCTGTGGCGGTGCGGAGGGACGAGGTCACGAAGATTCTGGAGACGATCGGAATGGGGATGGCCATTCAGACGAGCGATCCGCACAAGTCCATCTGGGTGCCGTCGGTGGCGAGCGGATATGCGGAGATGCGCCAGCGGCTGGCAGATTGGGCGCCGATCGAAGAAGTGGCCGATCGCAGGCCGCGCGGCGCTTTCCGCGGACACATCGCTTTCGGGTTGCTGTCACTTTATCCGGCGGCGCTGATGGTGCGGGCGCCCTCGTGTGTGTATGGACTGGCGGCGGTAATCGGTGTGTTTTTGCTGAGCATGATTGTGACGATGCTGGTGTCGCGGGCGCCGCGAAAAGCCTTGATTCTGCCGATTGTTTTACTGGTGTCGCTGGTGGGGAATCTTGTTTGGCGGCTGTAGTCCGCCCCGGGAAACCCGGCGCGATGGGGCTTCAGGCTTTGGACCGAGCGCAGCGTCCAAGAAACAGATAGACAGCCGTACAGCGGGAGAGAGCCGCCTGGAAAGGCGGCTGCGGCCAGGATTGGCCGCCCCGCA
>PMTR01000067.1 GCA_003167255.1 Bryobacterales bacterium
TGTCAATACTTAACGTTGTAATATTAGATGTTTAATGCTGATAGCCGACCCTAGCTTTGAACTCGGGTGTTCCTTCTTTATCGTTAAGGGAGTATCCATGATGATGCGCGAATATAGCTTCAGAAATTGGAACCATCCCTGGAGATCCATTTGGATATCGACGTGAACCGACTTAAGAAACGCTTTTAGCTCTGTCTGAAACTTTTCTCCGCCGATAATGTCTCCAATCTCAGTGTCAAGGGCTGCGGCAGCCTTAAGAGGGTCAAGCGTAATGGCCTTCTCGCAGTAATTATCGAAGCGTTGAAGAATAGCTAAGGCTCCAGCCCTGTTCATTTTGGAATGAACTGCCCAATCGCAATGAAATACCAAGGCCGGATAGTCCGTTGCCCGGTGAGTAATCTCAAGCAACTTTCTGATCTCTACTAGCACATAAACAACTTGGGCTTCGCATTCGATGCCTTTAGCAAATTCGTCGCCGAGCTTGTCCGCAATCCGGCCTCTTCCCATAGATTACCTGCTTGTCAGCAATGATAGCCCACCGCGCACCTGTTGCAAATCTTCAATCCCGAGGCTCCGCAAGTACCGCTCCGTAGTTGTGATGGACGGGTGCCCGAGAATCCGTTGCAGGTAGTATAGACTCTCGCCAGCCCGTCATATAGGGACCTGTTTTCGATTCGTCTGGGCATCCTGAAGTTTCGCGGCTTCGTCCTAAACCCCACGAGAATTTCTCTACACCCCGGGCCAGCCACTCACGGATTCAGATTTCTACCCTCATTGTGAATAGTAAGGGTGTTGATATGCGTATCGGCATCGACGTCGCAAACCTCGCTGCAAATCGCTTCGTGAGGTGATTGCGCTCGCCACGAACGACACCGACTGCATTCCGGCCATGAAACAGGGCTTCAAATCGCCCTCATCTGCTTTCCCGGGTTTAGACCAGCCCCAGAGCTCTTGGCTCATACCGATTTTCGTCGCGAGATTCAGTGGCCAACCTTACGAATCAAGATGCTGCGCTTCGGTCTTGGCGGAATGGCTCGACACGAAATGGCAAAGCCGTCATTCGGCTCCGAACAGATCACGATATTTCTGTAAGGCCTTGTGGAGAGCCGGAGCCGGCTCCGGAGGGTTGAGGATCGCCTCGGCAATTTGCCGTTGGTCCTCAACCGACAGGCGGATGATTTCGGTTTGCTCGACGGCACGAGGCTTCTCGCTCATGCCTTTAGGGTACACGGTAAATTTCCGTGCGGATCAAAGAGCGCTGGCCAGGTCTTCGCCAGTGTACGTTCAAGAGCTAAGCTACACTGGTACCAAATGGCCGTTCGCGAAGTCCGCTAAGCCATTGGTGTCGTGGGCCCGTAGCTCAGGTGGATAGAGCATCAGCCTTCTAAGCTGAGGGTCGCTGGTTCGAGTCCAGCCGGGCCTACCATTCCTACATTTTCACCGGCACAGTGCCGCGGCGCCCGCAATCCCCGCTTCGTTGCCGTACCGCGCCAGCACCATCGGAATCTCGCCGGCGCGCTGGTTGATGGACCACTGCTCCAGACCGGCGCGCATGCTCCCAAAAAACGAACTCATCAGCTCCGCCACGCCGCCGCCGAATACCATCACGTCCGGCTCCAGCACGTCCACGATGTTCCCCAGCCACACCGTCAACAGCATGGCCGTCTCGGCCAGCACTTCGCGCGCGATCGCGTCGCCTTCGTGGAATGCCTGGCCGATGTGCTCGGTCCGGACCGCTTCCACGCTGCCGGCCAGCTCGCGGATGCGCGACGCGTCACCCGCGGCCAGCTTCGCCTGCGCGCGACGCGCGATATTGGGGCCGGAAGCCAACGCCTCGATGCAGCCCAGCTTGCCGCACCCGCAGCGCGGGCCGCGGTAGTCGATGGTCATGTGACCGCCTTCGGCCGCGCTACCGGTGCGGCCGTGATAGATCTTCCGGTCGAACACGATGCCGGTGCCGATTCCCGTGCCCAAGATCGCAAAGAAGACGTTGTGGTATCCCACGCCGGCGCCCCAGATGGCTTCGGCCAGCCCGGCCGCGTTGGCATCGTTATCCACCAGCGCTCTTACACCGTAGACCTTTTCGATTTCCGCGGCCAGCGGAAAATTGCGCCAGCACGGCAAATTCGGCGGATTCAGCACCACCCCGGCGCGCGGATCGAGCGGCCCGGGCGCGCAGATTCCGATGCCCGTCACCGCGCCGCGCGCTTCCGGCACTCGCTCGAAGATGCCGTCGATCGACGCGCGCACCGCGGCGAATCCCGTGGCGGCGTCGCCGGTCGAAACCATCGGCACGCGCGTCTTGTGCGAAACTTCCCCGCTCGCGCTCACCAGCGCGGCGGCCACTTTGGTGCCGCCGACATCCACCCCGATGGTCATTCGATTCCGAGCTTCCGTTGCATCTCTTCAAGCGAATAACCCTTGGTTTCGGGGAAGACGGCCAGCACCACGAAGAACTGCACCACCATCATCAAAGCGAAAAACACGAACGGGAGGCCTCCCGAAGATTCCGCCAGCACCGGGAAGAGGAACGTAATCCCGGCGTTGACGATCCAGTGGGTGAAGCTGCCCAGGCTCTGCCCCTTGGCCCGCACGCGCGTGGGGAAAATTTCGCTGAGGTAGACCCAGATCACCGCGCCCTGCGAGAAAGCGAAGAAGGCGATGAAGCCCACCAGGCACCACACCAGCAGATTCTGGTGCGTCCCGCTGAGGAACACCGCGGCCACCCCCGCGAGCGCCACGGCCATCCCCACGGAGCCGATCAGCAGCAGCTTCTTGCGGCCGATGCGGTCGATCACGGTCATCGCCACGATCGTAAACAGCAGGTTGGTCGCGCCAATCGCCACCGTTTGCAGATCGGCCGAAACCTTGGTGAAACCGGCCCTGGTGAAGATGAAGTTGGTGTAGTAGAGAATCGCGTTGATGCCCGTGAACTGGTTGAAAAAGGCGATGGAGACGGCCAGGAAAATCGGCAGGTAGTACTTGCGCTGGAAGAGCGATTCGTCCGCGGACCCGTGCTTTTCGTCCACCGATTTCACGATCTCCGCCAGGTCGTGCCGGTAGTTCGGATCGCCGGAGCTCATGAGCACGTCCTCGGCCTCGCCTACGCGGCCCTTCTTGGCCAGCCAGCGCGGGCTCTCCGGAATGGCGAAGAGCAGCACGAAAAACAGCAGCGCGGGAAGCGCCGCGATGCCCATCTTCCAGCGCCATTCGGCGTCGCCGAATCCCATCGTGCCGATTTCGTAATTCGAGAAGTAAGCCAGCAGGATTCCAAACACAATATTGAATTGGAAGAAGCCCACCAGCCGGCCGCGCAATTTGGGCGGAGCGATTTCGGCGATGTACATGGGTCCCAGCACGGAGGAAGCGCCGATCCCCAACCCGCCGATGAAGCGCGCCCCCACGAACGAATACCAGTCGAAGGCGAACGCGCAGCCCAACGCGGAAATCAAATAAAGGATGGCGGTGATGCGCAGGCTGCCGCGGCGCCCGTACCGGTCGCCTGGAACGCCGCCGAACATCGCGCCGATGATGGTGCCGAAGAGCGCGGCCGAAACCGTCAGCCCCAGCGCCGCCGGCGTCAGCGAGTATTGCGCCTTCAGAGCCTCGGTGGCGCCGGCAATCACCGCCGTATCGAATCCGAACAGCAGTCCGCCGAGCGCAGCCACCACGGAGCCTTTGGCCAGGTATCCGTTCATGTGAAAGGAAAGCGTACCACAAGTATCGGTGGAACAGACGATCGCTCTTCGTCGTCTGTCTTGACTCGCCGAAGAACCGCCGCTTGACAGGCCACACAAGGCGATGGTCTGTTCCACCGCCCGAGCTGCCACGTAGTAAACTGGCACCCATGACGTCTCGACGGTATCCCTCGACCCTCCTCCTAGTGGCCGCGTTTTCGGCGATTTCCCTCATCGCGCAAACCGCCCCCAAGATCACCACTCCCAAAGAGCAGCTTGGCTTCAACATCGGCGACGACTACATGGTCGCCAACTACACCGAACTGGAAGCCTACTGGAAAAAGCTGGCCACCGAGAGCGACCGCATGAAGCTGGTCAGCATCGGCAAGACCGAAGAAGGCCGCGATCAGTACATGGCCATCATCTCGTCGCCCGCCAACATGAAGAACCTGGAACATTACCGCGACATCTCGGCGCGCCTGGCCCATGCCGAGGGCCTCACCGAAGAGCAGGCCCATCAACTGGCGGCCGAGGGCAAGGCCGTGGTGTGGATCGATGGCGGCCTGCACGCCAGCGAATCGGTGGGCTCACAGCAGCTTATGGAATGGGTCTACCAGATGGTGAGCCGCACCGATCCCGAAACCATGCGATTCCTCAACGACGTCATCGTGCTGTGCGTGCAGGCCAACCCCGACGGCCAGGAGCTCATCGCCAACTGGTACATGCGCGGCGTCGAAAACCCCACCGCGCCCTTGCGGGAGCAGTCGCGCCGCAACATGGGCAACCTGCCCCGGCTCTACGCCAAGTACGTAGGCCACGACGACAACCGCGATTTCTACATGTCCAACATGAAGGAAACCACCAACATGAACCACCAACTGTTCCTCGAGTGGTTCCCGCAAATCATGTACAACCACCACCAGACGGGCCCGGCCGGCGCGGTCATTTTTATGCCGCCGTTCCGCGATCCCTTCAATTACAATTTCGATCCGCTGGTGCCGCTGGGAATCGAACTGGTGGGCACGGCCATGCACAGCCGCCTGGTGGCGGAAGGCAAGGGCGGCAGCGCCATGCGCAGCGGCTCCAGCTATTCCACCTGGTGGAATGGCGGGCTGCGCACGGTCACCTACTTCCACAACATGATCGGCATCCTCACCGAAATCATCGGCAGCCCCACCCCCATGACTATCCCCGTGGTTCCCGGCAAGCAGTTGCCGCAAGGCGATTGGCCCATGCCGATCACGCCCGGCCCGTGGCATTACCGCCAGTCGATCGATTACGAAATCACCAACAACCGCGCGATCCTCGATCTGGCATCGCGCTACCGCGAGACCTGGCTCTTCAACATCTGGCGCATGGGAATGAACTCGATCGAGCGCGGCAGCAAGGATAACTGGACCGTAACGCCCAAGCGCATCGACGCCCTCGAAGCGGCGGCCGCGGCGGCCAATCCGCAAGCCGGCGGACGCGGAGCGCGCGGCGGCGCGGCGGTTCCGGCTGGCGGCGATCTGGTGGGCGGCGACACGCCCGGCTTCGGCGGCGGCGGCGGACGCGGCGGCGGTGGCGTCTCCATGGATCTCTACAACTCCGTGCTGCACGATCCCAAGTTGCGCGATCCCCGCGGCTACATCATTTCCTCCGACCAGCCCGATTTTGCCAACGCCACCGAATTCATGAACGCGCTGCTCAAGACCGGCATCACATGTCTCAAAGCCAGCGCCGCGTTCCAGGTGGCCGGAAAGAATTACCCGGCCGGCTCATACGTGGTGAAGACCGCGCAGTCCTTCCGCCCGCACGTCATGGACATGTTCGAGCCGCAGGACCACCCCAACGACTTTCGCTATCCCGGCGGCCCGCCCAATCCTCCTTACGACATCACCGGCTGGACGCTGGCCATGCAGATGGGTGTGCAGTACGACCGGATTCAAGATGGATTCGACGGGCCGTTCGTGAAGATCCCCGGGCTGCTACCGCCGCCGGCCAGTTCCATCAGCGGGCCCATCACCGCGGCCGGCTACCTGATCAGCCACCAGATCAACAATTC
>PMTR01000004.1 GCA_003167255.1 Bryobacterales bacterium
CGCCGGCGCTACCAGTTGGTCTTCACGGAGTTGGCTCAACTGCGGCAGCCCAGGACGTTTCTGAAATCGGCTAAGATTTAAGCGACGCCGAGCACCCTCATGCCCATCGATCCCTCCGCCCAAGTCGCGCCGACCGCTCGCGTTCATCCCGACGCCGTCATCGGGGCGGGCGTCCGCATCGGCGAGTTCTGCGTCATTGAAGAAGACGTCGTCATCGGCGCCGCTTGCGTGCTGGAACCGTATGTCTATGTGAAGCGGTGGACCACCCTCGGGCACGACAACCAAATCTCAGCCGGCACCGTGCTCGCGACCGAGCCCCTGGACAAGAACTTCGACGGCGCGCGCAGCTACCTGCGCATCGGCAACCACAACCAGATCCGCGAACACTTCACCATCTCGCGCGGCACGCCGGCGGAATCCGCCACCGAAATCGGCGACGGCAACTTCATCATGACCTCCGGCCACATCGCCCACAATTGCAAGATCGGTAACCAGACCGTGATCGCCAGTTGCGTGTTGCTGGGCGGCTACGTCGAAGTGGAAGATCAGGCCTTCCTTTCCGGCGGCGTGCTGGTGCATCAGTTCTCCAGGATCGGACGCCTCGCCATGGTGAGCGGCAACACGCGCGTGAACCTGGACGCACCGCCGTTTTTCACTTTCGCCGGCTTCCAGATCGGCGCCAAGGGACTCAACCTGATGGGGCTGAAGCGCGCCGGTCTCAAGGCTCCCGACGTCAGCATCCTCAAGCGCGCCTACCAGCTTTTGTACCGCTCCAGCCTCAAACTGGAAGAGGCGCTCACGCGCATCGAAGCCGAGATTCCGACTCCCGAAACGCTCCACCTGGTGAGTTTCATCCGCGGCAGCCGGCGCGGTATCTGCCGCGAATAGCCGGCGATCCGCTTCGTGATACGCTCAGATCTTATGCGCAAGTTCGCGGCGATTCTGCTGTGCGGATGTGTGTCCGCTTTCGGGTGGGGAGGTGAAGGCCACAGCCTGGTGGCGCGCATCGCCTGGGATGAATTGACGCCCGCGGCGCGGGTGCGGGTGACCGAAATCCTGGGGTCCGGCGTGACCATCCAGTCGGTTGCCAGTTGGGCCGACCAGGTCCGCAACCAGCGCCGCGAGACCGCGCCGTGGCACTACGTCGATATTCCCATCGACCAGCCGCACCTCGACATGGCGCGCGATTGCGACAAGGGCGACTGTGTGATCGCCAAGATCGAAGAATTCCGGAAGCAACTGCGCGACCCCGCTGTCCAAGGCGTGCAGCGGCGCGAAGCCCTGATGTTCCTGATCCACTTTGTGGGCGACATGCACCAGCCCCTGCACTGTTCCGACAACAAGGATAAGGGCGGCAACGACGTGCATGTGCAGTTCTCCGGCCGCCCGTCGAATCTACACAGCGTGTGGGACAGCGGATTGCTGGGCCTCATGGGCAAGGAAGACGATCTGCTCCCCGTGTATGCTCACGACGCTGCTAAACACGAGAAGTCGTGGGCCAAGGGCTCGGTGAGCGATTGGGCCGAGGAATCGCACAAAGCCGCCCAGAAGATCACCTACGGCCGCCTGCCTAAGGTGGCTGCCGGAGACCAGGTCAGCATCGATGCCAAGTACGAAAAGAAGGCCGACCCGCTGGTGAAGCAACAGATCGAAAAGGCCGGCGTGCGCCTGGCGCGGGTGCTCAACGAGGCTTTGCAGTAGCCGCCGGCACGCCCGTGTTATACTTATCCATAACTGGAGGTTCGGTGCTCTATGCCGACAGCAACGCTGCGTAATTTGGGCGGATCGGTGATCGTGGCGGTCCCGAAAAAGATTCTGGGCCTGGTCGACCTTCGGGCGGGATCGCAGGTGCAGATCAGCGTCAGGCAGGGCTGCGTGGTGGTGAAACCTAAGAAAAGGCCCCAATACACGCTGAGCGAGCTTCTGGCCAATACGCGGAAAACCCATCTGTTCAATCGGCGGCGCGACCGCGATTGGCTGAGCGGTGGACCCGCCGGGAAGGAGGCGCTCTGAAGAAGGGAGTGCCGGAAAGGGGCGACGTCCTCCTGATCGACCTGGAGCCAACAAGAGGACACGAGCAACAGGGAAAGCGGCCGGTGCTGGTTTTGTCGGTGGCCGAGTTCAATCGGATCGGGTTGGTTCTCGGCTGCCCGATTACACAAGGCGGACAGTTCGCCAGAACTAGCGGCTTCGCGGTTTCCCTCAGCGGCGCCGGAACTCAGACCCAGGGCGTGGTCCTGTGTCACCAGGCGCGCACCATAGACTACAAGATACGCGCAGGCCGGTGGGTGGAGACTTTGCCCATCGACCTGGTCGAAGAAGTTCTGGGGCGTGTCCGCACCCTGCTGGATTAGGATGTCAGATTGACGGGCGCCATACGAAGCTTTGCAATAAGGAAGAGAGGAGATCGATGAGTAACGGAATCGCCGATTCGACGCTCATAGACAACCGGCCCGCGGTGCCGGCGTGGATGCTGGGCCTCACCGCAGCCATGTTGCTGGTCATGCTGTACCTGATCTTTATGTGGGTCTCCACCGAGCGAACCATGGGGATCATCCAGCGGATCTTCTACTTCCACGTGCCGGCGGCGATGGCGTCTTTCGTGGCCTGCTTCGTGGGCGGCATCGCCGCCATCCTCTACCTAGTCAAACACGACAGCAAGTACGACGACCTGTCGCTGGCTGCCAATGAGACGGTGGTGGTCTTCGAGATCGTCAACATCGCGATGGGCTCCATCTGGGCCAAGCGCGTGTGGGGCATCTGGTGGACCTGGGATGCGAAGCTCACTTCCGCCTTCCTGCTGCTCTTCATCTATGCGGCTTACCTGGTGATTCGCCGGGCCGCGCCGGTGGAAGCCCGCGCGACGGTATGCGCCGTCATCTGCATTTTGGGAATGGCGGATGTGCCGCTGATCTACATGTCCAACCGGATATTCCGGACGCAGCACCCCTCGCCGGTGATCGGTGGGGGCGAGGGCTCCGGTCTGGCGGGTGACATGTCGACGACGCTGTTTTTCGGCATGGCCACGATGCTGATGGTGTGGTGGTCGATCCTGCTGGTGCGGCGCCGCGTGGCACGGTTGGAGCGCGCGGCCGAAGACCTGACACGGCGCGCGCATGAGCTGGACGACTTGAGGAGGGACTGACGTATGGAAAACTTGAACTGGCTCTTTTACGCTTACGGCATCGGCTGGCTGGTGATCTTCGGCTACCTCTTCCAGATTTCGCAGAAGGAGCGGAAGCTGCGCCATCGCATCGCGGAATTGCAGGAGATGATCGAAGAGCGCTGGAGAAAGAAGGGGTAGGCGCCGAGTGGGACAGACGATCGGGTTTTGTCGTCTGTCAGGCAGGCGTGCGTTGGCGAGCGATTGACAGGCCACAAAAAACGATGGCCTGTCCCACCTACTCGACCCGCAGCTTGTCGAGCGGGCCGCTGACGCGCAGTTCCTTCGCACCGCTGGTCAGCACGAGGAGCATCCGGCCGTCGTCCTGCGTGGCGCCACGGCCGGTGTAGGTGTCGTCTTCGGTGCGCAGCGTCAGCCCGGTCAGGCGCAGCCGCGGCGCGATGGCAGACCATGCCATGGAGTAACTGCCCGAAAGGCTTCGCCCATTCAATCCGCCGAAATCCAACCCGCCGGCCGTGAAGACGCCTTCCGAAGTGAGATTGGTCAGCAACTGAAGACCGGCGCCGGAAGTTTCCAACGTGCCCTGTCCATCCAGTTTTCCCGATTGCCAATTGAGACCCTTCACGCTGCCGGTCAGTTTATAAATGGGGCGCGCTCCACGCAGATTCACGCTCAGGCTGCCGGCGATGACCGCGCGGTCGAGCTTGGCCTGCAAGCCGTCGAGCGAGACGCGCGCCACATCCCACAGCAGCCGCGCGCGCACGTCCTCCAGGTGCGCGCCTGCGAGGAGGAAATCGTCCACTTGAATGTTGCCGTCCACTTCTCGCTGTTCCAGCCAGCCGGGCACGCTGGAGCGGCCCAGGGCGCGGGCGATGATGCCGTTGCTGCGGGAGAGCGTGGGCCGCAGCTCGGCTTCGAGATCGGCCGCATCCAGACTGCCGGCGTGCATGCGCAGGTGGTGGGGCCGCGCCGCGCCGGGCTCATAGGAATAGGATCCGGTGAAGGCCAGCTTGCCGGCCTGCGCGTCAATGTGATCGAGGGCCACGCGCGCGCCGTCGATCTGCCCGCGCGCCGACGCCACTTGGAGCGGATCGGCCAACCCGGGGATAGGAACTTCCGCGTCTTTCAATTCCAGGTGGCCGTTCCATCCCGCCTGCCCGGCCTCGCGATGGTAGCGCAACTGGCCGCTCCACTGGCCGCTGCGCACCTGCTCGAGCCACGGCACGGCCGCCTGCGCGCGCAACGAGGCCACCTTCATGGCCTCGGTTGAGATGGAGACATCGAGCGTGCCGGAGCCCATGGCGTAATCGGCCTCGATCTCGACCGCGTCCTCATCCGCCATGCGCGCCACGGCGGGCGACAGCCGCACGTGATCTCCGTCGAAGACCAGGGCGGCGTGCTCGAATCGCACGGCCGGCGAATCCGGAATGGTCAGCGAGGCATCCTGAAAAGCCACGGTGCCTTGCACACCTCCCTGCCCCGAATAGCCGATGGCGCCATCCATCACGCCGGCGAGTTGCAGCTTGGGCGGCAAGGCTGTGCCCATGTGCCGGGCCAGCTCCAGAATCGGCCCCACCGGGAAGCGATTCCAGTTGGCGGTCACCGCCCAACGCGGTTGCGCCAGGTAGTCGGCGGCGCGGAAGCGTATCCACAAGGGCAGGGGCGCATTGCCCGGCGAGTTCGATTGCAGGTCCAGTTGTTGCGCGACCAGGTCCAGGCGCCCGCGGATAGCGAAGGGCCAGCCGTGGCCTCCCATGGGCAGCAGGTCCCAGCGGTGCACGTCTTCCACGTCCAAGCGGCCGGTGATGCCGATGTTGTCGATGGGGCCGCCCAGGTGCAGCCGCGACGAAACCGTTCCGTGCACAGCGCCCGATTGGCCCCGCAAGAGCGCCGTGATCTCGTCGAGGCCGGTGTGGTCGAGCACCAGGTCGAGATCCACGCGCTCCGGTGAGACGAACCACCGGCCCTTCAAGGTGAACGAGCCGAGGCCCTGCGCCGGCCGGTCCGCGCGCGCGGGCTTGGCCGAGCAAGATATACTCCAGCCTTTGCCCAGCGATCCCGGCGGCGAAAGATCGAAGTCGGTTTCCGTCAGATAGAAGACCGATTTGGTATCGCCGAAATTGAAATGGATGCGGCCGTCGCGCACGTGAATGGCCGGCACAGCGCTCATCACCGATCGGTTGACGAACGAGAGGAAATTCCAGCGGCCGGCGTCCGATGCCGCGCCCGTCTTGGTGAGATTGATGGTGGCGCCTTCGAGGCGAATGGATGCCACCACGAACTTGCCACCTAGCAGGGACCAGATGCTGGGCCGCACTTTCACGGACTTCACGTAGGCGATTGGCTCCATCCCGATGGCCGGGTCTTCGTGAATCACCACATTGTCCGCCGAAAAGCCCGGGCCTTTAAAAAGGTTGAACTTCACGCCCTCAGGCAAGTCCACTTCGCGGCCCAAGGCGCGCGACAGCGAATTGCGCAGCCGCGCGGCGTATTGGTCGGCGTTCAGGTAGGGCGCGCCGAAGCCCACCACCAGCAGCAACACCACCAGCGCGCCCAGCAGCCGGAAGACGGTGCGTGGACGGATTCTCATATGCCGGCTCCCATGAGCGCGCGGTAAGCCGCGGGGTCGTCGATATCGGCCACGATGCCGGGATCGTCCAAATCCAGGAACCCGGTCCGATCGCGGTGGCGGTGGACCACATCGCGCGCCGCGCCGTCATTTCCCAGCGCCAAAAACTCGGGAATCAATTCGCGGGAGAACCAGATGGGATGGCCGCGGCGGCCCTGGTAACGCGGCACGCGCAGCAGCGGGAACGGAGCCGACAGCAGGCGAGCGACGGTTTCGGGCGTTACCGCCGGATGATCCACCAGCGTGAAGAGCACGCCCTCGGCATCGGGCGGCACCGCGCGCAATCCGCATTGCATGGAAGTGGTCTGGCCGGACTGGTAATCGGCATTCACCACGAAGGTTGCGGGGCCGGCTGAACGGGCGCGAATCTCATCGGCGGATGCGCCCAGCACGACGATGACCGGCGAGCATTGCGCCGCCAACAACCGGCACAGCGCATCCAGAAAAGTAGTTTGGCGGTATGGCAACAGCGCCTTCGGTGAGCCCATGCGGCGCGATTCGCCAGCGGCCAGAATCAGCCCGGCGGTCACTTCGCCAGCGTGGGCCGCGCCGATTCGGCCATCACCGACATCGAGAGCGAGCGCCAGTTGGAGGCCGCGTTGCGCCGCACCGCGATCATTTCGGCGGTGACCGAGACGGCGATCTCTTCCGGCGAAATCGCGCCGATATCCAGGCCCATGGGCGCATGGATCTTCTCCAAGGCCTCGCGCGATACGCCGTCCTTCTCCAGTTCACGAACCACGTTGAGCACTTTGCGGCGGCTGCCGATCATGGCGATGTAGCGCGCCGGCGTCGCGGCGGCCAGCCGCAGGACGCGCATGTCGTCGCGATGTCCGCGCGTCACGATGATCAGATAGCTGGTTTCATTGATGCCGAGGCGCGGGAAGATCTCTTCGTACTCGCCAGAGTGGACTGCGCCGGCTTCCGGAAACCGCTCGCGGTTGGCGAAGCTCTCGCGGTCATCCACCACCACCGTGGTAAAGCCGGCCAGGGTGGCGATTTTGGAAAGACTCTTGGAAATGTGGCCGCCGCCGAAAATAAAGGCGTGGGGCACGGGGAGCACGGCTTCCACGAAAACCTCCAATTGTCCGCCGCAGATCAGGCCGTTGTCGTAGGCCGCGTCCTGTCCCAGGTTGAAGCTGAGGCGCTTGGGCTTTTCGGTCTCGAGGACTTCCCGCGCGGCATTCCAGACTTCAGCTTCCACACAGCCGCCGCCGATGGTGCCGGTCATGGAGCCGTCCTCGCGCACCAGCAGTTTGGCGCTCTCGTAACTGGGGATGGATCCGCGCACTTCCACAATGGTGGCCAGCGCGCACTTCTGCCCCAGGTTACGCAGGCGCACGAGCTCTTCGAAAACGTCCATCCGAGGATGATTATAACGTGGGGCGGGGCGGACGCACACCGCTGCCTCACGGTCGCGGCTCGCATGGGTGCGCAACTTGGTGGGGCGACGCTCCCTCACGGTCGCGGCTCGGCTGAGGGTTGGCAGGCGGAAGCGCCTGCCCCACTTTGGTGGTCGCGGCTCGCATGGGTGCGCAACTTGGTGGCACAACGCTCCCTCACGGTCGCGGCTCGGCTAAGGGTTGGCAGGCGGAAGCGCCTGCCCCACTTTCGTGGAGACAGGGCGTTACTTGGCTTTGCCGATGGTGTCCCCGATCTTCTTGGCCGTCGCTTCGAAGGCCGGATCGTCGAAATCGATTTGGGCGGTGCAGATCTGCGGGCCGCCGGTGGCCACGTACCAGGAGGTTCCCGGCTTGCCGTTGCCGCGCGCTATCGCGAACCAAGTGCGTAAGGGGGTATCTTCGTACACTTTGGTCGGTATCATCATCTGCTTGGCGGTGGCCATGGATTGGGCGTAGTTGGCGTTCGGCGGCAAAGCGTGGATGACGGCGTTGGCCTTCTTGTCGGCCGCAGTCACGAAGCTCTTCACCAGCTTGTCGGGAGTCCAGTCGGCCGGCACCGCGATCTGGCAAAGGTTCTTAAGATCCTTCACGACCTGCCAGCCGGCGGGAACTACCTGTGCGGAAGCTGCGCCGGCGACGAGCATAGCGGCGCAGGAGATTCGAACGATCCAAGTCATGCCGGAGATTATATCGCACCATTCCTCAACCCGCCGGCGTTTCATAGACGGGATCGGTGGCGGATTGAATGGAACGCGGGCCGCCCTCTTCGAGATCGAGGACGATGATCTGGTTCGCGCCTCGCTTGAGCCACGGTGCGGGCACGAAGAGGCTTTGCTGCGGGCCGATGCGCCAGTAGCGGCCGAGGTTGTGACCGTTGATCCAGACAATGCCTTTGCCCCATCCGCGCATATCCAGGAAGGTGTCGCCGGTTGCCGACAAGCGGAATGTGCCGCGATGCAGCGCCGGGCCGGCGGCGGGTCTGGTGGAGAACGGCCAGCGTGCGGGATCGGCGATGGGCAGCGGATAGATTTCCCAGGCCGTGAGCTGGTCGCCATTCAGCGTGACCTTTTCGGTGATGCCTTTGCGGTCGGACACCAACTGCGGGCCGAAGTTGATGCGGCCCATGTTTTCGACCAGGATATCGAGGGGTACGCCGGCGTTCAGCTCCACGTCGAGTTTGGTCTGGCGCAGGCGGCGGTCGAGCACGCCGAGGCGCTTTTCGCCCTGGCTGATGACGGCATAATCGCGGGCCTCGGTGATTTCGAGGGTTCCCTTGGCGGCGCGCGCGGGCTTGTAGCGGTACAGGATGAAGCCGTAGTCCTGTCCGATGGCTTCCATGGTGAGCGGCTTTTCGGAGGGCGCCGGCTTGGGCAGGCGCGCGGTGAGCGGCGCGGACTCGGTGAGATGGAAGCGCGGGATCGAGATCATGGGGAGCGCCGCGGGAAGCTCGGGCAGCTTTTCGCCCGCGGGGAGGTGCTTCGCGATGACGTCGCGAATCGCCCGGAACTTTTCGGTGGGCCGGCCGGCTTCGTCGATGGGGGCATCGTAATCGTAGGCGGAAGTGTCGGGCTCGTAGACGTGGCCGCCGTTAGCGCCGCTCATGAAACCGAAGGTGGTGCCGCCGTGCGCCATATAAAGGTTGCAGGAAATGCCGTGCGAGAGCATCCACTCCAGGCCATCGGCGCCCGGCTTGGCCTTCGAGGTGTGGTGGTTCTCGCCCCAATGGTCGAACCAGCCATACCAATATTCGCCGCACATGCGCGGGACGTTCTGGCGGAAAGCGGCGAAGTTCGAGAACTCACCCTCAAGGTTGCTGCCGTCGCCGAAGTTGATGACGGAGAGCACGCCCTCGAGTGTGCCGCCGGCGAGATTGGATTTGGCGGAGCCGTCGGAAGTATAGAGCTGGCCATCGAAGCCGGCATCCTGGATCATGTGGCGGACGGCGCCGAGATACTCCTTGTCATTGCCGAAGGAGCCGTATTCGTTCTCCACCTGCACCATGAGGATGGGCCCGCCGCGGTGGATCTGGAGGCCGGCGACTTCCTTGCCGACTCGTGTCATATAGCGCGCGGCGGCGGAGAGGAAGCGCGGGTCGGCGCTGCGCACCTTGATATCGGGCGTGTGGAGCAGCCAGGAAGGCAGGCCGCCGAAATCCCACTCGGTGCAGATGTAGGGGCCGGGACGGAGGAGCACGTAGAGGCCTTCGGTCTGTGCGGCGCGGATGTATTCGGCGAGATCGAGGTTGCCGGTGAAATCGAACTGGCCGGGTTGCGGCTCGTGGAGGTTCCAGAAGACGTAGGTGCAGAGGGTGTTGAGGCCCATGGCGCGCATCTTGCGCATGCGGTCGCGCCAGTAGGGGCGCGGGACGCGCGGGTAGTGCATTTCGCCAGAGCGGATGAGGAAGGGAGCGGAGTCGAGAAGGAACTGGCCGGCACGGGAGGTGAAGGTGTGGGACTGTGATTGGGCAGTGGCCGGCAACAAGATTGCCGGCGCTACAAGGAAACGGCGGCGAGTCAGTTTCATCAGCGGATGGTCTCCTCGATGAGCGAGTAGGTGGCGCGCTCGATGTTGGACTCGGCGGGTAACAGGCTGGGTGCTGGGATGGCCTGGGCTTGCATTTCTTTCGAGGCGAGCGTACGGCGGGTCAGCAGCCAGGCAGAGATGCGCGCGCCGGCCGGAGACGCGGGAATATGCACGGTGAGATCGATGGTGTGCTTGCCGGGCGCGAGGTTGGCGTAGAACCAGTGCCAGACGCCGCGATTGCCGTTTTCCGTGGTGAGCGCGAGCGGCTTGCCGGAGTCCGTCGCGTCGGCTTTGACGCCGCGGTTTTCCTGGTCGGGCTCCAGTAGGACGGCGAAGCGGGCTTCGCTGTAATCGGCGGGAACTTGGACGGTGGTGGAGAGGTGCGCGGTGCGAGCTTCGCTGGCAGCGCCTTGAGCGCCAAAGGAGACGGGAGAAAAGGCGAGATCATCCGCATGGGAGGGCGCGTCGCCGTAGACCTGAACGGTATTGCCCTCGACCTGGAAGCGCATTCCTTCAACCAGGGACTGGTTCGCATCGGCCGGATGGAGCTCAAACACAATTTGTTCGTAGCTGCCGAGATCGAAGGTAACCGTGTCGCCGAACTTGACGGAGCCGGATTCAACCCTCCGATATGGGTACTGCACTTCCAGAACCTGCGCGCCCTCGGTCTTCGCAAAACCGTTGGGCTCGTCGAGCTTGAGCTTGACGGTGCGCGGGCGCACGAAGGGGTTGCGCAGCGTGACGATGGACTTTTCGGCAGTGGAATGCACGTAGCCATAGGGCTCGCGCTGCGCCGGGTCGCCCAGCACCATGGTGGAATTGTCGAGCAGCGGGTGCGCGTTGGCCATGGCCCATTTGGTAGTGTTGCCGAGAACGTCCATTTCGGCGCCGGAGAGGATGTCGGGCGAAATATAGAGCTCATACATCATGTTGCCGACGGAGTAATAATGGACCACCTCATCGCGCCAGTCTTCGATTTGTTCCTGATCGCCGCCGAGCATGTTGGCCTGGCCCTTGATGATGCCGTGGGTCATGAGCGATGAGATGGGGAACTGCGCGCGGTGGGTGACGAAATCGTCGTAGAGGACCGAGTCGCGGTAACTGATGGCGCTCTGGCGCTGCGCCATAGTCGGCACGGATGGCAGGTAACCGGAATCGGAGCCGCCCATCCAGACGGTGTCGGCGTAGCGCAGCCACCAGGGGCTGAGCCAGATGCTGGTGGTGATGTTGAGGAAGACTTGGGGGTCCGCAGCGCGGAGCTTTTCGAGCATGCCGATGAAGGTGCGCGCGATGGCTTCGTCGGAATAGATGCCAAGGGGGTGGCCGTGATCGGGCTCGTTGCAGCCGAAGGCGATGCCATCGAGCTTGAAATAGTTGATGCCGTATTCCTTCTGGTATTGCAGCATGGTGTCGCCGAGCAGGCGGCTGTAATTCCTGCCGGCGATGCAGAGGTAGCGGCCGTTGGAGGTGATCTCCATGTTGGCGGCTTTGCCTGTGGCGATGCGGACCTGGCTCTGATCGTAGCCGCCGATGGGGCCGAACCAGATGCCGAGTTTGCTATCGATGGTATTGAGCGCGGCGGTGAGATCGCGGAAGCCGTTGGGGAAGCGCTGCTGGTCGATGACCCAGAGCTTGTCCATGTCGTCCCAGCCGTCATCGAGCACGAAGGAATCGAGATGCAGGCCGTACTTGGAGAGCAGCAGTTTCTGGAAATCGGGGACGCGCGCGACGGTATTGCCGCCATTCATCTTCAGGCGCGGGTAGTCATACCAGGTGTTGTAGAGCAGGAACGGGCGGACGGGCGCGACGCGCATGCGGGCGACGTAATCGAGAAACTGGCGGTGGACGAGCGAGGCGGGAGCGACGCCCATGACGGCGGGCTCGCTGGTGTAGCCGCCATCGGGGATGTTGACGCCGGGATTACTGCCGAGAGTGACTTCGGCGCCGGTGACGGTATTGACGCCGGTGGGGAATTCGAGGCCGAGGAAGAGATCTTCGGCGAAGAGCGGCTGGCCGAATCCGCCGAGGGTGAAGCGCGGCACGCCCCATTCGTTCTTGGCCACCGCCAGCCAGTCGAGGAACCAGGTGCCCTGCTGGGGTTTGGCGATGTGAACCCATTGGCGGGTGAAGAAATCGGCGGGGTTGAGTTCGTAGATGAGGTCGATGGAGGCGCCGCGTGCCGGTGCGAGGTGAAGGGTGACGCGCTTGCCGCCGGCGGGGGTGTCGTCGATCTTCTGGCTGGCCAGGCGCGCACCGGCGGCGGTGAGCACGCGCGGGTTCTCATTGCCGAAGCTGTAACCGACGCGCTCATAGTTGAGCTTGAGCTCAAACTCGTCGCCGCGGAGCGAGTAGGCGCGGCCGGTGAGCTTATTGAGGAGCTGGCGCGTGCCGAGGTCGTTATCGGCGATGGAGATGGTGCGCTCGAGATAGTCGTTTCCAAGAACGATGCTGGAGCCGGTGGTTTGGACGTAGACCGGCCCGGCGGCGAGAACAGTGGCGGCGGCCTGGAAGAAGAGCAGGATAGATCGGCGGGTGGACATGACTGCATTCCGTTATATCAGGATTCCGCACGGCTTACGCAGCGAAGAGACACGTGGGGCTTGCAGGCTCGCTTCCGGCCCGAAAGAGCCGGCTAAAGCCGGCTGCGGCCAGAATTGGCCGCCCCACAGAGCGGCATAGCCGCAACCAAACGAACGAATGTGGCTGGCAGATTGGTATCATGGGCAAGCCCAATATGTCAGATCTGCGTCCGGATCTCGCTCCCATGTCCGAGGCCGTCACCAACCATATCCGCGTGGAGGTGCTGGCCAGGTATTCGCCCGAACACTCGCAACCGTTTCAGGGCGAGTGGATGTTCGAGTATACGGTCCGCATTACCAATTTGGGAGCGGAGACGGTTCAATTGCTGAACCGTCACTGGATCATCACGGATTCGCTCGACCACACCGAAGAAGTGAGAGGCCCCGGCGTGGTGGGCGAGCAGCCCATCCTGGGGCCGGGCGAGTCATTCAAGTACTCGTCGTGGTGCCCGCTCAAGACCCCCACTGGGATGATGCACGGAACGTATCAGATGGTCCGCACGAACGGGAGCCAGTTCGATATCGAGATTGCGCCGTTCGGGCTGAAGGCCCGATACGTGGTGAATTAGCAGGTTGATGAAAAGGGCTTGGCCGCCGATAAACACCGATGAACACGGATTGAAGAACCAAAAATATCCGCGTTAATCCGCGTTCATCGGCGGCTGAAATTGTCTTTCATTGTTAAATCCGCTCTAACAGGCCCGTCAGGAGCTTCCAGAACGGTTCCACCGACGAAATTTTGAGACGCTCGCTGGGGCTGTGCGGGTTCTCAATCTGCGGGCCGAAGGAAATCATTTGCATGCCGGGATGTTTTTCGCCAATCACGCCGCACTCGAGGCCTGCGTGCATGGCGACCAGCCCGGGCGTGGAGCCGAGGATCTCCTGGTGAGCGGCTTGGGCGGCCCGGACGATGTCGCTACCGGGCTCGGGCTTCCACCCGGGATAGCCGCCGACCGGCGCCGGTTCAAAGCCGGCCATGCGAAAAACCGTGGATACCATGCGGGCAGCGGACCGTTTGCTGGCCTCAATGGAGCTGCGCTGGCTGGTTTCGATCTCCACGTAGTCTTCGTGAGTGGAAACGATGGCGAGGTTGGTGGAGGTCTGCACCAGGCCCGGGATATCGGGGCTCATGGCGAGCACCCCGTGATGAAGAGTGTCCAGCAGGCCGGCGACCGCGGAGGCGTCGGCAGCCGTCATAACCTGGGCCGGCCGTGCGACGCTTTCGACCGTGATTTTCACACCGGGATCGAACGAGCCGAGGTCGGAGCGGATGTCAGCCTCCAGACCGCTGAGCCAGGCGCGCAGTTCGGGCTCGCGGGCGGCGTCGAGTACGACGATTGCCGAAGCTTCGCGCGGGATGGCATTGTGCTTGCTTCCGCCCTTGATCTCAGCCACTTGGATGGGCAGGCGCTCGATGGCGGCTTCGAGCACGCGGCCGAGGATGCGCAGCGCATTGCCCCGCCCCTTGTGGATGTCGATCCCCGAGTGTCCACCGGCCAGGCCGGAGACGCGGATGCGCCAGGCTTCGCCCGCGCCCGCGGGGCGGCGCGTAATCTTGCGTCGCGCCACGGTGTTGATTCCGCCGGCGCAGCCGATGCAGAGGGTGCCTTCTTCTTCGCCATCGAGGTTTAGAAAATACTTGGCCTGCAACAGGCCGGCAGGGAAATCGGAAGCGCCGGTGAGGCCGCTTTCCTCGTCGATGGTGAAGACGAATTCGAGGGGCCCGTGCGCAATATCCCGGCTTTCCATCACGGCCAGCGCGGCGGCCACTCCCACGCCATTATCGGCGCCGAGGGTGGTGCCCGCGGCCGTCAGCCAATCGCCGTCGCGGACCAGGCGGATGGGATCAGTGTCGAAGTTGTGGGTGCCACCTTCATTCTGTTCGCAGACCATGTCCAGATGTCCTTGCAGCGCGGCCATTACGGCCTTTTCGCGGCCGGGAGCGGCGGGCTTGCGAATGACCACGTTGCCGACGGCGTCAACGCTAGCTTCAAGGCCCAGCCGGGCGGCTACGCCGAGGACGTAGTTGCGAGCCGCGGCTTCCTGGCGCGAAGCGCGGGGAATGGCGGAGAGCGCCTCGAAGTGTTTCCAGAGGGACTTCGGCTCCAGGTTGCTGACTGCGGTTTCCATAAACTGACAGTGTATCCCGCGGCGCGGACGCGCGCGAGCGGGCTTGGTGGGGCAGGCTTCATACCGGTTTGTGGCGCCGGCGGTCTTTGCCGCCGGTTCCCGATGGTCACGCGTGCACAAGACACCGGCGGTAGAGTCG
>PMTR01000028.1 GCA_003167255.1 Bryobacterales bacterium
GACGCACTTCGATTCGCAGCCCGATGTTGCCGCGAATTCGCACCTGCTGCTGGGCGATGGAACCCAGATGAGCCTGGCGGAGATCGCGGACATGCCGCGGCTATTCAGCCACGTAGATCTCCTGACGCTCTCGGCATGCCGCACGGCATTCACGACTCGTACAGGAGACGGCCGCGAGGTGGACAGTTTCGGCACCATCGCGCAGGGCCTGGGCGCAAGCGCCGTCATCGCGAGTTTGTGGAGCGTGAGCGACGAAGCGACCTCGCGGCTGATGGAGACGATGTACCGCATCCGGCAAGCCAAGCCCGAGCTGGGGAAGAGCGAAGCGCTGCGCCAGGCCCAGCAGCAGATGGCCGCCGGCCTTCTGAAGCCGGAGGCAGCCGGCGCCGCTGACCGTGGGGTTCGCGTTACAGCCGGCAACGCCCTCGCGACTGGCTGGACGCACCCCTACTACTGGGCGCCCTTCATTCTGATTGGCAACTGGAAGTAGTTGATCCGTTTGACCGCGCTCCGCCTGATGGCGGGCCTACTAAGGACCTATTTGGCTGCTACCGATAAGGGCGGTTAACGCCGCCCGCTCCCCTGTTGAAATGCGCGCTGCACTCCCTCTGGCGGCGGGACATACGCGCGCCCAGGTTCCTCACTTCGGCGGTCCTCAAGATGACGCTTAAAGGCCTTTGATACTGAAGGCTGGCCCCGCTTAAAGCGCTTGTACTCCCATTTCATCAACATGGCGATACTACCGGCAACGAGTAGAAATAAAGCGACAACGAAGGCGCGGGACATCAACTCAGCGTAAGAGGGAATGCGGAGCGAACACAAGTACACCTTGGTGGACCCGCCGAAGAAAGGCGGATTGCTGGTATTTTGTGGCATCCTTTCCGGTCTTCACCACCCGGCCGATGATCTCGTGGCCCGGCACGCAGGGGAACGTAGTCATCCCCCATTCGTTCCGCGCGAAGTGGATGTCGGAATGGCAGATGCCGCAAAAATCGATCTCAATGTGAACGTCCCGGTCTCCGGGAGCGCGCCGTTCGAACTCAAACGGGGCAAGGGGCTTTTCGGCCGACTGGGCAGCATATCCTCTGGTCTTCATGGGCTCCTCCGGGTTGCCAATGCATCAGTGTGTACCAGGGAGGGTCGGGAACTGGCCACGTAAACGGCCCGGCCCCTGGTTCTATCAATGTCAATGCCAGCAACTACGATCTTGCACCCGATGGCAAACGATTGACGTGCTGATGCCCGCCGAGGCGCTGGGAGCACAGCAGTCGCAGAGCCAGGTGATCAGGGTGCGCGTCTCAGAGCCTTTGCCGGAGAAAGTCTGCAGCAGCGCCTTGGCGAGAAAGATGGCGCAAATCGATCCGCCGAAACCCTGGCCGGTGTTCTACACTGGTGAAGGGCTGTCTGTGTCCCCGATCGCCAAGTGAACTAAAGGAGAATTGATGAAACAGATATGTATTGCAGTTGTCGCGAGTATGCTCGGAGCAATGTGCATCTTCGCCGCTGACCAGACCTGGACGGGGCAAATCAGCGACAGTATGTGCGGCGCGAAGCACAACACTACAGCCGAGCATGGCGGCAAGAAGATGTCCGATCGCGACTGCACCTTGGCCTGCGTGAAAGAGCACAACGCCAAATACGTATTCGTCAGCGACGGCAAGGTGTACAACGTCGGCAACCAGGACTTCGCGGCTTTGCAGGAGCACGCCGGTCACACGGTGAGATTGACGGGCGAGATGAGCGGCGACACGATCACCGTCTCGAAGATTGCCATGCCCGGCAAGAAGTAGAGCTGATTCCGCGGCTAATCGGGGCCGGTGCGCCGGTCGAGCCCATGAAGGGGGAGTCGGCCGGCGCCTTTCTTTGATCCAGTTTTTCGCCTCCGGTTTTTCGCCTCCGGCAACGGAAAGCCCCACGCCGTGCAGGATCAGTGACAAGCCTCCTTCGTGGGCCCGATGGAACGGGCTTCATCAACGAGCGGATGGAACATGAATGCTGCGATGGGGGTTCTGAGCGCCGAGCCGCCCTCCGCAACAACGCTCCCGATAATACGAAATAACGAGGCCGCGCCGCGCGGAAGTCCACTTTCCGTGTTGCCGACCACACGCCCAACCGTGGGGGTAAACACTACGGCGTCACGAAGGATCTGAGCACTGGTCGCCCCGTCAACTTCCGGATGGCGCGCTACTCGGGCGCACTCGACTGGCCGGGTTGCAAAGAAGGTCGGTCTGCAGCGGACTATGGGCTTGCGCTGTAAGTTGTCCCTGTTTTGTCGAAACCTCGATAAGCGTCGAGGGACAAAGTACGACTCGACTAAGGCACTTTGCTACGCAAATCCTGCCGATGCGTTCTACACCTATTTCTCCATCTTCCCCATGATCCGTATGTATGGAGTGGTGCTGCCGAAATCCAAGGAGACATCGTCACCGGTAAACTGCATGGAAAAGGTCTGGGTCACAACATCGCCAAGGATGTGAGACCTGACTACAAAGGTCTTGTCGTCGGCCCAAGAACCCTTGCTGGCGAGCCGGGACGGCTCGGAATTGCTATCTAGGGAGATTCCAGCATTCACGATCCGGAAGTTCCCGTCGAGGCCGACCGGAAAATCAAGGATCTGCTTACCGATCGCCACCTTCATGATGCATTCGCGAGCGTCTTCAAAGGACAGGACGAAGGACTGCATGCCTAGCTTATTGGGCTCCAGGGCATATTTCTTTCCAGCCACTTTGGCGGCGATTCCCGGCATCGGTCCAACCGGTTGAGCCAAGGGTCTTTCCAGCTCGTTGAGCAAGCGGCTCAGGGCTCGAGAGCCTTCGGGATTGGAAGGCAGGGGGCCTTTGCTTGAGGCCGCCTGGAAAACGTAAGAATCCAGATACTGAAAGATGGCGCTCTGGTCTTCACTGGTGACGGCGACCACCATCTTTAGGTCTGGCCTGACGATGATGTATTGGCCGTTGTACCCCCGGGCCTGATAGCCTTGGGCAGGAATCCACCACCAATAGCCATACTTGATGGCCATGGGGTAGTTGAGGTCGGGACCAATGCTCACTTTCGGCGAGGTTGATTCTTCGACCCATTCTGTGGGTACGACTTGCTGACCGTTCCACACTCCCTTGTTGAGGTAGAGAAGGCCGAACTTGGCCATGTCCCTTGGTCTCAAAAAGAGCTCCGAACCCCCCAGGTAGATTCCTTTGTTATCTTTGATCCATTGAACACCGGAAATCCCCAACGGCTTGAACAAGAAGGAATCGGCAAATTCCTTAGTGCTCCTACCGCTTGCCTTCGTCAAAATCGCCGACATCATGTGCGCTAGCATCGTGTTGTACTCGAACTTTTCGCCCGGAGGGTCGCGCATTGGGACAACGCTCCAGGCTTCCAGGTTGTTAGGCGATACAGGACTGGCGGTTTCCCGATCGTAGCTCCAGGCCAACCCCGCGGTCATGGTCAAGAGGTGCCGGAGAGTGATCTCCCTCTTCCGAGGATCATCGACATACTCTGGGTAAAACTCCGAAACCTTTTGGTCGAGGCTGCTCACGTACTTTTCCCTGAGGGCAATCCCCACCAGGGCGGAAAGAATGCTTTTCGAAGCGGATTTGACATTGTGCAAAGTTTCTTCGTGGTAGGGCGCAAGATAACTTTCCGTGATCAGATACCCGTTCCTGACAATCAGGATGCCATGAAGGTCGCTGCCTCCCTTCGCTTTGATGCCCTGGAACATCGCCAGTAATCTCCGGGAGTCCACTCCCTGCGCTTCTGGCGTTGAAATCTTCCAATCGTCATCCGGCAAGTGGAAGTTAGGACCTTGGCCGTATGAGAAGAAAGGGAATAGGAAACCCAGTGGAACCGCCAGAAAGAAGGAGCCGAGACCTTTTACGTTCATGAGAACCCTCCCAACCTGGAGCAAGCCGGCCCAGGGTGTCACACTGAGGGGAGATGCCTTCCAGCATGATTGACCCAGGCGCAAATTGCCTTCCTCCCGAGTGTACGTGTGCGCTGCGTGTAAAGTTCTCGAAATCGGTCCGACTCGCCTGGTAGAGAGGGCTTGGGAACGGAGATACGAAGTTCCGGGCGAGTGGTCGGTCATCCGGAAGTTGTCCCGAAACGCCTTTTGGTTGAAGTAGTTCCTTACCGACCCTTCCGCGTCACCCATCGGCGCTTTGGGCGGATCACGCGCCACTCGGAAACAGGTGGGCACCTCGTCGCGGCTACCGATATCCCCAGATAAGGCTGCTGTCCAAGGACGCCTGCTATCCAAAGGAAGTCGGCGCCCAATGACCAAAAGCGGCATGTTCTATATGGCTACCAAGGGCTAGGCTCTTCATCGGCGGATGACAGGGAGGAAGTCACCGCTCTTTGATCCACCCCACATCGTGTGGGGCGGATAACCTACAAGACCCCTCAACCAACCTCGGACCCAGGGGCGGCCCTCCTCCACCGCCCTTGGTGTCCGTCTCCCCAGTGAGGCGGATCGCTTCAGATCCGCACGTCGCCCAACAGTTCTTTCAGTCGGTTCTTTCGCGCCACATCCGCCGGCGAACCGCCCGGTCGCCGGAGCCAGGCGTCGAACATATTTCTAGTCAGCCGATGTTCCGTACCGGGCTCCCGCGAGTGCACGGTGAACTCGTGCAGTCCCTTCGGGTCGTACTGCACGTGTTCACATCGGCGGAAGCGATCAATCGCCAGTTCTACGGCCTCATATAATGACCGCGCCTCCAGCTCGACCGCGTGTTCGATGCCTTCCGAGTCCCTGAACGACACCCGGCACATCTTCACGCCGCTGGGAGACTAAAATGAGAAACACCGTGCACTTCAGCCCTGTCCATCGAGCCTTGGCTGCGCTCGCCGCCTGCGCCGCTTTGGCCTTCGCCCAGACTCGCACGCCCGGAGAACAGCCGCCGGCTTCTGGTGTCATTCGCGTAGACGTGGAACTCGTCAACCTGCTATGTACCGTACAGGATCGATCCGGCGCGTACGTCACCGATCTCTCTCAGGATGATTTCACAGTCCTGGAGGACGGCCGGCGTCAGCCAATCACGCATTTTGCGCGTCAGACGGATCAGGCTCTGACGGTCGCACTCCTGTTCGATGTCAGTTGGAGCATGGATACCAGTTTGAACGCGGAGAGCGATGCCGCGCGCCAGTTTTTTCGGAGCATTCTCCGTCCTGGCGACAGCGCCATGCTTGTCGGTTTTGCCGCTTTCGTGGCCTTGTGGCAGCCGGTCACATCTTCTGCTCAGGTGTTGGAGCAGGCGCTGGATCAGGTTCCGGAAGTGGGTAAAGCGCTAAGAGACAAACGGATGTCGGTTCTGTCGAAGACGCCGATACCCGGGCCCAGGGGGGGCATGATGATCGCGATCGGGGGCGACGGCGGTTCGAAGCTTTTTGACGCCGTGGATCTGGTTTCTACCCGGCATTTGCGGCAGCTCCCCGGCCGCAAGGCCATCATTGCGCTCACCGACGGTAAAGACGAGGGCAGTGAACGGAGCCTCCAAGAGGCGGTCCGATCAACGCTAGCTGCGGACGCGATCTTCTTCGGCATCGAACCCAAAGAGAAGTTGGGGGACCGTATGGATGTCCTGAAAGAGCTTTCCTCGAAGACGGGTGGCAGCGCATTTAATATCGATAACCATACGACCCTCGATGCGGCTCTGCGTGCCATCGAAGAACAGCTTCGCAACCAGTACGCGATCGGGTACGCGCCACCCGACAACTCCAAGAAAGGGACCTTTCACAAACTGGAAGTTCGGGTGAACAAACCTGGCTACACAGTCCGCGTCCGCAGTGGCTATGTTCGTTGAGGTTCTTCCCGGGCGCTGTCAATCTCTGACGCGATTGAAGCGTTAGCTTGTGCGATTGACAGCGCCTTAGAGGGAGGAAAGACTCCTCGGGCCGCGCTAGCGATATGGCCGCGTAACGCAGTCCGGCTCGGTCAGGCGTCACAACTCTTGGACCGGCCAGATTTGTTACACGGCGCGGGCCCCTCCGGTCAGTTCTCGATCGGGACCTTCTCCGCGTGGTCCACCACCAGGACATCGGATTGCCCCTTTTTCTTCTCCAGCCTGAGCCCGAGCTGGTCCCGCACGGCGTCGATGAGGCTGATTCCGAATTCGGGTTCCGGCCCATTCGTGGATACCGGCCCCGCTGCCCGTCCGCCAGGTTCCATCAAAAAGGAGAGCCCATAATCGTATGGGCCGCCGAGCCCGGTGGCGTCAGTAACCGGTTGCCCCAACTGGTTCGAGAGGAAGTTTGCCAGATCGGCAATCGATTCGCCTTTGAGATTCACGCGCGCCATGGTGCGGACAGGCGGTCCGGCTACAGGCGGTTTCCATGCTGCCTCGGGCTTCTCGGCCGCCGCCTCTTGCGATTCTTTGAGCTTCGACCCGCCCTTGGCCACCGTCAGCTCGTAGACCGTCATGTCCTTCTTCTCGAAGTGCACTTGCAGTCCGAACCGCTCAGCCAGCAGCTTCTGCTGCATCAGTCCAAACTGCCGCCTGTCGGTGCCGGGCGGAATCTTGGCGACGACATTGTATCGGGCGGTATCCATCCAGGACGGCGCAGTCAGTTGGAAGCTGCGCAGATTGTAAGCCATCATTACCAGGAAGGAGAGGCTGTAGTTTTCGCAGGTGAGCGTTCCCGGATCGGACGTGCCCGGGCCGCCGGTGCAGCGCATCCCCCGCGCATCGGGCGGAGCCGGCTTCACCGAAGCTACTTCGAACTGCGCCGTCTGCGCGAACGCGAGGACGCCGCATGCGAGAACGCCGTTGCACACGCTCACGATCGCTGCAATCATCTTCCGACGCATTTACTGCGCGCCTCCTGATGTTTTGACGGCGCGGCGTCTCGATGCGTGCAACTTAGCCGGGAGTCTCTCCATTTTGCTTGATGTCCCTGCCGCCCCGAGGTAAGGTCCATGTGGCTACCGATATGGCCCATTAAGAGGAATGAAATGAATGAGGTAGCACTGGCAAACAGAGCGGCGGACTGGCGCAGGTTGAAGGCCCTGGTCCTGGATAGCGTCTCCTCCCCGACCACCAAGCGGGTCTATAGTCTCGGGCTGGACGAGTTTTTTGCTTGGTATGGCCAGGAGCCCCGATCCGGCTTCACGAAGGCAACTGTGAGCGCGTGGCGAGTGGCACTGGAGGCCCGCGGGCCAGGGTCGGTATCCATCAACGTCAGAATCACCGCAGTTCGGAAACTGGCAATCGAGGCTGCAGACCACGGGCTGCTGGCGCCGGAACTGGCTGCCGGCATCACGCGCGTCAAGGGCGCGAAGTCCCTCGGCGTGCGGGTCGGCAACTGGCTGTCGGTCCAGCAGGCCCAGAAGCTCCTGAACGCGCCGGACGTGTCCACAAAGAAGGGACTGCGCGACCGGGCGATGCTCGCCATCCTCCTGGGCTGCGGGCTGCGCCGGTCGGAGGTGGCAGCGCTAACGCAGAAGCACATCCAGCAACGGGACAACCGCTGGTGCATCGTGGATCTCGTCGGGAAGCACGGACGCGTGCGCACGATCCCGATGCCGAAGTGGGTGAAGGTCGCCATCGACACGTGGACGGGGCCGGCCGGGATTACCGAAGGCCCGGTCCTGCGCAGGGTGAACAGGGGCGACCAAGCTCACCATGATGGAATGAGCGAGAAGGTGGTGTGGCAACTTGTGCAGGGGTACGCCGCAACTTGCAGGCGTTCCCGGCATCGCGCCGCACGACCTCCGCCGCACGTGCGCCAAGTTGTGTCGGGCTGCCGGTGGAGAGTTGGAGCGGATCCAGTTGCTCCTGGGCCACGCCTCCGTACAGACGACCGAGCGATACCTAGGCACGAAACAGGATCTGGTGCACGCGCCGAACGACGGGATAAAGTTGAGGGTCGCGGTGTAGGGGGCGTTCTTCGCTGCGGACTTCCGACATGCTGGGCCACATGCCGACTTATCGTTACTAATCCGGCCGCAAACGTCCCCTCTGTCCGAGTCGCCGACAATTCACCCGGAGCAATGCCAACGTCCCCGAAAGCTAACTTCGGTGCGGGTGCTCCGGCGAGATCGGGGGCAAATGTCACCGCCCATGCCCGGATGGGCCGCGCATTGCTCCAGCCGCTTCAAACTCCGGTAGGCTCGTGGTTAGATTAGGGCCGGACGCAGGTGAACCCCAAGTCTGGGTCCTTTTTACCCAACCCTGCTGCCCTATCGAGATCAAACATCGCCATGTCGGTGGGGCTTCGCGCCTCTTCGAAGTGTGCGGGTTTAGCCTCGGGGGTTCTAAAGACCTTATCGACAACGAAACCATTTGCACACGAGCCGTAAAGAAGAAGGCCTCCGGTGAGAAAGTAACTCGCGTACGCTTGCCAGGGTCGAAGAGCTTTGCCCGCCTGCGAGACACGGAAGTGGATGGGATGACTCCCATTGAGATGCATTTCGACCCGATACTCGCGGATTGCGGTTTCGGGCTTGACGTTGGAAAAATCCGGGAAAGGCGCCTTATGCACGCACGGACCGACGGCCTCGATTTCTTTCACAATCTGGCGGATGTTTCCTCTGGCCGAGATAATAAGCGCGCCCTGCGATTTGACTCGACAGCCTCGCAGAATGGCTAAAGAGTTTGAGCCTTGCTGGAATAGCTCGATAAAGGCTTCCCCGCACTGCGGTTGGTCCAGCTTCAGTTCAAACCACTGTTCGATCCCATCGAAGAAGATAAGGCGGCCTTGCAACGTTCGGGCTTCGGTTTCTGTACCCACTGACGGGCATTGTGCGAAGAGGGACGGACTCGCGGAAAGGGCAAGAGCGATAGCAAATAAATAACCACCCACGGATTATTTTTAGCACAGAAACACGTATAGACACCCGCAATCCCTCGCGCCCACATTGTTGCCATCTTGCACTTCCACTTGATGGTAGGAGATGCACTGGCTTCAGGAGCGGATCGCGCGCGAACCGTACGAGCTTGGTGCCAGCCCGGCGGATGATCAAACCGTGGCACTGGAGGCCACGGGTGATGAAGCAAAAACCGAAGCGCAATTCTAAAGGACGAGCCGCCAAATCGGTCCTGCGGTTACCAGACCTAGAAGTTGCGAAATCCGCGGTTCTCAATAGTCTGTCGTGCCCAGATGCACAGCGGGGCTATCGGCACGCCATCGACGAATTCGTGGACTGGTACTGTTCCGAGCCGCGGCTGTCCTTCAGCAAGACGGTTGTCATTCGCTATCGGATGCATCTGGAGTCGCGACAACTCGCCCCTGGCACGATTAACCTCCGACTGGGGGCGGTTCGCCGGCTGGCGTACGAGGCCGCGGATTGCGGACTTCTTAGCGCCGACTTGGCCGCTGGAATCAGGCGGGTCAAGGGCGTAAAGAAGCTTGGCGTCAGGCTGGGCAACTGGTTGACGGCCGAGCAAGGGGTCGCACTCTGGCACGCTCCCGACGCCGACCGACTCAAGGGCAAACGCGACCGGGCGCTCCTGGCCCTCCTCCTAGCGTCCGGACTGCGGCGGCACGAAGTGGCCGAGTTGACAGTTGATCACCTTCAACAGCGGGAAGGACATTGGGCGATCGTAGACCTCAGCGGCAAGGGTGGCCACGTCCGGACGGTGCCGGTCCCAGACTGGGTCTATCGCGAACTCGGCGCTTGGATCGAAGCTGCGGGACTGAAGACGGGAAAGGTGTTCCGTCGTGTGAGCAGTGCCGGCAAGGCTTGGGGAGACGGGGTGACCGAAAAACTCGCCTGGCACGTGGTTAAGAAGTTCGCGGAAATGACTGGGGTCAGCAAGCTCGCCCCCCACGACCTCCGCCGAAGCTGTGCTCGACTCTGCCGCGCCGCTGGCGGCGAACTGGAGCAGATCCAATTCCTCCTCGGGCATGTCTCGGTGCAAACGACGGAGCGATACCTCGGCTGCACGCAACAAATTGCTTCTGCCGTAAACGACAAAATCGGAATCGAGCCCGCGCCCTGAGTTCCACCTGCGGAAGGGTTGCCGACCACTCGCCCGAAGCGCGCGAACGCTACTTTAAGAGGTACACGACCGTCGTCTCAGTGTCGGCCGGATCCGGCGTCGGATCTCCGTATATCTCCCACGAGTGCCCAGCGGGCTCCCTCCGATTCGCCGCCATCCATTTTCTGATCGCGTCGTGCGCCTCCTTCATGCGATTGTACGGGCCGCGGTGGACGGCGACGGCAGCCTCGCCCCCTTGCGTTTCGGTCGCGTACACCTCGCCCGCAGTTTCAAATGTGCGCGTGACCTCGACACCGAAGTCGCACAGTATCGGCGCGCCCGGCTGTGTCGGGTGGTGGTAGAGAAAAATGTTGTGGCCATCAGTCCGCAGGCCTGGCTGGCTGCGAATGAACTCCCAGACCTTGCCCAGGGCCGGTCCCCACGCCGAGCCAACCGCGCCCGGCGCGACCTCGCGCCGCACCGCGGCCAACTTGCGGGGGTGAACAGTCTGTAAGTTGACGGAGACGGGCATTCCTCGATCGTAAACCACGATTCGTGATCGCGTGCCGGTTACCTCCGCCATCGAGGCTCAGGCGGCGTGCGAATTTGACGGACGATGCCCGGGGATGACCGTGTCCAGACGTCGGGGAGGCTTCGGCCGGATCACGCGCCACTCGGAAAGAGGTCGCAGCGGGAGCCCGGCTAGATTAGTAACGACAAACGCGCTAGTATCGGCGAACATCCATCGGTATTAGGGCCGGCGGGCCTCGCCAATGCCGGGCGGAAATCGTGGGCCGGTTAATCTGCCATATCGCGGTTTTCGAGGACATCAGCCCTCCAGATGGGGGCAGATAGGGGCAGATGGAGGACTTTTCGCAGTTTTCGGCACCAGACGGAGCACTCGCAATACCGCGCTGCTCGTCTGCAGAAACGTGGGGCTTGGCGGAGACTTAATCCTGTCCTTAACGTGTGAGTCGTCCCAGGTTCGTGGCTCGCTGTCGCTCAGTCTGTGACGAGCCTTCCGATTGTTTAACGCGTCCGCCACAAGTCGCCCGGCCGGCCTAATTCCCGATGTAACCAGCGCGTGGTGGGCCGCATAAATACGTTCCAATAGATCATCGCGGTAAGGCTTGCCCCCGGTTGTCCTGCTGTGCAGGGAAAGTAGAGTCGGAGGTTTGAAGGGGTCGTCCGAATCGGCCGGCACAGCAAACTCCTCGATCATCTTGTGGGCAGCTTCCAACTCGGGATATCCCATCAGGTGAAGTTGACACTCATTTAGGAATCTCCTCGTTTGGTCTGCGGTCGCGGGCGTGATCACCGCTTGTTGGAGGAGGTCCCCCCGGATCCCCATGGCCAGCCGTGTTGTCTGCTCCCTGATTCGGCGATGTTTTATACAGGGCCGTCCCGCTTCAATATCGACCTCTCGCCGGCATTGATCGATGGCTTTCCTGTCAGACTTCACCAAGCTCTTTGGCACGCCCCGTCTCGCGAGCCAGAGAAGGTAGCGGACGACGGCCGCTGTGTTCTTCAGCGTGAGAGGCGCTTGAGGTACGGCTGCGACCTCCCAAAATATGGAACCGAGAAGCCGACCCCCGCGGGCGGTAACATTACCGGTGGACGTCGGCAACGGCTGTGACGGAAGGTCCACACCGAAAAGGCGCGGAAGATCAGGGTCACAGGTGGTGGTAGGGCACCGGTGGGGACGGGCGGAAACATTGCACGTGCTGCCAGGTGAGGCGGGCGGGCAGGGCGGCGAATTCGCGCTCCACGATGGCGCGCAGCGATTCGGGCTCGGCGAGCGCGCGCAGATTCAATAGAATTTCGTGCTTGGCGGATGGCGAGGCGTCGAGCGCGCCTTCTACGATCGGGTCCTGGCCGTTGGCGGTGAGCGCGGCCTTCAGGTAGCCCGCGTCCGATTGCGTGAACAGCTTCAGGTGCACGATGCGGATCTGCAGCTCCAGGCGGTCCAGCAGAGGGCCTACCAGCATAGGCGCCGAAATGGGCGGCGCGGCGTGCGCGGTGACGCGGGCGTTGAGCCACGCCAGTGCGGCTTCGGCTTCGGCGTAGCGCGCGTAGTCGATGTCCAGGGTCTTGGCGCCGGCCGGAACGGAGCCGGAGAGCAACCGGTCGATCCAGACTTGCACGCTTGCACCGCGTTCGAACACGAGGTCGGCCTCAGCCAGTTGGCTCCGGTAGAGGAAGTCGAGGTCGGGGTTGTCGAAGATCCGTTGCGGGTGGAGGACCACGGTCAGGGGCGCGATGCGGAAGCGATCCTGATGGTCGCGGAGGAGCGGGCGCAGCGTGGTGGACACGATATCGGTGCAACTGCCGACGGCTTCGGCGAAGATCACGTCGGGCTGATATTCGAGGAGGCGGCCGGCAGCTTCCACGAGATCGGGGAAGCGGCAGCAGAAGCAGCCGCCGGTCACCTGATCGCAGGTGACGCCCAAGGATCCGGCGTAGTGGGTGTCCACAAGGTCGTCGCCCTGGTCGTTGAGGACGGCGGCCACGCGCAGGCCGCGCTGCCGGAGGAGGAGCGCGGCGGTGAGGATGAGGGTGGTCTTGCCGGCACCCAGAAAACCGCCGACTACCGCGATGACGGGCTTCACAGCCCCAGCTCCCGACCTTCGACAATGGTGGCGTTGGGCGTGGACTTCTTTCCGTTGACGGTGGCGGCGCGCACCACGAGCTTGCCGTGATCAACGCGCAGGCTGGCGCCGGCCGCGGTGACGCGAAAGATTCCCCATCCCGTGGCGGTGCTCCAGAAACAGCGGAAGCCCGGCGCGGCCTTGATGGCGACGGACTGCTCGCCGCCGTGATAGCGGAAGCCGCTGGCGGCCAGGAGCGTGCTCCAGCTCGACATGGCGCGCGCGTAGTGGTGGCCGCACTCGGGCTCGTTCCACGGGTTGCGCCGCTCGCCATCATAGCGCGCACGGACGTTGCGGACGGCTTCGACGCCTTCGTGCGTCATGCCGGCGAAGAGCAGGTGTGCTGCGGCGAGGTACTCCTGGCCGGTCCAGGATTCGGCATAGTAGGGGAAGGGCACATGCGGGCGCTCGGCCTTGCCATAGTCGCAAACCATGAGGGCGGGCTCGTCGTTGAGCACGTAGGTGCGCTGCACGTTATCGTGGCCGGCGAGCGTGCGCTTGTAGTTGTAGCGCCAGATGGATTCGAGGGTCTTGCGGATGTTGGCGGTGGAAACGAGCGGGCCGAGCCCGGTAACCTCGGCGAGATATTGGCCGATCAACTGGTCGAGCAGACAGCCGCCGCCGACCTGGTATTCGGGGGTCTCAGTGTTGGCCGAGCCCATGTCGCTGACGAGGTTGGGCGCGATCTTGTCCTTGGCGACGCCGCGGATTTTCTGAATGTAGAATTCGCCGTTGAAGAGGTTGGCGTCGATCCACTGGCTGCCGCGCTCGAACACCGCGCGATACTCCGCCGCGCTGGCGGTGTCGCCGGCAGCGCGGGCCATCTCCTCGCCGGCGCGGAGCGCGCCCAGATAGTAGATGCCGCATTGCGGGTTGGGGCCATAGAACTCAACGTCGTAGGTGGTGTGCTGCACGCCTTCGAGGACGCCGTCCTTGTCGGCGTCCCAGCCGCCGGGGATCCAGGCGAACTCGATGGCCTTCTTGATGCGCGGCCACATTTCGCGGAGCCACGCGGTGTCGCCGGAAAGGAGCCAGTCGAGGTAGGCGTGCATGATCTGGCCCATCTGGCCGTCGGCGGCGGCGAAGCCGAAGCTCTCGCCGTTGTGGGGAAGGCGCTCGCGGAAACGGATTCCGCCGGCGTTGTCGAGCTGGTAGCCAAAAGCGGAGCCGCGCAGCGAGCGGGCGAAGGTCGGAAAAATGTGGGCGGTGGCGGTCTCGTAGTTCCAGACGTGCGCGCAGCTTCCGTGGCAGCAGCCGGCGTGGTCGTTGGCGCCTTCGAAACCGTGGAATTCGCCGTCGGCGGTGCGGAAGCAGACGGGAGTGACCAGGGTGGAGAGGTTGGCGCTGGCGGCGTCCTTGACGGCGACCGGGATGGTGGACTCGCGCATGGCGGCTGCAAACAGGCGGGTCTTCTTCTCAAGAGCTTGGAGGTGTTCGGCGGCGTATTCGGCGGCGGCCCAGGCGTCGGGAAAGCGCGTGGTGTAGTGGTTGCCGATGAGGGTGTCTTCATCGCCGGGCGCGGCGCTCCAGCCGCAGCGGCGTGGAGTGCGGTTGGGGAAATGCCAGGAGAGAAGGAACGTGTAATCGGCGTGGGCGCCGGGCGCGATGGTGCGGCCGAGCGAGAGCGCGCCCACGGAACCGGGATCCTTCGATTCGGGACCGAGCTCGCCATCGGCGGAAAAGTCGTCCCAGAAAAACATGGGCGAGTTCCACCAGGGGCTGCGCTCCCACCCGCGAAGGTAGGTGACCCGAGCGCCGGCGGAATCGAGCACGGAGAGCAGGAAGCTGCCTTTAAGCGCGTCGTTGCCGGGCAGTTCCGGGCTGGTCATGAGAATGCCGGCGAGCCGTTCGGAAGTCTTGTATTCGTTGACGCGCGTGTCCTTGGCCTGGGTGCGGCCGGTGGGATTGTCGATGGACCAGGCGATGGAAACCTTGGCGGACGCCGCGCCTGGGTTGGTGACGCGGTAGCGCAGGATAGCGACCGGCAGGCCGGACTCGTCGGGTTCGTGGGGAATGAAGGGCGAGAAGGCTTCGAGCGAGACTTTGACGGGTAGTGTGGAATCGGAGAAGTCGACGCGCGCCAGCGGGAATTCGCCAGTGAAGGTGGCCGAGCGAAGACGCGTGAGGCCGGGCGCGTTGCGTGAGCCAAGGCCGCTGGAGCCTTCGAAGGGCGGCTGGATGCGCGATTCGAGAACGCGGGCGACGGGCTTGCGGTTGCCGGCCTGCGCCCAGATGGCGGGGAAGGCGTAGGAAGGCGTGTTGCCCTTGTCGGGACGGTTGAAAATCTCCCAATCGCGAAGTTGCCCGCGCCCTCCGAGGCTGACGCACCCGGCGCAGACGCCGCCGAGCGGGAAGGCGATGGCGGTGAGCCGCCGTCCGGTAAAGACACGGGGGAACGCGATTTCGGGAGCGGCGGGCGATGTTGGAGCGGCCGGAGCCGGGGTTTGCGCGCCGGCCTGAGTGACGGCGCTGGCAAGGGTCACCTGCTGGAGGAAGGTGCGGCGCTTAGTGGACATCAGGTATAGAGTAGTCCCGAGCGGGGGAAAGTGGGGAACCGGGGCTGGTGAATTGCGGCACGCGGACGGGCGGCTGGCCCTCGTCGGCTGCGGCACCGTTATTTCGCATTATCGGCCATCCCTGGCTGCTGGCCCGGCCGCGTCACTTTCCCGGTCGGCTGAACAGCACCAAGCTCGGCGCATCGGACCTCGCCGCTACGATATCCGGGTATCCATCGCCATCGAGGTCGGCTGCTGCCAGGCCGTAAATCGCGCCTTTGCTATCGCCGAACGTGACGCGCTGATACTTCCGGCCTGGACCGTCGTTGAAGTAAACTGCGCCGGGAGCTTGCACATAGCCGACGATGATCTCGGGTTTGCCGTCGCGGTTCAGGTCCGCCGCGAGCATCGAATACGGCAGCGCATCTCGCCCGGCGATCTGGAGGCCCGAGCCGAAAGTGCCCTTACCGGCGTTGAAATATACGTACAGGCCCTGGTCCTCATGGCAGGCCGCGATGTCCAGACGCCCATCGCCATCGAAATCCGCCAAGGCGATGGCCCGCGTGGACGATCGCGCCGGTCCGAATGGCTGCTTCCGCGGAAAGTTTCCTTTGCCATCATTGAAATAGACGACGCTTTGGCATGAATCCCGGCAGGCGACGATCAAATCCGTCGCTCCATCGCCGTCTATGTCCGCCGCCAGGATGGTCGCCGAAGTCTCCGGCCCCAATTGGCGGCACGCGAAATGCGCTTTGCCGTCGTTGAAGCAGACATAGCTCGGCCCCGGCCGGTTGGCTACCGCGATATCGGGGTAGCCGTCTCCGTTGAGGTCCGCCACGACCACGTTTCGCGTCGGCCAGTTTGGATCGCCGAACGTTCCGCCGATGGTGAATCGCCCTTTGCCGTCATTGAGCAGGATGAGCTTCGGGTCCGGCTGGTCATTGCTCAACACGATATCGAGATGGCCGTCCTTTCTTAGGTCTGCCAATGGCGCGGAATAGCTGCGGGCGGCGGCGTTGGGGAGCGGCGGACCCGGTGTGAAGTGGCCTTTCCCGTCGCCGAACAGCACTACGCTTTTTAGCGGCCAATGCCGGCCCTTCGCCAGCACGATATCCGGAATGCCATCACCGTTGAGGTCGCCGATGCTGGCGTTGGCGGTGGTCTCAGATACCGATTCGAGGGGAACAGCCTCAAAGGATCGAATGCCGGCGGCTGCGAATGCCGCGAGAATCACTACGGCGACTAGGACCCCAAATCTCATCATCATTATCTAGCCCCTCTCGATTTAAGGTTCCCAGCCTGCAACTGCTGGATTCGCCAATCGTGCTGAGATCGATGCCACGCTCTCGCAAACGCTGTGTCTATGACGGCATTATGCCACAGAAGGTCCGATCCGGCCCGGGCTATGCATTGCGAGTCGAAGTGTCGGGGAGTGACCAGCCTGCCGTGGACGCTGAGTTCGAAGCGATAACCGCCCATATCGGAAGCTTGCTGTCCGCCGCGCGGGACAGGTTGCGACTCCGCCGCTAATGGACTGTCATCGGGGCGAACGCTTCCCTCGACTGCCATCGGCTCCGCTCTACTCATATCGCAACGCCACCATGGGATCGACTCGGGAGGCCCGCCGCGCAGGAACGAACGCCGCGGCGGCACCCACGATCATCAGAAGGGCGGCCGTAGCGGCATACGTCGCCGTGTCGGTGGCGGAAATCTCGAACAACAGGCTGGCTATGAATCGCGCCAGCAGCGCCGCGGCCGCAAAGCCGATCGCCAGGCCGGCCGCAATCAACGCCATCGCTTCGGCCATCACGTTCCGCAACACCTGGCCCGGTGCCGCGCCGAGCGCCACGCGCACGCCGATCTCCCGGGTGCATTGCACGACCGTAAATGCCAGCACCCCGTAGAGCCCGATGGTGGCAATCACCGCCGCGAGAATCCCCATACCGCTGATCAACGCCGCCGACAGGCGTTCCTGTCCCAGGCCGGCATCGCGGAACGCGCGCAGCGTCTGGGCCTCCGGTATCTGCAAATCCCTATCCAAGGCGCGGATTTCATGCCGCACGGCCGCGGCCAGGGCGTTTGCATGGCCACTGGCCCGAACCTCCAGGTTTAGCCCCTCGGCCTCGGCCTGAGCCAGCGGAGCATAGAAACAAGGATGCACCGTCTCCCGATACCCCCGGAATTTCCCGTCCCGAACCACGCCCGCCACTTCAGCCAAACCTTCCACGCTGTCGATCTCTGCGCAGCGCGCCGCCGCTCCACCGTCGCCGGTGGCGGCGAAGACTAGACGAGCGGCGCCGCGCGGGCCCAATCTCACGCGCGCGGGAGTCTGGCGGACGCGCGTGACCGCCTGCCCGGAGCCGGCTTAGCAAAAAGGCGCAAGCAGCCAGCGCTTGGCCTGTTCCAGCCGGGCGCAGTCGCCGCATCCCGAGGGACAAGCTTCGACCCCGTGACCGGCCAGATACTCGATTTGCTCCATCATCACGTCCAGCAGCGCCTCCGGCCGCGTGCTGGACTCCAAGAGGCTTGGCGCGGCTGGCCTCTGGGAGACCGCTCTCTCTTCATCGTGTGGTGCCAGGCAGACCTTGCGGTGTTGGGTCATCGTTTGCTCCGGTTCTACCCGACGTTAAGTCCTGGAACCACGCAGAACAAGACATGCTGAAGTATACGCGAACCCCTACACTTCGGTTGTGGTACTTTCCTGACCATCGGACATTACCTCAGTGGGGTCTCCACGAGTTCCACCCGGGCGTCTCTGCGAGATGCGAGCTCGCGTGGCGCCGCCGCGCGGGGAGAAGCCGGCGCGGCACTGGAGACTCGATCCGCATTCCGCCGCTTCGCCGTCGACGGTGCCGGTGACGCCGGGCAGGTCTGCGCGCGGAAGGGAGAGCGCCATGCCTACGGAGACCACGAGCAACTCCGCTCGGCCCTCCTCGCACGCACGGGGAGTCTGACGGGCGCGGCGTGACCGCCCGTCCACTTGCGCCCCGGCCCCGATCGCGCGCTCGGCTCGTAGCCCGCACGCTCGAAATCGTGGGACGTCACCGCGGGCGGCGGCGAAGATGTTGAGCGGCGCCGCGGCCTGAACGCGCGCCACCGGGCGCGCGCTGCCGTGGGCGGTGGGGCGGCGGCTCAGAGCAACCGTGGCGTCGCGCTTTTGACGTTAGGCGAACGGGAGACCTGCACGAGGTTGCTTGGGTTCGGGAAAGTAACGGTGAAAGGAATAGTTTCCTGCGTTGGGTGACGCTCCGAAGGGGCTTCGCCTGCAGGGCCCGATCCGGGCGGCTCTGGTCCACGTTTAACCTTACGCAACATGGTTTTGCTAACCCTCGACAATTGCGTACTGATTCTGGCCCCGGTACGATAACCGGAACTCCATTAACTTGTTCGATTAACCGTCCTGGCACATACTGGTCCTATTAGAAACTGCGCTGTCAACTGCTAGAGCGCTGACCCTGAGTTGACTCTTTACTAACGCCGACCGCAGAGGACCGCTAAGTGCGACTCCGTTACCGACCCGCCGTGTAAAGCGCGTGAGGCCGAAACCTTCTACGATTCAGCCAGGACGAGCCGAGACCGCTCGTTGTTAAACAAAGGGGACCTTGTGACGAATAAATTAGGAGTTTTCGCGCTGTTTGCCGCGTTCAGTGTGCACGCACAAACTCTGGCGACGGGAGATACCCGTCAAGTCTCTCAGCCCACTTATCCCACGGTATGCACAACCGTGTCCGCCCAACACAGCACCTCGCAACGCTCGTCTCCGCCCACTCCCGACGACACCACCCGGCTTCAGGCGGCGCTCAATAGTTGCGGCGGCACGGGCCGGAGCGTAGTGTTAGCATCCTCGGGTTCGAATAACGCCTTCTTCGCCGGCACGCTGACGGTGAGTTCGGAGGCTCTGGTGGTGAATTCGGGTGTGACGCTTTACGGTAACAATAGTTACTCGGGCGAGCTGATCAGTCTGAGCGGAACCAATTCCGCGATCATGGGGCCCGGCCTGATCGATGGCCGCGGCGATCTCATCAGCGGTACACCCCGCCTGATCAACGCGTCGAACATTTCTAATTTCATTGTTTACAACGTCTCCCTGGCGCACGCCGGTAAGATGCATCTCTATGTGGAGGGCGGCGCCGGACTTACCGTATGGGGAATCACCATCGCCACCCCGGCCAACACCAAAAACACGGATGGAATCGATATTGACAGCTTGACCAACGCCACTGTCTATGGCTCCTATATCGAAGATGGCGACGACGGCGTGGCAGTCAAGACCAATTCCGGCCCGGCCAGCAACATCACCATAAACCACAACAGTTTCCATGGAACGCACGGAATGTCGATCGGCAGCCAGACAATGCACGGAGTCACCAACGTTTTGTGGGAGAACAACTACGTGTACGGCACCGATCAATGGGGAAATGTGTCCACCAATAACAACGGCATTAATATCAAATCCGATATTGATTGCGGCGGAACCGTGAAACAGGTCACTTATAACGCGACTTGCATGGACGGTGTGAAGCATCTGTTGATCTTCAACACCAGCTACGGTAGCTGTAGCGGCACAACGGGTACGCCCTACTTCACCGATATCGTGGTCAACGGGGTGTATAGCACGGCTTCCCAATCGGGCGCATACTCGGATTTCCAGGGCTACAGTTCCGGTTACCCGCTGGGCTTGTATCTTGAAAACATCCACCTGGATGCGACCACTCAATCGGGCAGCCAGTACGCCAGCGTCGGATTGTATAACTCCAATATCACGCCTTCCGGCACCGGCGTCTCCACGTTCAGCTTCAGCGGGAGCGGCAGCGTCCCGAGCTGCTCGTTCTAAAACGATTCAAAGGCGGGCTGGAGGGGCTCCCCTCCGGCCCGCAAAGAGGGAACCCAGGCTGCGCCGATGTTCGTCCTATTCCTAAAACGCGTCTGCGCGCCGCTGGCAAACTCGCTGTTCCACCACCGCCCTGACGAAACCCTCAAGCCCACCAGCAAGGTCGAAGCTGCCTATCACAACGGCCGACTAGGCAATTCGACACATTCTCGATCGGCTGACCGCCTGAACCTCTCAGAGATGCATGGGCCTCGAAACGGGGTCGTTCTTTTCAACGATGATTTGCAGAAGCACTTTGCCGCTGCCCTGCCTTGGGCTCTCCGCCATGACGGCGAGCCAGTTCCTCCGCACCGTCTCGGGAATGCGAACCAAGTGCGACTTGAAACCCCGCCCGCTTGACTCTGACGCATCCAAACTTGTTAGTTGTGGGCAAGACCACCCCCAGTGTCTGATCCTTTAGCATACGGGATCTGCGTAGGTTGAGCATTCGTCGGACGCGGAAGACTACCAAAGACATAGATCCCCGGAAACGCCGGCCACGGCAGTAGGCAAGCGTCGATGCCCAACCAAACTGGACGTAACGTTGGCTTATCCGTTGAATGAATGCCGTTCCTGACACGGGCGGCGCCCACTCCCGAAGGGGCGTTAAGGCGTGATATCGGTAGCGCCCCTGCCAGGCAGACCAAATCCATGGGGTTGGGCGTTTTCCGCTCATGTGAATTACTTCTGGATGCGCCGTCATTCGGGCACAAATTTGGATTTCACCCCGCGCGTTATACGGGATTTCAGTGTTCCAGACGCCACAACGGGATCGTTCCGGGTTAGACTATGTCTCAATGGCCGGGTGCCTGTCCTGCAAAGCCGAAAACCCAGAGCGAAACCACTTCTGTGGAGTCTGCGGCGCCGCTCTGGGATCAGCCTCTCAAACGCCAACGGTTGGGATGCCGCAGGCGGAAACACGTGCGCCATCCAGCTCCTTTGACGAAGGCCGATTCCCTGCCGGCATGGTCCTCGCCGAGCGCTACCGAATCATCGGCCTTCTCGGGCACGGCGGCATGGGAGAAGTCTATCGCGCGAACGATTTAAAGCTGGGCCAGCCGGTGGCGCTTAAATTCCTGCCGCAAACTACGGCAAGGGACCCAAATCTGCTAGCCCGCTTCCACGATGAAGTGCGTATCGCGCGCCAAGTCTCGCACCCCAATGTGTGCCGGGTTTACGATATCAGCGAAGTGGACGGTGCCACGTTCCTATCGATGGAGTATGTGGATGGCGAGGACCTGCAATCGCTGCTCCGCCGGATCGGACGCTTGCCGGGCGATAAAGCGATCGAGATCGCGCGCAAGCTTTGTGCCGGGCTCGCGGCCGCGCACGACAAGGCGGTACTGCATCGCGATCTGAAACCGGCGAATATCATGATCGACGGCCGCGGGCAGGTGTTGATTACGGATTTTGGTCTAGCCGCTCTGGCCGGACAACTGGACCCAGCACATCTCCGCGACGGCACGCCCGCCTACATGGCGCCGGAACAACTGGCCGGCAAGGAAGTTTCGGTGCGCAGCGATATCTACGCACTCGGGTTGGTGCTGCATGAGATGTTCACGGGCAAGCCTGCCTTCGAGAAAGGCTCCCAGCGCACAACGCCCACGGCCGTAAGTTCTTTGGCGAAAGACATCGATCCCTTGGTCGAGCGCGTGATTCTGCGCTGTCTGGACGTGGACCCGCGCAATCGCCCAGCGTCGGCTCTGGCGGTCGCTGCGGCGTTGCCGGGCGGCGATCCGCTGGCGGCTGCGCTGGCCGCGGGAGACACGCCAACACCCGAGATGGTGGCAGCGTCCGGGGACAGCGAAGGGATTTCGGTGCGTACTGCAGCCCTCTGTCTGGTGTGGATTCTGGCAGGTTTGGCCGTGGTGGCGATCGTGGGCGCGAATACCAACGTCCTGGAAAAAACTCCCGTCCCTCACTCACCCGAGGTCCTGGCGCAGAAAGCTCGCGAAATGATCCAGAGCTTCGGCTACGTTGCTCGTCCCGCCGATCGCGCTTATCAGTTTCGCTTTGACACCGACTACCAGGCCTACGAAGAGAAGCAAGCGAACCCTGCGGCGTATCGGGAACAGTTGGCCAAGGGCGAGCCTCCGCTGATCTATTTTTGGTATCGGCAGAGTCCGAAACCTCTGATGCCGACCGATCCCACCGGCACTGTCGCCCCCAGGGGCGTCGTTTCCCCCTGGGACCCACCGCCTACTGACTCCGGAATGGTTGGGTTGAATCTGGATCCTCAGGGCCGCTTGCTGCAACTCGACGTTGTGCCTCCGCAAGTGGAGGAATACGTTTCGCCGCCCGCTCCCCCGTTGATTGGAGGTGACTGGAAGGCTCTATTCACGGCGGCGGGACTGGATCTGAGCCGCTTTACTTCAACGGCACCACAGTGGATTTCGCTGGCTCCCTTCGATGCACGGGCTGCGTGGATCGGATCGTACGCCACAGCCCCGCAGATTCCGATTCGGATCGAAGCTGCATCCTGGCAGGGGAAGCCCGTGTTCTTCCGGGTCGTCGGACCGTGGTCCAAACCCGACCGCATGAAACAGTCCGCGGGCGTCCGGTCAACCGTCAATGTAGTGATCCTTCCCGTGATCGCATTGGGCGCTTTGCTCGCCTGGCGTAATTTTCGGGCGAACAGAGGAGATATCCGCGGAGCGAACCGGGCGGCAGCCTTCATCTTCGCGGTGGAATGGCTGGGTCTCCTGCTGAGTGCCCACCATGTCGAGGCAGCGGACGAGGTACGCGTTCTTGTTTCCGCCGCGGTGAACGCTCTAGCCCAAGCCGCAGTCATATGGGCGCTTTATCTGGCGCTTGAACCATATGTGAGGCGTCGCTGGCCGCAGAGCATGATTTCCTGGAGCCGTGTGCTCAGCGGTGGATTTCGTGATCCACTGGTGGGCGGACACCTGCTGTTCGGCGTGGCTGCCGGGATCGGCCTTGCGTTCATACACTCAGGTGCGCGTCTGGCCGCGGAGCACTCTGGCATAACTTCTGTCCAACTTCTCGCCGCCGCTTATTCTGCTACCGGGAATCTACTTTTCCTGGATACGCGCGGCGTGGCGGGCGGTCTGCTCTTGGAGCTGGTCACTAAGTTCCTCGCTGGATTAGCGCTGACGTTCCTGTTCATGCTGCTTCGCGTGTTGTTGAGGCGAGAATGGCTTGCGGCGACCGGTTTGATCCTGCTCTCCTCTTTGGCCGGACTTGGTGGAAACACTGGCTCTTGGATCGTGGGCGCCAACGCGATCTTATTCGCTGCTCTGTTCGCTGCAACCCTGCTCCGGTTTGGCGGATTGCTTCCGACGATTGTCTGCTTTTTCGTGGGCAACGATCTGACGGATCCTCTGATCGCGGATTTCTCCGCTTGGTATACCAGCACGACCATTTTCGTCCTGGTTGTGGGGCTCGCCCTGACCGCCTATTCCTTTCACACTGCCGTGGCCGGACGGCCCTTGTTCAGGGCAGGCTTCCTCGAACCGGATTGACGAGTACGGCCGCCGCCTCCCGTGGTGAACTCCCGTAGAGTCGCCAAACCGGCAAGTGAGAATCGTTGGCCGACACCCAATTCTCCGTGGAAGTGTAGATCGTCCGTCGCCGATTGCAGCAGGAATTTCTGATAACACTCTCACTCTTAGAGGGTTGGCTGGATAGCTCCCGGATGGTCGGCAACCCGGAAGCTATCCACCTGGATGTAGTCGCCAACCCGTGGAATGGACGCGGAATCTGGCGCGAGCATCGCTCGAATCATCGCGGGACGTTATGTGGGGATATCGGCCATTCCGCACGGCAAAGTCAGCCGGGCCAGTAGCCCTGTCGAGCGATGTCCCCTTTGGGCAAGTTTCCGAGAAGCCCACATCACGCCAAGTGGGCGGGCGCTGGTGAACTCTACGCCGAACGGGAGGATCCATTCTGGAAGCCCGTCAGCCTCCGCATGCGCCGCTGTCCAGGCGCAAGTCGCTCCTTTGCCGACTGAACCGAACAACCGAACAACCTGCGATAGGCGTTGGATCCTGGTGTATACTACAGAGGACATCGGATCGGAGGAGACCCAGTTTGCGGCGCAACGTTGGGTCAATCTTCTCCGGCACATGATTCCGCCAGGACTGGCCCAATCAGCGAGAAAAGTCGTAGAGGAGCGAACGATGAGATCGATCAAGTATTCACTGTTGTGCTGCGCGCTGCTGAGTCTCGCGGGCGTTGCACAATTGCGCGCGCAGGACAGAATAGGCTGCAAGGATTCGCCCCTGATCACACGCTTCCCGGGAAGCACCATCGGGAACTGCAAGGACGCGGAGTTTGATCAGGACGACTTCCCCCTGGCCGGTCACAAGGAAAAGCACGTGGAAGGCGAATTTCACTTCCTGTCTTACACTCCGAAGCAGGGTGTAGTAAGCTGCATCCAATTATTCCGCAATATTGAAACTGCACTCAAGGCCGCCGGTTTCATCCTGGACTACGAGGCTTCGCCCTATATCATTACAGCCCATCACGGCACTACCTGGTTCTCCCTGAAGGTGCACGAAGGCAACAACGGGATGGTCTTTATCTATGATGAGACGTTCGTCACGGAAAAGCAGATGACGCAAGAAGTCACGGCCAACGCGGCTACGCTCTCCAGCGAACTGACGGCAACCGGGCACACCATCGTCCCCGGCATCTACTTCGACACCGGAAAGGCCGACGTGAAGCCGGAATCCGACGCCTCGCTCAAGGAAGTCGCCAAGGTGCTGCAACAGAATCCCGCACTCAGGCTCTACGTAGTGGGGCACACGGACAACGTGGGAACTCTAACGTCGAACGTGTCGCTGTCAAACCAGCGCGCGGCCTCCGTGCTGAAAGTGCTCACGACGCAATACAACGTGGCCGCCAGCCGGCTACAGGCTTATGGCGCCGGACCCTATGCGCCTGTGGCATCGAACGATTCCGATGACGGACGAGCGCGAAATCGCCGCGTCGAACTGGTAAAACAGTAAGTCGCGGTGCCGAGAGACTGTCGAATGAGAGATGGTCGGCGTCCGCATAGTCTTAATCTTGAGCCCGGCCGCGATCGCGTCGGCGACTTGGATTGTCGGCGCCACTCGGAAGTTGGACCGAAGTCCCGCCTGCTCGCCAAGCGCCTGCCAACAACGGCCAGATTGGGCCGCTAACACGATTGGGACAGATAAACAGGCTTATCGTAGAATGAGCTTGGCCGACTCCCAGAGCCCCGCGCCGGCCAGCCGCAGATCGCGGTGTGGGCAGCGTTATTTGGGATATCGGCTGTCGCCAGCGCGTTTTTCCGCTGCCGGGAACGGTCGGGACCCCCGATACTCCGGGGAGGTGAATCACGTTCGCGAGAAATATGTTGGCGAACAGTTGTTACTTCCGTACTGGTGCCCTGTCCTCGATATCAGCCGGGACTGCAGCGTTCAAAGCTGCATTTCGGGTCATTTTCGGGCCTGATACCTTTGCAATATTCGCGCCCATAAAGTGGGATAATTCATTCACGAGGTCCGATTCGTTGCGGACTTCGTTTCTGGAGTTATTCGTGAGTGAATTGATTGACAAGATCGAAGGCCTACTTCATCGGCCTGCGGCCGTTGCGCCGCAGGATCCGTTTGCCGAAGATCCGGCTCCGGTTGCAGAGGCATCGCCCGCGGTTCCATCGGACCAGTCGGCTACGCCGAACCGCACACTGCTGATCCATGGGTATTCGGCGTCGGGGGCGGAGTTTCAGAAGTGGAAGGACGCGCTTGGGAAGGCGGATATTGATACAGCGACGATCGAGATTGGGAACTACGTCTCGCTAAACAACGAGATTACGATCAAGGATCTTGGCGAAGCATTCGACCGGGCGCTGCGGTTGACGAAGTGGAGTGCAGGGTCTAAGGACGACTCGTGGACCTTCGATGCGATTGTGCATTCGACGGGGATGCTGGTGGTGCGGCAGTGGCTGACGAGCGATCCGTTTGGGCGGGACGATCTGCGGAGCAGAGTGCGGCGGCTGAAGCATCTGGTTGGGCTGGCACCGGCGACGTTTGGATCGCCGCAGGGGAAGAAGGGCAGGAGTTGGCTGGGTGCGCTGGTGAAAGGGAACCGCGACTTCGGGCCGGACTTTATGAATGCCGGCGACATGGTGCTGGACGGGCTGGAACTAGGGAGCCGGTACACGTGGGATCTTGCGCGGAAGGACATGCTGGGTCCGGAGCCGATGTATGACAAGGGACCTGGGACACCGTATGTAGCGGTGTTTATCGGGAATGTTGGGTACAGTGGGATCTCGGCGGTGGCTAACTCTCCCGGGACAGATGGAACGGTGCGATGGGCGGGGTGTGCGTTGAATACGCGGATGGTGGAGTTGGATTTTCGGCGGCAACCGATGCTGATGGATGCTGCAGGGCAGCCGACGCGGCTAAAGATTTCGGACTGGGTGGCAGGGCGCCTGGAGTGTCCGATCATCGCTGTGGAGGGGAGGAATCATGGGAGCATCCTGTCGGATCCGGACGCTGGCGCGGTAGCGCGAGTGAGCGATTTTCTGCGGAACGTGAAGACGGATGACGGGTATCAAATCTGGCTGCGGGGGGCGCTGACGTATGGGAAGGACGCACTGGAGAAGATGGACGGGAAGAGCCAGTCGGGCGGGACGGGAGGCGCTGGGTGGCAGCAATTCGTGATGCACGTGAAGGACGACCACGGCGATGGCGTTGCGGACTATAACGTGCAGTTGTTTGTCGGAGACGATCTGAAACAGTCCGACGATCCAGGCTATCCGCCGGTGCCGTTGATTGTTGACAGCTACAGCGGCGACAGCAGCTACCGGTGTTTTTACGTGCGGCTTTCGGAAGACATGATGAACGTGGGGACTGATGGGCATCCGAAGAAGGTTTGGATGGAGCTCATTGCTTCGAGTGGGACATCGTACCTCGAGTACGAGGCGTACAACAACCTGAAAAGTCAAGATGCGAACGCGAGTGCGACGAGGCTGACGACGGTCTTGGGAGCGACGAATGCGGTGAAACTGGACGTCACTGACCTTGGGAGTGACGCGAAGCTGTTTTATCCGTATACGACTACATTGATCGAAATCGTGCTGGAGCGGGAGCCTACGCCGCTTGCGGATGTTAGCTCGCTGTTTGCGTTTTGGCAAACGGATGCGTCTGCTGCAGCAGCAAACGCAGCGCGCGGCGGCGGATACAAGCACGGATGACCCGTACTTCAAGAAGATGGCGGCTCAAGGCCAGAACTTCTTTGTCGCGTCTGGCGACTACTCCACTTGGAAGGCGTCGGGAAATGCAGAGGCTTGGCCGGCGGACGATGCGTATGTCGTTTCAGTCGGCGGCACGGACCTTACAACCGCCAGCGCGGGTGGCTCATGGGAGTCGGAAACCGCCTGACTGTACAGCGGCGAGTTGCAGAACGAAGCGATGCGCTTGGAACTGCACGCCGGACCGGAGGGAGTGTACCTTGCGAGCCTCGCCCTGAACCGTGAACCCGGCTGGCCGGGCCAGGGCTTCAGCGGCAACCTCTTGCCTCGAGGAAGACGTGAATCATGCGATCTCCGCGTGCAGGCAATCCACAATCAGCGCACAAAGTCCGCAGCGTGCTTCCTAGGGCCAACTCCGCTATCATCAAGAAGGGCGAAGCATGAGCCTCGAGGAAGCCATTCTGGACAAGGTCCGCCGCCTTCCACCGGCGAAGCAGGAGGAAGTGTTGCGCTTCGCGGACGTATTGCAGCGTGGTGCCACGGCAAGAATGGTCCCGTCCCGTGATCGAACCCAGGAAATGAAGTGGATCGATGAGAATCGCGCTGCGTATGCGGATCAATGGGTAGCCGTGGAAGGCGACCGGTTGATCGGCGCAGACCCAGATCCACTGAAGGTCTTCGCCGCGGCAAAGGCCCAGGGCATCCGAAGTCCCTTCGTTGTGCATGTGCTTCCAGAGGACCCGCTTCCGTTTGTTCCGGGTTGGTAAGAACGCCAGTTTCGCTCGACTTCGATACTTCGCATCATTATATTGAGGCCACCGATGGAATCGACCTCCCGATCGCGCTTTGTATTGGGAGCCAATCGGTCGATCTAATAGCCAAGCTGGATACGGGAGCTGCACATTGCATCTTCGAGCGCACGTACGGCGAGATATTTGCCTCGGTGATCACCTCAAAACC
>PMTR01000193.1 GCA_003167255.1 Bryobacterales bacterium
TGCCCAGGTCGTAGACCACGTCAGCGGTCTTGATGTGCGCCAGCGCCAGCATTCTTTCCACAACCGGTTCGGGAGTGGGGATCGAAGGTCCCAGGTTTTCCGGGGAGAATTTCTGAGCGAAAGCCGAAGCCGCTACGGAAGCGGTCAACAGCGCGATGGTTAAGGTCCGCATTGGATTAGTGCGACGAGGCATCAGCCGTGGCAGTCCTCCCTGCCTTTAATTTTACAATACGGCCCATGATTTCGGTCCAGGCAAAAAATAAATCGCGCGGCCGGCTGATGGTATACTCTGCGCCCTTCAGGAACCGGACCGCCGCGCTGATCGAGTCCCGCCACGGATTGGCCTGCGGGTTCAGGTTGTAATTCATGTAAAAGACTGGGAATTTGACGTCGGAAAGCTGTTTCAAGGTGTCCGGAGACAGCGCGTCATCCAGCATCACCTTGGGCCCTGCGAACACCAGGGCGTCAGGGCTGTCTTTCGCGTCCTTGACTTCCTGAGTGAACAAATCGGCCAGAAAATCTGTATCCCCGTGCTTCTGGATCAGCCTCTTCAGGTCTACCGTGCCCAGGTGCAGCGCCTTGACGGCGTCGCCTAGCGACGGGAAATCGATCTGCGCGACGCCATCCTGGCGGTGAAACACCCGCTGTTCCTGCACGTTGTACGCGACAATCGAAAACCGGCCGATGCGCGGCTCGCGCGCGATGCTCCGCAAGATCGATAGCAAGGCGCTGGTATCCAGGGGTTCGAGCGTCGCCGAGGTGGCATCCTGCGGCGCGAAATTCATCATCACCTTGATGTTGATGGGTCCGTCGTGCTGCTCCCGTTTGACTGGAGCTTCCGGCTTGAACATTTCGGCTTCCACCACCTGCACCGCGCCGGCCGCGATAGTGAGGGCCATCTGCTTGTCCTTCGGCGGAAGGCTGGCTTCGGCCTCCCAATGGAAGGAGCACATCCGTTCGGCACGGTCGCGCATCAGCCAGTCGATGTGGTATTTGCCTTCCCCCAGGTTGAACCAGCCCTGCAGATAGGCTTGACCGCCTTCATCTGAATCGATCGCCGGGACCAACCTGTGTTGCGATAGATAAATCTCGTCGCCCCCGCCATCCGACCGCCTGACGCGGAACACCATGGTGAGCTGGTTCTCCGTGCCGGCCAGTTCCTTTAACGGCACGCTGACCTCATAACCGGCATGAAACTTGAGATCGAAACCGAGCGACGGTTTCTCCGGTGTCACCGTGCAGGGCAGATCCTTGCGGTTATCGGTGGCTTCCAGGATGGCCGTGTCGCCGTTGAAAAGCCGCACCGGGCCGCCGGGAGTGCCGGTCTGAATCAAATCCTGCGCGCCCGCGAACCGCAGCGGCGCCACCGCCAGACAGGCCACCAGCCCCAGTTTTGCTACCGGACCCCGTTTGATCCTCGACTTCCGTCCCATGAGCATCGAAGGCCGCGCCTGCCGTCCGGTGTCCCCTCGACCCGGATTGGCTTGTTAGGTATTATGGCGCAAATTTCTCACGCTGCATAGCGGTAAAGAGCACTAGCCAGTGCCAAATGGTACTGCAACTTTCGTCTACGCCAGCCCCGGGCAATAAAAAACCCTGGTGCCGGTGAGGCGCCAGGGTCGAGTTTTTCGAACAGACCGAACCGTGCCTTGCCGGACTCCACGAGTCCGAAAGACCAATTCACGGCAACTTCAAGGTAACATTTTTCACCCGCCACTACAAGCCTGAGTAGTACCGGGAACGGGTTTCAGGCGATCCGGTGGGGCGGTCAACATGCTGATTTGTAGCGCCGGCGGTCTATGCCGCCGGTTCCCTTGCACACAAAGACACCGGCGGCAAGACCGCCGGCGCTACCAGTTGGCTAGCCGGGCGCCACTTCGGTGAGCTCCAACTTCAGCCGCGCGCCGCACTTGGCGCACACCGGTATTCCGTCTTCGGCCAGGTAAACCGCGGTCGAATCGCATCGTATGCAAGCCGCGGTGGGATCGGCGGCTTCGGGCAGTGGATCGGGAGGCACGATTCCCGCCACCGTGCCTCCCGCCAGCGCCGTCACCGGCTCGAAGGTGGTCCCACACTCCGCGCACACGTGGTTGAAGCAACAGTTCGGCGTGCAACTGTAGAACACTTCACCCGAACCGCACCTCGGACAGTGGATTTCCAGCTTCCGCGTTTTCACAGCTATTTTTTATCCAGGCTGAAAAACTCCGGGTCTAAGACTGCGGGGGATTTCTTGCTCAATTCTTCCACGGCGCTCTTGAGCGCGTCCGGTTTCACCTTGCCCTCGATTTCCGTACGTGCATCTTCGAAGCTCTTCGAATCGTGGGTTTGAACCTTGATCAGGTGGTAACCGAACTGTGATTTGATCGGTTCGCTCAATTCCCCGGGCTTCAGCTTGAATGCCGCCTCTTCGAACGAAGGCACCATCTGTCCGTGTTTGAACGTGCCCAGGTCCCCGCCGTTGCTGCCGGAGCCGATATCGTCGGATTCCTTCCTGGCCAAATCCGCGAAATCCGCGCCGGCGACGATCTTGGCCCGCAATTCCTGAGCTTTGGCCAAGGCTTCCGCGTCGGTCAGCTCCTTCTGGCCTGCCCTCACCGGCACCTGCGAGCCCTGGAAGCGGATCAGAATGTGGGCGCCATGCACCTGCTCGTACTCCGGCTTGTGCTGGTCGTAATACTTCCGCAGGTCGGCCTCGTCCACCTTCAGGTCCTTGCGCATGGCTTCCACCGCCAGGGCGGCCAGCACGTTGGATAGCTGGAAAGTGGCCACCGTCTTGTACTCGGTGGTCTCGTTGATTTTGCGCCGCTGGCCTTCCTGTGCCAGCACCAGGATCTGCACGATGTTGTCAGCGAACTGCTTCCGCTGGGTGGTTCGCGCCAGCGCCCGGTATTGGTCGGGGAGCGTGTCGACCAACCGGTCGTACTGCGCTGCCGTAATCTTCACATCCCCCACGGTGATGACCACCCGATCGGGCGGGACGGCCGGCGCGAGCATCTTGCCAACGTCCACCTGTTTGGTGAGCTCCCCGATCGGCGGGGGTGTCTTCGGTGGAGGCGTCTGGGCCAGCAGGAAGCTTGCCGGACAAAGTAAGACCATACTGCGGAAAAGCGTCATTTCTCCATGATACCCGACGCCGCTACTGCGCCGGCTCGACTACCGCCGACATCGACCCTTGCGACCGTTCCAGCCGCCAATCCCGGCCATAGGCATGGATCTGGTTCTTGCCGAACTCGGCTTCCGGCAGCTCGCACGTGATCAGCACCGTGCGCCCGCGCCGGTCTACTTCTTCGGCGTGACGGTAAGCCTGGTCCAGCGTGAAGATGAAAATGTGCTGGAGCATTTCGATGACGTAGTCGTAGGTATGATCGTTGTCGTCGAGTAGCACGACGCGGTAGAGCGGAACCAACTGGTCCCGCCCCGCAGCTTCCGTTTCGGGAGAAACCGCCGGGTTTGGCATGGCGCCGGCCCACCGCCGGTACAGACTAGTATCCGCCACCGCGCGGCCGCTCCACAACTCCGTCCGGACCCTGTCAAAATAGAAGTGCGGCTGTCTCTATGCACTCCCCGGTCTATCTCGACCATCACGCCACCACGCCGGTGGACCCGCGCATTCTCAACGCCATGCTGCCCTTCTTCGGGCTCAACTTCGGGAATGCGGCTAGCCGCGCGCACAGTTTTGGCTGGGCGGCCGAAAAGGCCGTGGAGCACGCCCGCAAGCGGGTCGCTCACCTGGCCGGAGCGCAACCCCGCGAGATCGTCTTCACCAGCGGCGCGACCGAGTCCAACAACCTGGCAATCAAAGGCGCGGCCGAAGCCAACCCGGCGCGGAGCCACTTCATTACCGTGGCCACCGAGCACCGCGCGGTGCTCGACCCGCTCCGCCATCTGGAACGCCAGGGCTCGCGCGTCACGGTGCTCGCGCCGCGCCCCGACGGCCTGCTCGACCTGGATCAACTGCGCCGCGCCATTTTACCCGAGACGCTACTGGTGAGCGTGATGTACGCCAACAACGAGATCGGCGTCTTGCAGCCGGTGGCCGAAATCGGCGCCATCTGCCGGGAGCGCGGTGTGCTGTTCCACTGCGACGCCGCTCAAGCCTTTGGTAAAGTGCCGATCGACGTGAACGCCCTCCATATCGACCTGATGTCCGCGAGCGCGCACAAGCTCTATGGCCCCAAGGGCATCGGCTTCCTTTTCATGCGCCGCAGCGCCCCGCGTTTTCAGTTGGCCGCGCAGATGGATGGCGGCGGGCACGAAAACGGACTGCGCTCCGGAACCCTGAACGTCCCCGCCATCGTGGGCTTCGGCGAGGCCTGCGCCGTCTGCTCACGCGAGATGCCCGAGGAAGCCGCGCGCCTGGCGGCTTGGCGGGACCGGCTGCTCGAGCGCCTCACCGCCGCGCTCGACGGCGTCGCCGTCAACGGTTCCCTGGCGCACCGGCTCCCCGGCAACCTGAACCTGAGCTTCGCCGGGGTGGATGCCGAAACCCTGCTGATGGCGCTGCCCGACATCGCTCTCTCCACCGGTTCCGCCTGCACCTCCGGCACGCCCGAACCCAGCCACGTGCTGCGCGCGCTCGGTGTGAGCGACGAACTGGCGCACTCTTCCATCCGCATTGGCCTCGGCCGCACCAACACAGAGGAAGAACTCGACTACGCCGCGCACCGCCTCATCGAATCAGTCAAGAAGCTGCGAACGCTGTCGCCGGCTACGTTTCTCTAGTTTTTAGTGGGGCGGACGCCCTCGTCCGCGCGCGACCCCCCGGTCGCGCGCTGGCTGGCGAGAACTGCGGGTTAGGCCAGAATCAGGCCAGTTCCTTCCGAAAAAAAGCCAGACTAGCCGTCGCGTCTTCCTCGAACGTGCCCTTTCCTTCAATGGATAGCCCGCCGCGAAACCCGCTCTTCTTCACCAGTTCGAAGAACTTGCCGTACCCCGGATCTTCGTCGGCCTTCTTCGGCCAGACGCGGCCGTTGGGGTTGGCGAAGTGGAGATGCACAATCGCGTCGCGCGCCTCCACCAGGATCTCGGGATCTTCGTTTTCCTGCCGCAGGTGGTAATAGTCGATGATCATCTTGACGTTCGGATGATTCACTTCGCGCACCAGGCGCAACGCCTCGGCGCCATTATTAATTGACTCGTCAGTAGAATTC
>PMTR01000062.1 GCA_003167255.1 Bryobacterales bacterium
CAATGTTTCCTCGCAAGGCACTCGCCCGTTTTCCATGAAACAGGTGTACGGGTCATTGGGGGTGTTTCGCCTCCGAGGTCCGTTACGCGCTGCCGGTTCGTGAGTCTGCGATGAAGCCAGTCGGAAAGCCGGATGCGGGAAATCCGCACGTCCGGTTTGACGAGCGGGGATGGGAAACGGGACGGCGTACCACGCCAGCACCCGCGCCCATCCTCGACTCTACCGCCGGCGTCTCAGACATGTAGAAACTCCAGAGATAGACGGGAGACCTGTCCTACTCGACAATGTCCTTGCGCTTCACTGTGGGGCGCCCGCCGGAGTCTGTGTCGGGGAGTTTGTCGTCGCCGGGGCGAATGAGGTGCGGGCGGTTTTCGGGCGAGGGCTGGCGGCGGTTTTCCAGGGTGATGAGGCGATCGCGCATGCCGCGGTACTCAGAGGTAGTCACAATGTATTCGGGCTTGGACGGGAGAATCCGCTGGATTTCCTTCTCGGTGCGGTCGATGCGGTCGGAATCCATGGGGTGAGTGGCGAAGACCTTGGCGACGGCGCCGGGCTTGGTCTTTTGCATGGACTCAAGCTTCTCGAAAATGCTGACGGCGCCGGTGGGATCGTAGCCGGCGGCATACATGTACTGTACTCCCAGGTAGTCGGCTTCGGATTCGTCGCGGCGGGTGAAGCTGAGAAAGGTCATGGGAATGGCGGCGTTGGTAGCCTGACCGACGATTAAACCGGTCCAGCCGCCGAGGAGGACGCCGGGAATGGCGCCGGCGACGCCGGCGATTTGCGCCTTGGTAGCCTGACAGGTCATGTGGCGCGCGGCCACGTGAGCGATTTCGTGGGCCAGCGCGCCGGCGAATTCATCCTCTTCCGACGCCACTTTGATGAGGCCGGTATAGACGAAGACGTAACCGCCGGGAAGCGCGAAAGCGTTGACCTCATCGCCGTCAATGACCTGAAACGTGAAGGGCACTTTGGCGTCGGAGTTGCGCGCGAGGTTTTGACCGACGCGGTTCACGTATTCGGAGATGATGGGGTCATCGAGGATCTTGGACTGCCTGGTGACCTCGCGGGCCAATTGTTGACCGAGGGCCATCTCCTTCTGGATGGAGTACAGGTTGAGGCAGTTGCCGACGTTGCGGTCGCCGATTTGGGACGGATCGTCCTTGGGCTTTTTCTGATCGGCGGCGAGCGAAGCAGAGGCCAGCGCCAGTGCGAGCGCGGCGGCAGACAGCAATTTCATCGATGCCTCCTGGGGCCCATTTCACTTATTGTAAGAGATTAGGGATTATTATGGATGATAAATTTTCGGGGGCAGAGCCCTTGTGGAGCCGGTACGCCGGGCAGTTCCCGGTGCGCAACCGGTTGATTTACCTGAACCATGCGGCCGTCGCGCCGCTTTCGAAGGCGGCCGCGGAGGCCATGAAGGGCTTGGCGGAGGATTGCTCGCAGTTCGGCAGCCTGCACTACAAAGACTGGCTGGCGGTTTATGAAGGGCTGCGGGTGGCGGCGGCGCGGCTGATTGGGGCGGAGCGCTCGGAGATCGCGCTGGTAAAGAACACGTCGGAAGGGATTGCCACGGTGGCGATGGGCCTCGACTGGAAGCCGGGAGACCGGATGGTGGGTTTCCGCGAGGAGTTTCCGGCCAACTACTACCCCTGGAAACGGCTGGAAGAAAAGGGAGTTGCAGTCACGTGGCTGTCGGTGGGGGACCCGCTGGAGCGGATCGAGGAGGCGTGCCGGGGCGCGCGACTGCTGGCGATCAGCTTTGTACAATTCCTGTCGGGATACCGTGCACCGATTCAAGCGATTGGAGAGATTTGCCATCGTAACCAATGCATTTATTTGGTAGATGCAATTCAGGGGCTGGGCGCTTTTCCGGTGGATGTGCGGAGTTGCCACATCGACGCCCTGGCGGCGGACGGGCACAAGTGGATGCTGGGGCCGGAGGGATGCGGCATCTTATACATCAATCAGGGACTTCAGGACCGCCTGGAGCCGGTGGAATTCGGCTGGACCAACGTTGCCGGTTACAACGATTATGCGTCGCGCGACATGGCCCTGAGGCCGGACGCGGGGCGATATGAATGCGGAACGTTAAATACAATTGGCTGTTATGGTTTGAAGGCTTCGATTGAGTTATTACTTGAAATCAATCCGGGAAAAATCGCTCCGGTTGTCCAGAATCTGGGGGACCGGATCTACGAGGGCGTGGTGAGCAGGGGATACGAGGTATTGGGTGCGCGGACGCCGGAAACCGGAGCCGGGATCGTGAGTTTCCGCAAGCCGGGGATGGAGGCCGTAGAGATCGTCAAAAAGCTGAGCGCGGCCGGAATTGCGGCGGCGCCGCGAGCGGGGTGGGTGCGGACATCGCCGCACTTCTATATCAGCCCGTCGGATATCGACCGGATGCTTGCCGAACTGCCGTAGCGGGAGACCAACTGGTAACGCCGGCGGTCTTGCCGCCGGTGCAACTGGTAACGCCGGCGGTCTTGCCGCCGGTGCCTTGTGCAAGCCCGCGGGACTTCGGGCGCACTACAGTAAAATAGGGGGCATGTTTTTGCGACGCTTGGCGCTGCTGATGGCAGCGGTCTGGACGGCGGCGGCCGCGGTGCCCACGCCTGCGAGTTATTTCGGGCATCCGATAGGCGCCGACCGGACGGTGCTCGATTGGGACAAAGTGGTGGGCTATTTCCAGGCGCTCGCGACATCGAGCGACCGGATCAAAGTGGAGGAACTGGGCAAAAGCACCGAAGGCCGCCCGTTCCTGGCGGCGACCATTGCCGATGCGGAGACGCTCAAGCACCTGGACCGGTACATCGCGATTCAGAAAAAGCTGGCGGACCCGCGGACCACATCACCGGCGGAAGCCGAGCGGCTGATCCTGGAAGGCAAGGCGGTGGTGATGATCACGTGTTCGATTCACGCCACAGAGATCGCGTCGACGCACACCGCGGTGGAGTTTGCTTACCGGCTTCTGACGGAGGACAACCCACATTTCCGCGCGATTCTTAAAGACACCATCGTGCTGCTATTGCCGTCGCTCAATCCGGACGGCGTGGACATTGTGACGCGATGGTACCGGAAAACCCTGGGGACGAAGTTCGAGGGGACCGCGCCGCCGGAGTTGTATCACCACTATGTGGGCCACGACAACAACCGCGACTGGTACATTTTTTCGCAGGTGGAGACGCAACTGACCGTCGCCAAGCTGCACAACGTGTGGCATCCGGAGATCGTGTACGACGTGCACCAGATGGGGGATAATGCGGCGCGGTTGTTCGTGCCGCCGTGGCTCGATCCGGCGGAGCCGAATATCGACCCGATCCTGATGCAGGAAATGAACATGTATGGCACGGCGATGGCGGCGGACCTGACGGCGGCGGGCAAAACCGGGGTGGCGATTCACGGGGTCTACGATTTTTGGACGCCCTCGCGGCATTACCAGGCGTTTCATGGCGGGTTGCGGCTGCTGACGGAATCGGCGAGCGCGCGCATCGCGTCGCCAGTGACGCTGGGGGCGGACCAGATCGCGGCGACGGCGCTTGGGTATGACCCGCACGAGCGGTCGTGGAACTACCTGGAGCCATGGCTCGGTGGGACGTGGCGGCTGCGAGACATCATCGACTACCAGGAGATTGCGTGGGATTCGCTGCTCTACAATGCGGCGCTGCACCGCACCGAACTGCTGCGGAATTTCTACCGCGTGGGACAGAGGCAAACGGAGCGGACCAAGCCGTGGGGCTTCGTGATTGCGGGGAAGCAGCGCGATCCCGGGGCGACTCGGAAACTGATCGAGACGCTGCGATTCGGACAAGTGGAGGTGGGGCAAGGCGCGGACGGAAGCGCGGTGGTCGGGATGCATCAGCCCTACGGCGGATGGGCCAAGACGCTGCTGGAGCGGCAGCGATATCCGGAAGACCGGCTGTACCCGGGCGGTCCGCCGAAAAAGCCGTACGACGTGACGGCCAACACGCTTCCGCTGCTGATGGGTGTGGACGTGAAGGCGGTGGACGCGCCGGTCGAGGTGACCGGCGAGTGGAAGGCTCCGCCCGTGGCGGCGGGCCCGCTGCTGGCGGCGGCCGATACGGATGCGTGGAGGGCCGTGACGCGCGCCTGGAAAAGCGGCGGCACGGTGTGGCGCCACCCGGCCAGCGGCGACTTTTCGCTGGAGCGCCGCGAAGGATGGAAGGAATTGAAACAGCCGCGGGTGGGGCTCTACCAGCCGTGGCAGGCCAACATGGACGAGGGCTGGACGCGCTGGCTGTTGGAGCAGTTCGGGTTTGTCTACACCGGGTTGCGGAACGCGGGAATTCAGGCGGGCGGATTGCGTCAGAAGTTCGACGTGCTGGTATTCGCGGACCAGACGGCGAGCAGCATGGAGAACGGCTACCGGCGCGACGCCATGCCCGAGGAGTACACAGGCGGCCTGGGAGCAGCGGGCGCGGCGGCGCTCAAAGAGTTTGCCAACTCGGGCGGCACGCTGGTGTTTTTGAATGGGGCGACGGACTATGCGATCACGCAACTCGGCGTCGCGGCGCGAGTGGTTACTCCGACGCGGGCCCAAACCGATGAATTCTATTCGCCGGGATCGCTGCTGAATGTGCGGATCGACACAGCCAGCGCGTTGGCGTATGGGCTGCCGGGCGAAGTGGCTATCTGGAGCGAGCAGAGCCCGGCATGGGATACGCAGTTACCAGTGGTGGCGCGGTATGTCGAATCGGGCGTGTTGGCGTCCGGGTGGCTGGTGGGTGAGAAAACCATTGCGGGCCGCGCGGCGGCGGTCAATGCACCGATGGGAAACGGCCACGTGGTGCTGTTCGGCATGCGGCCCCAGTATCGCGCGCAGAGCTATCTTACTTTTAAGATGTTCTTCAACGCACTCGTCCCGTAAGGCGCGCCAGTAGTCCCGGGGCGCGCCAGTTCAGGCTTTTGCGCCGGCCGCTTTCCGCTTGTTATAGTCAGCCCAACGCTTTTTCTGCGCGGCCGCAATTCTGCGCCGGCCTGCAGCCGACATTTTCCGCCTGGGCGGCTTGGAGGCAGGCGCAGCGGCTGCTTGCTTTTCACCCAGCATGCCGCGGATATTTAGCATGGCGTGATGTATCTCGGCGAGCTGCGCCTGATATCCGACCAAGGCAGCTTCTAGAAGGGAACGATCTGATTTCATCTGTAACAGTCTATCATTGCTTTAGTGAGAGTGTGCAAGGAATCTTAGTGAAAAACCACCGAATACCTAAGATTGGTCATGCTCCAAGTGTAGTGCGTCCGAAATCCTGCCGGTTTTAGCGAAGAGATGTGGGGCGGGCAATCCTGCCCTCAGCCGGCCTTCCGGCCGGCTGGACCCGCTGCAAAGCGGGTCCGGAGGCTGAAAAGCCAGGCTGAAAAGCCCTGCCCCACATTCGGGCGGAGCGCCAGCGGCCGCGCGGACCGGCGCTCCGGACCAATCTCGGCAAAGTTTCAGTTGCAAGACAAGGCTCGGCAAAACGCCGGCACAGCAGCAGCGATAGGATATTGCCCTCCGAATCTAGTGGCTGAGTACATCCAGGACTTATAGTCCGAAAATGGAGTACCAGCGGCGCGGGTAAGCTCCGGGGCGGACCGGAGGAGAACAGAGATGGCACAAGTTACAAGAATTCCCGACCAGGAGAAAATGCTTCTTTCGTACCGTACCAGTACGCTCCTGACTTCTCAACGTAGTAGCACAGGACATAGTACGTTTGAATCACTTATACCATTTATTTTCATAGAGCTAGCACTTACAATGAGTTTTCTCTTGATCGAGAGCCACCAAGTGTTAGACTGAGCAAGCCGATGCCAATTGACTTACGGAAAGTACTGAAGGACCTATATACCCAGAGGGAAAGGTTGGAGCACGTGATCACGTCGCTCGAGGCCTTGCAGCAGGATTCGGCAGTAGGACTCCCTCCCCAGAAGAAGACCAATCGAGGTAGGAAATCGATGGGAGCCGACGAACGCCGCGAAGTATCGGAGCGTATGAGAAAGTATTGGACGGCGCGCCGCAAGAAGAAGACCCTGGCGGCGAGCTAAATACGTAGTTTCAGGAGTTCGTTCACGTATTGACCGCCTGCTGACGCGCGCGGCTCCGATCGGAGCCGCGACTGTGAGGGAGCGATCTTCGCGGAATGCGAGAGTGTATTGCTGACCCGGTGTACTAAGTCAAGACCTGCGGCTACCGTTTTTCGAGTTTGATCTCGATGGGGGCCAGCAAGCGGGCGGCGGAATCGGTCACATAGCGATCCCACTCGGCGCGGGTATGGAAGTCGGCGCCAAGGGTGGTAGCGAAACCGGCGTAAGTGACACAGGGACGGCCGGGCTCAATCCTGGTAAGCATGATGTAATTGAGATCGTCCTCGGTGAAGCTCGCGATGGTCGCGGGGTCGGCGAGAACGGCCTGGCCTAACTGGCTGGGGCCTTCTTTCACATCCTCCCAGGTACGCATCCAGCCATGCTCCTTGTCGGACTGTATGGCGGTTGCCTTCAATTTGCGGATGCCGGCGGCGTTCATGAGATTGGCGGCATTGCCGTCAATGGTGTAGCTGGTTTCGAAGCGGTCGAGGTTATGGCCGGCGTCGAGCGAGATCCGTTTCTTCTCGGAAACGCGGGCGCCGCCGGCGGTCCAGGCTTCATAAGTGAGCTCGAACAAGACGCGGATGGGGCCTACGGCGTAGACGCGGGTATCGCGAAAATTGGCGGAGGGATAAAGCTTGCCGTCCACCCAGATACCGGTGCCGCCGTCGCCGCGGGTTTTGCCGGCAGCATAGAAATCTCCGCCCTGGCCGTGCTCCTTGTGATAATCGTCCATCATGTACCAATCATTGATGACCAGTTTGGGGGTGTGTTTGCTCCAGACATCCACGGAGCTGGAAGTAAGCGGCTCCTGGGGCCAGGTTTCGAGTTCCTTGCCATACATGCGGTGGGCGATGCGGTCGTTCTCCCAGGCGAAATCGTCGCGGCGCTCGCGGACGAAGCGGCCGTAGGTCTTGTAGTCTTCGACGCGGGCGAGTTGGCGGTCGCCGGCGGTGAGCAGGAAGACGCGGGTCTGGTGCGGAGCGAGATCCGCTTGAAAGAGGAGTTCTTCGTACTTACCGTCATCGTTGGTATCGACGGCCTGAATCAGCAGATCCTTGTCGGAACCTTCGGGGCGGACGTGGATTTCGCGTGCGTCTTTGAACGTGAGCATGGTGTGGAGCTCTGCGACCGGTAGGACGATGGTTTCGGCGGGGCGCGCGAGATCGATGGGGTTGCGAACCGTCACGGCGGCGCCGGGCGCGGCGGCGAGGCTGGAAGCGAGCAAGAGAGCTATAGAGGCGTACAAACCGCAATGACCAAAGATGCCGCTTTGTGGGGCAGGTTGGCAACCTGCGGCGGGTTGGTAACCCGCCAGCCGGCGTTTGCCAATGGCCGCAACGCGCCGGTTGCCAACCGGCGCGCAGGATACCATCCTGCCCCACAACACCCGGGCAGTGTGACCGTATCTCGCAAATCTCAATAATCCGAATAAGTACGCACGCATGTTTCTTCTCCTGGCGGTTACTTCTTCTTGACGCGGTAATGGAAGGTGTTGAGATTGTGTTCGATGTCGAAGGAACGGAGCATGGTGATGACTTCGGCGCCGGCCATTAAGACGGGGCCATAGCCCTGCATGGCGTCGAGGTCGGTAGGGCGGTTGTAGTAATAGACGGCGTCGTAAGCGGCGGTGGTGCTGACGCAAATGTCGGCGACGCGGCCGTCGGGGCGCACGCGCGGGGCCAGCGCCTGCCAGCCCGCCTGAGCGACGGGAGCGTAGACGGGCGTGAGCCAGCCGCGGTTGACGCCGCGCGCGATGGCAAAGGTGAACATAGCGGTGGCGGAAGATTCGAGATAGCTGTCGGTCTTGTCGAGTAACTGGCGCCACATGCCGGTAGAGCTCTGCACTTCGACCGCGGCGCGCGCGGCGGTGCGAAAGATATCGAGGACCTTGGCGCGGCCGGGATGGTCCTCAGGCAGGACGCTGAGAAGTTCGGCGGTGGCCATTAGCGCCCATCCGCCGCCGCGGCCCCAGAAGAAGCGGGGATCGTAGGGGGCGGTGTTTTCGTACCAGGCATGATCGTAGAGGCCGGTGCGTGGGTCCTGGAGACGCTGGGACATCTGGATGACCTGGCGCACGGCGTCGTCGTACCAAACGCGGTCGCCGGTGAGCTTGCCCATTTGCGCGAGGAACGGGATGGACATATAGGCATCATCGGCCCAGAGAGACACAGGTTGCGGGCGCGCGCGGGCCAGCGTGCCATCGGGCAGGCGCATCTGCTTGTGAGCAATGTAATCGGCGATGTCGTTGATGGTCGAGCGGTAGCGCGGGTCCGGCTTCTTGGCGTAGGCCTTGACGAGGGCGGCCCCGATGGCGCCGCAATCGTCGAGGGCGCGCATTTCCAGCAGCCGGCGGTAGCCGTAGGATTGAGCGCCGAACTGGGCGGCCTGCTTCCGGAAATAGTCGAGGTGGTCGAAGATGAAGTCGAAGTTTTTCAGGGTGTAGTCGGAATAGCGCGGGTCGCCGGTCGAGTCGCTCACGTTCAGCAAGGCGGCCAGGACCACGCCGACAGGATAGTCCCAATCGTTGAACTGGCCGGCGCGGTTGTCTACACCGGCGGTCTTGATGGGATGCGTGAAATCAGTGATGGGCTGGCCGGTTTGCGTATCGATGATGCGGTAGGCGGTGGAGCGAACGATGTAGCTGAAGATGCGGTCGATAGCGGCCTTGATCTCGGTTTCCGTAGGGACGACATAATCGACGCCGGGAGCGAGCGAGGGCTGGGTGAACGAGGGGTCGCTGCGGCCTTTCGGCGGGGTTTGCGCAAGAGCGCAGAAGGCGAGCGGGACGAGGGCGAGGACTAGTACCACGTGACGAGACGGTGTCATACGATTAGATACAAGAAAGCGATTTTAGCAGAGATGGACAATGGCAGAGGCTCCTGGATATAATCGGGCGCAATGAAAGGCATGCTGCGCTCTGGGTTAGGGTTGCTATGCGGGTTGCTGCTGGCGCAACCGTCCGCTCCCCGGATCGAAAAGAAAGTCGCGCTGGTCATCGGCAACGATCTCTATCAGCACGTAACATCGTTGCGGACGGCGACTAACGACGCTCGATCGGTGCAAGCGATTCTCCAAGTGCGGTACGGCTTCGAGACTACGCTGCTGCTCAATGCGACACGTTCGCAGATTGTTTCGGCGCTGAACGCCTACCGCCGCGACCTGGGGGCGGATTCCTCCCTGCTGATCTATTACGCGGGCCACGGTTACTACGACCGGGCGGTGGACAAGGCTTACTGGTGGCCGGTGGATGCAAAGGATAACGACAACACCGACTGGATCAGCGCGGATGACATCACGACCAACATCAAGGGCATCGCATCGCGTCACGTGCTGATTGTGTCCGATAGTTGTTTTTCGGGCACGCTGTCGCGGGGTGTGATGGTTCCTCAAAACCTGAACGGGCTGAGCTCCGACCGCGCTCGCGCGCTTCTCCGGTTGGAGCAGCGGCCCTCTCGGGAACTCATGGCCAGCGGCGGAGACGAACCGGTATCGGACGGCGGCGCGGGTGGCCATTCAGTTTTCGCGGGCGCCTTCCTGCGAGCGCTCGAGAACATGCAGGAGCCGCAATTCGCGGCGGACGAACTCTTCCAGGAGGTCCGTACTTCGGTGGCCGGAAATTCCCCACAGGTGCCGCAGTTCGATCCGCTGAGAAACTCCGGGGACGATGGCGGCTCATTCGTGTTCAGCCGCGTGGCTGGCACCGCTGCCGTGGTGCGCCCCTCGCCGCCACCGGCGAGGACCGCTGAGCCCGACAGGAAGACGAAAGCGGTCAAGGATACCGGCGAATATGGCATTTATATCGATGTCATCAAGGACTCCGATGTCAAATCCCCGAACTACAGGAAGCTCCTGACGGATCTGGACACCTGGGCGCAGAAATACCCGACGAGCGATTACGAAGACGAGCGCGACGCTTTCTACGTCCAGGCATACGGCGGGACGGGGCAGCCGGGGAAGGCCTTGGATGTCGTCAAGGGCCTGATCGCGGGCGGCATGCCCGGCATCAAGGAGAGGTTGACGAACCCGACGCTGATTGTGATAACTCTGTACGCGGCGGTAACCAGCGCGGCGCAGGCGTGCAGCACGGGAAGCCCCACGCCGGATCAGCTCGACACCGGCGCGAAAGCGGCCCATGCCCTTCTGGATTACTCCAAGGAGTGGTTTGTGCCGGCCAACAAATCGCCGGGGGTGGCGGACGACCAATGGGCAGCGGGGCTCAAACAGATGCAGGACGCGGCCAACGGGGCGCAGTTGCAAATTGCGCTCTACCCGGGACTTTCCATCCTGGGTGTTCCGCCCTCCAAGGACCCTGCGACCTGCGCCAGGGCGGAAGGAGCGTTTACGAAAGCCTTGCAGGACCGTCCGGATAGCGGGCTGATCGCCGCGCAATTGGCGAATACTCTTCTCTGCCAGCAGAGGCTTTCCGTGGACAAGCTGCAGCAAGCGGTTTTCGAGTATGCGCGCGCGGTGGTATCGCCCCAGGGGCTTCCCTTTGGATTGGATGCCGCCAAACAGAAATCCTTTGACGATTACCTGACGCGGGCTTACACCACCTTGCACGGCAACAACCAGGGTCTGGCGGAGTTGAAGGACCTTGCCAGGCGTTCGCCGTTCCCCCCCGCGGGCTTCAAGGTCAAGACGGCTGGGGAAATCGCATCGGAGGAGCAGACGAAATTTCAGAGGGATGATCCGCAACTGGCGATGTGGATGTCGGTCGAAGGCCTACTCTCGGGCGATGGCGGCCCAGCCTATTTCGAAGCCTCGATGAAGGACGCGGATGTGCGCGGGCAGAACGGGTCGAGGGCGCTCAAGGGCAAGGTAGTGGGCATGCTCTCGCATCTGCCAAACCAGCCGGCTACTCCGGCAACGTGCAATCCGAACGAGCTCCTGGTTGCCATTAACCTGCCGAACCAGACCGGCGACGTTGCCAAGGTGAAGTTGCATCTCTCAAACTGGGCGCTCCGGGGTAAGGTGGAGAACGGCGCGGAGATTCAGTGGGATGGCGTTCCCAGGGCATTCACGAAGAATCCGTTCCTGTTGACCATGGAGGTGGAAGACAAAACCAGGATGGACGTTGCCATAACGCCTTGCAACGCTGGCGGGCGTTAAGTGAGTTACTGAAAGTTTACGGCAGTGGTGTTGGCGCCGCAAACCAGAACGCCGACGCGCTCACCGGGCTGGGGCTGATAGCGGCGCGACAGGACGGCGGCAAAGGCAGCGGCGCCGCCGGGTTCCACGACGATGCGCAACACGTTCCACAGGGCTTGTTGGGCGGCGATGATGGCTTCGTCGGTGACCAGCGCCACGTGGCTGACGTGAGCTTGCGCGATGGGGAACATGATCTGGCCGACGCTGCGGGGGGCCAGGGAATCGGCGGCAATGCCACCGGCGGGAGCGTCGACCGGGTGTCCGGCTTCGAGGGCCATGAATAGAGTGGGAGCGGCTTCGGGCTCCACACCGACCACTTTGGCGCGCCTGCCGTACCAGGCGGCGATGCCGCCGATCAAGCCGCCACCGCCGCAGGCTACCAGGACGGAATCGAGTTCGGGATTCTGCTCCTCGAATTCCAGGCCAACGGTTCCCTGCCCCAGAAGCGTTTCCACCTGTTCGTAGGCATGGACCGGCATGGCGCCGGATTCGGCGGCCCACTGCTCACTGGCGGCCAGGGCGTCGGCATAGCGCTCGCCGGTGACCACGAGCGAAGCGCCATAGCCGCGGATGCGTTCGATCTTGGCGGGGGACGCAACCGCGGGCACGAAAATGCGGGCCGGTTTTCCGAGGCGCATGGCGGCATATGCGACGGCCGCGCCGTGATTGCCGCCGGATGCCGCGACCACGCCGGCGGGTGGAACTTCGCGCCGCAGCAGATTGGTGAAAGCGCCGCGCGCCTTGAAAGAGCCGCTGTGCTGGAGGAACTCGAGCTTGAGTGAGAGGCGCACGCCGGGGAGGCCGAAATCGGCGCCATCCACCTCAATGACGGGAGTGCGGCGAATGTAGGGGCGGATGAGCGAATCGGTTTCGGCGATGCTGTGACGATCGACGGTCATTGACCCAGGGCCCGGTCGAGATCCGCGATGATGTCCCCGGCGGCTTCGATGCCGGCCGACAAGCGCAGCAGATTATCGCGGATGCCCATGCGCTCGCGATGCTTGGGCGAAATTTCGCGGTGCGAGCTCATCACGGGGTACAAAATCATGCTGTGGACATCGCCTAACGAAGTGGCGCGCACGATCAGTTGGAGGGCGTCCATCATGCGGAAGATCTCTTCCCTGCCCGCGCCGCGGATTTCGAAACTGACCATGGCGCCGGTGAGATCGGGCGGAAAGAGGCGGCGGATGGCGGCGGCGTCGGGATGCGCGGCGTCGCCGGTGAAATAGACGCGCTCGATGCGGGGGTGGGCGGCCAGCCAGGCGGCCACGCGGGCGGCGTTCGCGCACTGGCGCTCCATGCGCAAAGGAAAAGTCTTGATGCCGCGCATAGTGAGGTAACTCTCGAAGGGGCCGAGGACCGGACCAATGGTGCGCGAGAGAGAGCGTAGCGCATCGAGGTGCTGTCGATCGGTAACGACGATTCCGCCGAGGACGTCGCCATGGCCGGCCAGGTACTTGGTGACGCTGTGGACGCTGAAGTGCGCGCCGAGTTCGAGCGGGCGGCAGAGCAGGGGCGAGGCGAAAGTGTTGTCGACCACCAGCGCCGCGCCGGCCTCGCGGGCGATTTCGGCGATGCGGTCTAGCGCGGCCACGCGCAGCAGCGGATTGGAAATGGTCTCCATATAGATGCAACCGGGCCGGGTTTCGGAGACGGCGGCGCGCAAATCATCCAGATTACAAACGTCGGCGAAACGCACGTCGATGCCAGCCGGTTGGAGCACATTCATGAGCAGGCTGACGCTGGCGCCGTAAAGGGCATTAGCGGCCACGATGGACTTGCGGCGGTCGGCCAGAGCGGTCGAAATGGCGAGGTGAATGGCGGACATGCCGGAAGCGCAGGCTAGCGCGCCGGCGCCGTTTTCAAGCGAGTTGACTAATTCTTCCAGTGCAGCCGTGGACGGGTTGTCGTAGCGGCTATAGCAGTAGCCCTGTTCCTCCTGGCCGAAGATGCGGTCGAGCTGTTCGGTGGATTCATAGAAGTAACTGGTGGCGGTATGAATCGGAGTGGTAACGGGCGTGTGTGGGCCAGGTTTCTTGCGGTCACCGGCGTGAACGGCTTTGGTGTGGATGTCCATATCGGTGTCCAGCCGCTATTTCCTTTTCCAGCGAACGCCGGCCTTGGTGTCTTCGAGAATAATCCCCTGATCGAGGAGTTCCTGGCGGATCTGGTCGGCGCGCGCGAAGTTCCTGGCCTTCTTGGCGGCGGTGCGCTCTTCGATGAAGGAGTCGACCTGGGCGTCGGCAAGCTGGCCGGCCTGGGCGGTGGGCCGCAGGACATCGAAGATGGAATCGAAGCGGGCCAGAACCCCAAGCGCGGCGGCGACGTTGGAAGCGCGGAACTCGCCGGCATCCATGGCGCTGTTCGCGTCGCGCACGTATTCGAAGACCGCAGCCAGGGCTTCGGCGGTGTTGAGGTCGTCGTTGAGGCTGTCGTGGAAAGCTTGAAGCGCGGCGGCGGCGCGGGCTTCCAATTGTTCGTTGAGACCTTCGGGATAACGGTCGGTTTCCAGGCGCAGCTTGAAATTGCGGAGGCGGTCGATGGCGGTTGCCGCGGATTTCAATCCGTCAAACGTGAAGTTCAGCGACTTGCGGTAGGGCACGGAGGCCAACAGGTAGCGGATGACCTCGGGGTGATAGCCGCGGCCCACGATGTCGCGCAGGGTGTAATAATTGCCGAGCGACTTGGACATCTTCTGGCCTTCCACCATGAGGAACTCGGCGTGCAGCCAGAAGCGCGAGAAGGGCTTGCCGGTGAGGGATTCGGATTGGGCGATTTCGTTTTCGTGGTGCGGGAAGACCAGGTCGATGCCGCCGGCATGGATGTCCAGAGTTTCGCCGAGATACTTGATGGCCATCACGGAGCACTCGATGTGCCAGCCGGGGCGCCCCGGACCGATGGCGGTCTCCCAGAAAGTCTCGCCTTCCTTGGGGGCTTTCCAGAGAGCGAAATCGCGGGCATCGGACTTCTCGTACTCGTCCACGTCGACGCGGGCGCCGGCTATGTTGCCGCTGAAATCGTTGTGCGAGAGTTTCCCGTAACCGGGGAAAGTGGCGATCTTGAAATACACGCTGCCGTCGGTGGTGTAAGTGTGGCTGGTGGCCGATAAGCGCGCGATGGCGGCCGCCATATCGTCGATGTGCTCGGTGGCAGGCACCAGGCGTTCCGGGCGCTCTAGGCGCAGGTTGGCGCAATCGTCCAGAAAGGCCTGCGTATAGACGGCGGTGTACTCGGCCAGGGATTTGTGCTGGGCGGCGGCGTTGCGGATGATCTTGTCATCGACGTCGGTGATGTTCATCACGTGGTCGAGCTTGAATCCGTTGGCGCGCAGGCACTTTCGCAGAATGTCCACGAAGGTGAAGGTGCGGAAGTTGCCGATGTGGGCGAAGTCGTAGACGGTGGGGCCGCAGGTGTACATGCGGACGGTGTTGTCACGCGACGGAGAGAACTCTTCCACTTGCTGGGACAACGTGTTGTGTAAGCGGAGCGCCATATTCAAGGGGATTTTTCATGGTAGCAGACGGGAGAGAACTGGCGGACCAGGGGGTTCTGGATCCACGGCTGCCGGCACAGAACCGCGAGCGTCAGCGAGCGGCCGTACACGCCTCAGTCGGGTGCCGCTCGCTGAGAAGCTGTGAAAGAATCGCTGAGATCGCCGGGTTGACAGACGAAAGCGTCTGTCCCACTTTGGTGCGCGAAGTCCTGCTTTACCGTGGGGCAGGCGCTTTCGCCTGCCAACCGATTCTTTCACAGCTTCTGACGCTCGCGGTTCCGTGCTGAGCAGAGAATTGCTGGGCGAGGGCGCCCGCCCCACAGTGGGGCTGGTGTACCATAAGGAGTTACTGCATGAAGGCCTTATTGGATGCGGTCCAGCCGGGGGACAAGGATTGGGAGTTAGCGCAATCCATCGATCCGGCTCGGCTTCCCGCGCACATCGCGATCATCATGGATGGCAACGGCCGCTGGGCGGGCCGGCGGCGCTTGCCACGCGTGGCCGGACACCAGGCGGGCATCGGACCGGTGCGTTCCACGGTGGAGACGTGCGCGCGGCTGGGCGTCAAGGTTCTGACGCTATACGCGTTTTCGGTGGAGAACTGGAAGCGGCCGCGCACGGAAGTGGAAACGCTGTGGCGGCTGCTGCGTTACTACCTGAAGCAGGAATTGCCCGAATTGCAGAAGAACGACATCCGGCTGCAAGCCATCGGCCGGCTGGACGCGCTGCCGCCGCAGGTGCGCCGCGAGCTGGATGCGGGCGTGGAAGCCACCAGCGCCAACCGCGGGCTGCTGGTGAACCTGGCGATCAATTACGGCGGCCGCGCGGAAATCGTGGACGCGGTGAACGCCATTCTGGACATGGCGCGGCTGGACGGCAGCATCTCATCGCTGAAGATCGACGAAGACTCGATTGCGACCAGCCTCTACACGGCGTCGTGCCCGGACCCGGACCTGTTGATTCGCACGTCGGGCGAAATGCGCATCAGCAATTTTCTGCTGTGGCAGATCGCGTACGCGGAGTTGTACGTCACCGAGACGCTGTGGCCGGATTTCACTCGCGCCGACTTGCTGCAGGCGGTGCTGGAATACCAGAAGCGCGATCGCCGGTACGGCGGTTTGAGCGGGGCGGGCAGACGCCCGGCGGACGGCGGGTCGAGCGCCGATGAAAACCTGATCGAAGCGCTCCGCTCGTCATGAAGCGGATCCTCACGGCCCTGGTGCTGATCCCCATCGTCGTCTATACGGTTTTGTGGGCGGACTACTGGGTCTTTGTCGCGGTTCTAGCGGCGGTGGCGCTGCTGTGCTACCGGGAATACGATGCGATGGCCGCAGGCTACGGCTTCGGCGCGCCGGGAATGATGGGCTACGGCGCAGGCCTGCTGCTGCTGGTGTGGCAGGGAGAATCGTGGCCGGTGGTGACGCTGATCGCGATGGTGGCGCTGGTCGCGGCCATGCGCGCGAACGACCTCTCCAAGGGCCTGCCCCGCGCGGCGCTGCTACTGACCGGCGTGATTTATGTGTTCGGCTGCTGGAAAGCGGCCATGCCGCTGCACCGCGAGAACCCGCACTGGCTGATGTTCGCGCTGCTGCTGAATTGGATTGGAGACACCGGAGCATACTACGTGGGCCGGTTGCTGGGGCGTCACAAGCTGGCGCCGCGGGTGAGCCCGAAAAAAACATGGGAAGGCGCGGTGGCGTCGCTGGCGTTCGCCGTGGCGGTGGGATGGGCCTACCTGGTGTACTTCATCCCGTCGGTGCCGGTGCCGGCAGCGGTTGGGCTGAGCGTGGCCGGGAATGTGGCGGGACAACTCGGGGACCTGGCGGAATCGGCCATGAAGCGTGGGGCGAGCGTAAAGGACAGCAGCGCGATTCTGCCGGGGCACGGGGGATTTCTCGACCGCGTCGACGGCACGCTGTTCACCCTGCCGGTGCTTTGGGTTTGTTTGAAACTGGTGGCGTAGCGGCGCGGCGGATGCGCCGGCCGCGAGGCTTGTGCCACCATTAGAAAAATGCCACTTCTGGCTTATTTGGACGCATTCTCGGGAATCAGCGGCGATATGCTGGTGGGCGCGCTGGCGGATGCCGGCGCGGATGCCGCGGCCATCGCGGATGCTATCGCGTCGCTCGAAATAGGGGCGACGGTCTCGTTTGAGAAGGTGCGGCGATGCGGGATCGGCGCGACGCGCTACCACGTGGAGGCGGGCGAACAGCGCGCCCACCGGCACCTCGCGCACATCGTCAAGATCATCGGGAAGGCCGGGCTTCCTGCACGGGCCACACACAACGCCGTGGCGATTTTTCAGAGGCTGGGAGAAGCGGAAGCGGCGGTCCACCAGGTGCCGATTGAGAAGGTGCATTTCCATGAAGTGGGAGCGGCCGATTCGATTGCCGATATCGTGGGCACCGCGGTGGCATTCGAACTGTTGGGCGTCGACAGGGTTGTGTGCTCTCCGATTAATGTGGGAAGCGGCACGGTGAACACAGAGCATGGCGTTCTGCCGGTGCCGGCTCCCGCCACGGCGCGCCTGCTGGCCGGAGTCCCGGTTTATTCGCGCGGACCTGCCGTGGAGCTGGCGACCCCGACAGGCGCGGCGGTGGCTGTGACCCTGGCGGAACGGTTCGGCACGCTGCCGCCCATGAGTTTGACGTGCATCGGGTACGGAGCGGGCTCGCACGATTTCCCCGGACAAGCCAACGTGCTGCGCGTGATGTTGGGCGAGCCTGCGACCGCCGAAGAAGCGCTGGAAGTGACGGTGATCGAGGCCCATATCGACGACCTCAACCCCCAAGTGCTGGCCTATGCCGCCGAACGGCTGGCGGAAGCGGGAGCGCTGGATGTGTCGCTGCAGCCCATCGTCATGAAGAAAGGCCGCCCCGGCAACCTGCTGCGCGTGGTGGCGCGGCGGGAAGACCGCGAGGCGCTGGCGCAGATCGTCTTCGCCGAAACCTCCACGCTGGGACTGCGCATGTACGCCGCCGAGCGCCGCGTGCAGGCGCGCCGATTCGAGGTAGTAGAAACCAAGTATGGCAAAGTAAGGATGAAGATCGCGAGCGAGGGATCTTATGCGCCGGAGTATGAAGACTGCCGGCGGCTGGCATTAGAAACCGGCGCGGCCCTGAAAGAAGTAATCGCGCAAGCGAATTACACATACCAGAAACAATCCAAATGAAATACTATCTGACGACACCGATTTACTATGTGAATGCCGCGCCGCACATCGGGCACGCCTATACCACCATCGTGGCCGACCTGCTGAAGCGCTTCAAGCGGATGGAAGGCTATGAGCCGGTGCTGACGACCGGCTCCGACGAGCATGGCGTGAATGTGGAGCGCTCCGCGCAGCGGGCCGGCAAGACGCCGAAGGAATTTTGCGATGCCATCGCCGCGGAATTCGAGCGCCAGTGGAAGATGCTGGGCTTGCAGATCGACCACTTTCAGCGCACCACCAGCGCGCAACACGCGCGCGTGGTTAACGATCTGTTCCAACGATGCCGCGACAACGGCTATGTCTATAAGGGATCTTACACCGGCCAGTATTGTATCTTCGACAACTTATACGTCAATGACGCCAAGCCGGGCGACCCCTGCCCCGATTGCGGGCGGCCCACCGAGACCATCACGGAAGAGAATTTCTTCTTTAAGTTATCGGCGTTCAAGGATAGGCTGCTGGACCACTACAGAGACAATCCCCTCTTCATCCAGCCGGAAACGCGGCGCAATGAAGTGATCTCTTTCGTGACGGCGGGGTTGAAGGACTTGTCCATTACGCGCACGAATATCAAGTGGGGCATCCCGGTGGAAGGCGAAGCGCCCCACGTGTTTTATGTCTGGTTCGATGCGCTGACCGCTTACATGAGCGCGGTGGAAGGCGAAGGACAGTGGCCGGCCGATCTGCACCTGATCGGCAAGGAGATTGTGCGCTTCCACGCGGTCTACTGGCCGGCGTTTCTGATGGCGGCCGGCCTCGAACTGCCCAAGCAAATTTTTGCGCACGGCTGGCTGCTGTTTGAGAACGATAAGATGAGCAAGTCGCGCGGCAACATTGTGCGCGCCGAACCGATCAAAGAGGTAATGGGGGCCGATGCGCTGCGCTATTTCCTGCTGCGCGAAGTGGTGTTCGGGCAGGATGGCAGCTTCAGTTACGACGCGCTGGTGGGCCGCTACAATTCGGACCTGGCGAATGGGCTGGGCAACCTGGCGAGCCGGACGCTGACGATGATTAAGCAATACCGGCAGGGGGTGGTGCCGGCCGTCGCGTACTGGAGCGACCCCATGTTGCTGGCAGAGAACACAGTTTTCACCGTTCGGAAAGCTTTCAATGATTTCGAGTTTTCCAAGGGCCTTGAGGCCGTCTGGGCGCTGATCTCCGCCGTAGACAAGATGATTGTCCAGTTCGCGCCTTGGAAGCTCGCTAACCAGAAGGATGCCGTCGCGCAAGGCCAGTTGGACACTACGCTCTACACCGCCGCAGAAGCCTTGCGGATTGTAACCGCGCTAGTCTCCCCGGTGCTGCCGGAATCGGCGGAGAAGATCTGGGCGCAGCTCGGCATGACCGAAGCGCTCAGTTCCGTGCGGTTTGAAACGCTGAAGTGGGGCGAGTTGCGGCCAGGCCAGCGGATCGGCGAAATCGCCGGTGTGTTCCCGCGCATCGAGGCGAAAGACGCCATCGCGAAAATGCGGGCGCTGGAAGAAAAGGTGACGGCGGAACAGCAGGTGCTGATGGGCAAGAAGGTCGACGAAGCGCCGGCGCCGGCGGCGTCGCCCAAGATTGCGATCGACGACTTTCTGAAGGTGGATCTGCGGGTCGGGCTGGTGCTGACCGCCGAGCCGGTGAATGGCTCGACCAAGCTGATGCACATGACGGTCGACATTGGCGAGCCCGCTCCGCGCACGATTGTAGCCGGCATCGCCGAGGCCTACACGGCCGCGGATCTGGTGAATCGCAAGGTGGTGATTGTCGCCAACCTGCAGCCGCGCAAGCTGAAGGGGATCGAATCGAACGGGATGATTGTGGCGGCTTCGGTCGACGACGGGAAGCCGGTGCTGGCGGGCTTCCACGAAGACATCCCGGTGGGAGCGCGGCTCAAGTGAGGCTGGTGGACTCGCACGTCCACCTGGACGATTCGAAGTTCGACCAGGACCGCGAGCAAACCATCGAGCGCGCGCTGGCGGCGGGCGTGGAGTGCATGATGGCGATCGGGACCGGCAGCGGCCCGCCGGATCTGGAAGCCGGCATAAGGCTGGCCGAAGGGCACGCGGCAATTTACGCAACCGTCGGCGTGCATCCGCACGACGCTTCGAAGGCCGGGCCGGAGACTTTTGCGCGGCTAGGCAAGCTGGCGGCGCACCCAAAGGTGCTGGCCGTCGGCGAGATCGGGCTCGACTATCACTACGACTTCTCGCCGCGCGACGTGCAGCGGACGGTGTTCGAGCGGCAACTGGAGATCGCGGCGGCCGCGGGCAAGCCGATTGTGATTCACACGCGCGAGGCTTGGGACGATACGCTCGATATCCTGCGCGGCCGGTGGAACGGCGGCGGCATCATGCACTGCTTCACGGGCGGCGCGGCGCAGGCGCGGCAGGCGCTCGACCTGGGATTCCACGTGAGCTTTGGCGGGGTCTTGACGTTTCCGAAGGCGGAAGCGGTTCGCGAAGCGGCGCGCATGACGCCCGGAGACCGGTTGCTGGTGGAGACGGATTGCCCGTACCTGGCGCCGGTTCCGCATCGCGGCAAGCGCAATGAGCCGGCGTTCGTGGTGGAGACCGTGCGGCGGCTGGCCGAGGTGCGCAACCGCACGCCGGAAGAGATTGCCGAGCTGACTACCCGCAACTTTGAGGGGCTGTGTTTGCGGGGCGGGACCGCTAACAGTTAAACTGGTTAACTTACATGAATTTGAGCAAGCTGGGGCAGGCCCTTACAGCGCGCGAGATTTTCGACCTGATCCAGGACGAGCTGGAGCAGGTCGAAAAGAAGATTACCGCCGAATCGGTGGCGTCGGTGGATGCCGTCACCGCGATTGGGCAGTATCTGCAATCGAGCGGCGGAAAGCGGCTGCGGCCCGCGCTGCTGCTGCTGGCCTCCAAGCTGACCAGCCCGGATGGAAACGGATGCGCGCCGGCGGTTGAGCTGGGAGCGGTGGTGGAGTTGATCCACGCCGCAACACTGGTGCACGACGACGTCATCGACGCCGCCGAAACGCGGCGCGGGCGGCCTTCCACCAACGTCAAGTGGGGCAACCACACGTGCGTGCTGGCGGGCGACTGGCTCTACATGCAGGCCTTTCAGATGGCGTTGCGCGAGCGGAACTTCCAGATCCTGGAGTTGCTGATTTCGCTCACCCAGACGATGGTGGAAGGCGAATTGATCCAACTGGAACGGATCGGGCGCATCGATGTGGGCGAAGCCGATTGCATGGAATTGGTGGACCGCAAGACGGCCTGCCTGTTTTCCGTGTGCGCGCGGCTGGGCGCGGTGGCGAGCCACGCCGACGGGCACACGCAGGAGAGGCTGGGCGAGTACGCCTGGAATCTTGGCATGGCCTTCCAGTTGGTGGACGACGTGCTGGATTTCACGGCCCGCGAAAAGACCCTGGGCAAGCCGGTGGGCGGCGACCTGCGCGAAGGCAAAGTCACTCTGCCGCTGGTATACGCACTAGACGTCGCCACGGCCGGCGAACGCGCCCTGGTGGCGACCATTCTCCGGCAGCGCAATTACGACGAAGTGCCCTTCTCGCGCATCCTGGCGTTGCTCAAAAAGTACCGCGGCGTGGAGCGCGTGAAAGAACGCGCCCAGGCATTTACCGACAAGGCTCGCCAGATTATCTCGCAGTTCCCCGAGTCTCCTTACCAGCGAGCGCTGCTCTCGGTGACGGAACTGGTCACGGAACGCGATCACTAGGGTTGACAGACGAAAGCGTCTGTCCCACTTTGGCGCTCTTGTGGGGCAGGCGCTTTCGCCTGCCAACCGGTCCTTTTTCACGGAGATCTAAAGTGAAGACCGAAGCCTCACGGCGGCAACACCGCGCGATGGAGCAACATCTCGACGCTCTGCTTGCCGCCATCGAAGCTCGCGCGGACTTTCTGGAGAGCTTCCGCAAAGCCTATGGGCTGGCCGCGGAACATTACCACGCGGAAGAAGAACTCCTGGCGGAGATTGCGCGGCGCGAGGCGGCGCTGGCGGAAAAAATGGCAGCGCAACATGCCGAGGCGCTGGAGATGGCGGCGTGCCTGGAAGAGGCCGTGGCGGCCGGTCAGGCGAGTGATGCGTTGCGCCTCGCGAGGCGCTTTCACGCCATCGCGCAACACAACATTATCGAGGAAGAACGCGACGTGTTTCCCCTGGCGGAGCGGTGGGACGCGTCAGAAAGCGGCTTCGGCCACGGTGGGGTATAGAGACAGGAGTTGGTCCACGCCGGTCATCTGAAACAGCCGGAGGACGCGGGCATTCGCGCCGGCCATGCGCAGGTCGCCGCCAGCCTTCTTAATGTGAGTGAGGCAGGCGACCACCGTGCCGATGCCGGCGCTGTCGGCATAGTCGAGCGCCGAAGCGTCGAAGATGAATGTTTTTTGGCCCTGTGTGAGTAGTTCGTTGACCACCGCTTCCAACCGTTCCACGTCGCGGCCCAGGGTCAGTCTGCCGCTCACCGTTACCAGGGCGGCGCCACCTTCCATCTGTTTTGTCTCAACGGGCATGGCTACAGCATACTACAGCAATGGAGCGTCACCAATGAATGTGATCCTTTTCGGCGCGACGGGCATGGTGGGGCAAGGTGTCTTGCGCGAGTGTCTGCTGGATCCGGAGGTGCGCAGCGTCCTTTCGATCGGACGCAGCTCGACCGGGCGGCAAAACGAGAAACTGCGCGAGCTCGTGCACCAGGACCTCTTGGATTATTCCGCGATCGAGAGCCGGCTATCCGGTTTTGACGCGTGCTTTTTCTGCCTGGGCATCACCTCGGCAGGCATGCGTGAGGAACCGTACCGCCAGGTGACGTACGGCATCACCATGGCGGCAGCCGAAACGTTGGTCAAACTGAATCCCGGGATGACCTTCATCTATGTATCGGGCATGGGCACCGACAGCACCGGTCGCGGCCGCACGATGTGGGCGCGGGTCAAGGGCCAGACCGAAAATGCCCTGCTCCGGCTGCCATTCAAAGCGGTCTTCCTGTTCCGTCCGGGATTCATTGTGCCGCAGCACGGGGTCCGGTCGAAGACCAAACTTTATCAGGCGTTCTACACGGTGTTGGGACCGCTGATGCCCTGGTTGCTCAAGATCGCCCCCAGGTACGGGACGTCCACCGAGCAAATGGGGCGCGCGATGCTGAAGTTAACTAAACACGGCGGGCCGAGAAAGGTCCTTGAGAACCTGGACATCAACGGCGTCTGAAGGATTACACCAGCTCAGTTTCTTCGAACGCTACGAAGATTTCGTGGCTCCCGTGGCGCATGCACTCGTGCGTGCCGCGTCGACACTCGTGTCGACGCTTGGCGTCATCTCACCATTGGTTGCGGCTCCGCTGCGCTGTGGGGCGGGCGCCCTCGCCCGCGCCGGACCCCCTGGTCCGGCTCTCCGGACCTGCTTCGAATGCCGGAACCAGGGCCGGGAGATCGATTACAATTCCCCTTTACGGCTCCGCCATGCTCCTCAGCGTCACCGGCATCTGCAAACAATTCGGGCGCAACACCGTTCTTGAGAGTGCCGGCTTCTCCGTCCGCGAAGGCGAGATTCTGGGGTTGATCGGTCCCAACGGCGCGGGCAAGACGACGCTTTTCGAATGCCTGGCCGGGCTGATTGCCGCGGATGGCGGCACCGTGCGGTTCCGCGACCGCGAACTGCCACCGGACAGGCGCAAGCAGGCACTCCATTATCTGCCGGACACCATACGGCCCTGGCCCGACCAGCGGGTCCGGTGGGTGCTTTCCTTTTTCGCAGCGCTGCACGCGCGGCCGCGCGGCGAGGCGGATCGACTGGCCGCCGCGCTGAAACTCGAAGCGCTGGCCGATTCCAGCGTCGGCGCGCTTTCCAAGGGCGAATCCAAGCGGCTGCTGCTGGCGCTGGGACTGCTGGCGCCGCATCCGTTGTTGCTGCTCGACGAACCGTTCGACGGCCTGGATTTCCGCCAGACGCGCGATGTGATGACGCTGCTGCGTAACACCCCAGCGCAGGGTCGAACACTGTTTCTTTCCATCCACCAATTGAACGACGCGGCGCGCGTCTGCGACCGCCTGGTGCTGCTGAGCCGCGGTCGCGTGGTAGGCGAAGGAACGCTCGACGAGCTGCGGGCCGCCGCCGGACTGGCCGATGGGGGCCTGGAGGAGGTCTTTCTTGCGCTCACCTAGCTGGCCCTCAAATCGGTTCGGCTGGCTGCTCTCGCACGAGTGGCGCGAACTGCTGGCCTCGCGCGCCTTCTGGCTGTTGCTGATGATGATCGGGCCGCTGGTGGGGCACAGCTTCATCACGGCAGTCGATACCTACGCCGAAGCCAGCGGCGCCGGTGGCGGCCCGGCGGCGCTGGCGCAGGGCCTGTCGCCGCTCGACGGAATCCTGGTTCCGACGTTCGGCGCTTACGACCTGGCGGTAACCCTGCTCTTTCCCTTCATCGCCATCCGCTTGATTTCGGCCGATAAAGCCAGCGGCGCCTGGAAGCTGATCCAGCAGGCGCCGCCTGGCCTACCCGCGATACTGGCGGCCAAGGGGGCCGCGTTGCTGGCGGGCTGGCTGCTGGCTTGGGCGCCCGGGCTCGTCGCGCTGGTTTTGTGGAAGGCCTATGGCGGCACGCTCTACGCCCCGGAACTGCTCAACCTGCTGCTGGGGCACCTGCTGCGCGTCATTCTGGCCAGCGGGATCGCGGTGGCCGCGGCCGCCATCTCGACCAGCGCGGCGAGCGCGGCTATCGCCACCCTCGGCTTCACGGTGGGCACGTGGGCGCTCGATTTCGTCGGCGAGAACCGCGGCGGCCTGCTGCAGAAGCTGGCTTCCTACACGCCCACTTCCGCGCTACGCGTGTTCGAACAGGGACAATTCCGCCTCAGCACCGTCGTGGTGACGGCCGCGCTGGGCCTGGGCGGCTTCGCGCTGGCCGCCGTCTGGCTGCCCTTGGGTCGCAAGCCAATGGCGCGCGTGATCGGTTCGTTGGCGACGGCCGCGGCGCTTGCGGTGGTGCTTTGGGCCGGCGCATCGTTGCGGCCGGCCTGGGACTTGAGCGAGAACCGCCGCAATTCTTTTTCGGAAGCCGAAGAGACGGCGCTCGAAAAGATTCGCGAGCCGCTCCGCGTCACCGTCTTCCTGGCGCCGGAGGATCCGCGCCTGATCGACCTGGACCGCGGCATCCTCAGCAAGCTCGAGCGCATCCTGCCCGCGGTTGACGTCCGGAACGCTTCCCACAGCCAGACCGGCCTTTTCGAAGGGAGCGGCGACCATTACGGCGAGATCTGGTACGAGATGCGCGGGCGCCGCGTGATGAGCCGTTCCACCACCGAACCCATCGTGCTCGGCGTGATCTTCGGCCTGGCACGCGTTGCGCCACCCGCGCAGACTGGCGAGAGCGAATATCCCGGCCATCCGCTGGCCGCGCGGCCCACCGGCGCCGCCTGGATCTACTATCTACTATTGCCGATGGTAGTAATAGCCGCCGGTTGGTTACACTTCAAGAACAGGAGTTGACGATGAAGAGACTGCTTTTCGCGACCACCGCGCTGCTGGCGGCGGCGCTCGGGATCGCCCAGACGCCCAAGACCGCTCGCGTGGACCTGACCGGGGACAAGGCCGGCGCCGAGCCGGTTCATTTCCTGGGGGTGGTGGGGCACTGGATGGTGGTCGAGGACGGCGGCAAAAACGTGTTGATGGAAGACGGGCGCGTCTGGAAAAGGAACGAGCCCTCAGGCGGCCTGGCCGACAAGGCCCGCGCCATCTACGGTTCGCGCCACGAAGAGTTCATCGACAACGTCAAAGCCTTCGCCTACTTCCCCTACGCCGTGGCGCAGGGCGTCGACGATTTTCAGAATGGCGAGATCGCCATGCGCTTCCAGATGATCGATGGCTCGCTCGACCGCTGCGCCGGCATCCTGTTCAACCTCAAACCGAACGGCGATTACCTGGCGGTGCGTTTCAACGGCATGGAAGACAACCTGGTGTTATGGACCTTCAACAAAGGCGTCCGCCGCTTTGTGAAACGCGGCCCCGAAGATCGGCCGCTGAAGTTGAAGGAGTGGTACACCATGAAGATCGCGGTCCACGGCACCAGGCTCGAAGGCTATTTGAACGGCGAGAAGCTGCTCGATTACGCGCTTTCGGAACCGGTCTCCGGCAAAGTGGGCGTCTGGTCCAAGACCGACAGCGTCATCTACTACGACGATTTCACCGTGACGCCCTCCCAACAGTGACGAGTGGGGCGGCCAATTCTGGCNNCAAAAACCGATCGTCCGTCCCACCAGCTTACTTTAGCGATAACCCTGCCTCTTTTGGTAACCTGCTAGAATCGTTATCCACGCTATGAGCGCAAACAGGAAAGGCCTCTTCATAGGGGATGACGGCAAGAGCCTGATGTTCACGTTCATCCTGGNNTTCCTGATGTCGATGCCGGCGGGTTGGCTGGCGGTCAAGCTGGGCTATAAAGGCGGCATCATCATAGGCCTGCTGATCGTCGCGGCGGGCGGATTCTGGTTCATCCCCGCCACCCATATCAACGCGATGGTGCATGAAGGCAGCGTCTCGCCCAATACCGCCTTCGTGGCGTTTCTGGCCGGGGTTTGTTTGATCGCCACGGGGCTGACGTTTCTCGAAACCATCGCCAATCCTTATACCACGGTGTTGGGCGGCCATCGGTACGCCGCCACGCGCATCAACCTGGCGCAATCCTGCAACGGCATCGGCTGGATTTTCGGCCCCATCGTCGGCAGCATGTATTTTTACTCCAAGGACGCCCTGGGCCATAACACCGGCAGCCAGACGCTCTACATTCCCTACATGGGCGTGGCCTTCGTGGTGATTGTGCTGGCGGCGATCTTCTTCTTCGCCAGCGTCCCCGACATCAAAACCAAAGACGACTATCACCTGGACGACGCCGCGCCGGGCGCTTCGCACTCCATCTGGTCGCATCCGCATTTTGCGATGGCGGTGGCCGCGCAGTTTTTCTATGTGGCCGCGCAGGCCGGCATCTTCAGTTTCTTCATCAATTACATGACCGCGGAGGTTCCGCCGATTCCGGCGTCGTGGAGTTCGGCCTTGTCGACCCTCTCGGCCCATGCTGGCCCTCTGCACAACTGGCTGCTGGGCTGGTTTGAGCCGAATAAAGCCGGCCTGCTGGCCATCAGCAACAAGGGCGCTTCGAACCTGGCGGCGGTCGGTTTCGTGTGCTTCCTGGTGGGCCGTTTTTCGGGTGCGGGCCTGCTGAGGAAGTTCGCCGCTCACAAACTTCTGGCCCTGTACGCGGCGCTGAATGTCGCCGTCACGCTGCTGATCTTCTGCAAGCTGGGATGGCTCTCGGTGGTCTGCGTGTTCCTCAGCTACTTCTTCATGTCGATCATGTTCCCCACCATCTTCGCGCTGGGTATTTTCGGATTGGGCGCGCGCACCAAGAAAGCATCGGCGTTTATCGTGATGGCGATTGTGGGCGGCGCCATCGTGCCGAAGTTGATGGGTTACGTGGCCGACCAGTACGATATGTCGCGAGGCTTCATCGTGCCCATGTTCTGTTTCGCCTTCGTGGCTTTCTATGGCTACAACTGGCCTAAATACGCCAAGGCCGACTCGCTCCAGGGCGCCAGAATTTCACCGGGCCACTAGACCCAATACTGTTTACTTAGGTGGGACAGGCCATCGCCTTTCGTGGCCTGTCATGCCTCGCTGAAAGACAGGCGCTTGAAAACGCGCCGGCCAAGTGGGGCGGCCAATTCTGGNNCTGCCCAGCCCGCCCGGCGACATTCAGGCTCCCCTACTGTCCCACGCCGTCACCGATTTGTAGCGGCGGCTTTTGTATACTGGGGGACGCATTCCAACAATATGAAAAAGCTTCTTCTGTTTCTAGCTGGCGCCGCGGCGCTCTCGGCCGCTCCGGCTCTGTTAGGCGGCCCGTTCGTGGTGAACGTGACCCGCAATACCGCGACGGTGGTATGGATCGTCAAGAGCGACGAGCTCAACCTGCATCCGCCGGCCGGTGCGGCGGGACGCCCGTACCCTTCTTTCCGGGTCGAAAAGACCACCATGACCGGGCTCCAGCCCAATACCCGCTACGATTACGACATCCCCGGACAGGACGGCGTCAAAGGCTGGTTCAAGACGGCTCCCACGGCCACTCAGCCCTACCATTTCCTGGTCTACGGCGATACGCGCACGCGAGACGACGTTCACCGGAAGGTGATCGAGCAGATCCTCAAGAACGGCATCCCGGACTTCGCGCTGCAATCGGGCGACCTGGTGGAAAACGGCTTCGATAATGCGCTGTGGCCCATTTTCTTCGACATCGAGCGGGATCTGCTGCGCCAGACCGTGATCTTCCCCGCCCTGGGCAACCACGAGCGCGATTGCCGCAGTTTTTACGACTTCTTTCAACTTACTAACTCGTATTACTCCTTCAATTGGGGCAATGCGCACTTCTCCATACTCAATAGCGACGTGGCCAACGCCGCCCCGACGCAGCGCGAACGCGACGCTTTCTGGGCGGAACAGACACGCTGGCTGGAAGAAGACCTGCAGGCCAACCAAAACACCGAATACCGCTTCATCATGGCGCACCATCCGCCGTTCAGCGCGGTGGCGCGCCGCCAGGAAGGAAACCCACACATGACCGCGCTGGTGCCGATGCTGGAAAAGTATCATGTGACCGCGGCCTTCTTCGGCCACGACCACAACTACCAGCACTATCTGAAGAACGGCATCCATTACATCGGTTCGGGCGGCGGCGGCGCGCCGCTCTACGATGTCGACCAGCCGCCTCCGGGCATTACGCAAAAAGTGGTCAGCGTGGAGAATTTCGTGACCGTCGCGGTGGATGGCAAGACCATCCACATTCAGGCTTTCGACATCACCGGCCAGAAGATCGACGAAGTGGAAATCAAACACTAGACCTCTGACAGTGGGGCGGCAATTCTGCCCGCAGCCGGCTTTCAGCCGGCGCGCGCCAACCTGGCGGTACAATAGCCGCCATGACCCAGTGCATCCACATCTTCAATAGCCCCGAAGAGATCGACAAGAGCCTGGCGATTGTGCGGGCTCTGTCACAAGCGTAAACAACCCCAAATAGCTCTTGACATAGGGCGAATAAAAGGCGAATATCTTCACTGGAGGACAGCATGAAGATTAGCGACGCCTTACTACCCGAGTTTGACCAGGAAATGGCCAGTACCCGGAAAACCCTGGACCGCGTGCCGGAAGACAAGTTCGACTGGCGGCCTCATCCCAAATCGTTCACCATGATTGCGCTGAGCACTCACATCGCCAACATGGTGGGCTGGACGGGGGATTTGATAACGAAGGACTCCTTCGACGTTGCGCCCCCGGGCGCGCCGCCCTACAAGGAAGAGCCGGCCGCTTCGAAGAAGGAACTGCTCGAACGCTTCGACAAGGCCGTGACCTCGGCGCGCGCCGCCATCGCCGGAGCGAGCGATGAGCACTTCATGGCGAACTGGGCCTTTCTGCAAGGCGGCAAGACCGTGTTCACCATGCCTCGCATCGTATGTTTGCGCTCGTTCATCATGAGCCACACCATCCACCATCGCGCGCAGCTCGGAGTGTACCTGCGGCTCAACGATATCCCGGTGCCGGCGATCTACGGACCGTCGGCCGATGAACAAAACTTCTGACGCACCGGCAGCGCAACGAAGGCAGCTCGCAACCGCGCATGGTATTTTGAGTCCATGACATGGCTCACGTGGTCGCTGTTGTCCGCCTTCTTCGCCGCCCTCACCGCTATCCTGGCAAAGCTCGGCGTCGCCGGGATCGATTCTAATCTGGCTACGGCCGTCCGGACATCGGTGGTTGTGATCTTCACATGGCTGTTGGCATACGGCACGCGCACGCCCACCTGGTTTAGCGGCTTCTCGAACAAGACCTGGCTCTTCCTGGTCCTTTCCGGAATTGCGACGGGGCTCTCGTGGCTGTGCTATTTTCACGCTCTGCAGATCGGTCCAGCGTCGCGAGTGGCCCCAGTAGACAAACTCAGCGTCGTGCTGGTGATTCTGCTCAGTGCGCTCTTTCTGGGTGAACGCCTGACCTGGGCGAAGGGCGCGGGCGGACTCCTGATCGTGGCCGGTGCGATCACGATTGCGATGGAATGAGTTCCGCGCCGTGAGGGTCGGTTCGGAACCCGGCTCGGTCGCTGTGGCGGAGAGAGTGGGATTCGAACCCACGTCAGAGCTGAAATCGTGCCTCTGACCTAGCTTGGGAGGTCCCCGTGCGAGACTAGGTTCAGGCCGGGAACACCGAGGTAGTCACCGCGGTTGTGGGTGACCAGTGGTGCGTCGTACAGTAGCGCCGTCGCGGCGATCCAGGCGTCGGCGCACTCAATCCGCCGTCCGGCCGCCTGAGCGGCGACCATCACCTCGGCCCACTTGCGGCAAAGGTCCGGACTAGAAGGAACCACCGTGAGCCGCCTCAGATACGAGTGAAGCCAGTGGACCCGGTGTTCACTCCAGCGATACTGAATCGCCCAGCGTTCGACCTCGGCAACGGTCATGAAGGAAATTAGAGCGACACGGCCGGCGAGCTCCGGATCGTAGCGCTTGCCGATGGGGTGGTTCTTGAAGAGAAACGAAACACCGTCGGTATCGGCCACTACGCGATTCATGCGGCGGGATTGGTACGTGCATGGCCGCGCCATTCGTGGAGAGTCTCGAGGAACTCCTCAATTGACTCCTCCTCGGGCCAGAAATCGCCGTGAAGAACGGAAACGTCTGTGATCGGGCCAGTGCCTTGCTCCGCGACGAGTTGCTCGACCGACGGATGCCCAGCAGCGGAGTATTGGACGGACGCGGACCGCTGGTTTTCAGCGGATTCCCGACGCCGACGGCTCAATTCGGCCACACCTTCACCTCGTCCTTTCGAGTATAGCAGCCGGGAGTCGACTTACTGGCGGAGAGAGTGGGATTCGAACCCACGTTAGAGTTTCCCCTAAACACGCTTTCCAAGCGTGCGCCTTCAACCACTCGGCCATCTCTCCGGTCGGGGAAAAAGCGTCAGCCTGCGGTTCACAGGCTGCGTCCAAGAAGCTTTAATCAGGATATCATGCCTCCGCCACGGCTTAGAATGGAGTACGGTGAAATCCACGATCCTTTCCCGCCGTGCACTGCTGGCGGCGGCGGCATCCGCGGCGGTTGGATGCGGCAGGAAAAAAGCTACGCGCATCCCCGGGTATTGCTTTGTCGCCAATCAAGGGAGCCGGTCGGTAGCGGCGGTCAATCTGGAGACCTTCCGCGTGCAACAACAGATCTCGCTCGATAGCGCGCCCGCCGCGGTGGTGGCCCATCCATCGAAACCCAAGGTCTTCGTGCTGGCGCCCGGCGCCGGCACGGTCTATGAGATCGACGCGGCCACTCTCGCGGTCAGCCGCCGCGCGCGCGCCGGCAACCTGGCGGTGGGGATGTTGATTTCTCCGGCCGGCGATTCGCTCTGGGTGCTCTATCGCGATCCGGCCATCCTGGTGGAACTGCCGCTCGATTCGCTGAAACCCGGACGGCGCGTTCGGCTCCCCTCGCCGCCCGACAGCTTCGATCTTTCGACCACCAGGGACAGGGACAATCCCGTACTGGCGGCGGTCGCCAGCCGCACCCATCGCACCATCGCGCTGGCATCGCTCGGAAAAGCGGTCGTCCAACGGACCATCGCCGCCGGAGCCGAGCCCTCGCTCATTAGCTTCGGGCAAGACGGCGGCATCTTGATCGCCGGAAACGAGCCGGAGCGCAGCATCACAATCTTCGACGTCGCCACGGGGAAGACCGTGGTCCGCCTGCCGCTGCCGCTCGCGCCGCGCCATTTTTGCGCCACCAGCGACGGCGGCCAGCTCTTCGTGACCGGCGACGGCATGGATGCCGTGGTGGTAGTCTTTCCCTACCTCACGGAAGTCTACCAGACGATCCTGGCGGGGCGGGCTCCCGGCGCGATGGCGGTGACCGACGACGCTAGCGGCCTTTCGTTGCTGATGGTGGCCAATCGGGAGACCGGCGGGATTACGGTGTTGGACTTCAATGATTACACGCTGGTGGCGATCGTGGCGGTTGGGCAGGGGCCGGGCCAGATCCTGCTCACACCCGCGCCGGAGCGGCAGTACGTGCTCGTTCTCAATGAGAGGTCGGGCGACCTCGCGGTCATCCGTACCAGGGCACTGGCCACCACGCCGAATGGCGCGCAGCGGCAATTGAACGCGCGCGAGCGGTCGGCGCCGCTGTTCACCTTGATTCCGGTTGGAGAGCGGCCGGTGAGCGCCGCCGTGGTCACGCTGTAAATTAAGTGGGCCTTCGGTGGCACAGACCATCGGTTTTCGTGCTCTGTTGCAGAGGGCCTTCGGCCCGCGAACTTTCATGAAAACTGTGAGGACCCTTGCTGTTCGTGGGGCGGGCAATTCTGCCCGCAGCCGGCTTCAGCCGGCCCCCACTAGCCTCGCGCGAATCCGCCTGTGCCCTGCTGTCCCCGGTGCCGGTCCGTCCGGCCGCTTGGTTTGACATTGGCGCCGCACACCTCCATACTGGATTTCGTTATCGAATGAAGAAAACGAAATCAGATTCCGTGAAAGCTGCGCAGGACCGGGATCTGTATTCCGGTTTGATGCGGCTGCACATCCTGCACCACGCGGTGGAGGGCCCGGTTTTCGGACTTGGCATGGCCGAGGAGTTGGCCCGGCACGGGTATCGAATCAGCCCGGGGACGCTCTATCCGCTGCTGCACGGGTTGACCAGGAAAGGCTATCTGCGTGCCACCGAGCGGCGCAACGGCAAGTCCCTGCGCAAGGTCTACCGCGCCACGCCACTCGGACGAAAAGCCTTGCAGTCGGCCAAGGTCAAGGTACGCGAATTGATCGGCGAACTGATGGAGGGAGCATAGTGACCATGGCGACAAGAGCCGGGGCGATGATGCTGGCGGTGGGCGCTGCTCTGCTGGCGCAGCAGGCCACTCCGCCGGGCGCTTTGACGCTGGCCCAGGCAGTCGAGGCGGCGTTGCACAATTATCCTTCCATTCGGATTTCACAAGAACAGATCAACGCCGCATCCGCCGGCATGCAACTGGCGCGGACCGCTTACCTGCCGCGCGTCGACCTGCTGGCACAGGCCAATCGCGCGACCAGGAACAATGTTTTCGGACTGCTCCTGCCGCAGAGTACCATCCCTTCCATGTCGGGGCCGGTTCTTGGAACCAACAACCTGGGAACGGCCTGGGGCAGCGCGGTGGGAACGCTGGTCACGTGGGAGCCTTTCGATTTCGGCCTGCGGCGGGCGAGCGATGCGGCGGCCGCGGCGGCGCGGACGCAATCCGAGGCCGCTCTCCAGCGGACCGAATTCGACGTCAGCGTGGCAACCGCGGATGCCTTCGTCACGTTGATCGCCGCGCAGGAGATGGTGCGCGCGGCACAGGCGGGAGTGGATCGCGCGGAGGTGCTGCTGCGGACCACCGGGGCATTGGTGAAAGCCGAGATGCGGCCGGGGGCGGACCGGTCGCGCGCCGAAGCGGAGATGGCGGCGGCGCGGACGCAAGTCATTCAGGCGCAGCAGGCGGTGGAGATTGCGCGGGCAAACCTCTCGCGGTTCGTGGGACTGGAGCCGGCCCAAATCATGGTGTCTGTGGGCAAGTTACTGGAGTTACCGGCCGGCCATGCGGCCCCCGCGCTGGATACGGCTACCAATCCCGCGTCCGTGGAGCAGAACGCCGTAGTGGAGCAGTTGCGCGCGCAACTCAGGATTTTGGAACGATCTTACTTTCCCCGCTTCTACCTGCAAGGCTCGGCGTACGCGCGCGGCACGGGGGCTGAGGTCAACGGAACCAACCTGGGCGGGCTCAACGGCTTGGCTCCCAGCACTCAGGATTACGCTCTCGGCTTTACCGTGACCTTTCCGGTGGCCGACCGGCCGGCGTTGCGCGCGCGCGAAGCGGGACAATCGGCGTCGATCCACGCGGAGGAGGCCCGCTATCGGCAGATCGCGACCGATCTGAAGGCCCGCTGGAACGTAGCGGTGGCCACCTTGGGAGGCGCCAGGAATGTCGCCGCCAACGCGCCGGTCGAGGTGAACGCGGCGCGCGCCGCTACGGACCAGGCGACGGCTCGCTATCAGGCCGGGCTGGGCAATATCGACGAGGTGGCGGAGGCCCAGCGGCTCCTCACGCAGGCTGAAATTGACGAAGCGCTGGCGCGGCTGGGAATCTGGCGGGGATTGCTCGGCGTGGCTGCCGCAGCCGGGGACATCCGGCCCTTCGTCGCCGAGGCAAGCCAATGAGCGCCGGGAAGGGGCAGGCGAAATGCGTCTGGTCCTAGCCGCTCTGAGCAGGCCGATCACGGTTGTGGTGGCCTTGATCGCAATTGCCCTCTGCGCCGTGCTGGCCGTCGAGCGCATGCCGATCGACATCTTTCCGCAGGTAGGAGATCCGGCGATTTACGTGGCCCAGCCGTACGGCGGCATGGACCCGGCCCAGATGGAAGGATACCTGACTTACTACTACGAGTATCACTTCTTATACATCACGGGGATCGATCGTGTGGAGAGTAAGAGTATCCAGGGCGCGGCGCTCATGAAGCTGATCTTTCATGAAGGCACTAACATGAGCCAGGCGATGTCGGAAACCGTGGGCTATGTGAACCGAGCCCGCGCTTTTATGCCGCCCGGAACGGTTCCACCATTTATCACGCGCTTTGACGCGGGGAGCGTGGCGGTGGGCCAACTGGTCTTCAGCAGCGCCACACGTTCCCAGGGCGAGTTGCAGGATTTCGCGCTGAACCGCGTGCGCCCGCTGTTCGCGACACTCTCGGGCGTTTCCGCGCCTCCGCCGTTCGGCGGAAACCAGAGGGCCATTGTGATCACTCTCGACCCGGACAAGCTGCTGCGCTATCACATATCCCCGGATGAAGCGATTTCCGCCGTGAGTAAGTCGAGCCTGGTGATGCCCTCCGGGAATATGTTTACGGATACCATCAACCGCATCGCGCGGACTAACTCGGCTCTCGGCGGAAATCTGGCGGATTTATTGAGCACGCCGATCCGGCCTGGGTCTGGCACTGCTGTTTACTTGCGTGACATCGGAACCATCGAAAACGGCACGGACCTGATCACGGCTTATGCCCACGTCAACGGAAAGCGCACGGTGTACATTCCAGTTACCAAGCGCGCCGACGCATCCACGCTGGCGGTGATCGAGGCCGTCAAGGCGGCCATACCCGATTTTAAGAAGGTGGTGCCGGAGGATGTGGATGTTCGGCTGGAATTCGACCAGTCTCCGTATGTCACTAACTCCATCCGCGGCCTCATAGCGGAAGGTTTGCTCGGCGCGGTGCTGACGGGTTTGATGGTGCTGATCTTTCTGCGTGACTGGCGCAGCGCCCTGATCGTGGTGATCAACATCCCGTTCGCCTTGCTCAGCGCCGTGATTCTGCTCTGGGGCGTGGGCCAGACCATCAACATCATGACGCTCGGCGGCCTGGCGCTGGCGGTGGGCGTGCTGGTGGATGAGGCGACCGTCGAGATCGAGAACATTCACACGCAGATGCTGCCGGGGGTTTCGCGGGCTCGCGCGGTGGTGGAGGCATGCAGCCGGACCGCCATGGCCCGGCTGCTCTCGATGGCGTGCATTCTGGCCGTGTTCGTTCCGTCCTTCTTTATGGCGGGGGTGAGCCGGCAACTGTTTGTCCCGTTGTCGCTGGCGGTGGGGTTCGCGATGATTGCCTCGTACCTGCTTTCCAGCAGCCTGGTGCCGGTCTTCGCGACGTGGCTCATGCGGACCGCGCATCGCGGCGAAGAGAACGAGGGGCTCTTTGGACGGCTGCGCGCTTTCTATTCGGGATACTTGCGCGTGGTGCTGCGGTTTCGCTGGCCGGTGGCATTGATCTATCTGGCCGGCTCGGTTGCCGTCGTGTACATTCTGTTGCCGCGCATGGGAACGGAGATCTTTCCCGACGCCGACGCGCCGCTGTTGCGGCTGCGTCTGCGGGCGCCGGCGGGAACGCGCGTGGAGGAAACCGAGCGCATCGTGCTTCGCGCGCTGGATGTGATTGGGGGCGTAGTGGGAAAGGAGAACCTCCTCATCACCAGTGATTTTGTGGGCGTGGTGCCTTCCAGCTATCCGGTGGACCTGATCCACCTGTTCACCAGCGGGCCGCAGGAAGCCGTGATCCAAATAGCGGTGAGGCCCGCCATGCCCAGAGGCGAAGCGCTGCGGGAGAGATTGCGCGCGGCTCTTCATCGCGAGTTGCCAACCTGCCGGTTTTCCTTCGAGGCAGGCGATATCGTCAGCCAGGTGATGGGCTTCGGTTCTCCCACGCCCATCGAAGTGGCGGTTCAGGGGACCAACCTGCAAGACGATTACGCGTTCGCGCAGAAAGTCCGGACCGAAGCCGCCAAATTGCCGTTCTTGCGGGATCTGCAATTCGCCCAGGAAGTGAATTACCCGACGCTCGATATCACGGTCAATCGGGAGCGCGCCGGCCAGTTCGGCTTGACCATGGCCGATGTGGCCCGGTCCATCGTGCCGGCTACCTCGTCCTCCCGCTTCACCCAGCCGAATTACTGGCGCGATCCGGCTTCCGGCAATGCGTTCCAGATCCAGGTGGAACTGCCGCAAAATCGTCTGCAAAGCCTGAAAGGCATGGGCGAGCTCCCGGTTATGCAGAATGACCACATGGACACCCAACTTAGTAACATTGCAGACCTGAAACTGGGAACCATGCCTGGACTGATCGAACGTAACAACGGGCAGCGCGTAGTCAGTCTCACTGCCAATCTTAGCGGCATTACTCTGGGTGAAGCGGCGCCCCGGCTGAGGGCTGCGGTGGCTCGGGCGGGCGCGCCGCCCAGAGGCATCGCCGTGAAATACCGGGGGCAGATTCCGCCGCTCGAGCAGACCATTTCCGGGCTGCGAATTGGTTTGCTGCTGGCCATTGCGGTGATCTTCCTGCTGCTCGCCGCGAATTTCCAATCCATGCGGCTGGCCCTCGCGATCGTGCTGACCGTGCCGGCGGTGCTTTGCGGCGTCCTCCTTATATTAAGCCTAACGGGCACCACCTTGAATATTCAATCCTTCATGGGGGCCATTATGGCGGTTGGCATCTCAGTAGCAAACTCGATTCTGCTGGTTACATTTGCCGAACGATTCCGGCACGAGGGAAGTGCATTGCTCGACGCCGCGCGGGAAGGCGCCAGCAGCCGGTTGCGCGCCATCCTAATGACGGCGTCGGCGATGATCTTCGGCATGGCGCCGATGGCCATCGGATTCGGCGAGGCCGGATCGCAATCCGCGCCCCTGGGCCGCGCGGTCATCGGCGGCCTGATCTTATCGACCTTCGCGACCCTGACGATTCTGCCGTCGATCTACGCCATTCTCCAAGGCAGAGCATCCGTCACGTCGCCATCCTTGAACCCGATGGATTCCACGAGCCGCTATTATGAAGCCAAGTAAACCTGTCGTCTCTTGTCTTACACCTACTCAATTCCTTCGAACGCTGCGAAGATTCCATTGCTCCCGTGGCGCACGCACTCNNGTTATCTCACATCGGTTGCGGCTCCGCCGCTCTGTGGGGTGGGCAATTTTGCCCGCAGCCGCCTTTTAGGCGGCTTTCCTGCACCGTTTCGTGCTGTCCTGGTGGCGCTAACAATTCTCGCCCTGTTCCGCCCGGCCTGGCCGCAATCCACCGATTTCGCCCCCGTGTTGGCCAAGTCAGTATCGCGGTCCGTCGACCTGCCCGGCGAAATCGCGCCGTTTCTGAGTGCGTCCCTTCACGCCAAGGTGCCCGGCTATGTCGAGCGCATGCTGGTCGACCGGGGCAGCGTCGTCCAACAAGGGGACTTACTCGCCGAGCTAAGTGCTCCGGAAATGGCCGGGCAGATCGGCGAAGCCCAATTGAAGATCCAGGTGGCGGAGGCCGATCGCCTCCAGGCGGAAGCTCAACTGGCGGGCGCGCAGAGCACTTACGATCATCTGAAGATAGCCGCTCAAACCCCGGGAGCCATCGCCGGCAATGAGTTGATCCTGGCGGAAAAGCAGGTGGATGCCTCGAAGGCGCTGCTCGATTCCCGTAAGCAAGCCATCCAGGTAGCCGAGGCACGCGTCCGCACCCTGCGCGATATGGAAACCTACCTGAAGATCACGGCCCCCTTTGCCGGTATCGTAACGGACCGCCTGGTTCATCCGGGCGCGCTGGTGGGGCCGGGCGCAGATCCCGTGCTGCTGGTGCTTCAGCAGGTCTCGCACCTGCGGCTGATCGTGGCGGTTCCGGAAGAAGATACCGGCGGAATCGTCACCGGCAGCAAGGTGAACTTCAGCGTTCCCGCGCAGCCGGAGCGGACTTACTCGGGTACCGTGGCGCGCCTGGCGCAGGTGCTTGACCCGAAGACTCGCACCATGGCGGTTGAGTTGGATCTAACCAACCCGGATGGAACGCTCGCTCCGGGCATGTATCCGACGGTGAAATGGCCGGTGCGGCGGACGCGCCCTGCGCTCTATGTCCCCAGGACCAGCGTGGTGACCACCACGGAGCGCACGTTCGTGGTGCGGAACCAGAACGGCCGCGCCCAATGGGTAGACGTCCGCAAAGGAGCCGCCGAAGGCGACCTCGTGGAGGTGTTCGGAGACTTGAAGCCCGGCGACCTGGTGGTGCGCCGCGTCACGGATGAACTTCGCGAGGGCGCCCCCCTGAAGACGCCGGGAAAGTAGTTCTAACGCTTCGCCTTCACGTATTACACCTACTCAACTCCTTCGAACGCTGCGATGGTTGCGGCTCCGCCGCTCCGTGGGGCGGCCAATTTTGGCCGCAGCCGGCTTTCAGCCGGCGCCTTGCCGCGCGCGACGTGCCGCCCCCCGGTCTTGACTTTGTTTCTTTTTCCCTCCGCCTCTCCGCGCCGCGTTGGATATGCAGATTCCTGTTCGGCTCCTGAGCGTTTTTCTCCTAATCTTTCCCGTCCCCCAGCCGATAGTTAAGGTGTTGGAGCGTGAAATGACCGAACTACTCGCCCGGCCGCAAGCCCCCTGGGCTCTCCGCCTTGTGCCGCCTTTCCCGGCCATCGCACAGCGCATTCTGGCACTCGCCAGCCAGGAAGATGTCAGCGTTTCGAAGGTCTTCGAGCTTGTAAAGATGGACCCGTCGTTCTCCGCCGAACTGCTCCGTTTCGCCAACTCGGCCCTCTTCGCCGCCCGCCGCGAGGTCACCAGCCTGCCGCACGCCATCATGCTGGTTGGCATGGATCGCGTCAAAACCATGGCTACGTTTGTCGCAGTCAACCGGATGGTGCGGTCCTGCGTGCGCATGGAGGCGCTGCGCAAGGTCTGGATCCACAGCCTGGTGACCGCATTCATCGCCGAAGAGGCCGCCCGGGTAAGCCGTTTCGCCCGCGATAGCGCCTATACTCTCGGCCTGTTGCACAACCTGGGAACGCTCGGCATGATGTCCGCCTACCCGGCCGAGTATTCCCGCATGCTGGAGGTCTCCGACGATTTCGGCTTCGATCTGCTGCAGACGGAACGCGATCTGTTTGAGATCGACCACTGCGCGGCCGGTGCCTACATCGCCCAGGATTGGGATTTTCCCGACGAGCTGACCGCCGCCATCGCCAGCCACCACGACGAGCCCGTGCCAGGGGAGATGAGCCTGGACAACCTGCTGAAAGTCTCCTGGCGGTTGAGTGACGCGCTCGGTTATGCGGCCTTCTCACCGGACAAGGCCTGGTCTTACGAAGTGCTCATTTCGTTCCTGCCCAGCATGAAATCATCCTGGCTGGGCGAGTCCGCCGAATCGGCCTGCGCCGAACTGAATCAGCGTCTGGCAGCGGCGCCCATGTAGCCTTCGTGAAGCGGGCTTTCCGGCCCGCAACGCCGGCATTCTTGTCGGCGCCTCCGCCTATCGTGGGGCACTCGGTGCAGGTGGGGCAGGCTTCAGCCTGCCACTGGAGTTTCTACA
>PMTR01000055.1 GCA_003167255.1 Bryobacterales bacterium
ATTCGGCTTTTTTCAGCACCCTGCTAGTCTAGTGCCTTGACCAAGTGATTTGGTGCTAGTGGAACTCCGCTCCCTTACGGTCGCGGCTCGGTGAGGAGGCGTGGGCGGCTGATAGACGGGTGTTCGTCAAAAGCACAAAATCATGCGGTCGGAGACCTAGTTTTCGGCGGGCAGGCGCTCCAGGTGGTCGATGACCATGACGGGTTGGGGGTACTTTTGCGACTCCAGCTTCAGGCCGAGTTGCTTGTCGATGGCTTCGAAGAACGTGAGGCCGCCGGTGGGTGTCGAGGCCATCGCCGGGTCTGCACCACCGCGGCCGGCGGCGCCACCCATTAACTGGCTCGGGGTCCAGGTGATCGCGAAATCGAAGGCGCCCTTGAGAGCGGTTAAATCGACCACCGGGCGAGTGATATAGCCTGGGGCTACACCGCGCACTTTCTCCGCCAGTTGCGCCATGGTGGTGTTCTGGCAGGCATAGGTTACGGTGCCATCTCCGGGCGTGCGCGTGCAAGCGCTACGGTTCGCGGGGTCGGCATCCTTGAGCTTGGGAGTGCGTTTGCCCACGTTCAGGGCAAACACCGGCATGGGCTGGTCTTCCTTGTGGAACGTGAACTTGAATTTCTGCACGATCAGATTCTGTAGCATCACTCGCATGTCTTCGAACGGCACTGCGGTCGGGGTTTTGGCGATGAGGTCGAAGTGGTCGGTATCCGTCCATTTCGGGGCGCCCGTGATCGACTCCTCTTCGAAGTTGTAAGCGAAGTTCAGCATCTCTTTCAAGGTGATGCTGAAGACCTCAATCCGGCCGGGGTTAACGGATCCGTTCTGAGGGGTGCCGGGCTTGCTCACCTTGATTTCCGCCACTTCAAACTCCGTGGGGGCGGGCGGCAAAGTCTTGGTGACACCGGGAGCATTGTCGGTGGGGGTTTGGTTTACGTGGTCGACGACAATCACCGGCGACGGCTGCTGGCGGGACTCAATTTTCAGGCCGAGTTGCTTATCTACGGCCTCGAAAACCGTGATGGGGGTTGGTGGATCCGTGTCACCGCTCTTGGCGGGCAATGCCGCGTTGCGGCCGGTCCAATGCAGGGCGAAATCGTAAGTGCCCTTGAGACCGGTGAAATCCATCAGCGGGTGGTTGAGATAGGCGGCGGCCACGTTGGGGAGTCTCTCCACAAACCCCTCCATGGTCATGTTGTGACAGGTATAGGTTCTGACGCCCTCCACCGCGTTCATCCTGCATTCGGCCTCGCCGGGGGCGGCACTCTCCTTGAAGAGCGGGCGCTTTCCCGCGATCAGCGCAAAGATCGGCAGTGGCTTGGTGTCGTTGTGGACGGCCAGCTTGAAGCGATCGGCCAGCAGCGCCTGGAGCATCGGCTGCAGGGCGGTTTGCGGAGTGCCGGCCGGGGCCTTGGCGATGATATCGAACTTGCCGGTATCGAGCCAGGCCGGGCCACCGAGGATCCTGGCGTCATCGTCGACACCGTAGGCCACCGAAATGAGACGCAGCATGGTCGCGCCGCGGGCTTCAAACCGGCCGCCGGGAATGAATCCAACGTCCCTCGAAGGCCCGCCGGGCGCGGTCACGTGGACGTCCGCCGTTTCAAACGCCGGCGTGGTGGCGGCGGGTTGGCCGAATGCGGCACTGGACAACAAACCGGACAAGAGGATGGTGATGGCGCATGGTTGCTTCATAATCCGATCTCCCGAACCCAGAAGAGCTTTTGGACGTGCCAGGGGACAAGCCGTTTCGACTATTGACCATCATACAGCAGCATTTCGTCGATTTCTGCTACTTCCTGAGGAAACCCAACTTGCTGAAAAACATGGGCCTTATGACCCGATTGCGCCATTCGACCCGCCGTTCTGCCCGGCTGCGCGCTGCAACTCACTGATCTGGCAAACATGCCGATATGGAAAGGGAACTGCAGGTTAATCACTCTTATGCAGACGTACCTGGGTCCGGTTCAACCGCCGACTGACGATAAGCGCTGGAAGATCGTCGAGGCCACGGCGCGCCGCCACGGCCGCGAACCTCACGCGCTGATCGAAACCTTGCACACCGTCCAGGAATGCTTCGGGTATCTGGATGAGACTGCGCTGCGGTTTGTAGCCTCTCTGCTGTGCGTCCCGCTGGGCCGCGTGTATGGCGTCGCCACCTTTTATCACTTCTTTACTCTCAAGCCCAAAGGCAAACATACGTGCGTGGTCTGCACCGGCACGGCGTGCTATATCAAGGGCGCGCAGGCGCTGCTTTCGGCCATCGAAAAAACGTACGGCATCAAACCCGGCGAGACGACGGCCGATGGCGAACTCTCCCTGCTCACGGCGCGCTGCCTGGGCTCTTGCGGACTGGCGCCGGCGGCCGTAGTGGATGGCGCCGTTGTGGGCCGCATCGGCGCGCCGGCGTTACTCGCGCGCATCGGGAAAGGAATCCGCCCATGACCATCGAAGATCTCCGCACGATTGCGGAAAACGAACGCCAGGCGCAGAAGAAGTTCCAACACCATGTCTGCGTCTGCATCGCGGCCGGCTGCCTGTCTTCGGGGGCCGACCAGGTCCGCGACGCCATAAAGAAGGAAGTCGCCGAAGCGGGCATGGCGGGTGAGGTGCTGGTCAAAGGCGTCGGCTGCATGGGACTGTGCAGCGCCGGCCCGCTGGTTTCGGTGGAGACGGAAGATCAACTGTTCGCCAACGTGACGCCGGAGGACGCTTCGGAACTGGTGCGCAGCATCGACACCGGCACCGCCGACCTGAAGCATTGTGACACCGCAGTGCCCTTCTTCGAGCGCCAGCAGAAAATCGTGCTGGAGAATTCCGGCAAGATCGATCCGGAGCGAATCGAAGATTACATCTCGAACGATGGCTACCGCGCGCTGGTGACGGCCATCACGGAGATGACACCGCCGGAGATCGTGGCGCTGATGGTGAAGAGCGGTCTGCGCGGCCGCGGCGGCGCCGGTTATCCGACGGGCCTCAAGTGGAGCACGGTCTCGAAGACCGGCGAGCAGGCCAAATATGTCATCTGCAACGCCGACGAAGGCGATCCGGGCGCTTTCATGGACCGCGCCGTTCTGGAAAGCGATCCGCACCGCGTGCTGGAAGGCATGGCGATCGCGGCGTACGCGGTGGGCGCGCAAAACGGCTTCATCTATGTGCGCGCCGAATACCCGCTGGCGGTCAAGCACCTCAAAACCGCCATCAAACAGGCCGAACGGCTGGGTCTGCTGGGAAACAATATCTGCAATTCGCGTTTCAGCTTCCACGTGGATATCCGGCTGGGGGCCGGCGCGTTTGTGTGTGGGGAGGAGACCGCGCTGATTGCTTCCATCGAAGGCCAGCGCGGCGCTCCGCGGCCGCGGCCGCCTTATCCGGCGCAGGAAGGCCTCTGGAATTGTCCAACGCTCATCAATAATGTGGAGACCTTCGCCAACGTGGCGCCCATCGTGCGCAACGGCGCCGCATGGTTCGCCGCCATCGGCACGGAAAAGAGCAAGGGCACCAAGGTCTTCGCGCTGGCGGGGCGCGTCGCCAACACGGGTTTGATCGAAGTGCCCATGGGGATCACGCTTCGCGAAATCATCCACGAGATCGGCGGCGGCATTCCCGACGGCAAGCAGTACAAAGCGGTGCAGACCGGCGGACCTTCGGGCGGCTGTATCCCGGAACAGCATCTCGACTCTCCGGTGGATTACGAATCGCTGGCGCGCATCGGCTCCATCATGGGCTCGGGCGGGATGATCGTGATGGACGAGACCTCCTGCATGGTGGACGTGGCCAAATACTTCATGGAGTTCTGCGCGTCGGAATCCTGCGGCAAGTGCGTGCCATGCCGGACGGGGACGCGCCAGATGCTGGCCATCCTGGAAAAGATTACGGCGGGCGAAGCCACGGCGGCCGATCTCGCGCTGCTCGAAGAACTCTGCGACCTGGTCAAGAACACCAGCCTGTGCGGCCTGGGCCAGAGCGCTCCGAATCCCGTGGTCACGACGCTGAAGTATTTCCACGACGAATACGATCGTCACATTTCGGGCGAAGGCTGCCCCATCTGCAAAGAGCATGCGGCGTCCTCCGCGGAGGTTTCCCAATGACCAAAGCTCCGGTCCGCATCAAAACTCTGACCATCGACGGGCGCGAAGTGGGAGCCCGCGAGGATCAAACCATCCTCGATGTAGCGCGCGAAAACCACATCTTCATCCCTACTTTGTGCGATCTGCCGGGCCTGACGGCGGTGGGCGCCTGCCGGCTGTGCCTGGTGGAGGTCCGAGGCGTCAACCGGCTGCTGCCGGCCTGCGTCACGGCGGTGGCCGAGGGAATGGAAGTGAGCGTCAGCTCCGAACGCATCGACCGGTATCGCCGCAGCATCCTCGAACTGCTGTTTGCCGAGCGCAATCACGTGTGCTCGGTGTGCGTCACCAACGGCCACTGCGATCTGCAGAGCCTGGCGCTCAAACTGGGAATGACGCACGTTCACTTTCCGTACCAATACCCGCGCCTGCCGGTGGACGCTTCGCACGAGCGCTTCGTGGTGGATCACAACCGGTGCATCCTGTGCACGCGTTGTGTGCGTGTCTGCGACGAGATTGAAGGCGCGCACACCTGGGATGTGATGTCGCGCGGAGTCGACTGCCGTGTGATCACAGACCTGGCGGAGCCCTGGGGCAAATCGGAAAGCTGCACGGGCTGCGGCAAGTGCGTGCAGGTGTGTCCCACGGGCGCGCTCTCGGAGAAAGGCAAATCCGTCGCCGAAATGTCCAAACGCCGCCAGTTTCTTCCTTACCTCACGCTGATGCGGGAGGCGCGCCGATGACGGACCGTAAGACCCGCCTGGCCACTGTCTGGTTGGATGGCTGCTCGGGCTGCCACATGTCTCTGCTCGACACCGATGAGCGGCTGATCGAAGTTGCCAAACGCGTCGATGTGGTTTGGGGACCGCTGGTGGATCACAAAGAGTTTCCCGCCGATGTGGATGTCACGCTGGTGGAAGGCGCCATCTCGAGCGTCGCGGACCTTGACCGCATCAAGGTAGTGCGGGCGCGCACGGGTATCCTGGTTTCGCTTGGCGATTGCGCGGTGACCGGCAATGTGCCGGCCCTGCGCAACCGGTTCGGCGCCGGTGCGGTGCTGCGCCGCGCGTATCTGGAGAATGAGACGCTGGACGCGCAGATTCCGCGGCAAGTCGTTCCCGAGTTGCTGCCCATGGCCCGCCCGGTTCACGAGGTGGTGCCGGTGGATGTCTTCGTTCCGGGGTGCCCGCCTTCGGCGGACCTGATTTTTTCCGTACTCAGCGACCTGCTGGAAGGGAAGCGGCCCACCCCGGCGGCCATATTCGGATAACCTATGCCTCGGCAAACCATCGTCATCGACCCGGTCACGCGCATCGAGGGCCATTCCAAGATTTCGATCCACCTCGACGAAGAGGGAAACGTCGAAGAAGCTTATTTCCACGTGACGCAGTTCCGAGGCTTCGAGAAATTCTGCGAAGGCCGGCCCTTTTCCGAGATGCCGTCGCTGATGGCGCGCATTTGCGGCATCTGCCCGGTGAGCCATCTGATTGCCTCGGCGAAAGCCTGCGACGCCATTCTGGCGGTGCGCATCCCGCCCAACGCGGTGCGGCTGCGGCGCATCCTCAACCTGGCGCAGATTCTGCAATCGCACGCGCTGAGCTTTTTCTATCTCTCGTCGCCGGACCTGCTGCTGGGCATGGACAGCGACCCGGCCAAGCGCAACATCTTCGGGGTGATGGAATCGCACCCGGGCGTTGCGCGCGATGGAATCCGCCTGCGCCAGTTCGGCCAGCAGATCATCGAACGGCTGGCGGGCAAGCGCATCCATCCGTCGTGGGTGGTGCCGGGCGGAGTCAACGAACCGCTGGGGGCCGCTCATCGCGATCGCATTCTGGAAGAACTTCCCGAAGCGGTGGGGATTGCGCAGCGCACGCTGGATTGGTTCAAGGTGGAGATGGAGAAGTTTCGCGAGGAGATCCGGTCTTTCGCGAATTTTCCGACCATGTTCATGGGTCTCGCGGGGGCGGACGGGGCGCTCGATCACTACGACGGCAAACTGCGCTTTGTGAACGCCGCGGGCCAAATAGTGGCCGACGGCATCGAGCCCGCCGATTACGCGGCTCACATCGCCGAAATGGCGCACCCCTGGACGTATCTCAAGACCAGCTTTTACAAGCCGCTCGGCTATCCCGAGGGCATCTACCGGGTGGGGCCGCTGGCCCGCTTGAATATTTGCGATACGGTCGACACGCCGCTGGCCGCGCAGGAGTGGGCGGAGTTCCGCGAGCTCGATCGCGGACCGGCGCTCAGCTCCTTCTATTTTCATTATGCGCGGCTGATCGAGTTGCTGTACGCACTGGAGAAGATGGGGCAGTTACTCAATGCGCCGGACGTTCTCGATACGCACGTGCGTGCGCGTGCCAGCGCTAACAATTCGGAAGGCGTGGGAGTTTCCGAAGCCCCGCGGGGGACGTTGATTCATCACTATAAGGTGGACCGCGACGGACTCATCACGTGGGCCAACCTGATTATCGCCACCGGACACAACAACGCCGCTATGAACCGGGGCGTGTTACAGGTGGCGCGCCACTTCATTCACGGCAACAAGTTGAACGAGGGGTTGCTCAACCGGGTGGAGGCCGTGATCCGCGCGTTCGATCCGTGCCTGAGCTGTTCCACACACGCCGATGGACGGCTCGCGCTGGAAGTCGAGTTACTAAGTCATGACGGCGAAGTGTTAGACCGATGCCTCACACCTTGATCCTGGCGTACGGCAATCCGCTCCGCGGCGACGACGGCATCGGGCCGGAAGCCGGGGAGCGATTGCGCTCGATCATCCAGGGCCCCGATGTCGAGATTCGTACGATGCATCAGCTCACTCCGGAGCTGATGGAGCCGATCAGCCGCGCCGCGCGTGTCATTTTCATCGACGCCTGCGAGGGCTCGGTCCCCGGTGAGATCAGCGAGCGCGGGATCGAGCCTTCGACCGCCGGCATGCGCTTCACTCACCACGCGACTGCGGAAGCGCTGCTGGCCGGCGCGCGCGCTTTGTATGGGCGCGCGGCCGAAGCCACTATGCTCACGGTCGCGGGCGCGGAGTTTTCGCTCGGTTCCGGTCTCTCGCCGGCGGTTGCGCACAGCCTCGATGGAGTAGTCGCGGCCGCCATGCGGCTGCTCGATCGCTAATCGGTTGGCAGGCGAAAGCGCCTGCCCCACAAAGACGCAAGCGCTTGCGCACCAAAGTGGGACAGGCCATCGCCTTTCGTGGCCTGTCATGCCCCACTGGAGCACGACGCTTGACAGACGACGAAAGGCGATCGTCCCACCATTGATGAGTGCGCCAAAGCTCGCCATATCCCAGTTGGCGCTTCTTGGCGCGTCGCGTTGGCACATGTGCTTCGAACGTAGTTTACTTCAGAGCTTTTTCAATCGCGCTGGTGACGTCCGCGGATTCGGGAGTGACCTTTGATTCGAACCGGGCGATCACCTTGCCGTCGCGGTCTACCAGGAACTTGGTGAAGTTCCACTGGATCTCGCCGCCGGTGGCAGGGTTGGCTTGCTTGTCGGTGAGAAACTGATAGAGAGGATGTTTATCCTCACCCTTCACCGAGATCTTGGAGTACATCGGGAAGCTCACGTTGTACTTGCGGCTGCAGAAGGTTTTGATTTCCTCGTTGGTGCCGGGCTCCTGGGCGCCGAAGTTGTTGGCGGGGAAGCCGAGGATGACGAATCCCTGGTCCTTATACTTTTCGTAAATCTTTTCGAGGCCCTCATACTGCGGCGTGAAGCCGCAAAAGCTGGCGACGTTGACGATCATGACCACTTTGCCCTTGTACTGGGCAAGTGGCGCGGGTTTTCCATCGATGGAGTTGAGTGTATATTCGAGCACGCTGGAGGCTCCGAACAGAGAGGCTGCTACGACAATACCGGTCAAGACAAGTTTGCGCATACTCTGCGAAAGATGCTTGGGGCGCGCGGAAGATTCACTAAGTTTACAATTTGCGGCCGGATTCTCCGGCGGCGGCGGCGTGCGGCTGGTAAGATTTCTGGTATGGATTTGAGCTATCCGACGGGCAAGTTCGACTGGGCCGCCAAGATCCCCGCGGAGGCGCGGCCGGAATTGATCGCACAATTGGAGGCGGCGCCGGCGGGGTTCCGGGATGCGGTGCGGGGGCTGGACGATCGCCAACTGGATACGCCTTACCGGCCGGGGGGATGGGCGGTGCGGCAGGTGGTGCATCATGTGGCGGACAGCCACATGAACAGCTACATCCGCTTCCGCCTGGCGCTGACCGAAGAGGAGCCGGCCATCAAGCCTTACGATCAAGCCAAGTGGGCCGAACTGGTGGATTCGCGGACGGCGCCGGTGGAGACTTCGCTGCGGCTGCTGGAGTCTCTGCATAGCCGGTGGGTGATGCTGCTGAGGGGCTTTTCGGAGGGCGATTTTACGCGGACCTTCCGGCATCCGGAAATCGGCGTGGTGCGGCTGGATACCACGCTGGCCCAGTATGCGTGGCACGGGCGGCACCATACGGCCCACATCACCGGGTTGAGGGAAAGAATGGGTTGGTGAAGAGAAGGCTAGAACCGAACCGGCCGCTCGCGCGTCCAAAAGGATGAGAAGCCTTGGCGTATAATGGCTTCAGGCCCGCGAAGAGAGTTCCATACCTATGAATAGCCGTACGAAGTGGTTTGTCGTGATTGGTTCCACCTGCCTTACGATCATGCTCCTCATCGGGAGCATGTTCGGCCAGAGCGCCGATCAGAAAAACGAAGTTTACAAGCACCTGAACGTGTTCAGCGACGTAGTGGCGCACATCAAGAACGACTACGTGGAAGAGCCGGATATGAAGGCTGTCACGTTGGGCGCGCTGAACGGGATGCTGGAGGCTGTGGACCCGTTCGCCAGCTACCTGAACGCCGATCAATATCACGACTACCTGAAGAACAAGGACGTCAAGCGGCCGGATGTGGGGATTATCCTGTCCAAGAAATTCGGATACCTGGGAGTGCTGGACAGCATTCCGGGATCGCCAGCGGCCAAAGCCGGGCTGGTCACTGCCGACATGATCGAGAGCATTAAAGGCATCACGACGCGCGACATGCCGCTCGAGTATGCGCGCATGATGCTGCAAGGCGATCTGGGCGAATCGGTGGATCTGAGCGTGGTACGGGTGCGGCGGCCCGAGCCGACCACCATCACGCTGAATCGCACCAACATCGTGCTGCCGCCGGTGGAAAGCAAGATGCTGGACGAGAAGACCGGCTACATCAACATCGACGCGCTTTCCGCGGCGCTGGTGAACGACACCAGGACGGCCATCCAGCAATTGCAGAAGAAGGGCGCGCAGCAGTTGGTGATTGACGTGCGCGATTGCGGGACGGGCTCTCCGGAAGACGGCATCGCGCTGGCCAACCTGTTTTTGGATAAGGGCCAGATCACGTACCTGACGGGCCAGCGGTATCCGCAGAAGGTTTTCAACGCGGACGCGGCGAAGGCCGTGACCACGCTGCCGGTTGCGGTGCTGACCAACGGCGGGACGGCGGGTGCGGCGGAGTTTCTGGCGGCCGCGGTACAGGACAACAAACGCGGGCAGGTGGTGGGCGAACGCACTCACGGCGATGCCGGGCTGCTGCAAGCGATCACGATGGATGATGGCGGCGCCATCATTCTGACGGTGGCCAAGTATTACACGCCGGGCGGCAAGGCAATCAATGACACGGGCGTGGTTCCGGCCACGCTGATGCATGAGGCCACGCCGGAAGTAGAGTACGACGACAACGGGCTGCCGATTCCGTCAGCGCAGGAAGAGCAGCAGAAAAAGACGGAGAACGACCCGGTGGTGAAGAAGGCCCTGGAAGTCCTGGCCGCCAAGGGGTAAGAAGCACCCAGCCACTCAGCGAGCCGCGACCGTAAGGGAGCGGAGCCTGTCCTACAGTCTGCCGTAGGACAGACGATCGGTTTTTGTCGTCTGTCTTCGCCAATCGCTTCGCGCAGCAGGACAGGCCACAGAAGGCGATGGCCTGTCCTACAGGGTCTTCAGATAGGCGATGAGGTCGTCTTTTTCCTGGTCGCTGAGCATGTCTTTGTAGGCGGGCATACCGTTGCCGCCTTCATCGATGCGAGCGCGGATGTTGGCTTCGGTGGGCTTTTTTCCGTTGAAGAGCTTCTCCTTCTTAAAGAGCCCTTTCAAGCCGGGCCCCATTTTCTTTTCGTCGCTATCCGAATTGTGGCAGATGGCGCACTGTTCGAAAACCGCCTTGCCCTTCTCGGGGTCGCCCTTGGCGCTCGAGAGCGCGGCCATCGATCCGGCAGTCAAAACCAAACAAAAAAAACAGATGTAAAGTCGTTCGTTGCGCAAAACAGTTTTCTCCCCCAGGGTTCAATTCCTCATCATACAATCAAGTGGCTGTGCGGTGCGGAGCGGCTATGCCAGAGCTTTGAGGGAGCGCGGGCGGTCGGCGATGCTGACGACGGACTTGTCGAAAACGGTCATGTCCTGGACCAGGCGGTCGAGATCGGCGCCATCTTCGAGAGGAATCTCATGCTCGATCCAATCGGAGAGGGGAAGGTTGCGGAAGCACATGCGCTCTTGGAGGACCAGACACTTGCGGTTGTGCAACAGGAGCTTGTTCTCGCGGGTGTAGTGTCTCTGCTCGACCCTTAATTCCCCCAGGAATCCATCGAGCGCCAGGCGGTGGGCGCGCTCTTCGGCGGCGCGCACGGCGATTTCGACGGAGTCGCGGACGGCGGTTTTTTCGGCGGATAGGGCTCCGCGGGTTTCGGCCAACTGTTCGCGCTGTTGGGCCAGGGCGACTTCCATGCGGGATTGCATGATGAACCACGCCAGGAGTGCGGACGCGATGGCGACGAAACCGGGCAGAAGAATCCAGAGCATGGTTTCCATGGGGTTAATGTTATCGGGGAGGGGGGATGAAACGCTAGATATCAAAGGTAAACTGCAACGCGCTGGCTATGGTTGAGTGCCGTCGATCTTCTGGCCGGCAATGGTATAACGCAGGACGCCCCAGTGGAAGGAAACCAGGGGGCCCAGGACGGAGCCGAGCCGGGCCTGGATGCCGGCGCCGAAGCCGTGGTATTTTCCGAGGAACAGGGCGCGGCCGAGGAGGAAATCGGCGCGCTCGGCGGACGAGTAGTCCTGGGACCCGGCGTGGCGGGCGCGGGCGGTGGGGACGAGCGAAATCTTCTTGGAGGCCTGGTGTATCTGGGCGGCGAGGTCGGCGTCGCTGCCGAATTGTCCATAGCGCTCATCGATCTGGCGGACGGCGCGGATGAGGCTGACGCGCATCATGAGGGCGGCGCCGCGGGGGTATTCGACGGGAAAAGGGTCGTCGCCGGCTGGCTCGGCGGTACGCCAGTTGCCATCGGGCGGGAAGTGGCCGAGTTGGGGGGCGGGCCGGCCTTGGGCATCGACGAGCAGGGGACAAACGGCGGCGGCGTCGGGATTGGCGTCGAGCACATCGGCGAGGCGGGCGACTGTGGTGGGTTCGACTTCGGTGTCGTCGTGGAGGAAGAAGACGTAGGCGGCGTCGGCGGCGCGCCAGCCGATGTTGAGCGCTTTGGTGAGGCCGAAGTTCTTGGGCAACGGGACGAATTGGACGGCGGGGAAAGCGGTTTCGAGCTGGGCGCTGCCATCGGCGGAACCGTTATCGACGACGATCACCTGCAGGGTTGGACGGGCGCCGGATTGTTCGAGGGAGTCCAGGCAGCGACGCAAGAGCGCGGCGCGGTTGCGGGAAACCACCACCACGGAGACGCGCGGCGGCTGCTTTGCCTGAGGGGCATTCGGTTGGGGCGTCAAGCCAATAGAATAGCGCGGGGCGTGCGGGATGGCGGTGTTGGCCGGTTGCACGACATGAGAGGGGAGTCGCCGGCGTGCTTGTGGGGCCAGGCTTTCAGCCTGGATAGCGTCGGGATAAACCGGCGTGAAGTAGTGAATGAAAGAGTCATACAGGAAAGGAGTAGCGAACCATCCTGACCCCAAGCCATGTGAGGGCGGTGGGCAACCCCGCACTTGAAGCGTTGGACAGGGGCACATGTAGGCTGGGTATCCCGAAATTGTGAGCTCCGAAATAGCCAAAATCAGAGGCGCCGACGGTGTCAGGCGAACCGGAAGGCAACACTGTGGCGTGCGACATTTCGCCAGTGCGTCACAGGCTCTGCGGAGTCGTAGACCCCAGGCATGCAGGGAAACTTCACGCGCGAGAACCGAGAGACCCTGGAGCCATCCGCCGCCAGTGCGGGGCGGATCGGTGGGAGAAGGCGATGAGCTATAAGTCCCACGTGCACGGCGATAGGGAGCCGCACAGCGGCATAGTACCAACGAAGCGGTCGAACGAAGGCAGGGGAGGGCCGAAGGAGATCGTGGAGGGAAGGCCGTTGACCAAGGAGAACGCGGAAGAGCCTAACCCGTACCGGACACCGAGCCGGGAGAGCGGGCCAAACGGGCTGGACCTCCCCAAGGCATTTCTCTACACATGGCTCGCATGGCAGGATGAACCTGGGCAGCATCCTGGAGCAGCACTTACGCGTAAGATCCTAGACCCGCACGCAGCAAGCGCCGTCCCGTTTGTGAACTGGTTTCGCCAACTTTATGTATTATGAAACTCCCCCCTTGTAATCAATTTACCCGAAGGCTGCACACCCGCCGAACGGCTGGATATGGCATTCCGCAGGGTTCTGACGGTCCCAAAGGAAGCGCTCTTGCGGGAAGAAGCTAAGGAGCAGCGCCAGCGCCAGAAGCAACGGGCGAAGAAGCGCAGCTAGAGAATGTCCAGCGCATCACCTCCTACTCCCCTCGCTAAGTATCATTGGGCTCGTGAAATTGAGGGGGTCCACAAGAATGCACGTTGCGGTCTCTGACGATTTCGACACGCCGGGTACAACCACATTATGCGGACGGCACCACGATCCAGCAGACCGGACGTACGCGAAGAAAACGAAAAAGGCCACCGGAGCCGAATGCCGCCCATGTTTGAAGGTCATACAAAAAGCACGGGAGGGGGTATACGCTGTCCAGATCGCATTGGGACGCTCCGAACAGCGCGCAAGAGAGATAACAGATCAACTCTTCGAAATGGACAGGCTTGTCACGCCACCCCGAGCCTAACAGAATTGGTCATTGCCAAGTTCTTGTCCTAATTCCCGTGTCTCAGTTTTGGGGTGCAGTCCAACCTATACCCGATTTTGTCTCTCGAAACCGTCAGCGGGGCGAATGGAAGTGTCCGAAATTCGCGTTGACGAGAAATTCGACGAGCGGCGGATTCTGAGTTTTAGGACACTACCGGGCGAATCATCAGAATCCGGCGATTCGCATTTTCAATAACTTACGTATTTCAGCGGCGGTAGAGATCTGAATCCCACTCTCACCGATCTTCCAACGGGTAGAGAAGCCCGCTCTCCGGCACCGCGACAAGCGTTACCATAACGAGCGAGCTATGCCCTTTCTAAGAGCAGCCTTCTGTTGTTTCTTGGCCGCCGCCGCGTTGCCGGCGCAGACCCGCACCCAGCGTTCCGAAGCATATGCCACCGCGCTCAGCCGGCTGGAGGCAATGACCAGCCTTCCGCTGGCCCAGTGGCGCTCGCACGCCGATATGGCGCACGGCGAAGAACCGGCGCTGGACGATTCCACATGGACGCCTGCAACCGTCTCAGGGGGCCGGGGCGGCGGCGGCGGCAGCGACGCCTGGTATCGCACCACGGTTGAGATCCCCCAGACCGCGGGAGGGCGCGATATCCGCGGCGCGCGCATCAGGTTGCAGGTGCGTTTTTCCAACGACGGCCGGGTCTTCTTCAATGGCGGCCTGGTGGCGCAGGGCGATGGCCGCACGCTCGATCCCATCCTGGTCGCCGAAAAGGCCGTGCCCGGCCAGAAGCTGGTGGTCGCCGTCAAGGTTCCCTATCACGCGGAGAGCGGGCGCTTTCAGGGCGCGCAGTTGCTGGTGGATTACCCCGGCCAGCCCGACCCGGGCGTGCTGCGCAGCGAAATCCTCACTGCGGAAAACGCGCTCAGCGGCTTCCCTGGCGGTCAGGCGGAGCACCGGCAGCAACTCGACGATGCCGTCAAGGCCATCGACTTCGCCAGTCTCGACCGCGGCGACCAGCCGGCTTTCACGCGCTCGCTCGAAGCCGCCGGCCGGGCCCTCCGGCCGATCAATGACTGGATGAAGCAGTTCACCGTTCGCGTGGTCGGCAATTCGCACATCGACATGGCCTGGCTGTGGCCCTGGACCGAAACCGTGGAGGTGGTGAAAGACACTTTTACTACCGCTTTGCAGCTCATGAAGGAGTATCCCGATTTCACATACGCGCAATCGAGCGTACAGGATTTTGCCTGGCTGCAAGAGAAGTATCCAGCGATTTTCCGCGAGATCCAACAGCGCGTCAAGGAAGGCCGCTGGGAGTTGGTGGGCGGCATGTGGATCGAGCCCGATCTGAACATGCCGGATGGTGAAGGCCTGGTCCGCCAGTTGCTGGTGGGCAAGCGGTGGTTCCAGCGCTATTTCAACGTAGACGTGAACATCGGCTGGAATCCCGATTCGTTCGGCTACACCTGGCAGCTCCCGCAAATCTACAAGAAGTCCGGCTTCGACACGTTCGTGACGCAGAAGATGTCGTGGAACGCGCAGGAATCCTCGTGGCGCGAGACGTTCACCTTCCCGTACAAGCTCTTCTGGTGGCAATCGCCCGATGGCAGCCGCGTCCTGACCTATTTCCCGCACGGCTACAGTGGCGGCATCAGCGCGGCCAGCCTGTCGCAGGACATTGCCGATTACGTCCCCAGCACGGGCTTTCCCGAGATCATGCATCTCTACGGCGTGGGCGACCATGGCGGCGGACCCACGCGCCAGATGGTGGATGAAGGCGTCCGCCTCAAAGACCCCTCGGTGGTGTTTCCGAAGATCCAGTTCTCGACCGCCCGCGCCTTCTTCGACGACGCGGAAAAGGCCATCGCCGCGGGCAGCCTGAAGCCGCCGGTGTGGAACAATGAGCTGTACCTGGCCTATCACCGCGGCTGCTACACCACGCAATCCGAAACCAAGAAGCTGATCCGCCAGAACGAGGAGTTGCTGCAAAACGCCGAAAAGTTCGCGGCGCTTTCTTTTCTCACGCTGAATCGCCCTTACTCAAACAGCGACTTCGAAGATATCTGGAAGCGCGTGCTGTTCGATCACTTCCACGACATCATGCCCGGCTCCGGCATCGGCGTCAATTATGCGGATGCCGACCGCAACCTCACCGACGCCTCGCTACGCAGCCAGAAGATCTTGGACGGCGCTTTGGATTCTCTCAACGGGCTCATCGACACGCGCGGCGAGGGCATCCCGGTCGTCGTGTACAATTCGCTCTCTTGGGATCGGACCGCTTCAGTCGAGATCGAGACCGTCGAGCCTCCCGCGAGCCAGCATCTGGAAGCTCGCAATTCGGCCGGCCAGCCGCTGCTTTCGCAGGTGGTGGCAAAGGATGCGGCAGCCCGTAGAGTCACGCTCGATGTCATGGTGAAAGGAGTGCCGGCGCTGGGCTACGAGGTGATCCACCTTGTGTGGGTAGCCAATCCGGGTCCGCCGGCATCGGCTTTAAAGATTGATGGCGCCAATATCGAGAACGAGTTTTTCCGCCTCAAGATCGATCCGCGCACCGGCTGCGTCTCGAGCCTGGTCAACAAAGCCAATGGCCAGGAAGCCGTGGCGCCGGGAGGTTGCGGCAACCTTTTGCAAGCCTTCAAGGACGTGCCGCGCACCCAGGACGCCTGGGAAATCCGCTTCGACGAAGACGTTTGGGGCCTGAAGCAGCCGCGCTCCGTCGGGGTGATCGAGAGCGGTCCCGAGCGCGCGGTGGTCCGAATCCAGCACACGTTCCATGCGCCCACGCGCAAGGAAGGCGCGGATTCCACCATCCAGCAGGACATTACCGTCTATTCCGGCGTTCCCCGCATCGACGTGAACACGCAGGTGGATTGGCACGAGCAGCACATCCTCCTGAAAGCCGGATTCCCGGTGAACGTGCACAGCGACAAGGCGACCTTCGAGATACCCTACGGCTCGATCGACCGCCCCACCACGCGCAATACGCCCGAGGAGCAGGGAATGTTCGAGGTCCCCGCCTTGCGCTGGGGCGACCTTTCCAATGCCACGCAGGGCTTCAGCCTGCTGAACTCGAGCAAGTACGGATACGATGCCAAAGACAACCTGATTCGCCTCTCGCTGCTGCGCTCGCCGCAGATGCCCGCTCCCGACAACCACATTGCCGACCAGGGCTTCCACGAATTCACGTACTCGCTCTACGCGCACGCGGGCGATTGGAAAACGGGCAACACCATGCGCCAGGGTTACGAGCTGAATTATCCCTTGATAGCGGTAATCGCGCAGCCTCACGCCGGACCGTGGAAGGCAACGCAGAGCTTCTCGCGCATCGATTCCGCCAACGTGATCCTGACGGTTATGAAGAAGGCGGAGGATGACAACGGGCTGATCTTCCGCTTCTACGAATTCGAAGGCAAGCCGGCCGAAGTGCGCCTGCAACTGCCCCGCAAGGCCGCCACCGCATTCGAGACGAACCTGATGGAGAAGCGCGGCCAGGCCGTCACCATCGCACCCTCCGGCCGCGAGCTGGTGATTCCCACCGGGCCATACGAGATCAAGACCGTGGAGGTCACGTTTGCGGCCAACCAGTAGGGCCGGGGTGCCGGGCCTGCGCTGGTGGATCGCCGGATTGATCTTTCTCGCGACCATCATCAACTTCGTCAACCGGCTCACCATTTCGGTGCTGGCGCCGGTGATCACCACCGAGCTCCACCTGACGGCCACTCAGTTCGCCGGCGTCGCCAATTCATTTCTGATCGCCTACACCATCAGCCAGGGCCTCTCAGGCAAGCTCTACGACCGCATCGGCACCAAGCGCGGGTTCGCCGTATCCGTCACCGTCTGGTCGCTGGCGTCGATGGCCCACGTCTTCGCGCGTGGGCTGTTCAGCCTGGATTGCTTCCGCTTCGCGCTAGGGCTGGGCGAGGCGGGCAACTGGCCCGGCGCCGCCAAAGTGATCGCGCAATGGTTCCCGGTGCGGCAGCGCGCGCTCGGCATGGGTATTTTTAACAGCGGGACGTCCATCGGTTCGGTGGTGGCGACTCCGCTGATCGTGTGGATGCAATTGCGATTCGGCTGGCAGGCGACGTTTCTGGTGCTGGGCGCAGCGGGCTTCGTCTGGCTGGCCCTGTGGCTGAGTCTTTACGAGGTTCCGGAGCGGCACCCCAGACTCACGCCCGAAGAATATGCGCTCATCCGGGAGGGCCGGCCCACAGAGCCGCAAAAGCCCGTGCCGCTCGCAACACTCCTGCGACGCCGCGAAGCCTGGGCCATCGCCATCGCGCGCTTCTTCGCGGATCCGGTCTGGTGGCTGTACATCACGTGGCTGCCGCTCTACCTCTATAAGACTCACGGCTTCAGCCTGCAACAGATCGGCATGTTCGCCTGGCTGCCGTTTGTCGCGGCCGACGCCGGCAGCCTAGGCGGGGGCTGGCTCTCGGGCTTTCTGATCGCGCGCGGATGGAGCGTCGACCGCGCGCGCAAAGCCGTCATCATCGGCGGCATGCTGTCGATGTGCACGGGCATGCTGGCCGCGCGCGCCCAGAGCGCCGCGGCCGCCCTGGGCTTTATCGCGGTGGTGCTGTTTGGATTCCAAAGCTGGATCAATAACGTGCAGACCCTGCCCAGCGATTATTTCCCCGAACAGGCAGTGGGCAGCGTCACCGGGATGGGCGGCGTGGGAGCGGGCATCGGAGCGATGCTGTCGATCCAGGCGACCGGGTTCGTGGTGGATCGCTGGCACACCTACAACCCGATCCTGTGGGTCGCTGGTCTGTTGCCGGTGGTGGCCACCGCGGTTTTATTCATGCTGGGCGGCCGGGTCCGGCGGTTGACGTTGGAAAATGCGAGCTGAAGTGCAAAACTAAAGGACTAGACGGTCCACGGTTGACATGCTATCACGCGCAATACGCAGCGAAAAACTCGACCTCAGGCTTACTCGCGAGGCCAAACTGTTGTTGCAGGCGGCAGCGGCGGCGTCACGCCGTTCGGTGAGTGAGTTCGTGCTGGAAAGTGCCCTCGCCAGGGCTGATGAAGCGCTCGCGGACCGGCGGTCCTTCGGCCTGAATGCCACGCAGTGGAAGACGTTCCTGGCCGCCCTGGATGCTCCGCCGCGTCCGCTGCCCCGTCTGAAGCGTCTCCTCAAGGCACCCGGATTCTTTGACGCCGGGCCTCATCGGTGATCCCTGACCCCCTGTTGAGAAACTACGACGCGATCACGCGATTCGAAGCCTTCGATTGCGGACGCGAGGCCCCGGGGCAGCGGGCGTCGGCAAGCGTGCCGACGCGGCACGCAGGAGTGCGTGCGCCACGTCTGCCAGTCCGCCGGGTTGACAGACGAAAGCGTCTGTCCCACTTTGGTGTGCAAGGGCTTGCGTTGTTGTGGGGCAGGCGCTTTCGCCTGCCAACCGATTTCTTAACGGTTTCTCCCGGTCGCGGCTCCGATCGGAGTCGCGACCGTAAAGTACGCAAGCGGTTCGTCCTTCGCTTATACTGACGGTCTCGATGCCTGATACCGTGCGGCTCCGTCTGTTTCTGTTGGACTGCCGGCTGGCGGTCTGCCGCCTGGGTCCACAGGACGAAGTCCCGGGGTGGGAAGGCGGCGGTGCGTTCAGCTCGGTGACGCGCACCAGCACGGAGTTGTCGATCGTCTGCCGGGAAGACGCCGTTCCGGAGGGCATCGCACGCGAAAACGGTTGGCGCATCTTCCAGGTGGAGGGTCCGCTCGATTTCGGGCTCATCGGGGTTATGGCTTCGATCGCTGGGCCGCTGGGCGAGGCGGGCGTGAGCCTCTTCGCGGTATCCACTTTTGATACGGATTACGTGATGGTGCGGGAGCGGGACGTGGAGGCCGCGGTGCTCGCGCTGCGCGCGGCGGGGCATAGAGTGGAGTAATGGGTGCGCCACTGGCTCCGCCGAGACAGGCCAGGAGGCCTGTCCTACTGGCGCAGCTTTTCGATGGTCTCGCGGATCCTGGCGGCGGTGGGGTAGTCCGGATGGTGAGCCAGAAAGTCTTCCAGGACGGCGGCCGCGGCGGCGTTGTCACCGCGGCGCAGGTGAATTTCGGCCAGCGTCAGTTGCGGGTGCGAAAAGTGCGCGGGGTCGAGGTGACGGGCGATCTCCAGATACTTGACGGCAAGGTCGAACTCGCCCGCTCCGAAATAGGTCATGCCCAACTGCGAATTGGCCAGTGGTTCGTTGGGACGCGCCAGGACGGCGCGCTGATTGTCGACCAGAGCCTCATCCAGCTTGTTCAGGTTCAGCAGGACGCCGCCCAGATTGACCAGCGGCTCAAAGGCGGTGGGATCCTGCGCGAGGGCTTCGCGAAAACATTGCTCGGCGCGAGGCAACCGGGCCGTCTGGTAAGCAATGGTGCCCAGATTGTTCCAGGCGGAGGCAAACTGGGGCGCGAGTTTCACGCTTTCGAGCAGATGCTTTTCGGCCGAGTCCACGTCGTGTTTGCCCAGATCCTTCTGCGCTTCCGCATATTCGTGGAATGCCTTGGGCGGAATTGCCAACTGGCTGGTGGACACGGCGTGCTGGCGGCGCACGGAATCGGTAAATTCGAAATCGGTCTCTTTGAAATGCAGAACCAGGGTGACGCGCCGGTGAGAGTCGGCGGTGCCGGGTCCCACCTCGGCGCTCTGGCGGGCTTCTCCGCGTTTGGGCTGGTAGACCGCGACGATGTAGGCGCCGGCTCGCAGGTTGTGAAAGTGGAAGCGGCCGCCGGGGTCGCTTAGAGTGGCGGCTTCAAACGGACTGACCGCGCCGAACAGGGTGATGGCCGCGCGTCCGCCCGGCACAATCTGGCCCGCGAGATCGTAGAGTGGCTCGGCCGCAAAGGCCGGCGCCGCCAGCAATGCCGCCAAAAGGAATGCAAACATGCGCCGACTTGATTGTAACGCTCTAGGTATAAGTGCGCCTGTGGGAAGCTCAAGTTGTATTACACCAGTGCCAATTCTTCGCAGCCCGCGACGATTTTGGCGCGGCCCGAGTCCGTAGGACGAAAGAAAATAGCCCAGCGCGTCAGCGCTGGGAATGGGTGAAAGACACAGGGAGCCCCGGAACGGGGCGAAAGAGTTTCTACAGCGGCGCTTCTTTCGCCCCGTTCCGGGGNNCTATGCCGCTTTGCGGGGCAGCCAATCCTGGCTGCCGCCGGCTTTCAGCCGGCGCTTCCGTGGGCGAGAGAATTCGTGAGTGCCGGAGAGCCGCCTGAAGGCGGTTTGCGGGCAGAACTGCCCGCCCCACAAGTGCCGAACAATGGTAACCTCGATCCGTGCGCTGTTTCATACTCTTTCTCCTCATTTCTGGCGGCTTGCCCGCGCAGGACCGCCCCTTAACCACGCTGCCCTACACACCCAGCCTGGAGACCAGGTTCCTGGATCGCTCGGCCGACCCTTGCGTGGACTTTTACCGGTTTGCGTGCGGCAGTTGGAACCGGCTCAACCCGATTCCGGCCGACCAGCCGCGTTGGGACGTGTATGGCAAGCTGCAGACGGAAAACCTGCGCTACCTGTGGGCGATTCTGGAAGACGCGTCGAAGACCGGCGCCACGCGGACGCCTTCGCAGCAGAAGATCGGCGACTTCTTTTTCGCCTGCATGGATGAAGCCGGCGTGGAAAAGGCCGGCGCCGCACCGCTCGAACCCAGGCTGGATGCCATCGCCGCTCTGAGCAAGGTGGCCGATCTCGCGCCGCTGCTGGCGCGTCTGCACCTGACGGCCGGCCAGGATAGTCCTCTGTTTGGGTTCGGCTCCGCCCAGGACTTTGCCGATTCCAGCCGCGTCATCGCGTTCGCCTCGTCGGGCGGCCTCGGCCTGCCGGACCGCGACTACTACCTCAAGACCGACGCCAAATCGGTGGAGATCCGCGCCCGGTATCTGGAACATGTGGCCGCCATGTTTCAACTGCTGGGCGATACGCCGGAGGCCGCCCGCGCGGAGGCCCAAACGGTGATGGCGGTGGAGACCGATCTGGCCAAGGCGTCGCTGACCCGCGTGGACAAGCGCGACCCGTACAAGCTGTTCCACATGTTCAAGCGGAGCCAACTGGCGGCGCTCACGCCTTCGTTCGCTTGGGCGGCGTACTGGCGCGGAATGGGCCTGGCGGCCCCGGCGCAAGTCAATGTGACCGAGCCGGAATTCTTCAAAGAGGTGGAGCGTCAATTGAAGACCCGCGGTCTGTCCGATTGGAAAGCTTACCTGAGATGGCACCTGGCGCACGAGGAGTCGGCCTACCTCTCCACCGCCTTTACAAAGGCGAATTTCGATTTCTACAGTAAATATCTGCGCGGCGTGCAGGAGATGGCGCCGCGGTGGAAGCGCTGCGTCCGCTACATCGACCGCGACCTGGGCGAAGCGCTGGGTGAAGTTTTCGTCTCCACGACCTTCACGCCGGATACGCGGAGCCGCGCGCTCGCCATGACCAAAGATATCGAGAAGGCCATGGAGCAGGACATCCAACAGCTCACCTGGATGAGCCCCGCGACCAAACAGAAAGCCCTCATCAAACTGCACGCGGTGGTCAACAAGATCGGCTATCCGGAAAAGTGGCGCGACTATTCGGCGGTGGAGATTGCGCGCGGCGATTTTCTGGGCGACGTGGACCGCGCGGTAGTTTTCGAAAACAAGCGCCAGTTGGCCAAGATCGGCAAGCCCGTGGACCGCACCGAGTGGCAGATGACGCCCCCCACGATCAACGCCTACTACGACCCGCAGATGAACGACATCAACTTTCCCGCCGGCGTGCTGCAGCCGCCGCTCTACGATCCCAAAATGGACGATGCGCCGAACTACGGAAACACCGGCGCCACCATCGGGCATGAACTGACCCACGGCTTCGACGACCAGGGCCGGCAGTTCGACGCCAAAGGCAACCTGCACGACTGGTGGACCAAACAGGACGCCGACGTATTCGTCCAGCGCGCCACCTGCGTTTCCGACCAGTATTCGCAGTACACGGTGGTAGACGATATCAAGAACAACGGCAAGCTGACGCTGGGCGAAGACGTAGCCGACCTGGGTGGCACGATGCTGGCATACATCGCCTGGAAGGACGCCACCAAGGGCAAGGATCTGAAGCCAATCGACGGCTTTACGCCCGAGCAGCGATTCTTCATCGGGATGGCGCAGTGGGCGTGCGGCGACGAGCGGCCGGAAAACAAGCGCCTGAACGCCATGACCAACGAGCATTCGCCCGACGAATTCCGCATCAACGGAGTGGTATCCGACATGCAGGAGTTTGCCAAGGCGTTCTCCTGCAAAGGCGGGCAGCCCATGGTGCGCGAGAAGGCTTGCCGCGTCTGGTAGCGCAGTCGCCCCGGCTGGGAAACTCCAGACCGGCCTGGTCCGGCCGAAGACATTTACCAAGCGGGTTCCGATTTTGAGAAACTTGAATCATACCGTGAAGAATATACAGATCCCCATCGCCCTAGCCGTAATCCTATGCCTGCCAGCCCTTTGCCCGGCACAGACCATTCCGACGTACACCATTACCACCATCGCGGGAAACAACACCGCGGGGTATATTGGCGATGCCGGAGCCGCCACCGCCGCCGAGCTCGACGGGCCGGCCGCCGTGTGGATCGATTCCAAGGGCAATCTTTACATCGCCGACCAGTTCAACAACCGCATCCGGCTGGTGACCGGCACCACGATTACCACAGTGGCCGGTAACGGCACACCGGGCTTTTCGGGCGACACCGGCAGCTCCAGCGTCGCCACCGCCGTCAACGCCGAAATAAGCGGCCCCGACGCGGTGATTTTGGATTCCAAAGGCAACCTTTATATTGCGGACACGCAGAACAACGTGGTGCGACTGGTGACCTCGGGCGGGGCCATCTCGTCGTATGCCGGCGAGAACTCGCTGGGGGCCGGATTCTCGGGCGATAACGGCCAGGCGAACGTAGCGCAACTGTACGGGCCGGCCGGCCTGGCGATGGATTCGAGCGGCAACCTCTATATCTCCGACTACCGGAACAACCGCATCCGCAAAGTGACTGGCGCGGGCGTGATCACGACGGTCGTCAACTCGAGCGGCAACGTCGGGTTCCTCACTAGTAACAACACTCCCGACGGCCCTGCCCTGTCGGCGCACCTGACTGGGCCGCGCGCCCTGGCAATCGATACGAACGGCGCGCTCTACCTCGCGGATTCCGGCAGCAACATGATCCGCAAAGTGGTGGGCGCCACTATTACGCGGGTAGCCGGAAGCCCCCAGGGATTGTTTGGTGCGACCGGCGATGGCGGCCAGGCGACCGGCGCTCTGCTGCACGGGCCCACCAGCGTCGCGGTGGATGCCTGCGGGAACCTGTACATCGCCGACACCACTAATAGCAGCATCCGCATGGTGACGCCCGACGGCACCATCAACAGGATTGCTGGCGGCAACGGCGCCGCCTACTCGGGCGATGGCGGGCCGGCACTCGGCGCGCAGTTGAATTTCCCGGCCGGGGTGGGGGTGGATTCCAAGGGAAACGTGTACGTGGCCGATACGCAGAACCACGTCATCCGGCTGCTGACTCCCAACTCCGCACCGCCGTGTGGCGGGTCGCTGCCCACCATAAAACCGGGCGGCGTGATCAGCGCGTCGGCTTTCGGGGCCTCTCCATCCATTGCATATGGCTCGTGGATCGAGATCTATGGCTCCAACCTGGCAGCCGGTACGCGCGGTTGGGCCACGTCTGATTTCAGCAACAACGGCGAGAACGCTCCTACATCGCTTGACCGCACCGCCGTGACGATCGCCGGAGTATCGGCCTTCGTAGACTACATCAGCCCGGGGCAGGTAAATGCCCAAGTGCCCGCCAATACCGGCACCGGCAACCTGCAAGTCACCGTCTCGACGGCGGCGGGAACCAGCGCCGCGATCACCGTCAACGTGAACACGGTGCAGCCGGGATTGTGGGCGCCCGCGCAATTCATTGTCGGCGGCAAGCAATACGTCGGCGCCACGCACGCCGACGGCACGTTTGTGGCTCCGCCCGGCGCGCTTCCGGCGGCCTACATTTCGTCGTATGCCAAACCGGGCGAGACCATCACTTTCTATGGCATCGGGTTCGGCACCGTGGGCCCCGGCATTCTGCCCGGGCAGGTGGCGCAGCAGCTCAACACCTTGACGCTGCCGATTCAGTTCAGTTTCGGCGGGATCATCGCCGGGGTGCCGCCATACTACGGCCTGGCGCCCAGCCTGGTCGGGTTGTATCAGTTTAACGTGGTGGTGCCGAACGTCGGCAACAGCGATCTGGTGCCGCTGACGTTCACTATCAGCCCTGGCGCCAATCCAGTGACCGGCACCCAGACGCTATATACGGCGGTTCATAATTAGGCGCATTTCTCGCGGCTTAATCAGAGAATATGCGAACGCTCGAAGGAACCACGGCACTCATCACAGGGGGCTCACGAGGCATCGGAAGAGCCATTTGTCTACGCCTTGCGGCGCAAGGCGCCGAGATTGTCTTGCACTACAACCGAAACCAGGCCGCTGCCGAAGAGGTGGTGGCTGCCATCGGCCGTGAAGTCAGGTTGGTTCACGCCAACTTAGGCTCGCCGGAAGAAATCCAGACGATGTTCCGTGAGTTGGGCGATCTCAGGCTCGACTTCCTGATCAACAACGCCGGCGTCTGGAGGGACACACCGCTTGGATCCTCGCCATCTGAAGTCATCGACGAAGTCCTCGACACGAACGTAAAGGGCCCGTTTTGGGTGACCCAATGCGCGCTGCGCCTGCTCAAAGACGGCGGGCGAATCATCAATATTTCTTCCGTGGCGGGCCGGACGGGTATGGCGGGAGGCCGCAGTCTGTACGGAGCGACCAAGGCCGCCATCGACTCACTCACACGAAGCTGGGCTTTGGAACTGGCCCCCCGGAAAATCCTGGTCAATGCGGTGGCGCCCGGCTATGTCGCTACCGATATGACGGCGGATTACCTGTCCGGGACCACACTCGAGCGTGTCATGAGACGCCAGCCGCTGGACAGGCTGTGCACGGCGGAAGACGTCGCCGATGTGGTTGCCTTTCTGTGCTCCGATGCGGCACGATTCATCACCGGTCAAAGCATCAATGTCAGCGGCGGTCTGGTGATTTGACCGCCGGCAATGAACGCGCCGGCCAGTTACTTAGCTTAGGGTTCACGCAATAATAAC
>PMTR01000148.1 GCA_003167255.1 Bryobacterales bacterium
CCCCGAAAGTTGCCGCAAGGTTTCAACGCCTCCGGAAGTATCAGTACCACCTAAAAAGCAACGCTTCCTGCGCAGGAAGTGGACTTGGAAGTTAGCGACGAGCGCATACTTCCTTACCCGATTCAAAAGTAGCATGGAGGTGAAACCAAACCGGGGGAGAAAAACTGCAAGTGGATGATAACAGGGTAAATTGAGTTAAAAGTTTTTTGTGACCGAAAAAGGTCTGTTCAGTTTCGCGGCGCAAGGAGGCCGGGGAGCGGGAAGGTCGCGACGGCCGCGAAATAGAGTAAACCGGGCGGTAAGCTAAACCACAGGATAGGGACCGTGGCATCATTGAGTAGTGGAGAAAAAGAGGCCGGAAATTCTCGGAAGCGTTCCGTCTGCGGTTTCTTGCAGTTTAAGGCGTTGGTAGAGGCTTGGCCTGCTATGGCCCAGTTGTCAGTTGGGTGCCGAATGCATGTAGCGCCAACGCCGAGGGCATCGATCACGCCACATCTCACGTCCCCACGCTCAGGTTTGACTCCCACTGCCTGGAGAAACAGGGACGGGAGAAACAGTCCATCCTGGACGCGGTGATTTTTCTTGCTTGCCCTTTCTGCTTCACCTTTGGTTCAGGAACGCAACAGCGTTGCGGGTGGGATGCTACCATCATCTCGTCGTGAAACTGCCGAATGCCGAGCGGGCAATCGTGGATGTGGTGAAGCTCCGCGACTATTCGCTGAAGCCAGACTCATCCGCGTGGGCGGCATAAGGCGCGCGTTTTTTTGGCGGCGTTGGAACTTGCCGCGGCGGACGCCGAGGAACTTCGCACAGCCTTGCTGGAATCTGCGAGAATTGGCGACGCTGTTCGTTGCGCGTCTGACGAGTTTGGCACCCGTTACACCGTAGATTTCGAGATGGTCCGCTCCACCAAACGAGCCCGCGCGCGCGGCGCCTGGATCATCCGGATGGATGACGGGCTTCCGAGGTTGACGAGCTGTTATGTATTATAGAAAAGAGGATAAATGGCCGATTTCGAACTTCTTTCCGTGGTCGCTTTGATTTCGCGACATGCCCGAAGCGGGGCTGATCCGCGGACAAGTGGGTACCATTGTCGAGGTTCTCGGTCCTGAAGTTTTCGAGGTGGAATTCAGCGATGACGGCGGCCGGACCTACGCCTCCCTCGCTCTCGGATCCAATGACCTTCTTTCTGCCGCGGCGCGCGATAAGGCCGAAATGACAGGCCAGGAGGCCTGTCCTACTGGGTCGTGCGCGTGCACACAGTGATCAGGGTTGGCAGGCGGAAGCGCCTGCCCCACCATCGTCAGGTTTGACTCCCGCCGCTCGATTCTCATAAAATGGTGCTTAGTGTCAGATAGTGAGACAAAGCCATCCCCCTACCGCGTCCAAGTGCTCGACCGGGCGCTTGCCATCATCGATACTCTGGCCGGTGAGGGCCCCGATGCCAGTTTGATGGAGCTTTCCGAAAAACTCCACTTGCACAAGAGCACCGTGCACCGGCTGCTCATGATCCTGGAACGCCACCGCATCGTCGAGCGCCAGCCGCATACCGGCCGCTACCAGCTCGGGCTGCGGCTGTTCGAATTGGGCAGCGTCGCCATCGCCCGGTTCAACATCCGCGAACGCGCGCGGCTGCACCTGCAACGCCTGGTTCTGGAGGTGGATGAAACGGTGCACCTGTGTGTATTGGATGCAGGCGAGGTGCTCTACCTGGACAAGATCGAGCCCAGCCGCAGCGTCCGCATGGCCTCGCGAATCGGCCGCCGCAATGCCGTGCACTGCTCGGCCGTGGGCAAGGTCATGCTGGCGCATCTGCCGGAACGCGAGGTGGATCAGATCCTCGAACAGCGCGGCCTGCCGCGGCTCACATCCAAAACCATTGTCACGATGGCGGACCTGAAGGCCGATCTCAAGATCACGCTCAAGCGCGGCTACGCCATCGATAACGAAGAGGCCGAAGAAGGGCTGCGCTGCGTGGGCGCCGCCATCCTGGGCCGCAACGGCCGCCCGCTGGGAGCCATCAGCACGTCGGCACCGTCTTTCCGCTTGCCGCTGGATAAAGTGCCCATGGTGGCGGCCGCGGTGTGCGCCGCGGCGCGTGCCTTGTCGGAGGAATCTGGTTACCGGGGAGCGTCGCAGCCCGAAATCCGAATCGAATCTCATACCGTTTAGGAGACCAACTTATGCCAGTCGAAACCGCTACCGAAAGCAAAATGGTTTTTCGTAAGACCAATGCGGCCGCCGGACGCCACATTTCCGTGACGCCCGCCAACAGTGCCAACCGCTATCTATCTTATGGCCGCATCATCCTCAACCCGCAGATCGGCTCGGTCGCTTTTAAGAACGGCGGCCAGGAAACCGGCTTCATAGTGCTGGCCGGCTCCGCGACCGTCACGGTGGATGGGCAGTCGCATGAGCTGGTGCAGCATGACGGCATCTACATTCCCCGCGATTCCTCCATCGAAGTGCGCTCCACGGGTGTGGACATCGCCGAGTTCTCCTCCGATGTCTCGCAGCACTATCCGCTGCAAGTGGCGCGCTATGCCGACATCTCGCAGAATGGTTCGTTGCGCTTCAACGCCGGCGCAACCAGCACCCAGCGCACGGTGAATATCGTGCTCGGCAAGAACGTCGACGCCGGACGCCTGGTGGTCGGCTTCACCATATCCGAACCGGGCAACTGGACCAGTTGGCCGCCCCACGAGCACACCGCCATGCTGGAGGAAATGTACGTCTACTTCGACATGCCGGACCCGGCTTTTGCCATCCAGCTCGTTTACAACAACACCCAGTATCCCGAGCTGGTCACGGTGGTGCGCGATGGCGACGCCGTCTTGATGCCCTCGGGCTATCACCCCAACGTTTCCGTTCCGGGCCACCGCATCTGCTTCCTGTGGGCCATGGCCGCGCATAAGGAAAAGGAAGACCGGCAGTTCGGCGTGGTGAACGTGCAGCCGGGCTTCAACACCGGCGGTTCGGGTCTGGAAGCCAGCCGAAAGTAAAAAGACATGATCCTCGATTCTTTCAGCCTCAAGGGCAAGAACGCCCTGGTTACGGGTTCGCGCGCCGGTCTGGGCGCTGGAATGGCCATCGGCCTGGCCCAAGCCGGCGCCAACGTGGTGGTCCACGGCCCCACTCCCGATGGCATCGAAGAAGTCTGCGCCGCCGTGCGCGCGGCGGGCTCGAAGGCCGTGCCCGCGCTCGCCGATGTCGCCGACGCCCAGGCCTGCGCCTCGCTGGTTGACCTGACCGTCCGGGAACTGGGCTCCATCGACATCCTCATCAATAATGCCGGCATCATTCGGCGCACGCCGGCCGTGGATTACTCCGCGCAGGATTGGTCCGATGTTATCGAGATCAATCTCAACGCGGTGTTCCGCTTGTGCCAGTTGGCCGGCCGCCACATGCTGGCGCAGGGCAGTGGCAAGATTGTCAACATCTCTTCGCTGCTGGCCTTCCAGGGCGGCATCACGGTCCCGGCTTATGCCGCCTCCAAAGGCGCGGTGGCGCAGTTGACCAAGGCGCTGGCCAATGAATGGGCCGCCAAGGGCATCAACGTCAACGCCATCGCTCCCGGCTACATGGCCACCGATAATACCGCCGCCTTGCGCGCCGATGCCGCACGCAGCCGCGCGATCCTCGACCGCATCCCGGCCGGCCGGTGGGGAACACCCGAGGATCTAGCCGGCGTCGCGGTCTTCCTGGCTTCCGCCGCCAGCGACTATTTGAACGGCCACGTGCTGGTGGTGGACGGCGGTTGGATGGCGAGGTGAACTGACTCCATGCCGCTCAAAATCAGGGCCAAAGAAGACTGCCGCTGGGATCTGCTCGCGCTGGGCGAAGTGATGCTGCGATTCGATCCCGGCGACGGCCGCATTGCGACCACCCGCTCCTTCGATGTCTACGAAGGCGGCGGAGAATACAACGTCGCCCGCGGGCTCAAACGCTGCTTCGGCCTGGAGACCGCCGTCGTCACGGCCTTCGCCGACAACCCCGTGGGACGGCTGCTCCAGGACCTCATCTTTCAAGGCGGCGTCGATCCCTCGCTGATCCGCTGGGTGGATTTCGACGGCGTCGGCCGAACGGTGCGCAACGGCCTCAATTTCACGGAGCGCGGATTCGGCGTGCGCGCCGCTCTCGGCTGCTCCGACCGCGGCCACACCGCCGCTTCGCAGCTCAAGCCCGGCGATATCGATTGGGACGAAATCTTCGGCCAACGTGGCGCCCGCTGGTTCCACACCGGCGGCATCTTCTGCGCGCTCTCCGCTACCACCGCCGACGTGGCTCTGGAAGCGGTCCAGGCGGCCCGCCGCCACTCGACCATCGTCTCCTACGATCTCAACTACCGCGCCTCTTTGTGGAAGGCCGTCGGCGGGAAGAAAAAGGCGCAGGAGGTCAACCGTCGCCTCGCGCCGTTCGTCGACGTCATGATCGGCAACGAAGAGGATTTCTCCGCCGCCCTGGGCTTCGAGGTGCCGGGCATGGATGAGAACCTCACCCACATCGAAACCGCCGGCTTCCAGAGAATGATCGAGACGGTGGTCCGCGAGTTTCCCTTCAGCGTGGTGGCGACCACTCTGCGGAAGGTCTCGACCGCCAGCCGTAACGATTGGGGCGCGCTCGGTTACGCGGACGGCGCTTTTTACGAAGCGCAGAACCGCAAGGACCTGGAAATCTACGACCGCGTCGGCGGAGGCGATGGTTTCGCTTCCGGGCTGATCTACGGGTTCCTCAGCGGCCAGACGGCGCAGTGGGCCGTGGAATGCGGCGCCGCTCACGGCGCGCTGGCCATGACCACGCCGGGCGATACGACCATGGCCACGCTGCCCGAAGTCCTTCACCTGATGCAAGGAAAGTCCGCGCGCATAGCGCGGTAGCAAGTTGATGCTTGACGAGCGAAGAAGAAGCTTCACCGCAGAGACGCGGAGACACGGAGAAAAACCAAGGCTGAGAACATATAAGTTATTTTTGTCTTTGGTTTTCTCAGCGTCTCCGCGTCTCTGCGGTGAAATCTCAATCTCTCACCCCCAAATTTCCCTATGACCAAAGAGCAAGTTAAACAACGCATTCTTGAAGTGAAAATCATCCCGGTTGTGCGGGCCTCGTCGCCGGAACAGGCGCTGGGCGCGGCCGATGCGGTTCGAGCGGGCGGCATCCCTATCGTGGAAGTCACCATGACGGTTCCGGGCGCCATCGAAGTGATCGCCGGGTTGAGCCGCCTGATGGGCTCCGACGTCCTGATCGGCGCCGGCACCGTGCTCGACGCCTCGACCGCGCAGAAATGCCTGGATGCGGGAGCGCAGTTTCTGGTCAGCCCCGGTTTCGACGCCGAAACCGTCGCGCTGGCGCGCCGCCTGAACGTCCTCATCATGCCCGGCGCGCTGACGCCCACCGAAGTGATTACCGCCTGGAAGGCCGGCGCCGATTTCGTCAAGATCTTCCCGTGCGGCAACGTCGGCGGGCCGGCCTATATCAAATCGCTCAAAGCGGCGCTGCCGCAAATTCCCATGATTCCGACCGGCGGCGTCAACCTGGAAACCGCCGCGGCGTTTCTGCGGGCCGGCGCTTCCGCTCTGGGCATCGGCGGCGAATTGATTTCGAAGGCGGCGCTCGATTCCGGCAATTTCGCCGCCATCACCGAAGCGGCCAAACAATACACCGCCATCGTCAACCAAAGGATGTAACGCATGACCACTCCCGATGTCGTCTCGATTGTTGGCGCTAGCGTCGCGCCCACGCACCCCGAGCCCGGCCTCACGCGCCGCGTGGGGGCGTACAACGATAAGTTGTTCCTGGCCGAGCACCGCATGGAAAAGGGCTGGATTGGCGCCGCTCACAGCCATCCACACGAGCAGGTGGTCTATGTGGTGAGCGGCCACTTGCGCGTCGTCTCGGCCGGCCGCGCCTTCGATGTGAAGAGCGGCGACAGCTTCGTGGTGCGCGGCGGCGTGGAGCACCAGGCTTCGGCGATGGAGCCGTCGCTGGTGATCGATGTCTTCACGCCATGTCGCGAGGACTATATATGAGATTCGGCGCGGCTTTATTATTTCTGTGGGCCGCGTGTGCCGTGGCCGCGCCGGCCGACGCGCCGCGGGTTTTCCTGCTCGACGCGCAAATTTTGCGCGATCACAAAGCCAGTCCCGAGATGGCCGCTCAAGCGCGTGGCGCGGCGGACCAAGTCATGGGCCGCGGGCCGTATTCGGTGATGCTGAAGACCCGCGTTCCGCCGAGCGGCGACAATCACGATTACATGAGCCAGGCGCCTTATTTCTGGCCCGACCCATCCAAGCCCGGCGGCCGCCCGTATTTGCGCAAAGACGGCGAGCGGAACCCGGAGATTTCACAGATCCCCGACCACACCAACATGGACCACATGTCAACGGACGCGCGCGCGCTGGCGCTGGCCTGGTATTTCAGCGGCGACGAAAAATACGCTGCCCGCGCCGCCCTGGTGCTGCGCACCTGGTATCTGGATCCGGCCACCCGCATGAAACCCAATCTGGATTTCGCCCAGGCTATTCCGGGCGTGAATGACGGCCGCGGCATCGGCATCATCGAAAGCCGCGGTCTCACCAGCGTGGTGGATGCCGTTGGCCTCCTGGCCGGGTCGAAAAGCTGGACCGAGGCCGATCAGAAGGGATTGGAAGAGTGGTTCGCGGCCTTTCTTCAGTGGCTCCAGGCGAGCAGGAACGGCCGCGATGAAGCCAAATCCGAAAACAATCACGGCACGTATTACGATCTCCAGGTCGCCGACTTTGCTCTCTTCACCCACCAGGACAAGCTGGCCGGCAAAATTCTCGCCGAGTCCCGAGCCAAGCGGATTGCCGCCCAAATCGAACCCGATGGCCGCCAGCCCAAGGAAACCGACCGTACCCGAGGGATCAGCTACAGCATCATGAACCTCAACGGCCTGATGGCGCTGGCTACGCTCGGCGACCGCACCGCCATCGATTTCTGGCGCTATCAGACCGGCGACCACCGCGGCATCCGGCAGGCTCTCGACTGGGTGGCGCCCTATGTAACCGGCGACAAGAAATGGCCCTACCAGCAAATCGATGCCGTCAATCGGGCCGAACTGGTGCCTGGTCTGCTGCGCGCCGCCGCGCACTACAACGACCCGCACTATGCGGCGCTAGCCAAACAACTGGCCGGCGACTCCCCGGATGTGGAGACGCTGCTGCTCAGAGCCGCCCTGCGGTAAAGGTGGGACAGACCATCGGTTTTTGTGGTCTGTCATTTCTCGCTGAAGCACGGCCGCTGGACAGACGACAAAAACCGATCGTCTGTCCTACCCCTATTCCGTCTTGCTGCTGCGGCGTCTCAGGAAAATCAAGACCCCGAAGACTACCGCGACTGCCGCGCACACCAGCCGTAGCGTTGTTGCGTCCATTGTGAAGCTCCTTTCTTGTTATCTCTTATCGGCGCATTACATGTTTTCAATCATGGGAAACAGATCCCGAACCAGCCGCGTGATCACCGGCCCGATCGTCACTACGAACAGCGACGGCAGCACACAGAAGAAAATCGGAAAAACCAGCTTCACCGCCAGCTTGGCGGCTTTCTCCTCGGCCCGCTGCCGCGCCATCACCCGCAGATAGTCGGCGTGGCCCCGCAGGCTCTGCGCGATGCTGGTCCCGAACCGGTCGGTCTGAATCAAGACCGCCACCAGTTTCTTGACGTCGTCCACGCCGGTGCGGTCGGCCAGGTTATGCAGCGCTTCCAGGCGACTCTTGCCGGCCCGCAGCTCCAGGTTCATCACCGTGAACTCTTCGCAGATTTCCGGGTGCGCCGCCTGCAACTCCTTGGCCACCTGGATCACCGTCTGGTCGAGCCCCAGCCCCGATTCCACGCAGACCACCATCAGGTCCAGCACGTTGGGCAGCCCTTTCTCCACCGCCCGCTTGCGCCGCCGGATGCGCCAGACCAAATACTGCATGGGCGCCATATACCCGATGAGCGCCCCGCAGACCGTGGCCAGCAGCAGCCGATCCGCGGTGGCGTAGACGTGCAGGCCGATCCCGAAACCGGCCACCCCGAAAGCCACCGTCGTGCAGGCACGCGCCCCGTAAAAGAACCGCACCGCCTGGGGATCGCGGAAGCCGGCGCGCACGAGCCGCCGTTTCAGCAGCGGCAGGTTGCGGGGCGCCGAAGGCACCATGGCGCCGGCCCAGGCCACCAGCTCCCGCCACACCAGTCCGGGCGAAGGCAGAAAGCCCGAAACCACCGGCGGGCTTTGCCGCAAACGATCCACCGCGCGAATCCGCCCCGGGCCGATGCGCAGCGCGACCCATGCCGTGCCGGCCGCCGCCGCCAACCCCGCCAATATCGCCTGGAGTATCAGCACGTCACACCTCGCCCTCTCACACCTCAATCGTCACGATTTTCTTGATGATCATGTAGCCCACCACTTGCAGCGCGAGCGCGCCCGCCAACAGCTCGTGACCCATGGGATCGTCCACGAAGAACCATGCATACCGCGGGTTCACCACGAACATCAAAGCGCCCACCGCCGCCGGAATCGCCGCCAGAATGCGGCCCGACATCAGCCCCTGCGCGCTGATGGCGCGGATGCGCGCCCGCAGCTTGAAGCGCTCGCGAATGATGTGCGCCAGCTTGTCCAGCAGCTCCGCCAGGTTTCCCCCGGTGCGCTTCTGCAACAGCACCGCCGACACGAAGAACTGCACATCCAACGAGGGAATGCGGTGCTCCAGTTTCTTCAGCACGATGTCCAGCGGCTGCCCCAGGTTCTGCTCTTCGAAGGTGCGGCGGAACTCGCCCGCCAGCGGCTCGGCAAACTCTTTGTGCACGATTTCGAGCGATACCGAAAAAGCATGCCCGGCCCGCATGGAGCGCGCGATGAACTCCAGGCAATCCGGAAACTGTTCCTCGAACTTCCGCACGCGCCGGCGCGCTTTGCGCTGCGCCCACTTCACCGGAACCATGGCCGCCAGCAGGCCCGCCGCGGCCGTCGCCAGAGGCAGCCGGTTGGCCGTCAACGCCATGGTGGCGAGCGACGCTCCCAGGCAGGCGCCCGCCGAGCGGTGCAGCAACCCGGCCGCGCCCCACTTCAAATCGGCCGTCTCGAGCATGCGCTCCACGGCTTCCTTCAGCTTCAGCCGATCGAGCGCGCGGGTAGCCAGACGGCCCTTCACCTGGCCCGCCACCTGCATCAGCAGCGGCCCGGCCGACCGGCGCGGCCCGCCGGCTTTGGCCGCCGCCTTGCCCGCCAGACGGCGCAGCGCCAGGGCGTGCTCCCGGCGCGCCTGCCAGTTCATCACCAGCGCCATGGTGGCCATGCTGGTGAGCGCGGTGAGCAGAAAGACCGGGATCACGCCTCGCACCCCACCGGCACCACCTCGTCGAACAACTCCACCGGTAGGCGAATCCCCGCGGCCAGCAGCTTTTCGTTGAATTTGGGCAGAATCCCGGTAGCCGCGAAGCGGCCCACCACTTTTCCGTCCGGCCCCAGGCCGCGCTTCTCGAAGACGAAAATATCCTGCAAGGTCACCACATCGGTTTCGATGCCGGTTACTTCCGTGATGTTCATCACGCGCCGCGTCCCGTCGCTCAATCGCGAAACCTGCACCAGGATGTGCACCGCCGAAGCCACCTGCTGCCGGATGGCCAGCAGGTGCATGTTGGCGTTGGCGAGCGAAACCATCACCTCCAGCCGCGAAATGGCGTCGCGCGGGCTGTTGGCATGCACCGTGGTGAGCGAGCCGTCGTGGCCCGTATTCATGGCCTGCAGCATGTCGAGCGCCTCTTCCCCGCGCACTTCGCCCACGATGATGCGGTCCGGCCGCATGCGCAGCGCGTTGATCAGCAACTGCCGCTGCCGCACCAGCCCGTGGCCTTCGACGTTGGCCGGGCGGGTCTCCAGGCGCGCCAGGTGCGGCTGTTTCAACTGCAGCTCGGCGGCGTCCTCGATGGTCACGATCCTTTCTTTCGGCGAGATGAAGACCGAGAGCGCATTGAGCAGCGTGGTCTTGCCCGCGCCCGTGCCCCCCGAGACGATGATGTTCAGCCGCGCCCTAACGGCGGCTTCAAGCAGTTGCATCATGCCCGGGGTGAGCGAGAGCCTGGCCACCAGGTCCTTCGGCATCAGCTTGTCGGTGGAGAAGCGCCGGATGGAAAGCAGCGGCCCGTCCACCGCCAGCGGCGGGATGATGGCGTTGACGCGCGAGCCGTCGCTCAACCGCGCGTCCACCATGGGATTCGATTCGTCGACGCGCCGTCCCACCTGCGACACGATCTTATCGATGATGCGGAGCAGGTGCTGATCGTCGTGGAAGCGCACGCTGGTCTCTTCGAGCAGCCCGCGGCGCTCCACGTACACCTGCGCGTGCCCGTTCACCAGGATGTCGGAAATGGTGGCGTCCTCGAGCAGCGGTTCGAGCGGGCCCAGGCCGAAGACTTCGTCGAGCACTTCTTCGGCGAGCTGTTCCTTTTCGCCGGCCGTCAACGGCGTGGGCTCGTGCTCCACGATGGTCAGGGCCGCCTGCCGGACCTCCGAGCGGATGCGGTCGTTCTCAATTCCCGCCAGCGCGTCCAGGTTGATCTGGTCGAGCAGCTTGCGGTGCAGGGTGAATTTCAGCTCCTGGTACTCCGGCCGCAGCTCGCCGCGGCGCGCCGCATGGCGCAGCAGGCGCTGCTCCCAACCGAGCTCCGCCGGCGGGCGTTCGGCGATCATCGGCGGGCCGCTTTTGCCGGAAAGGTTTCCACGGTTTTCTGGGCTCCGCGAAGCAGGATCATGGTTTCCACCGCCGCGGCCGCGGGCGCGGGAATCGGGATGGCCGGGAGCTTCATCGGCGCCGGAGCCGTCTGCCTGCGCGCCGGCGCCGGCGCCGGCGCTGCCACTGCCGGCGGCCGCGTATCCGCCTGTCCGTAGAGTTCGCGCAGTTCGCGGCCGCGGGTGGGAGTGGTCTGCCGGTCGCCCGAGTTACGCAGCACCAGTTGAATTTTTCCCTCGCTCGCCGCCAGCGTCAGGCTCACCGCCTGAGCCGGAGTCACCAGCAGGGTCACCACCGCGACGCTCATCGACTGGCTGTGCGAGTCGGCTTCCACCGTCTGGCCCGCCGAGAGCACCGCGACGTCTTCGAGCACCGGCGTGGTCACGGTGTCGTCGGCGCCCGGCGGCCGGCCCGTCACCAGCACGTCCACGCGCGCGCCGGGCAGCACGAAGCCCGCCACTCCGGCCACGTCGTTGACGCGCACCGCCAGAGCGCGCATGCCCGGAGGAATCATGGGGGCGACGCCGAAGCCGCTGCCGCGCGGCGCAATCCGCGCCTCCACCACTGGCTCGTCCGGCTGGATGGAACTCACCACCGGCCGTCCGACCACTTCCTCGACTTTCGAAAAGCCGCCGTGCGGGAACAGCTTCTCCGGCACGCGCACGGTCTTCACCGCTTCGGCTGCGATGGAGGCGCCGGGCGGCAACGGCTGCGCCGCCACCACCAGGGTCTTCTCCGGCCCGGAGCTGCGCCCCTGCGCCGCGATGCGGTAAAAGAACAGCGACACCACCAGCCCCCAAACCAGGCTGAACGCGACAATCACTACGAATCTGCGATCCATGTGCATTGGCTTACCCTCGCCCGGCTCATCCTCGCCCCATCAGCGCCAGCCAGGCGCCCAGCGTAATGGCCGGCGCATAGGGGATCGCATAGGGGATGTCGCGCGCGCCGCGTTTCCAGGCCAGCCACGTGGCCGCCATCAATCCGCCGGCCGGCGCCGCGAACAGGGCCGCCAGCAGAATGCCGGAAGACCCTAGCAGGGCGCCGAAAGCGGCCATCAGCTTGATGTCGCCCGCGCCCATCCCGCCCGCAACATAAAAAACCAGGAAGACCAGAAACCCCACCGCGGCGCCAGCGGCCGATCGCGCCAGGCCCGCCGCGCCGCCGTTCCAGGCGTGCCACCCGAGTCCGGCCGCCACGCCCGCCAGGTTGATCCAGTTGGCCACCTGCCGCCGCCGCAGGTCGTCGAACGTGGCCGCACAGCCGAGCGCCACCGCCGCCCAGGCCAGCGCGTTCATAGTTCCGTCCTTTCGAGCAGCACCGTTTGGGCGTCGCGATACACCACGCGCCAGCCCGGTTCGCGTTCGAGAATGCGCCCGAGCGGCCAGTCGCGGGGCAGCAGCGCCACCGAGAAGCCGTACCGCGCCATCACCTGCGGCCAAGCGGGGCCGGCCCCCAGCAGCGTCCGGTAATCTTCCCCCGCGGCCGGGCCGTAGAAATCGCTGCGGCCGTCGAAGAAGACGCGGGCCCGCGGGTATAAGCGATAGATCAGGTAATCGGCCCACTGGTCGGGCGCCAGCACGCGGGGCGGCGGCACATGGGAGCCGGTCAGCTCGTCCACATTGCGAGCCACTGCCTCCACCGGAAAACGGGCGCCGGGAAAGTCGGCCAGCCCGGTTCGCGGCAGTACGGCTACCAGCGCCAGCGCACCCAGAACCGGCAGCCACGCGGTGGGGCGCGCGCGCCGGCCCAGGTCCTGCGAAACTTCCCACAGAATCCGCGCGGCGGATCGCGCGGGCGCCTGTTCCGCACGTTCTCGCCACCAGTCGGCGCAGGCCGAAGCGACGACCGGCGCCGCCACCACCGCGAACCAGGGAATGTGACGCGCCGACCGCAGCGCTGCGAAGCCCCACATCATGACCAGTCCGCTTTCGAACCAGCGCGTGCGCCGCCATCGCCGCGCCCCCAGCCCGACCGCCGCGAGCAGCAGCGCGGCGAAGACCAGCATGCTCTCCGAGCGGATGCGCGGCGATTGAAACTCCTCCACGTGATCCAGAATCCAGGGCGAGTTCAAATAGCTCAGAATGTGCCGGTGCAGTTGCCAGCCATACGGGTTGGCCAAAGTGGCCAGGGTGGAGAGCGCGGCCAGCAGTCCGTAGCGCCGCGCGGCCGCGCCATTGCGCTCGAGCGCGCTGGCCGCTACCAGCCACGCGAGGATGGCGAGCCAGCCTGCAAACCCAGCGTGCAGGTTGGCCCACAAAGCCGCCAGCGGCACCAGCCACCAGAGGCGGCCGTCCGGCGCGCGCCGGTCGCGGTCAATGGTCCACAAGGCCGGAGCCAGTAGCAGCAGCGAAAAAATGTGCGGCCGCGCCAGAAAGTGGACGCTCGAGGCGCTCACCGCCGCCAGCGTCACGGCCAGCGAAATCCACGCTCCCACGCCGCGGTCGAGCAGCCACGCGAACAGCACCGCCGCCCACAGGCACACCACCACGACCGCCAGCGCCGCCACCGCCTCCAGGCCCCGCCAGCGATGCAACTCCGCGAAGATGGCATCGGAAAGCCATTCCCATGCGTACCACTGCTCGCCCGCGCGCCAAAACGAAAACGGGTCGCGCGCCGGCACACGGCCGGTCGCCAGCAGGATCTCCCCGGCACGGATGTGCCACCCGGTGTCGCCGTCGCCGAGCAGGCTTTGCCACACCGCCGGCTGGCCGAACCAGGCGGCCAGCAGGATCGAAAAAAACAAGTCCGGCAGTGTGGGGGCCAGCCGCATCGAGAACCCCGCGACACGCGGGACCGGCAGTGACGCTGCGGTGGCCATGGCTTGTTTATTCAGATCGGCCACGATCCCGATTGTGTGAAGGCCGGGTACCGGAACTGGTACTATTGGCGCGCCGCCGCACCTTGGATTAAGGTCTTTGCATGAGCAAATCCAGGGTCTTCCTGTTGTTCGCGGCGCTTCAGGTCTGCGACGTGCTGACGACGCTTCTGTTCCTTCGTCACGGCGTCGCCGAGGCCAATCCCCTGATGCGCGCGGCGATGGCGGTGGCCCGGCAGCCGCTGGTCGCGCTGGCGCTTGCCAAAGCGGCGGCCCTGAGTCTGGCGCTGTACGCCGCGCGGAGCGGCCGCACGCGACTGCTGGCCCGCGTCAATGTGCTCTTCACCTGCTGCGTGGCTTGGAACCTGGTGGCCCTCGCCGTGTGAGGCCCGGCGTTTGCGGTTCTAAGGATTCACCGCAGACGCGGAGACGCGGAGAAAGATAGAGAAAGCTGGCCCGCGTTCATTCGCTTCTTTGTTGTCAGATTGCGAGGTCTGCTATGAACTCTCATTTCTTCTTCTCTCTTCTCCGCGTCTCTGCGGTGAATCCCCGCTTTCGTGGTTGCCGTCACTCAGCTTTTCCCGCCCCTGGCCGATGAAGTCAGAGAGGCTCCTCGATCTCTTGGAACAGCCGGCCAAACCTGCGGTGTACGCTCCTTGGAAGCCGCTTATGGTTTGTCCGGACGCGGAGCTGGCGAGCCGCCTGCGTGCGGCCTGCGCGGAAGTGGGAATCAACGGCGTCACGAATCTGGCCCAGTACCCGCGCATCGGTGGCCTCGCGAGCGCCCTGGCGGAGCGCGAAGCGAATTTGTGCCTCATCGATGTGGCGGCTCACGCCGAGTTCGCTCTGCTGCTGATTGGCGAGGCCTCCGCCTCGGTGCCGGTGGTGGCGCTCAATACGCGCAACGATGCCGATTTGATCCTCCGTTGTCTGCGCCGCGGCGCCTGCGAATTTCTGGCCTCGCCCGAAGCCGGGCCGCTCGGGAGCGTGCTCGACCGGCTGCGGCTGTTGAGCGCGCCCGCCGAGCCGCCCAAACCTTGCCAGGTGTATTGTGTGATTCCGGGCAAGCCCGGCTGCGGCGCTTCGACCTTGGCCGTCCACCTGGCCGTCGAGCTGCACCGCGCCGGGGCCGCGCGCGTGCTGCTGGTGGATACCGATGTCCAGGGGGGCGCGATCGGGTTTCTTCTGAAGCTGAAGCCGGATTTCCATTTGGGCGATGCCGTGCGCGACCGCGAGCGCATGGATCACGACCTGTGGGGGCGCCTGGCGGTATCGACGAACGGCATCGACGTGCTGCTGGCGCCGGAGAACCCCTCGGCGGCGGTTGAAATCGACCGCGCCGCCGCCCATCAACTGATGGCTTTTTGGCGCAGCCACTACGAAGCCATCGTGATCGACACGGCCGGCGCGCAGCCGGCCGCCATCGAATTCGCACAGCTTTCCGACCAGATTCTGCTGGTCTCGACCAATGAGCTGGTGGCGCTGCACGCGACCCGGCGCTCGATCGAGCGTCTGGAGCACCACTCGATCGAGCGGCGCCGGCTGCTGCTGGTGATGAACCGTTACACGCCGTCGACCGGCCTGAAGCGCGACGAAGTGGAAACGGCTTTGAAGCTGGCGCCTTACGCGCTGCTGGCCAATGAGTACGACTTGATCCAGCAGGCTGTGCTGGAAGGCCGCCCGCTGGGGGCGGCTTCCCGCTTTGCGCGCGGCGTGCACGCGCTGGCGGAGCGCCTGGCGGGAGGCGGGCAGCCGGCCAGGAAGCGCACTTCTTTGTTCGGCCTGCTCCCGCGACGGGGGTGAGAAATTCGGAGGAATTAGTCCGATAACTAAGTTGGCTCACGGATATCATTCCAGCGCGGAGGCTGGTAACTTCGACTTACGCAGATATTCAGGTGAAAGCAGGAATTGACGATGAAACTCTGCATTCGTAAGTTTTGGAAAGATACCAGCGGGCAGGATCTGGTGGAATACGCCCTGGCCGCGGGTATGGTGGCGGTGGCAGCGGTGGCGGCCATGCCCTCTCTCACAACCGTGGTCAGTAACGTGTTCACCAGGATCGGCTCGATCGTGGCGAACGCCGTGAATTGACAGGCAGACGGGAAAACAACCTGCACCGGCCCCGGAGCCGGCGCTTCAGGAAAGGAAAAGAGTAATGAACTGGCTTCGAAATCGCGTACTGAAACTGCAGATTTGGAAAGATACGAAAGGGCAGGACCTGGTGGAATACGCCCTGGCCGCGGGCATGGTAGCGGTAGCGGCGGTAGCGGCCATGCCGGCTCTGAGCGGCGTGGTGGGCAACGTGTTCGGCAAGATCGGCAACATCATCAACACCAACGTGCACTAAGAACGGCGGTTGGCGTTGCACAAGGCACCGGCGGCAAGACCGCCGGCGCTACCAGTTGGTCCAGGCGGCGATCCCTTCGCGGACCGCCGCCCGGCCGGCTATTCGAGGATGCTGAAGGAATAAATCTTGCCGACTCGTCCGGTGCTGGCGGTGGAGTCGCCGGAGGCGGGGGGCAGCAGGCCATATTCGCCCGCGCCTAAGTTGGGAAGTATGATTTCGTATGTTCGCGGAGCCAGTTTCTTGCTCTCGAACGGAACCAGGTCGCGGGTAGCGCCGCCCGATACGTGCATCACGCCGCCGGTTACGGTGCGGAACTCGCGGGCATCCTTGGAATCCCGGAGCCGCAGCAACTGGTATTCGGTGATGGCCACGCCATCCGGCGTGTACACCAGCAAATCCACCGGCGAAGGGAGCCGGTTGGGGCTCTTCTCCCCGTTGAGGTGGCCGTTGACGTCACCCTTCATAATTCCAACCGTTGCAATGCCCTTCAACACTCCTCCGGTTTTGAAGTTGACCACCTCCGGGTTCAGGTCGGCCCACTGGTCGTTCTTCTTGTAATAGACTCCGATTTCCGCCACGAGGCCGCCGCCAGCCGCGGCCGGCGCTGGTGCGGCCGCAGCCGCTGGAGCCGCCGCTCCTCCGCCATTCATCATCGCGGCGATGATCTTATCGCTTACGCCGGCGCCCTTCAAGGCAATCAGATCGTCCGCGCCGGTCGCATACCTTCCCGGTTGAGAGTGGACCGAACTCAAAACAATGTCCTCGCTCAATCCGGCCTTCACCATTTTGATAATCGAATCGTTGGTGAGCGTCGCCTGGCTAAAACAAAGCGCCGTCACGCAAGCCAACAACAGCAGGAATCGCATCCGCATAAAGTCCTTTCCTCCAAGAATACCCTCACTAGCCCTCAAGTAGTGGAGTGTACCCGAACCGGAGGCTGTCATCAAGTGCCATCGACTATATAGCCGGCCCGGAACTCATCGCGGACGATGGGATTGCACAATGCGTTCGTCCCGGTACTCGTCGATATATTTCATGGCATTCGCGGCTCCGGCTGGCTTGCCGCGCCCAGTTCTTCTTCGAGTAGCCCCATCTCTTCCAGCAGTCGGTACGTGCGTGCGGCCTCTTCGGCGTCCACACGGCTGATGGCAAAGCCGACGTGCACCATGACGTAATCGCCCACCTGCGCTTCGGGAACGAAGTTCAAGAAAACCTGGCGGGCAATGCCGCCAAACTTCACTTTGGCGATGCGGCTGCCGTCGCGCTCTTCCGCCTCGATGATTTTACCCGGCACTGCCAGACACATAATCGTTCCTCCCCGTTAGGGCTCTTTCCGCAACCACCAGTCCAAACGCTCCCTCACGGTCGCGGCTCCGATGCGCCTTCGTTATTGCCCCGGTTGGGGCGGCTGCCGGGACTCCATTTGCGCCCGCTGGTAAAAACAATTGCGCGGGACGAGCTGGCGCACCAGGCAGTGTTCCCGGAAATAGATTCCGCAGTTGAGGCACAGCTCCCGCGGGTTCGAGGTGTGGTCCACGATGTCCGCCGAAAGCCGGTCCAGCAGTTCGGAAGTGCGCCGCAGCTCTTCCGGCGGAAACTGGACGAAGACACTTTGGAGCTTGCGCTGGCGGGCGCTCTCATAGGCCGTGAGCAGCCGCAGGCCGGCCTCGGTGAGGCGGAGGTGCATGACGCGCCGGTCCTTCAGGTCCCCGGTGCGCCGCAGCAGGTCGCGCCGCACCAGGCGGTCGACCGCCTTACTGGCGGCCGCATTGCTGACCCGGAGAAACGAAGCCACATCGCCGAGCGTGTAGGCATTCGTCATGGCCACCAGTTTCAGCAGCTTCATTTGCGAAGCCGTGACCTGCCCTTCGGACGCTTTGTCCAGCAGCCGCTGCTCGATAATGTCGGCGACGGCGGATGCGAAAACATGCGCGCTTCCCAGGAAATCGTCGATCTCTCGCAGGCTGCGGTCGCGCGTCATACAGGTCCTTTTATCTGGAAGTGTTTTCCTTAGTACGTCACTTCAGAAGTTCGCTAAGGTATTCCGGCCCTCCGCTCCCTTACGGTCGCGGCTCGGTGCGGACGGCCGCGGGCTCGCGTCGAAGTACTCGCGCGCGACCCATCGGGCGGCCTCCGGCACGGCGCGCTGAACGGGTTCGGATAACCCGGGACAGACTTCCGCGGGCAAGGGGCCGGTCTGGCAGGCGAGCACTCGTACTTCGACGCCGGTCTGTTGTTGCAGCTCGCGCAGCATGTTGGATGTGGGCAACTGGTGCATGGAAAAATCGTCCAGTTTGACCACGGGGATGTCGGCCGGGTTCAGTTCGAACCACTCACCCGGCTCCCGGCCGACATCCACCGCGTCCAAAATCAGCAGCCGGCGCGGGCGCACCTGGCTGAGGCAAAGCGTGAACAAAGGCAGGCGCACGCCCGTTCCGGCGTCCAGGATGCAAACGCCGCCGGGCACATCGAAGTGCGTCTCCAGGTATTCGACCAGCGCGCACCCGAAGCCGTCATCGCCGAAGAAAACGTTGCCGATGCCGAGGATCAGCACCGGCTTCGTGCAAAAGTCGGGAACAGCGTCTTCTTCCCTAATTGGCATGACGGCTTCCGGCACGGCGCGACCCTAGTTTGCGAGCGTATCGAGCAAGCTGCCCTGGGCATCGAAGATGTCCAGCTTCACCGACATCTTTCCGTCCAGCCGGTGCGTGGCGCAGGACAGGCACGGGTCGTAGGCGCGGATGGCCATCTCGACCGTGTTCAACACGCCCTGATCGTATTTCCCATCGTGGATCAGGCTTTTGGCGGCCTGCGTCACCGACAGATTGATGGGGGCGTTGTTATGGGTGGTCCCGACGATCAGGTTCATGTTGGTGAGCATGCCGTCGGCGTCGGTCTCGTAATCGTGAATCAGCGTGCCGCGCGGCGCTTCCGTGCAGCCGACTCCGCGCGCGGCGCGCGGCGTCACTTTCACGCGAGTCTCCAGGCTGGTAATGTCCGGATCGTCCAGCAGGCGGATGGCGTTTTCCGCGTTATAGAGGAGCTCGATCAGGCGGGCCCAGTGGTACAGCAGGGTAAGCTGCGCCGGGCGGCCGAACTTGCGCCGGAATTCCTCGAGCTCGGCTTGCGCCAGCGGGGTGTCGATGAAATCGCAAACGTTGATGCGAGCCAGGGTGTTGGCGCGGTACAGGCCGGGCGCGTTATCTTCCAGCGAGAAGGCGCCGCGCTTCTTGGCATACGGGAACTTCAGGTAGCTCCACGGCTCGATGTGTTCCCCGATGAACTCGGTGTACCGGTCATAAGCGAAATCGTCGAAGGAGCCGTCGCTGGCCATCAGGCGCAGCTTGCCGTCATAGAGATTGAGGGCGCCGTTCTCTTTGACGGTGCCGATGAATCCGCTGGTGATGACGCCCAGCGACTTCACCACGTCGAGGTACTTGGGGAAGACGCTCTCTTTGGCAAAGGCGATGGAGAACTTGGCCAGTTCCAGCGCCTCATCGGCCATCTTGCGCAACTGGTCGCGTTCGTCTTTGGCCAGCGGCTTGCTGAAGCCGCCGGGAACGGCGGCCTGCGGGTGGATGGCCTTGCCCGCGATAATCTCGAGCATTTTGGCGCACATGTGGCGCACGCGGACCACGCGCCGGGCCACCTCGGGCGCGGCTTGCAACACGCCGATGACGTTGCGCACCGAATAATCGGCATCCGGACCCAGCAGGAAGTCGGCGCCCGCCAGGAAATAAAAGTGCAGGATGTGTTCTTCCATGTAGGCGATGCTGTTGCACAGCTCGCGCAGTTTGGCCCCGGCCGGCGGCGGAGTAACCCCGAACACGGCGTCGCAAGCCTTGGCTGCCGCCAGGTGGTGCGACCACGGGCAGACGCCGCAAATGCGTGGGGTGATGCGCGGCATGTCTTCCACAGGCCGTCCCATGCAGAAGCGCTCGAACCCGCGCAACTCGATGACATTCACCCGGGCCAGGTTGACGTTGCCGGTATCATCCAGTTGGATGGTGATCTTGGCGTGGCCCTCAATTCGCGTCACAGGCTGAATTACTATGGTTTTTCCCATGGTTCACCTCTTGGGCGCCGGCCGCAGGCGGCCCGCACCGGAAAATCGATTGAAAGTAGCGGCCCGGTCCGGAATCTGTTTCGGATCGAGACCAATAGTAGAAAGCGCGCCCATCATGTCGACCATGGGATTGGCCTTCTCCGAGATCGGTCCAAAGCACCCTTCGCAGGGCATATAAGCGCGGATGCAGCGCGGTGTGCCCTCACTGCCGCCGCAGCCGGAGCGTGTGGCCGGACCGTTACACAGAAATCCCTGTTCCATGAAGCAGCGCATCTGGGTCAGCGGAGCGCCGGGGGTGAAGTCGACCGGCTCAAGCCGCCGCCGCAGAGTCGAGGTGGCCTTCTTCTCGCGGATGGTGGGGCATTCGTCGCATACGCTCTTGGTCGACAGCGTAAATGGGCGGCCTTCCAGCAAGGCGGTGAGCGCGCCCGCGACCATTTCCGGCGTGGTGGGGCAGCCGGGCAGGATCATATCCACCTTCACCACTTCGCTGATGGCGTACACACGATCGGTCAGGGCCGGGATATCCTCGTGAGGGAATCCATTCTTGTCGGTGGTGACGCTCTCGCGGTAGACCTTGGTCATCAATTCTTCGGTGGTGGACAGGTTGGCCAGCGCGGGGATGCCGCCATAACAGGCGCAGGACCCCAACGCGATCAGCGTTTTGCATTTCCGGCGCATCTCCTGCGCCAGCAGCTTGTGCTCCTCGGTGCGGATGCCGCCGGAGATGAGGCCCACGTCCGCTTCCGGAATTTCCATTTCCGTTTTTTCGCCGGTCTGGCCAAACAGCTTATGGTCCATCAGCACCGGCATGTGAACAATCTGCACTTTCTCCAATAAGTCCAACAATGGTTCACCGATATCGAGGATTGTCACCTCGCATCCGCCGCAGATTGTGAACCACTCCTCGGCTAGTCGAGCTGCCATGTTAATAAGTCCTTTCTTACGACGTCAGTTTTATTCAATTTCCGAACTCTTCCCGGTGGCTGATCGCACCCGCGAAGACGTGTCGAGAAGAGTCTCGACACGGCACGCAGGAGTGCGTGCGCCACTTAGCCAGGCTGTTCCACAGCCACTTTCTTTACTTCTCTTCTGGTATACGCGAGGAATTTTCCTTCCTCTTCTACAATCTCTGTTTCGAAGCCCTCACTCTGGTAACGCGAAACCACCTGGTCGACAGCCTCCTTCGAGAGGCATGCCTGCCCATCCCATATATATTTCCTGCCGTTCACAATTCGATAATTCGTCATCGAGACTCCCTGCTCGACTGGGCAATAGGACAGGCCGGGAGGCCTGTCCTACTCTACGTTTTGTACGGGCTGGGACCCAGCCGCTTGATTTGGTCGGTGAACTCCGTCATCAATTTGGCGAACTGCGGCCCCTCGGACGCCGATACCCACGCCAGTTTGAATCTTTCCTCCTCAATTCCGAAATCCTGGAGCATGAGGGTGATGGCCTCGGCCCGCCTTTCCGCTTTCAGATTTCCTTCCTGGTAGTGGCAATCGCCGGGGTGGCATCCACACATGACCACGCCGTCGGCGCCTTTCGTCAGAGCTTCGATCACCAGGTTCGGATGCACCATTCCCGAACACATCACCCTGATGATCCGCACGTTGGCCGGGTACTGGCAGCGCGATATGCCGGCCAGGTCCGCGCCCGCATACGAACACCAGTTGCAAGCCAGCGCCAGAATGACCGGCTCATACTCCTGCTCTACCGCCAAACCCGTGCTCATGCCACCTCCAGCGCGGCGGCCACTTGCGCCGCCAGTTGCTCCGGCTTGAAGCCCCTCACCACAATGCCCCCCTTGGGGCAGGTAGCCTGGCACGTGCCACAGCCCTTGCACAGGCTCTCGTTCACTTCAACGGTCTTCTTGACGGACCCGCCTCTGACGTATTCGATCAGCGACAGCGCCTTGTAAGGGCAGGGATCGACGCAGTAGGCGCAGCCGTCGCAGTTTTCGTCCACCACGAACGAAATTGTGCCCTCCAGCTCCACATAGTCCTTGCTCAGAATCGCGCTGGCCCGGGCCGCCGCAGCCTGGGCCTGGATGATGGTTTCCTCGATCGACTTGGGTGCGTGCGCCAGGCCGCAAACAAAAACGCCGTCGGTCGCGAAGTCCACGGGCCTGAGTTTCATATGGGCTTCCAGGAAGAAGCCGTCCTGGTTGCGCGGAATCTTCAGGAGTTGCGCCGTCTCCTGGTTTCCGTGGTCCGGCACAATGCCGGCCGAGAGCACCACCAGGTCGGCCTCAATCCGGATTTCCCGTTCCAGCAGCGGCGCGTAGACGGTTACGGCCAGTCGTCCGTCGTTTTTCGCCACCTCCGGCTTTCGGTCTTCCTCGTATCGCAGGAAGACAACTCCCTGTTCCCGCGCTTTGGAATAATATGACTCCCGGAAGCCGTAGGTGCGGATGTCCCGGTACAGGACATAGACATTCGCGTTGGGATTCTGCTGCTTGATCTTCAGGGCATTCTTGACCGCCTCAGTGCAGCACACGCGCGAGCAGTAAGGCCTTTCCTTGTCGCGGGAACCCACACACTGGATCATGACGACGGTGCCCGAAATCCCACTCTGGCCCCGGTCGCTCAACCTGGATTCCAGATCCAATTGGGTGATGACCTGGGCGCAGCTTGACAGACGACAAGAACCGATCGTCTGTCCCACCTCATTTCCGTACCCGTATTCCTTGGGCTGGTAAAGGCCAGCGCCGGTCGCGACGATCACCACTCCATGCTCGACCGTCTCGACGCCGTGGCCGTCGGAAATGGTGGTTTTGAAATGGCCGATGGAACCGTCGATGGCCGTGATCCTGGACTCGGTAAATACGTGAATATTCTCGTCGCCGCTCACTTTCCCGATCAGGTCCGTCAACTCTTCCTGAGGCTTCTCGCCGTTGAGCAGGTAGCGGATGCGCCGCAGATTTCCACCCAACTCTTTTTCCCTTTCGACCAGGTACACCGGGACGCCCTGCGAGGCGAGCTCCGTGGCGGCTACCATGCCGGCCAGCCCGCCGCCGATTACCAGGGCCGCTTTCTCGATCGACAGCTTGCCCTTCCGGAGAGGCTCGAGCAGCCGGGACTTGGCGACCGCCATGCGGACCAGGTCCTTGGCCTTCCGGGTGGCCTTCTCGTGCTCCTGCATGTGCACCCAGGAGCACTGATCGCGGATGTTGGCCATCTCGAACAGGTAAGGGTTGAGCCCGGCTTCGCGACAGGTGTTCCGGAACAGGGCCTCATGCGTTCGCGGCGAGCAGGACGCCACGATCACCCGATTCAGATCGTGGTCGCGTATCTGTTGCTTGATCCGATCCTGGGTGTCGTTCGCACAGGTATAGACATTGTTCTCCGCATACACAACGTTATCGAGCGTCCTGACATATTCGACCACGCTGGGCACATCCACCACACCGGCGATATTGCTTCCGCAGTGGCAGACAAAAACTCCGATTCGGGGCGGCTGCCCGCTGACGTCGATTTCGGGAGGATATTCCTTGACTGCGATCTGCGAGCCTCTGGCTTCGCTCAGGAGCGCCAGCACCTTGGCCGCGGCCGCGGACGCCTGCATCACGGTTTCCGGGATGTCCTTGGGCTCGGTGAAAGGCCCGCCCACATAGACCCCCTCCCGCACCTGCGCCGGCGCGAAAACAGAAGTTTGGCAGAAGTTGAATTCGTTCAGCTTCATGCCAAATAGGCCGGCCAGGCGCTTGGCGTCACGGGGCGCCTGCATTCCAGTCGAGAGGACCACAAGGTCGTATTCGCGGGCCTTCTTGCGGTCCCCGTCGCCGAGGTAATGGATGGTCAGATTTCCGGTCTCGGGGGTCTCCTCGATGGATGCCGGCCGGGACCTTATATAATTGACTCCCCGGCCCTTCGCGCGCTCATAGTACCCCTCAAAGCCCTTGCCGAATGCGCGCAAGTCCATGTAAAAGATGTCGCACTCCACGCCCTCGCCGACATGTTCCTTGGCCATCAGCGCTTCCTTGGTGGCGTACATGCAGCAGACGCTGGAGCAGTAGTCGCGCTCACAATCCCGCGAACCGACGCACTGGATAAAGGCAATCCGCTTCGGCTCCCGATGGTCGCCGGGGCGCTGAACGTGGCCGGAATAAGGCCCGGATGCGGACAGGATCCGCTCGAACTCCAGCGCCGTGATGACGTTCGGGAAGCGGCCATAGCCGTAGCGCGGCAGCGCTGCCGGATCGAAGGGCTCAAACCCCGGCGCCAGCACCACCGCGCCGACCTTCACCTCCCGATGCTCTTCCTGCATGCCAAAATCGATCGCGCCGGCTTCGCACGCGTCGGCGCACATGTGGCAATCGGAGCAGATGCCGCAACTGAGGCAGCGATGCGCTTCGGCCACGGCCTGTTCCTCGCTGTAACCGATCTGAACCTCGTCAAAGGATTTGGCCCGCTCGGCGGGCGCAAGCTCCGGTACTGCAACCTGCCGCTGCGTCTGCCAACCGGCCGTATCGACCACGTACTCGGTGGGATATGGGCCTTCGAGCTCGCGTCCCGCCCGCAGGTCCTGGCCGTTGAGCCAGCGGTCGATCGAAATCGCGGCCTTCTTGCCGGCCAGCATGGCTGTTACCACCACGTCCGGACCGGTTACGCAATCGCCGCCGACGAACACGCCCGCGACGGCGGTCTCCAGGGTGACGGGGTCGGCGCGAAGCGTACCCGATTTTGTCGCATCCAGCCCTAGCCGTTCCCCCAGTGTCGCTACGTCCGGTGTTTGCCCGATGGAGACGATGCACGTATCGCAGGGGAGAACAAACTCCGAGCCGGGAATCGGCTGCGGAGCCGGCCGTCCGCTCGCGTCCGGCGCGCCGAGCCGCATGCGAACGCACTGCAAACCCGTCAGGGGCCCGTCTGCCGCCGCCTGGAACGCGCTCGGCGCGGCGAGGACTACCAGCTTCACGCCCTCGTGCTCGGCATCTTCGATCTCGCGCGCATTGGCCGGCATTTCAGCCCGCGTGCGCCGGTATACCAGGGTGACGTGCTCGGCTCCGCAGCGGAGCGCCGTACGCGCCGCGTCGAGCGCGGAGTTGCCGCCGCCAATCACCAGCACACGGCGGCCGACTGCTTGCGGCCCTTCCAGGTTCACGCGCCGCAGAAACTCCAGGCCGCCGATTACGCCCGGCAGGTCTTCGCCCGGCACCGAAAGCCGGCGCTCGAGGTGGGCGCCGATGGCGACGAACACGGCGGCGTATTGCCGGCGCAGCTCCTCGAAGGCGATGGCCCGGCCGACAGGCGTATCCACGCGGATCTGGATGCCCAGGGCGCTCAGCCGCTCCAGCTCGGCATGCAGCACCGGCCGTGGCAGCCGGAACGAGGGAATACCTACCGCCAGCATCCCGCCGGCCACCGGTAACGCCTCAAAGACTACGGGTTGATAGCCCTTCTGGCGAAGGTGGTAGGCACAAACCAGTCCCGCGGGCCCGGAGCCGACAACCGCAATCTGCTCGGGCCGCTCCACGCTCGGCTTGGGGAACTGGTAATCGGGACGCCGATCGGTCACGAAGCGCTTCAGCGCCGGCATGTTGATCCGGTCGTCCACAGTCCGGCGGGTGCAGGCGGTGCCGCAGGGATGCGTACAGATCCGGCCGCAGATGGACGGGATGGGATTGTCCCGGAGGATGACCGCGAGCGCCTCATCGAAACGGCCTTGCGCCACCAGCGCGACGTATCCCTGCGCGCTCTGGTGGATGGGGCACGCTGCCTGGCACGGAGAGGCGCCGCGCCTGGAAATCGCAAAAACATTGGGAACCGCTTGCGGGAAGGGCCGGTAAATGGCCTTACGCTGGCCCAATCCGAAATCGAACTCGGAGGGCAGCGTCACCGGGCAGGAATTGGTGCACAACCCGCAGCCGGTGCACCGGGTCTCGTCCACGAACCGCGGACGCCGCTTGACGGTGATCGCGAAGTTCCCGGCGTGCCCCTCTACCCGTTCCACATCGCTGAGGGTGAGGATCTCGATATCGCGATGGCGGCCGATCTCCACCAGGCGAGGCGCCATGGTGCACATGGCGCAGTCGTTGGTAGGGAAGGTCTTATCGAGCTGAGCCATCCTGCCGCCGATGGCGGACTTGGTCTCCACGAGATAAACCTTGATGCCCGCGTCCGCCAGATCGAGCGCGGCCTGCATCCCCCCGATGCCACCGCCCACCACCATCGCGGCGCCCACAGCGGAGTTCCGATCCTGGGCATTCATGCTGTCTTTTCCTCCAGGGTCATTTCAGCATCCAAGGCCCTCTCTTTCACCGCGGCAAAGTAGAGCGCCAGAGGACGATAGAGCATGTGCGACGAACCTCCGAACGGTATCTCCACCAGGAGCATCGGAACCGCAATCATGAGGTGAACGGCGTAAGCATAATCGGCGCCTAACCCCAGTCCCGCATACCTGAGAACATGCACCACCATTCCGCTCAAGGCTGTCAGAAGCAAGAGCACCGGCAGCATCAGATCGCGCAACCCGGACTGTCGGTAGATCGGTTGGCGCTTCCTGGCCCGCTCGATCAGAATGTCGAGCGAACCTAAGGCCAGAAAGGCAAAGGCCATGTAGCCGAGCCATCTTTGCGGGTTATAAACCGGGTATATTTTGTCGGTCTGGAACCATTGCAGGAAGAAAAACTTGATTACGAACATCAGGCAGCATCCAAACGCGAGAAGCCAATGCATGGTCCAGCGCCGCTTCCGCATGGTTGCGGGACACTTCAGGATCTGCTTGTGCGTGACCATCTGCAGAAACATGGTCTTGGCTTCGGCCAGATAGAATTTCAGAGGAATGGCCGCATGGGGGCCGTGATTCATGGTGAGGGAGACCATGCGCGCCACGTGAGTAGCAATGAAGAACGCCGAGAGCAGGAAAACTGCCACCGTAAAATATGCGATCCTGCCGAACATGTGCTCCAGCCCCATGGCGGTGGAGCGAAAAACGGAAAGTTCCAACTGCACGACATACAGGTGGTAGAGAACGATGAGCGCCAGCACCAGGGCTGCTACAAATGAGAGTGCCCCTATTTCCCACGCCGGTGAACGGCAGATTCTTCGAGACAAGCCGGTCCAGTCGTACTGCGCCGTCAGATAACGCCGGAGCGTCTTCATCGACTCCCGGGGTTTTGCTTCTCTCGGACAAGTGACCGAACAATCTCCGCAGTCATGACAGAGCCATGGATCGAGGCTCTGGTGCACGGAGTCCTTCAATCCCAACACCACGGATTGCATGGTTCTGCGAGGAAACGAAGCTGAATCGGTCGCGAGGTCGCAATCAATTGTGCAGCTACCGCAATTGAAGCAACCGCGTGCGTTGAAGACACCGTATCTGCGGACTTCGGCTAGCAGTGAGGGATCAGACGTTTCTGTCATATCAGGCCCGTGCGATGGTTCAGGAGAGCTGGTTCCCAGTCATCCGGCGGCAGGTAATGTCCGACTGGCGCGGGAGTGAGGCCCATGGCCGGCGCGAGTTTACTTCCTGCCGTGGAGCGATTGCCTTGCAAGCTGGCGTTGGGGGAGGCGGTGGGCAGGCGGGCGAGAAAGGCACCTTCCCCAGTATTGGCCGGCTGCGCCATGAGCTTTCGCGCCTCTCAGGTCCTATAGATCCCGTAGTGCCGGCCCACCCCGGGTTCCGGGCAACGTAATTACCCCGGTCAAAGGTTAACCTGATTAACTATTTCACGCCTCATTCAGTCTGTCAATGCTTTTTCCCACGTTTTTTATGCACAAATTGATGAGAAATTCAGCAAGAGACCTTAAACTCTCAAATTACGCCCGCTGGGGGTAGTTCAAGCGCCTGTCGTGTAGTATTTCCCGACAAGTTAGCCGGTTAGGGAACGCATAATCGGATATACAGACCCCTCAATCCTATGTTGTGTCGGAATTTGCGTCAAGTTGTGAAAAAACTCTGTTCAGAAATCCAATTTGGATGTACGCTCCCAATATATGTGGAAGCGTTTTCGTGGTGTACCGGTGGTTGTGCTGGTCGTCTGGAACCTGGCTTCCTGCACCGCTGCTGCGAGGAAAGCCGCGGCGCCTGTGCCGGAAGCGGAGCAGTTGGTCGGCCAGGCCCTGAAGGACCTTTACGTGGCTGCCAGTTTGGCGGTTCCGCAGTCCCCGGCGCAGCAGAAAGTGATTCTGCGAATGGCTGAGAAAGCATCGAACGGGAAGGAACTGCTGCTGGTGATGCGAGCGGCAGTCGGAGTGTTCCCTACCGGTGCCGGGGCGCAGGAACAACACGCGGAGAGCCAGGCGCGCTCCATCGTGACGGCCAAGATGATGGAGCTTGGCACACTGGACCAACTGATTGAGTACGCGATGCAGTACTCCGTCTCGCCGGAGCGTGCCCGGCCGTTCGTCCAGCGTATGTTTCAACTCGGGGATGAGAACTCCGACCCACGGGTATGGTATCGGATCAGGGCAGCCGCTTTCCGCTTAAAGGCGGGTGATCTGGAGCGGCAGGCGCAAGCCAAAGGAGACCAACTGGCAGGCAGATAACATGCGCGGCTCAGCGCCGCGATTGGCGATGCGCGCCGCCGCCCAGCCCGCCCAGATCAATGATCACCGCGATGAGCAGCCACAAAAGATTGATTCCCGAGGTCGGCATGTTGCTGTTCAGTTCCCATGCGTATACGAGCGTGGTGAGCGGCAGGAAAATGAAGCCGAGTACCGGCAGCACCAGGCCACCGTGGAATGCGCGCTGCAGGTAGGTCGAGTAGATCCACATCAACACCAGCGCGACGCGCGGAAACAGCAGGATGACGAGCAGGAGGAAGCAAGGCATAGTAAGTCTCAAACTGCGCGGCACGAGCCCGCGCAGTGCGATGATAGCAGATTCGCGGGCCGATCGGTTCTAAACAGCGAGTTCTCCTTCAAGCCTGTCGATTTCGTGGCGAAGCCACCGCTTGAGCGCCTCTTCGGCCTCGGCGGCATCCAGAGTGACGATGGTTCTACTATCCTGATCGAGCGGAATATGGTGACAAGGGACATCTTCCCCTTTGCGAGACTCGGGGACGTACTGCATGAGAATGCATTCAGAGCACGGATGCGGACGCGACGAATCGCCGAAATTCAGGCAGGTCAGCGAGTCTCGGAAAGGAGATGTGGGTTGTTGGGGCGTACGAACCGACCGGCCGTATCCGCCGTCCTCGACGAAGGCCAATTCGAATTTCAATTTCTCTAAAAGTTCGCGCTTCTCTTCAGACATAGGCTTCTTCCTGCGACGCACTATAGAGGCTCGCAAAATTCAGTGACGACGGGTGCCGGCTTGTGGGGCAGGTTGGCAACCTGCGGCGGGTTGGTAACCCGCCTTGAGCCGTTTGCATCCGGCCGCCCGGCGCCGGTCGCCAACCGGCCCGCAGGATACCATCCTGCCCCACAAAATCCGTCGAGTGTAACCGCATTTCGCGGGTCTCACTCAACTCGCGGAGTGCGCCGATGCGATCAATCTGGACTGGCTTAAATCGCATTCAGGTCCTGGCGCTGTGGAGCCACCGGATGATCAGCCAGAGGCCTGCCATGGTGACGAGAATGGCCGCCAAAGAAGTGGCCAGGCCCATGCGCCGGATATTCTTCTCTTTCAGCGCGGCCTCTCCGGCCCGGTAATCCTCGGCGGCGATGGCCAGGCCGGCCTGAACCGGCTGGCTCACCGCCTGGATCGCAAAGGCGTGTACATTGGCGCGGGCTTTCACCAGGTTCTGGCGTGCATCCGTTTGGCGAAGGATGGCCTCCGAAACCTCAATCCCGGAAGTCCGGGCCTGCTCGAGAATCGCATCGGCGGCGGCGATCCTGCTCTGGAGATCCTGTATCAGGCCGGCCGCTTGGGCGGCGGTCTTCCCGCCGGCCGAGTCAGGGTCGTGGCATTCGCCGCACACCGCGTTCTTGCCTCCCAGCAACTGATCGGAGGTCTTCAGGATGGCGTGGTTGCTATGGCAGACCACGCAGGTGCCGGCGGACATAGCCGCAAACGCGGGCTGGTGGGGGCTCTTGTCGAAGAGCTGCTCCTCAAAAACGTGACACGTCCCGCACACCGCGGCGACCGAAGAAACCGCTGGCGGTTTGGCGCCGTGATTGCCGTGACAAGTGGCGCAGTTGGGCGCCGAGAGATCGCCGCGCTTGGACAACTCCTCCCAATGCACGCTCTTCAGATAATCGGCGTACTGATTGGTGGGGATTTTGTACGGGGCCATGTGGGCCGCGTCCGCATGGCAATGCGCGCAGGTCTTGGGGAGGTTCAGCGGGTACACCGGTGACAAAGGGTCGCGGGCGGCTCGAATATCGTGGATGCCGTGGCAATCGATGCAGGTGGCCACCGCGGCGTCGCCCTTGGCCAGGTGCTGGCCGTGGACGCTGGTCGCATATTCGGCATTCTGGTCCACTCGCTCCGAGGGGTTATATTTCCGCATGAAGTTCGGATTGCTGTGGCAACGGGCGCAGAGTTTCGGCACTGCCGTCCGTGGGGGCACACCGGCGAATCCGTGGGCCTTGCTCATGGAGGCGTCCGGATCGTCCGAATTGGGGTCGCCGCCGTGGCAATCGGCGCACGTGAATCCATGCTGGAAGTGCACGCTACTTTGAAATGCCGACGCCGGCGCCTGGAGGTCGCCCGTCATTTGGGAGTGGCACTCCAAACAGGAATCCTTTCCGGGCAACCGGGCGGCCGCCAGCAGGAGGAGGAGGAGTGCGTACTTCATCGCAGATACCCCAGCAGGGAAAATGTCGAGAGATAGGCCAGAAACGCCACTGCACCACCGGTCACCAGTTTGGATCGCACAGTCCCATCGGGGCGCGCTCCCCAAAACGGGAGTGCGGCCCACCAAAATGCCAGCAGGCCAAAACCCAGGAGCCCGACGACCTCCCCTTCCATGCCCGCCACGTGGCCGGGTATCAACTTCAGGGTGTAGAACGGCGCCAGAAAATACCACTCCGGCCGAATCCCCGCGGGAGCGGAGGCAAACGCATCGGCCTTCTGGCCCAATTCCCATGGAAACACAGCCGCTAATATTCCCAGGAGTGCGAGAGCGCCATACCAGACCATGAGCTCATGCAGAAAAAAATCAGGGAAGAACGGCATCTGCGGCGGGCGAGTGCCGGCGCCGCGAGACCGCTTTTCCACCCAGGGAGGCGTACTGATGCCGAACTTCTGGACTAACCCCAGGTGGAAGAGCAGGAATAGCGAAGTGAGGGCGGGCAGCACAGCCACGTGGAATCCGAAGAACCGGGTTAGCGTGGCGCCGCCCACGGCGTCACCTCCGCGCAAATAGCGGCCCACGGTCGAGCCCATCCACGGAATAAACGTGGCCATATCGGTTCCGACTTTGGTGGCAAAAAACGAGATGGTATTCCAGGGCAGGAGGTAGCCGCTGAATCCGAAGCCTAGCGCGAGGGCCAGCAGCACGATGCCGCTGAGCCATACCAGCTCGCGCGGCTTCCGGTAGGCGTGCAGAAACGCCACGCTAATCATGTGGACGAAGGCCGACAGGATCAGCAGGTTCGCCGACCAAATGTGGATCGACCGGATCAGCCAGCCGAAAGCCACACGGGTCACGATGAACTGGACGCTCTCGTAAGCTTCCGAGGGGGTGGGTCGGTAGTACACCAGCAGCAGAATGCCGGTGACCACCTGGATCACAAACAGGAACAGTGTGATACCGCCAAAGGCGTACCAGATGGTGCCCGAGTGGACGGGCACGGTTTTATGCGCGATGAACTCGCGGACGGAATCCCACGCCAGCCGGTCTTGAAACCATGCCGCGATTGCTTTCCTGCGAGGGCTTGGTTGGATGGGGAGCATGGCCGCCGATTCGCCTCAACTGCGGGAGATCACCACGTCTTCCCCGCGCAAATGGACCGCATATTCCTTCAACGGGGCGGGCGGCGGACCTGCAATCACTTTGCCGCTCAGATCGTACTGGCCATTGTGACAGGCGCACCAGATCAGCTTTCGCGGCGCGTCATATTGCACGATGCAGCTCAGGTGGGTGCACACCGCGGAGAAGGCGCGCCATTCGGTTTGCCCGAGCCGGATGAGCAGCACGGGCTGGGTGCCGAATTTGACGATCTTGCCGGCGTTGGGGGCGAGATCCTGCCCCTTGCCGCCGACCACCTCGTTCACCGAGGCTTCTGAAACCGCCGGAGGATTCAGGAACCGGACGACCGGATAAAGAAACGAGATCAGCGAACCGATAAAACCGCCGCCGAAAATCCAAAAAACGATATTGCGGCGCGCTGGCGGCATTTTCGCTTCACCTCTCTCGCAAGGCCATCTTACCATTCCGGGAAGTTGCCAGTGAATTCGTTGATGGGCGGGCAAGAGATGGAAGAGGTCAACGTGCCAAGAGTGTATACTCTGCATTGGGCGACGACGCGATGAAAGACACACTGGGGAAAAAACGATGAAGAAGATTCTGGTTTCTGCGGCCGCCACACTCTGGTTGCTGATCGGGATAGCCAATGCAAGTGACCCACCGGAATTGAAAGAGGGTCTCTGGTCGGTCCATACCCAGTCGATCGATAATCCGGGAAGCAATAAGAGCGACGGAACATACACGCTCTGCCGCAATCATGCGTTTGACCAATCCGGGCTGGCTATTGCGAAAAGCGTGAAGGGCTGCACCACGGTCAGCGAAAGTTTCCAAGGCGGCAAGGGTTCCAAGGAGACGCGTTGCGTAGCCGCGGGTTCTGTCATCGCGAGCAAGGAAACGTACACCTATCAGGGCGATACGTCGTTCCACTCCGAGTCCCATGCCACTTTTACTCCGGCGCTTGGGGGCGTAAGTGAGACCACCATGATCGTGGACCAGAAGTATCTAGGCAGTTGCCCGGCAGGAGCCCAGCCAGGCGACCGGACGAACGCGGACGGAAGCGTAACCCATATAGGAAAACATTGAGGAGGGGCGGGCCGGCAGTTCGATCTTGCCGGCGCGCGTGATGCGGGATTCGACCAGACGCGAAGTTCTCCAGGGTGCGGCGGCTCTGTGCGGCGTCCGGTTGGCCCGTGGTCAGGACGCGCCGGTCTTTTCCACCGATGTGAAAGTGGTAAACGTGCTGGCGACCGTTCGGAACAAAACCGGATCGCTGGCAGGCAATCTCAGCCAGGACGATTTTGCGCTGTCTGAAGATGGCCGCCCGCAAACCATCCGCTATTTCGCCCGCGAGAGCGACTTGCCGCTGACGCTTGGCCTGATGGTGGACACCAGCGGCAGCCAGCGGCGCGTGCTGGACGCGGAGCGCGGCGCCAGCCTGCGCTTCCTGGATCACGTGTTCCGGGAAAACCAGGACAACGTTTTCATCATGCAGTTCGACAGCAGCGTGCAGATGCGCCAGGCACTCACTCGCTCGATCCGCAAACTAGACGATGCAATGGCTTACGTGGACACGGAGACCATGCGCCAGTTGCGTATGCAGGGTGGCGGCGGCACTCTTCTTTACGATGCCGTGGCACAAGCTTCCGATGAAGTGATGAGAAAGCTGAGCGGGCGGAAAGCTCTGATTGTGCTCTCCGATGGCGTGGACGTCGGCAGCTACGGCACGCTGAAGGATGCGGTGGAGGCTGCGCAGCGCGCCGGCACACTGATTTATTCCATTCTGTACTCCGACCCTGGCGCCTATGGAATTTTCGGAGGCGGCGACGGCAAGCGCGTCTTAGAGCGCATGTCGAACGATAGCGGCGGCAGCTTTTTCGAAGTTACGAAGAAGCAAACCGTGGATCGGATATTCGATATTTTGCAAGAGGAACTGCGCAACCAGTACAATCTGGGCTACGTGTCGGATAAGCCGGTCACCCTCTCCGGGTTTCGCGCCATCCAACTGACGGCCAGGCAAAAGGGCCTGGTGGTGCAAGCCCGCCATCAATATTGGGCGCAGCGCTGAAAAAATCCAATTTCAGCCGCCGATGAACGCCGATGAACGCGGATGAGTTTCTTGTTTTCAATCTGCGTTAATCTGCGTTCATCGGCGGCTAGACTTTTTCATCAACCTCTGAATCGACGCAAGGGTTAGAAGTTCACGATTGACGCGAAACTCACTGGGTCGAGGCTTGCGCCGCCCACCAGGCTGCCGTCGATCTCGGGCTGCGCCATCAGAGTCTTGACGTTGTCGGGTTTGACGCTGCCGCCGTAGAGAATGCGGACGGCGTCGGCGGCGTCCTTGCCGAACTTCTCGCGGACTTGCGCGCGGATGGCGCGGTGAGCGTCGGCGGCGATTTCGGGTGTGGCCGTTTTGCCCGTGCCGATGGCCCAGACCGGCTCGTAGGCAATCACAATTCTGGCGAATTGCTGCCCGGTGAGCGGGGCGATGCCGCCCTGAAACTGGCGGATGAGGACGGCCTCGGTATTTCCGGATTCGCGCTCTTCGAGGCGCTCGCCAACGCAGACGATCGGCGTGAGCCCGGCTTCGAGCGCGGCTTGCGTGCGCTTCAGAACGGTCTCATCCGTCTCGCCGAAATACTGGCGGCGTTCGCTGTGGCCAATGATGGCGTGGGTGGCGCCGGCCGCGCGGATCATGGCGCCGGAAATTTCGCCGGTGAAGGCGCCTTCCTTGGCCCAGGCGATGTTCTGCGAGCCAATGTGAATCGGGCTCCCCTGGGCGGCGGCGGCGGCCGCGGCGAGATTCGTGAAAGGAGGACAGATCACGATCCCGGTATGTTCGGATTTTTCGACCAACGGCCGGAATTTCTCGAGGAACTGCGTGGTTTCCGCGGGCGTCTTGTACATCTTCCAATTGCCCGCCATGATTGGTTTTCTCATAAGATCTGTGGTAAAAAGCTGGCGCCGTATGCGATCGACGCGCCGAAGTTGGCAGCCACCGTCTGGCCGATGTCGGAGAGCGACGCGCGCAGCCCGAGATCGACGCCGGCGCGGACCTTGGGTCCGGAGACCAACAGAGGCACGTATTCGCGCGTGTGGTCGGTGCCGGGAACGGTGGGGTCGCAGCCGTGGTCGGCGGTGAAGATGGCGAGGTCGCCGGGGCGCAGCGCGGCTTGGAATTGAGGGAGCCAGGCGTCGAACTGTTCGAGCGCGGCGCCGTAACCTTCGATGTCGTTGCGGTGGCCGTATTGCTGATCGAAATCGACCAGGTTGACGAAGATCAGGCCGCCGTCGGACGCTTCCATGGCCTCCAGAGTCTTGGCCATGCCGTCGGCGTTGCTTTTGGTCTTGGAGGATTCGCGGATGCCGCGGCCCAGGAACACGTCGAAGATCTTGCCGACGCTGTGGACGTTGACGCCGCGCTGGTCGAGTCGATCGAGCAGCATGCCCGCGGGCGGCGGCACGGCGTAATCGTGCCGGTTGGCGGTGCGCGTGAAGTGGCCGGGGGCGCCGACGAACGGGCGCGCGATCACGCGGCCCACTTCGGCCGGGCCGCGCAGAATCTCGCGGGCGGTTTCGCAGATCTTGTATAGCTCCCACAGCGGGATCACTTCTTCGTGCGCGGCCACCTGGAAAACGCTGTCGGCGGAAGTGTAGACGATGGGCGAGCCCGTGAGCATGTGTTCCGTGCCCAGTTCCTGGATGATTTCGGTGCCGGAGGCGGCCTTGTTGCCGAGCGAATGGCGTCCGATGCGCCGCTCGAATCCCTCCATGATGTCCTGCGGAAAACCGTTTGGGTAAAGCGGGAATGGCTTTTCAAGATGGATGCCCACCATTTCCCAATGGCCGGTAGTGGTGTCTTTGCCGGGAGAAGCCAGAGTGCAGCGGCCGTAAGCGCCGGTGGGCGCCGCGGCGGCCGGGATGCCGGTCAACGGCTTGATATTGCCGAGGCCGAGCGCGGCCATATTCGGCAGATGCAGACCGCGGAGGCGTGCGATGTTGCCCAGGGTATCGGCGCCCGGCGGGTCGCCGAAAGATGCCGCGTCGGGCATGGCGCCGATGCCAACACTATCGAGGACGATCCAGATGATGCGGCGGAACACTAGATTCGAGCGTAACACGCAGACGGCGGCGGCCAGAAAGAACGACCGATCCCGCCGGAGGCGCTACAGCCAACCCTTCTGGCGTGCAATCCGCGCGGCCTCAGTACGGTTGGCGGCCCCCAACTTGCTGATGGCTTCCGACAGATAATTGCGCACGGTGCCCTCCGACAGGTCCAGGCGCTGGGCGATCTCCGCACTGGCGGCGCCCTCGCCGGCATAGCGCAGCACCTGGCGTTCGCGGTCGGTCAACGGGTCGGCTTCGGTCCACGCTTCCGCCGCCAGTTCCGGATCCACCACCCGCGCGCCGGCGCGAATCTTGCGGATGGCGTTGGCTAGCGTGGAGGCTGGCGCGTCTTTCAGAAGGTAACCGGAAACGCCCGCATCCAGGGCGCGCCGCAGGTATCCGGCGCGCGCAAACGTGGTCAGGATCACCACCTTCACGGGCAGCCGCCGTCGTTTGATTTCGCCGGCCAGTTCCAGCCCGGTAAGCTCCGGCATTTCGATATCGGTGAGCAGCACGTCGGGAGGGGAGGCCAGCAACAGGTCGAGCGCTTCACGGCCGTTCTGCGCCTGTCCGGTAATCTCGAAATCGCCTTCCGTGGCCAGCAGTGCCGCCAGCGCGCCGCGCACCATGGCCTGATCCTCCGCGATCATCACGCGAATCTTCATACCGGCACCCGGATGCGGAGTTCGGTGCCGTGCGAACCATCGCGCTCCAATGCGCCGCCCAGCGCTTCCACGCGTTCGCGCATGCCGCTCAGCCCGCTGCCTTCGTCGAGCGCGCCGCCGAGGCCGTTATCCGCGATCACCATTTCGCAGAAGCGGCCGGTCTGCCGCAGCGTCAACCGGCAAACCGTGGCGTGGGCGTGGCGCACTACGTTGGTGACCGCCTCGCGCAGCGCCATGGCGAAAACGGTTTCCTGCGCCGGTGAAAGAGGCGGCGGCGCGACCGACGTCTCCACTTGGATGCCGGCCGCTTCCAAAGCCCGCATAGCCTCCCGCAGCTCGCTGTCGAAGCCTGCCGAACGGTAGCCGCGCACCGCCGCCCGCACCTGCGTCAGGGCTTCGCGCGAGATGCGCTCCACGTCGCGGATCTCTTCGGCGGCGCGCGCCGGGTTGCTGGCGGTAAGCCGCGAGGCCAGTTCGGACTTCAGCACGATTACCGAGAGTGTGTGGCCCAGCAGGTCATGCAGGTCGCGTGCGATGCGTTCGCGTTCCGCTACTTTGGCCAGATGTTCGCTCTCCGCCTGCGCCGCCAGCAGCTTGTCTGACAGGCGCCGGCGATGCACCCACTGGATCACCACCGACCCGATGAGCGCCGAGAAGACCATGGTGGGGATCCAGAAGGATTCGGGAAGACGCAGCAGCCACGCTTCCAGCGCCTCCACGATCAACAGGATTCCCAGATAAGGGAAGGCCTTGGGCGGGTCGCCGAGTCTTGCCAAGTAGGTGGCGGCGAACACGAACATTACCGAAGCCCCGGGGTTGATGGTGGCGAACAGGCTTCCCAGCAGCGTGAAGCCGGCCACCACCCAGAGCGCGCGGCGTCCATGCACCCAGTAGCCCCAGAAGTACAATGGCAACGCCGCCAGCGTTCCCAGCACAGTCGCCACGCGTTGCCATGCGGGCACCGGGAAGAAGAACGGAACGCCCAGGAAGAACAGCAGGTACACAAGCCATACGTACGCCGTCCAGTCCTGATCTTCCGGCAGAAGTTTCATGCGCCTATGTGCCAGCATAGCCCTTTATCCGTACGCTTTTTCGCGGTCGCGGGACTGGCCGATCCACGCCACGCCCGCAAATATCAGGCCGAATCCCACCAGCGCTTCCACGTGCCCCAGCACCGAACCGTGCACCGGCACATGCAGAATCGCCAGGGCGATCTGACCGAAATGGTACGACGGCAGCCAGGGAGCCAGATGCTGTAGTGCCTTCGGCAGAATCTCGATGGGCATCCACAGGCCGCCGCAGAAGGCCATCGGCAGGTAGATCATGTTCACCACGCCTGCCGCTGAGTTCGGCCCGGCAAAGCTCCCGATGGCCAGACCGATGGCGCCGAAGGGAATCGCTCCCGCAACCAGTGCGCCCCACATCAGCAGCCACTGGCCGGCCGGCATGCGCACGCCGCCGAAGATGGCGCCCAGTGCGAACAACAGCGTGACCACCAGGGCGCCGAAGGTGAGCGACACCACACCCTTGGCCACGAAGTAAGCGGCCGGCGGCATGGGGCTGGCGCGTTTCACCTCCAGCCAGCCGAGCCCGCGCTCCACCGCCACGCCGGCGCCGAACGCGTAGAGAGTCGCGCCCATCACTCCGAAAGCGCCGTAGGTTGCCAGCAGGTACCGGCTCATCGAGATTCCACCCTGCGAGTATGGTCCCATCGCCAGGGCGAAGAAGCAGTAGAACATCAGCGGAAAGGCCACCGTGGAGATGGAGTACTGCTTCAGGCGGGCCATTTTCAGCAATTCGGTTTTCGATTCCATCCAGTAAGCGCGGTTCATTGCAGCACCTCCTCAAGTGCGTTGCCGTTTTCTTTCATGATGGCCAGGAACGCGTCTTCCAGCACGCTGGTCCCGGTCTGTGCCTTAATCTCCGCGGGCGTACCCTCGGCGGCGATGCGCCCCCGGTCGATCACCGCCACGCGGTGCGCCAGGGCGTCCGCCTCGTCCAGATAATGGGTGGTCAGCAGCACGCTACCGCCGCGCGCCACGAAGCCGCGAATGCGCGCCCACAGCGCGCGGCGCGATTCCACGTCGAGCCCCACGGTGGGTTCGTCGAGAAACAGTAGGTCGGGGTTGCCGCAGATGGCCAGCGCAAAGAGCACGCGCTGCTTTTGCCCGCCGGAGAGAGCGCCGAAGAGCCGGTTTTCAATGCCCGCGAGGCCGGCGGCGGCGATGGTCTCGGCGATGGGCAGCGGCTTCTCGTAATAGCTGGAAAACAGCTCGATGTGCTCCCGCACCTTGAGCGTTTCCGGCACCCGGCCCACCTGCAGCAGAGCGCCCCGGCGCAGCTTCGCCTGGCGACTGGCCGGATGATAGCCGAAGATTGTGGCCTCGCCCGAGGTGGGAGCCGCGAGGCCCAGCAGGATGCGGACCGCGGTGGTTTTGCCTGCTCCGTTGGGTCCCAGCAGCGCCAGCAGTTCACCGGGCGCAATGGATAGATCGATTCCGCGCAACGCCTCCACCGGCCCGTACCGCTTGGTGACGCCGCGTAATTCAGCAACTGGCATAAGTTTTTCCCTCCTTGCCAATCTTGCGGGAAAAAGGAATCCTCGACCAGTGGAGAATGTCAGTCTGGCGAGGTGACAGATGTCACCTGCCCAGTTGTCCCTACGCGGGACTAGAGAGGCTCGCAAAATACGGTGACGAAAGGTCCCGGCTTGTGGGGCAGGTTGGCAACCTGCGGAGGGTTGGTAACCCGCCTTGCGACGTTTGCCAGTGGCCGCGCTGCGCCGGTTGCCAACCGGCGCACAGGATACCATCCTGCCCCGCAGAGCGGCATAGCCGCAACCAAAGCACCAAGCCCGGAGGGCGAAACAACATAGCCCACGGCGTGAGCCGTGGGTTCCCGTAGCCAATTGACCAGCCCCGGAACGGGGCGAAAGAAGCGCCGCTGTAGAAACTCTTTCGCCCCGTTCCGGGGCTCCCTGTGTCTTTCACCCATTCCCAGCGCTGACGCGCTGGGCTATTTTCTTTCGTCCTACGGACTCGGGCCGCGCCAAAATCGTCGCGGGCTGCGAAGAATTGGCACTGGTGTAATACAAGACCCGCCGAGTGTAACCGTATTTCGCGAGTTTCAATAGAAAGCTATTTGGCCCGAAGCCTGCCGCTACGGCGCGCAAAGCGAACCAGCAGCCAGCGCCGCAACCCGCGCGGCAGGTGGGTCACCAGGGCGACCAGCACCCGGTAACGGAAGCCCGGGATCACGAAGACGCGGTCGCGCTCCAGTGCCGCCAGCGATTCGGCCACCACGGCTTCGGCGGTGCACCACCATGCCGGCGGCGCGAGCTTCGTGCGATCCATGGCGGCGACGTCGTGGAATTCCGAACAGGTGAAGCCGGGGCAGAGCGCCTGCACGCGCACTGGTGAGCCGGTGGCCCGCAGTTCGAGCCACAGGCCCTCGGTGAAGGTGTTGATCCAGTTCTTGGTGGCGCCGTAGCTGAGCGCGCCGGGACTGACGATGAAGCCGGCTACCGATGCCACGTTGATGATGGCGCCGGAGCGGCGGGCCACCATCCCTTGTAAAGCCGCGTGAGTGAGCCGCAATGTGGCAAGGATGTGCAGGCGGTGCATGGCGTCCTGGCCGGCGATTGGCGAATCGGCGAATAGGCCGCCCACTCCGAAGCCGGCATTGTTGACCAGCAGTTCCAGGGTGGAAGCCGCGCGCAAGCGATCCTCCACGCGGGCGAGATCGGCATCGAGGGTCAAATCGGCGGTCAGGATTTCGCTGGCGGTGCCGTGGGTGGCGGCCAGTTCGCGCGCCAGTTCATCCAGGCGGTCTTGACGTCGCGCGATCAGGATCAGGTCGAAGCCGCGGGCGGCCAGGGCGCGGGCGAAGGCTGTGCCGATGCCACTCGAAGCACCGGTGACGGCAGCAAGGCGGGATGTCTGTGCCATGTCTTTCATGGTATCCGCTTTAGTGGGACCGGCCTCCCGGCGTCTTGTAGCGCCTGCGGTCTCTGCCGCCGGTTCTCTACTAGGGGCGCGCAGGGCACCGGCGGCAAGACCGCCGGCGCTACCAGTTGTCTTAACGCCGGTCCCACTTCCGATATAATCGTTCTAGTTCTCTCCAAGCGGAGCCTGGTATTACAAGGAGCAGCTCTCTCGCCATGCAATCGCGCCGGAATTTCATCGGGAAAGTGGCCACTGGCCTCGCGGGCACGCTGGCCGGCGGCAACGTGCTGGCCGCCGGGGAACGCGTGCGTTTCGGCGTCGTCGGTGTGGGCGCGCGTGGGACCGAACTGCTGCGAGAGGCGCTGGCCTGCCCGAACACCGAGTGCGTCGCGATCGCCGACGTTTATACGCGTCGCCTGGAAGATGCGGCCCGGCTCGCTCCTGGCGCCAAGCTGCACTTGGACTACCGCCAACTGCTGGACGATCGCGCGATCGACGCGGTGGTAATCGCCACGCCACAGCATTTGCATTGCGAACCGTTCGTGGCGGCGCTCGATGCCGGCAAGCACGTCTACCAGGAAAAGACCATGGCCTTCACCGTGGAGCAGGCCAAGCGCATGCGATCCGCCGTGGAGCGGGCGCCGAGCCGCACGGTGGAGATCGGCCACCAGGCGATTTCGAGCGGTCATCTGGCCGACGCCGCGCAGTTTCTCAAGCCCGAATGGATGGGCAAGATCACCTTCATCCAGGCGCGCATGTACCGCAACACGCCCAGCGGAAAGCCGCAGTGGGCGCGGCCGGTCTATCCCGACATGACCGAAGAGAACATCCACTGGAAGGGCTTTCTGGGCGACGCGCCGCCGCGCGCCTTCAACCCCGGCCGCTACATCAACTGGCGCTATTACTGGGATTACTCCGGCGGCAACGTCACCGAGAATCTCTGCCAGCAATTGGCCTTCTGGTACAAAGCGCTGGGCCTCAAGATTCCGCAATCCGTGACCATGACGGGCGGCCTCTACTTGTGGAAGGACGGCCGCGAAGTTCCCGACACCATGAACGTGACGATGGAGCACGAAGAGGAGTTGCTCTTCACTTGGGACTCCGGCTTCGGCAACGAGCGCCTAAGCGTGACCGAGGACGTGCTGGGCACCGCCGGCGCCATTTCGCGCACGCCGCAGACCATCCGTTACGCCCCGGAGAAAAAGAACCGGCCCGATGGCAATGAGATGATCGGCGTCACACGCACCGATCCCCGGGCGCACACGCAAAATTTTTTCGATTCCATCCGCACCGGCCGCCAGCCCAACTGCGGCTTCGATGTGGGATACCGTGTCTCGATCGCCTGCCGCATGGCCGTCGAGAGCTTCCGCCGGCAGCGCGCCGTCCGCTGGGACCGGGTGTTGGAAGAGATCGTCTGAGGCGCCCCCATCGTGGATTTCGAGTACACTCCGGAACAGATCCAATTACGTAAAGCGGTGCGCGAATTCGCCGAAGCCGAAATCGGCCCGCACGTCATGGAATGGGATGAGGCGCAGCAATTTCCGCACGAAGTGGTTCGGAAGCTGGGCCGGCTGGGCTACATGGGGGCCGTTTTCCCGGAGGAGCTGGGCGGCGCCGGGCTGGGCTACATCGATTACTCCATCATTATTGAAGAGCTGTCGCGCGTGGATGGCTCGGTGGGCATCATTCTTGCGGCGCACACCTCCCTCTGCACCAACCACATATATAAGATGGGCAGCGAAGAGCAGCGCCAGCGCTATGTGCCGAAGCTGGCTTCGGGGGAGTGGCTGGGCTGCTGGTCGCTGACCGAACCGGAAGCCGGCTCGGACGCGGCGGGCACGCGCACGCACGCGGACCTGGACGGCGACGCCTGGGTGCTGGACGGCGCCAAGACCTTCACCACCAACGCGCACTACGCCGATGTTTGCGTGGCCATGGCCGTCACCGACCGCGCCGCGGCCCAGCACGGCATCTCCGCTTTTATCGTGGACAAAGGCACGGCGGGCTTCCGTCTGGGCAAGAAGGAAAACAAGCTGGGGCTGCGTGCCAGCGCCACCGGCGAAGTGATTTTCGAGAGTTGCCGCCTGGCGCCGGAGCAACTCCTGGGTAAGAAGAACAATGGCTTTGTCGACAGCCTGAAGGTGCTGGACGGCGGCCGCATTTCGATTGCCGCGCTTTCCATCGGCATGGCGCAGGGCGCGTACGACGCCGCGCTCCGCTATTCCAAGCTGCGCAAGCAGTTCTCGCGGCCCATCTCGGAGTTTCAGGCCATCCAGCACAAGCTGGTGGATATGGCCGTCGATCTGGATGCCGCGCGCCTGCTGAATTACCGCGCTGCCTGGATGCTCGACCGCGGCCAGCGCGTGACGCGCGAATCCGCCATGGCCAAGCTGTTCGCTTCCGAAGCGGCGGTGCGCATCGCCGGCGAGGCCGTGCAAATCCACGGCGGCTACGGATTCATCAAGGACTACCCGGTGGAGAAGTTTTATCGCGACGTGAAGCTGTGCACCATCGGGGAAGGCACCAGCGAGATTCAGCGTCTGGTGATCGCACGGCAACTTCTGAAAAGCTGAATAGCAAGGGCTTCGCCCTTGAAATCCCTGCGGGATTTAGAAGTCGGAAGTCAGAAGTCAGAAGTCAGAAGAGAAGACAGAAGCGCAACGACAGAAGCCGAATGAACTCTCTCGCCCGTAAGATTCGCGAAGGCGACGCGCGCGCGCTGGCACGCGCGGCTACCGGAATTGAAAATCGGGACCCGCAGGCGCTCGAAACGCTGCGGGAACTGGAGGAATTCGGGGGGCACGCGCGAATCGTTGGGATCACTGGGCCGCCCGGCGCGGGCAAGAGCACGCTGGTGGACGCGCTGGCGACCGCTCTGCGCAGCCAGGGGAAGACCGTGGCCATCCTGGCGATCGACCCCACCAGCCGCATCACCGGCGGCGCGATCTTAGGCGACCGCATCCGCATGCAGCAGCACCACGCCGATCCGGGCATATTCATTCGTTCCATGGCAACGCGCGGCTCGGTGGGCGGACTGGCGCGCGCCACCGCCGATCTGGTGCGGCTCATGGATTGCGCCGGCAAGGATTTCGTCATTATCGAAACCGTGGGCGTGGGCCAGGACGAAGTCGAAATCGCCGGCCTGGCGCAAGTGACGGTGGTGGTGCTGGTGCCGGGCATGGGCGACGACGTCCAAGCCATCAAGGCGGGGATCATGGAGATTGCGGACGTCTTCGCCATCAACAAGTCCGATCAGCCGGGCGCCGGCCGCGTGGAGCAAGAACTGCATGCCATGCTCAGCCTCACTGAAGGGCGGCATCCGGCCATCGTGCAGACCGTCGCCACGGAAGGGAAGGGAATCGCGGAGTTGCTGGAAGCTTGTAGCGCCGGCGATCTTGCTGCCGGCGGTCGGCCGAAGAAGCTCGCCGGCGACAAGATGGCCGGCGCCACTAGCGACAAGATCGCCGGCGCCGCCATCGACCACCTGGGTATCGCCGTGAAGAGCCTGGAGCAGGCGGTGGCATTTTATGAATCGATCGGGCTCGCGGTGGGACATCGCGAAACCGTTGCGGCGGAAAAAGTGCATGTCGCCATGCTGCCGGCGGGCGATTCGCGCATCGAGCTGCTGGAGCCTTCGGAGGCGGATTCGCCCATTGGAAAATTTCTCGAAAAGCGCGGGCCCGGCCTGCACCACATGGCTTTGCGCGTCCCGGATCTGAATGCGGCGGTGGAGCGCCTGCGGGCATCCGGCGCGCGCCTGCTGAATGAGCCGCGCCGCGGCACCGGGGGCCATCTTTACGTCTTCGTGCATCCCGCATCGGCCGGCGGCGTGCTATTGGAATTGATTCAGGAGAGTGCCAGTTGAAAACGGAAATCGGAATTATTGGAGGCAGCGGGCTATACTCCATGCCAGGCTTTGAAGCCATCGAGGAGGTCAATACCCAGACGCCCTTCGGCAGCCCGTCGGACAACTACGTCCTGGGGACGCTGGCGGGGCGGCAGGTCGCGTTTCTGGCGCGCCACGGCCGCGGCCACCGCATCTCGCCTTCGGAGCTGAATTTCCGGGCGAACATTTACGGCATGAAATCGCTGGGTGTGGAACGCATCATTTCTCTCAGCGCGGTCGGTTCGCTCAAGGAAGAACACCGGCCGCTCGATTTCGTCATCCCCGACCAGTTCTTCGACCGCACACGGACCCGCGTATCGACCTTCTTCGGTGAGGGCCTGGTGGCCCACATCAGTTTCGCCGACCCCATCTGCCCCGAATTGGCGCAGGTGGTGACCGGCGCGTGCGGCGCCGTGGGCGTCAATGCGCACAAGGGCGGAACGTATCTCTGCATGGAGGGCCCGGCCTTTTCCACCAAAGCCGAATCCAACGTCTATCGAAGCTGGGGCATGGACGTGATCGGCATGACCAACCTGCAGGAAGCCAAGCTGGCGCGCGAAGCGGAGATCTGTTATGTCACCGTGGCCATGGTGACCGATTACGATTGCTGGCACGCCGATCACGGCGCGGTCACCGTCACCGACATCGTCGCCACTCTGGTAAAGAACGCAGAGAATGCGAGCAAAGTAGTGGCCGCGGCGGTGGCCGCCATGCCCGCCGGGCGCGCGTGCAAGTGCGGATCTGCGTTGGCCCACGCGATTCTGACGGACCGCGCTCACGTGCCGGAAGCGACGCGCACCAAGCTGGGGATCCTGATTGACAAGTACTTCGTGTAGTGAGACGGCCGAGGAACTGCTGGCGCGCGCGATTGCCGGGGAAACCCCGGCCGAGTTGCCGCGCGCGTTGTTGGAAGAACCCTGCAACCAGGCGCTGTTTTCGATTCTGGCGGAAGGACTGGCGGACCGCTTCGAACCCGCTCTATGCGACGTTTACGCGCAATTGTTCTCGCAGGCCATCGCGGCCGTGGTGGATGGCGCCGACGCCGCCGCGTTGGTTGCCCGCTATCGCCGCGTGCGACGCGTTCGTCGCGTCACGGGGGAGCCAGCGCGCATTTTTGTGCTGTCGCGCGTCACGCTGGGCGCCGATGTGGCCGTGACCAGCGTGCTGCTCGACGCCGCCAAACGCCGTTTCCCCAAAGCCGAAATCCTGTTTGTGGGCCCGCCAAAGAATTACCAATTGTTTGAGGCCGACCCGCGCATTCGCCACGCGGCCGTGGCTTACCGCCGCGGCAGCCTGCGCGATCGCCTGGCCGTCCGGCAGGACCTCACCGCGATGCTCGACGCGCCCGATTCGCTGACGATGGATTCCGATTCGCGACTCACGCAGTTGGGATTGCTCCCGATTTGTCCCGAGCACCGTTACCACCTCTTTGAGAGCCGCGCTTATGGCGGCTCGACGGACCGGCCGCTTCCGGAACTGGCGGCGGCGTGGGCCGAAGAAACGCTGGGCGTCGCCGGCGCGAAGCCCTTCGTGGCGCTGGGCGCGGCGCCCGGGCACACCGCGGCGATTGCCGTGAGCTTGGGGGTGGGCGAGAATCCGGCCAAGCGCCTGCCCGATCCGTTCGAAGAAAGTCTGCTCGGTCTGCTCGGCGAGCGTGGCGCGACCATCTGCATCGACAAAGGCGCGGGCGGGGAAGAGGCCGCGCACGTGGAACGGGCTGTCGAGCGCTCCCGAGTGCGTGCCACGTTCTGGAACGGCTCCTTCGCGGGCTTCGCCGCCATCATCGCGGCCAGCCGCTTGTACATCGGCTACGATTCCGCCGGCCAGCACGTGGCTGCCGCCGCGGGAGTCCCTCTAGTCAGCATCTTTGCCGGCTTCCCTGTCCCGCGGATGTTCGATCGCTGGCGGCCGCGGGCGAACGGCGGCGCAGTCATCCGCATCGACCGGCCGGATGTGGCCGAGGCTCTGAAGAGAGTGCGCCAGGCGCTGGCAGCCTTGCAGTAAACTGGGCACGATGGCGGACTTGGAACAGGCACGCGCATGGATCGCTGCGGCCACGTCGCTGGCTGTATTGACCGGCGCGGGCATTTCGGCCGAGAGCGGCATCCCCACCTTTCGCGGCGCCGGCGGCCTTTGGAAGAACTACAAGCCCGAAGATCTCGCTACGCCCGAAGCTTTCGCCAAAGACCCGCGCCTGGTCTGGGAATGGTACAACTGGCGGCGCGAGCTCATCGCCAAGGCCGCGCCCAATGCCGCTCATCGTGCGCTGGTCGAGCTCGAAAAGCACAAGCCCCGCTTCACCCTCATCACGCAAAACGTGGACGGCCTTCACGACCGCGCCGGCAGCGGCAAGATCCTCAAGCTGCACGGCGATATCTGGCGGATGCGCTGCACTGCCTGCGGCGCCAACTGGCCCGACCGCCGCGCGCCGCTGCCCAAGCTGCCGCCGCATTGCGCCTGCGGCGGCCTGGCGCGTCCCGGCGTGGTCTGGTTCGGCGAGCCGCTACCGGACGGCATGATGAAAGAGGCCGAGCACGCCGCCGCGTCGGCGCAAGTCGCGCTGGTGATCGGCACCTCCGCCGTGGTCCATCCCGCCGCCAGTTTGATTCCCTACGCCCGGCACGCGGGGGCGAAGGTAATCGAGATCAATATAGAGGAGACGGCGGCCTCCGCACAGGTCGATTGCGCGTTGTGCGGACCGGCGGGCGAATTGCTGCCGCTGCTGCTGTAGCGATGTGTCGTGCCTTGCGGGAGTTACTCGATGAGGGATGTTCCCTGGTGGCCTGCGGCGAGCGCCCGATCCATGGTTGCGAGTGAACCCCCGTGTTTGCCTGCCAGCAGAACAAGGTAAGCATCAGTCACCTGGCGATGCCCAATGATTCCAGCGGTTGGCATGTCGAGATAAGAAGCGTCGTCCGGCCAGAATTCGTGCCGGGGCAGCATGGATATGGATTCCAGCAACAGCTTTGCGGATTCCGCTGTGGCGTCCACGCCGGCGCGCAGGTGGAAACGCACAAGGGCGCCTTGGGTCATTGGGCATGTGGCAAACCGGCGCCCCTTGCGAAACCAGGCAGCGGCGCGCGCATTCAGACTGTGTTCGGGCGTCGCCAGTGCAATCAGGACGTTGGAATCCAGCAGGTAGACCTTACTCTTCGTCATGAAGAGCCCTGACGTCTTCGGTGGTCACAGGCCGGGCGCAGCGGAAAGTGGGGAAACCGTAATTGCTTATGGTGATGGAGGCGGACTTCGCGCCTTTCGACGATTGCAGAATCAGGTCGCCAACCACTCGTCCCAGGCTGCGGTTCTGATCCCGTGCTATCGCCTTGGCGAGGTAGTAGGCCTCATCCGGGATATCCAGGGTCGTTCGCACAATCACATCATAGCATAGGCGCACAAGCGCTCGTTTTGGCTCCCTCACAGGCTGCCGGAAGTCCCGAACGGCAGAAGGCGCATCAAGAAAACATTGCAGCGAAAACTGTGATACTGTGAGCATATGCGCAATATCACAGTTGCGGTGGACGATGACACTTACAAACGCGCCCGGATCGCCGCGGCCGAGCGCGATACGTCCATCTCCGCGCTGGTCAAAGCCTACCTGGAGCAACTCGCCTCGCACGAAACCGAAACCGAACGCCTAAAGCGCCAGGAACGTGAGATCCGGAGCCGAATCGCGGCCTTCACCGCTTCCCAGAGGCTCTCTCGCGAAGACCTGCATAGCCGGTCACAATGATGCCCCACTTTCTCGACACGAACATCCTGCTTTACTCCATCAGCCAAAATCCGGCAGAATCGTTCAAGCGAGATCGGGCACTCGCGCTGTTAGACGATGATTCGGGTGCATTGTCAATTCAAGTCTTGCAGGAATTCTATGTTCAGGCGACACGAGCCAGCCGTGCCGATGCAGTTCCCCACGAACTCGCTGCCGGCCTGATCGAGGCTTGGTCGCGATTCCGCATTCAGGACATGACCCTTCCAATCCTCAACATGGCCTTACGAATTCGTAAGATCCACGGGTTTTCATTTTGGGACAGCGCAATCGTCGCCGCAGCGCTGGCCCTCGGCTGCGACCGCGTCTACACCGAAGACTTGACCCATGGGCAAGTAGTAGATGGCCTTGCCATTATCGACCCATTCCGCTGACCGTTGCCCGGTTTCCCGAAAGATAGCCGCCGGCGACGGTTGGGCCCAGTGGAAGCCGCTCGAAGAGCTGGCTCCCCACACTGGACACGTTTCGAACTTTTGTAGCGTAAATTCCCCTATGCTCGCTGGCGCCTAGATCAGGTGAGTCCAATTGGCCTTAGCAAACCATGGATCTCGTCGCGCCGCGATCAGTTCCGCAAGCTGCATGAGAGCGGATGTTTCGTCATCCCGAATCCCTGGGACCCCGGCTCGGCGCGGTATCTTCGTCATCTCGGCTTCCGGGCCCTCGCGACCACAAGCTCCGGTCTCGCCTTCTCGCAGGGGCTGCCGTCTTTTCGGTTCGTACGCCAGCGGAACGGCCACAGAAACAGTGTGACCGCTGATTTCGCGTTCTCCGTGGGCGGGGTGACAGTCGGGGCAGTGGGCCGGTGCATGTGGAGCGCCCAAGGTCGACGCCAGGATGGCCTCGCAAGATATCCCCAATTATTTGATCCGGGCGACCATCGCCCCGGGCAGGTTTGGGAATCGCTTGCGGCCAGAAGCCGGCGGGAAGCGCTGGGTTTTCGAACATGATGTTCGTTGCGTTGTCAGCCACGTCGTCTCCGGGAGGACCTGTCTCAAAGGAAGTATACTTACACCTGGGTCAATGAATTCGGCGAACGCAAGCAGACCAACGAGATCAACTACAATCCGAATGGCATCCTCAAGGGTAACTGGACGCTGCAAGTCAACGTCCGGAATTGAGCGGGTTGGGGGCTGGCGCTGGCCGGGAAGGACTGGCGCGATGTCCCGACGGCTGCCGGTTCGAAACCGCACACATACTTCGAAGAGGCTTCACATGGGAACTGCGACGAGGGCAATCTCGGGCTGGTGCATTCTGGCGGGTATCGTCCTGTCGGGTTTGGGAATGGCCCACGGCCAACAGCCGGCCTCGGCACCGACGACCACCCGGCAGGCCGGCATCATGGACCCGGTTCTTCAGATGCAGGCGTTTTCGTTGCGGGTTCCCGCGGACTGGATATTTGAAGGCGCACTGGTGCCGGGATCGCCATGCGCTGCAATGCCGGGCGCCGTGTTTCGCGCGGTGAGCCCGGATGGAATCACCGGGATCAAGATGTTGCCGGAGTTCGACTGGTCCTGGAGCGTTCCCCCGACTGCTTCACCTAAAAAGCCCGTCGCGGAGTGCCTCCGGTTCGATAGGGAACTGCCCGCGGCCGAGTTCGTGAAAGATATGGCCGGCGTGCTCCAGGTGGAGTTCGTCAGGGAGGAGCCTGTGCCGGCGGCGATGGCGGCCGCATTCCAGGAGAAGATGAAGAAGCAGAATGAGAGTTTCGCCGCTCAGACGCCAGCGGGGAAGCCGGTGTTCAGGATAACCAGGCATGAGACGTCAATCGCACTGGTGCACTACAGCATCAATACCATTCCCGTGGAGGAATGGTTAACCGCGACGCTGTGGTGTTTGGATGCGCCGTTCGGCATCGGCAAAGGTGTGCAGCACCGTCATACGTGTACGGCAAGCGTGCTGCGCTCGCGGGCTCGCCCGGGCGAACTCGAGGCATCGAAGGAACAGTTCCAGTCCGTCTCAGAATCCATGCTTGTCGATGAGCAATGGATGAAAAAGTGGACGGAGAGAAATGCTTCGCGAGACGGCGTGGGAGGTTACACCGGTCGTTGGGGGGATTACATTCTGCCGTCACGAGAGCAACGGGCCCAGGACGCCCTGGCCTCGGCTTTGCACACGAGGCAGTATGAGGAGTTTATGGGCGGCACGCGGCGCTCCACCGATCTTGTGATGGCCCGTCCTCAAGAAACCACCGAGGCCCGGCGAAATACGGGGGACTGGACCGATTATGTGTTCGATCTGCTGAAGCGCCCCGATCCGAACATCGGCAGTATCATCGCGGTTCCCCTCCAATACGCTTACACATGGGTCGATGAACAGGGCCAGCACTATCAGACCAACGACTTTAATGACAATCCGAATGGCCGGCTCAAAGGCGCCTGGACGCGGCAACGGAATGACCGCTAATCCCCGCAGACCGGCGCTCGCACCTGCGAGACGAGTTTGCGTTCGATAGCGCCCTTCCGCTGCCACCCTGATCGCGAGCGGCGGGCGTTTGAGCCGGCCAGTACCCGCATCTTGGCTCAGCTAGCCCCTCTTTTTGGCTGTTCGGAAAAACGTCGAATCCGGTTATCGCCGTCACGCGGCGGTTCCGCTGGATAAGGCGGATTTCACGCTGGAAGCAATGCGGCCAGGCGGGTAACTTGCGCGGCTTGACAGCCGGCGGTCTATCGAGTTCCGACTTAGTTAGGGTTTATCGAACTACCCCAGACGGCAACGCCGTCGAACTCCCGGCCAATGGTCAGTTTACGATAAGCCTGTTCCTGCCGGAACCCGTTACTTCTACGTTTCGGCGGTGCTCCGTTAGCGAGTATAACGCGACTTACCATGGGCCGGTTTGTGCTCTCAACGGAGTGTCGGCTGGCGGAGGGGCAACGGCTAAAACTGCAACTGATTTCAAAAAGGGAAGATAGCGTTGGACGGCTCCAATCACCGCAGGACGCGCCTGGCCGCGGGCCGTTGACTTAACCGCCAGTCTGATCGGATCTAGTTGCGGGAATGGGAGCGGTTAACCAGCAAAGGCGAGAATCGCCATAGGGCGCTACTCATCCTGTTCGAGCGTAATCTCAAACACGCCGCCGCCGTTGGTCCCAACGAAGAGATGATTCGGGTTCTGCGGGTCGAACGCCAGCGCGCTCACTCCAGACGACAGTCCGGCAGTTGGCAGCGCACTCCAAGTGGCGCCGCCATCCTTGCTCCTCACTAATCCCGCCGTAGCCCCTGCATAGAGCGTTCCCTGGGGGCCGACTCCCAGGAGTTGGGATTGGAACGGATCGCCGGGCAGGTTCAGCTTCACCCAGGTTGCTCCGCCATCGGCGCTCCTGAACCATCCCAGGCCCTTCTTCGCCCCATCCGAGTTCGGGTCCCAGTAACCGCCAGGTCCGAATAGGGCGGATCCAGAAGTATCGCAGTCGTATGCCTCTGAGCAATCCACGGGTCCGGTCTGCGCGTACACGACGCTGGAATTGGTCGGGTCCACACTCAAGCTCGAACCCCCAAAACTCTGCCAGGCGGCGTTCAGGCCGCTCCAGCTTTTTCCCCCGTCCACGCTCTTGCGGACCCCGCTCGACATCGCGAGCACCGACACTGCCAGTTCCCCCTCTGTGGCCCCTGCGTAGAGCGTGCCCGAATCTTGGGGATCGATCGCCAGCGCGCTCGGCAAAAAGGCCAACTTCGCCCAGCTCGCGCCTCCATCCGTGCTCTTGAAGCCGCCCGAATAGACGGTGCCCGGATTCCGGGTGTCGACGGCCAGTGGAGAAATTGATGCGGCTAAGTCCGTGACGGGGGGATCGACCGGCAGTTGCACCCAGTTCGCTCCGCCATCGATGCTCTTGTAGAGTCCGCTCGGGCCCCCGGCATAAAACGTACCCGGTTCCAGCGGGTCGCTTGCCAGCACGAAGACGTTTACCCCTGGCAGGTTGCCCGTCGCGGACCAGCTTGCCGCGCCATCCGTGCTTCTATAAAGACCGGCGACGTAAGCCCCTGCGTAGACCGTGTGCGGATTGTGAGGATCGATCGCCAGCGAGTAAATCGAGGTCGCGAACAACCCGGAGGTCGCCAGGGTCCAGGTCGAGCCTCCATCCAGGCTCTTGAAAACGCCTCGCGCGTTGCCGCCCGCGTAGACCGTGCTCAGACCGCCTTCCCCCGGCGCCACAACCACCCACGAAACCAGCCACGGGAACGGGTCCTTCGCGGTCCCCTCGGGAGAAACCACGCTCCAGCTCCCGCCGCCGGCCGTGCTCTTCAGGATGCCGCTATCGTTCACCGCATAGACATTTCCCGTATCCAGCGGATCCACCGCCAGGCTCCACACGTTGGACACGTTGCCGGGCCTCGTCCAGCTCGCCGCGCCATCCGTGCTTCGGAACACTCCGGTGCTTCCAGCAACGTACAGTGTATTCGGGTTCTGGGGGTCCACCGTCAGCGCGTCGATGTACAGAGAGTCCGGCAAGCCGGAGTTCACCGCGTCCCAGCTCGCCGCCCCATCCGTGCTCCGAAACAATCCGCCGCCATCCAACACGTTCGCACCAATCACCGCGTACAGCGTCCCCGGCCGTGTCGGCGTTTGGCGCCCGGCAGCCTCGCCGTCACGGCGACCAGGTACCGGATCGATGGCCAGCGCAGTCACGTGCACATTCGGCGGCCAGGGCTCATTCGGGGAGATCTCTACGGCCGGCAGACCGGAACTCGCCGCGTTCCACGTGGCTCCGCCGTCCGTGCTCTTGAAAAGCCCCCCGCCGCCGTTCGAGCTGGTCCCTTGGCAACCGGCGTAGAGCGTGCTCCTTTTGCTCGGGTCGATCACGAAAGAAAAAGGAAGAGGTCCGCACGTCCCCGGCAGTCCCGGGCCTGGCATGCTCCACGTCAACCCTCCATCCCTGCTCTTATACAGCGTGTTGTTGTTAGCGCCGTAGAGCGTGCTGGAGTTCCGGGGATCCACTGCGAGAATCGTCACTGACGGAACGCCCAGGTCGTTCCAGTGGCCGGCTGCATCGGTGGTTCGATACAGTCTCCCGGCGGCGCTCGCGTAGATCGTGCCGGGATTCCGCGGGTCGATCACCGGCCGCCCGATACGGCCACCCTCCGGCCCGCGCGGTATCCAGACGTTGACTTGGCCGCCGGCCTGAGTGAATCCGGCTACAGAAAGAAGAACAATAAACAGCAGCCGCAGCATGCTACCCTCCTCTGTGGTTATATTATACAGCGGTCGCCGCGTACTTTAGCAGTTCAAAGCGCACGTTCAAAACGCACGGGGATGAGCAGTGGAGGAGCGCAGCAACCGGATTTGCGAGTCAGGCAGCTTGCTGGCGACGAATCTGCCGTTGCTTCCGCGCCGCCTCCAGCTTCCGGTCACGCTTTGCGTGGATCTCTTGCTGCCGCCCCGCCAGGAGTGGAGCCGCGGTAGCATTCCCGTGAGCGATTTGTGGGGGTTGCCTTCCGTGCGCTCCGTGCAGGTGTTCAACAATTGCCTCATACACGCGACGCAGGCTCATCGGCCGCTCCTGGAACGTTGGCTTCAGATGACCCGCGACCCACGCTATCGTGAGGCGCCGGCGCTCCCTTTTGAACGCCGGCCGATTCAAGTGGCACATGATGGATGGCTCCTGATAGCCTTGCTGGAGAGCGAGGAATTCGGCCAGGTGCCTTGCCTCGATGTCGGCTAGTAGTTTGCCGCACGAATAGGTTGGTGTTTGGCCGCAGTTTAACCACGCCAAGAAGTGGGTTCAGAGACACAGAGAACTGCCGCGCCAAAGGAGTGGAACCGAGGGCGAGAAGGGCACGCCGACTGGGGCGGGCTCCAGAAGAGAGACGAGCAGAGACCGAAGTCCTTCAAGGCATTACGCGAGTTCGGAGGGTTGAGGCGTCAATCAACGGGCAGGCAAATCAGCGGAAGGAAGGGACTTGGCTCCCCGTCGTGGACACGTTTCGAACTTTGGTGACCGACCCACTGCTGCTCGTCCCCGAGTTGGCCCTCCTGTAAGCCGTCCGCGAAGCACGCCGCGCGGCCCTTCGCCACCGGGCACTCACGTTGGGCGGGGTCGGAGCGGCTGGACACATCGGACCAGTGGCGGCGGGCTGACGCACGCGGGCGAAGACGCGCCGTCACGGGCTGTCCCGTTGCCCGCCGCCGCGCCGTGTCCGATACTGGATACGGGACGGGACCACGCGCTCCTTCCGTCCGATACTGCGTCTGCCGGACGCGATTGCCGTCCACACCGAATCGTGAGGCGAGTTATTATCGGCGGCATGGAAGATAGTCCTCGTTTCCCGGAACTCGCGGACCTTTGCCGGAACCTCACTCAAATCGAGTTTATCTGGTTCCTTGGATGGAATATCGCGGACGGCCGATGGGGCCGCATCGGACTCGATGTGACGGCTGGGCGCGGCTTGTTGTTGGACCTGTTCAGCAAGCTTCAGGATGGTGGCTGTCTGGAGGTGATAAAGGAATCGAGTGGCCGGTTGCAACAGCGATTGATGTCGTTACAGCGAGGCACCTTCGAGGAGATTCAGCAGGAGTCCCCGTTCAGCCGCCTTGCGCAGCATAACATGGAAAGCCTGCTGCGAGCCTGGAAAAAAGACCGGGAAGCGGGATTCGCACTAGCATGGGAAACGGCTTTCCGGGTCGGATGGGAGGCCGCACGAGAGGCACAGGATCAGATCCAGATCATCGGGGAGGGGGGCGATTGCGAAGAGCGAGCCTTGGAAGTAAAAGGTGCGCCGGATCGACATACCCGTGTCGCAGCGGAATGGTGGTATCTCTATCGCACGTTCGGCAACAACTGGACTCCGGGGATGCACTTCACCACAGTCCCCAATGCAGGCCGTGCCGGCTTCAGCGTCCACAACATTACGGTTTTGCCGAACGCCCAAAGGCGGGTCTATTTCCGGTTGCCCTGGTAGGTGGGGGACGCTACCGTGGGCGTCCAACGGCCGCCCAAAGTCCAAGCGGCGCGAAGTGCCACTCAAAGGAGAAAATGGAATCGCCTTTTCTGCCCGTCTTGGAAACGAATATTTTAAGATGTCGTACCGACGTCAACGCCGCGCAGGATCGACTTACCCCCCGAGATCTCCGCCGTGGATGAAGAAGGCACGGGAGCCACGGCAGGGTGCAAGAGCAGTACGATTAGGGAGGGTAAGGATGGTATGGCAGACAGCAAGATCGAAATCATCCAGAGTGATGGCCGGTTCACGGCGCGGCGTTTGGAATACGGTCAGACATTCGTGCTTGCGTCAGACAAAGATGGTGGGGCTGTGGGCCATCAGTGGTGGCTGAATCCGCAGGTGTTCAATCTGCCGGAAGAAATGAAGACGTGGGGTTGCAACGATGCGCAAATCAGGCAAGCGATTGAAAGCCTGACATCCGGGAAAGACACTCACCTTGAATTTGAGGTGCCCCGGTGACTCCGGCAGTCCGAGAAGACGGCAGTAGGCTGGCAGGTCGCCTACGCAAAGGTCTTGCCAAGGTTTTTGGCGTTGGTATCAAGTGCTGCAACTTGTACGTCGCTCAGCGTCTTGGCTGCTGCAGAAGTCAATCGTGCAGTGAAAGCTGCCCCAGCAACACTTGGGCCAACATAGCGAAGCAGCGATTGGGCTAACTCACGGATTGTCTTTATCACGAAGCGTGCGTCGTACTTATCGCCCTCCGGAATCACCCGGTCAAGCCATTCCTGGAGAATTCTCTCGGACATATCAAACAGCTTCTCGGCTTGGTCTAGGTTATCCGAGGCGTCCGTTGCGGATACCTTGTCGAACAGGAGCCGCAACCCTTCAAGATCGTAGATAAGGGCTGGCAAGCGCTCTCGCTCCGGAATCCGATGCACAAGATCAAGGCACTCTGATACTCCCAGCAAATCGTGGTCTTGAATAGCGGACTTGAGTTCATCTCTAAGAACGTGTTGAGAAGGGCGAAAAGATGACAGCGCAGTCTTTCGTGCGCGCGCGCTGTACCACACGAGGCCCAGGCCGACTGCTACGATCACAAGTTCTTCGAACAGCGCAGTCTTTTGTTGGAAAGGTAGGCCAAGAGGCCCAAAGCGTATACCGACAGACGAAGCAGCGAGCGCTAGGCCCTGGACAATCGCAATACTGCATACGATAGCCCCCGATGCAGCAAATGCCTGAATTCCCAGCAACTGCGGGACTGAGATGTATCTGAGGGATCTATCCTTTGTTCGTCTCACGACAAAATAGGATCCCACCAGGAGTGCGATAGAACCGAAAACCGCGAGCCTCCATGAATCAAGTGCCGTGAGATTTCCGTGCAGCGCCAATATCAGCCATGAAATGATGCCGAGCAACAAACTCGCTCCGCCAACCGCTGCCCTTGTGAATCTAATCTGTCTCATATCACCTCAGAACTCGTTGATCCTATGGGCTAAAGCCGAAATTGACCTCGGTGTGCCGATCAAGGACATTGGCATTCTCGCGTATGGGGTGCTCGCGATCATCGAAGGACTTGCCAATCCACTCTAGCACCCGGCATAGAGGCCGTGGTGCGTGACAACTCATGGGCGGAAATCTGCGACACCACCTCCAGATCGCCAACGGCAAGCCCTTTGGTGCGGAACGCGTGGCAGGCGGCTTTAGTTTGATGTCGGCCGGCTCTGCGAGGAATAGAATGGATTAAGTCGACCCGGATATCCTTGCAGCGGTTGTACGGGCGGCGGACCGCTCCCACCGGGAGGACAAGACGGGAATACTGAAAAACATCACCGATGCCGGACTTGCCAAAGTCTTTGGAACTGAGAGCGAACGTGAGGTTAGAGCAATGCTCGCCCTTGTGCGGGATATCAGTGCTCACGAATCGCGGCTCCTGCAATGTTCTGACGCCGAACTGGCGGCCGGAACGGTCAAATTCAAGGAACGTTTGCTGGCTGGCGTTAGCCTCGAAGAGATTCAACTGGAGGCATTCGCCCTAGTGCGCGAAGCCGCGTGGCGTGTCCTCAATGCCAGCCCCGCCGACACGCACCTAATCGCTGGTCTCGTCCTACACCGGGGCAAGATCGCGGAGGTCGAAGCTGGGTGGGAGGAAACCGGGCTTGTCGCCACACTCCCGGCTTACCTGAATGCGCTTGGAGGCAAGGGTGTCCATATCGTCGCTTGCAGTGATTTCTCGGCCCGCCGCGACTTCGATTGGGCTGGCAGCCTTTACAAGTTCCTCGGCCAGTCCCCGTTGCTTCCGGCTGTGCTTGGCTACGCCCCTTTCGGATAGCAACCCAGCACGCGCAGGAAATCGGCCAGCTCTCCCAGATGCCGCAGCGCGTTTTGGGCGTTGGGCGTGTCTACCCGGCCCAGGAAATCCACGTAAAAAAGATACTCCCACGGTTTGCCGCGTAGGGGCCGCGATTCGATTTTGGTGAGATTCAGGTCGCGCAGGGCGAACGCGCTCAGCGCCCGGAATAAAGCACCCGGAATATTGCGGGTGCTGAACACCAGCGAAGTCTTCCACTGCGCGTTGCGGGCGGCAGGGAGGCTGCGCCGGGCATCCGCCGGCCGCCGCAGGAGGAAAAAACGGGTAAAATTCCGGCGGTCGCTTTCAATCGAGCGGCGCAAGATGCGCGCTCCATAGATTTGCGCGGCCACCGACGAAGCGATCGCCGCGGCGTCGGTAAGTCCTTCTTCCATAATCATTTTGACGCTGCCGGCGGTGTCGTAGAAAGGAATTCGCTCGATTTGCGGATTCCTGGCAAAGAAATCCAAGCACTGGTTGAGCGCCACCGGATGGGAAAATGCCCGCTTTATTTTAGAAAATGTCACGCCTTTTGGCGCGATCAGGTTATGAATAATCCGCACGCTGGTTTCCGCGACAATCGGAAATTCGTAGTTTACCAGGTGGTCGTAATTCTCGTGAACCGATCCCGCCAGCGTGTTTTCGATGGGGACCACCGCGCCCGAGGCCCGGCCGGATTTCAGGCTGAGGAACAGCTCTTCGAAGCGTTCACACGGCAAAACCGCCACGTTGGCGCCCGCCAGCTTACGGGTAGCTTCCTCGCTGAAGGCGCCCCGCGCGCCCTGAAAGGCGATCGGGCCCTTCTTCTTCACTGCGAGTTGCTTCATCAGGCCCCCCCTTGCCAGCGGCGGGCCTGTGCGTCGGGGATGCCCAGTAGATCCAGGACGCGGTCCACGCTGTGGTCTACCAGATCCATGACGGTTTGCGGATGGTGATAAAAGCCGGGAATAGGAGGCGCAATAATGGCGCCCATTTCCGCCAATGCGGTCATATTGCGCAGGTGCCCCAAATGAAAAGGGCTCTCCCTGACCAGCAAAATCAGCTTGCGTTTTTCTTTGAGAATGACGTCCGCCGCCCGCACCATGAGGTTGGAACTGATTCCGGTGGCAATCGCCGACATAGTATGGATGGAGCACGGCGCCACCACCATGGCGTCGGTCGCGTAGGATCCGCTGGCCAGCCGGCAGCCGATATCCTCATTGGAATAGCAGTGGCCGGCCAGTTGTTTGATTTCTGCCGCGGTTTTGCCGGTCTCGAGAAATAGGGTTTTCTCTCCAGAGCGCGTCAGGATTAAATGGACTTCCAGATCTTCCTTTCCGCGAAGCCGTTCGAGCAGGCGAAGGCCGTATATTGCACCACTCGCGCCGGAGATGCCAACGATTACTTTCACGCCGGTTCCTCTTCCTGCTTTCCGCGTTGTTCCGTTTTCGGAACAAAAACGTGCCTTTTGTGTTGCCCCGATGGGGTCCGCGGGGTATAATTTGCTCGGCTCCGCGGCCCTCTCCACAGCCCGGGTGGCCTTACAGCGAGGATCATAGCATGGAGCGGCCCGGCGAAAAACTCAAGCAGGTGAGGGAACGGCTGAAATTGACGTATCGGGACGTCGTGGAAGCCAGCCAGGTGATTGCCCGGCGGCGTTCCAGCGAGGAGTTTGTCATTGCCTTAAGCCGGCTGGCCGATATTGAGAACAAAGGCACAGTCCCTACCATTTATCGCGTGTATTCGCTCTGCGCCATCTACCGTCTGGAACTCCGCGAGGTGCTCGGGTGGTACGGAGTGCCGGTTGACGACCTGCCGTCCGATGCCCTGACCATCGGTCTGGACGAAACCCATGCCATCGGCTTTTCGGCCGACGGCCCGGCCACCGCTCCGCAGGCGCTCGACCGGGAAATCGACCTGGATCAAACCACATTTCTCAGTCATCTGGCGCGGCGCTCGGGAAAAATGCCGCTGAATTTCCTGGTCGGGCCGGACATTCGGCACTACCGGTATGGTCTCATTGGCCTCGAAGACTGGTCGATGTCGCCGGTTATCCAGCCCGGATCCATGGTGCTGATCGATCAGAACCGCCGCCGCATTGCGCGCGGCGGCTGGACCAGCCAGCATGATCGGCCGATCTATTTTCTGGAACACCGCGGTGGTTATCGCTGCGGTTGGTGCGCGCTGGCGAAGGACCAACTCATAGTACTGCCCCACCCCGCGTCCCAGCAGGCGCCGGCCATTTTCGACCCGGCAGAGATCGACGTGGTGGGCCAGGTTATTGGAGTGGGTATGCTGCTCGAGCCGTCAAAACGGCGGCATGCTCGACCTCCAGCAACGCCATTAAAGTCTCCAGATCAGTAAGGTAGAGCTGCCGTTCGACATCGCGCGCGGTGGGTGGCACCAGATTGCGGTAATGCGTCGCGTAACGGGGGTTGCCGGGTTCCTGCAGATACTCGTCCAGGTCCGATTTCTGTTCAGCCAGGCTGAATCCCAGCCATTCCGCGAATACCTGGTGGTGACTGCGGCACAGCGTGCGGTCGGTGTCCTCGCTGCCCAGCATGCGCAAAAGGTCGTCGTGGCAATACCGGCCGGAGGCCGCGTCCCGTAGCGAGGCAAGGAAAACCAGCCGGCCGAAGTGCGTGGAGATCCGCGAGAGTGCCTTCCGCCACATTTGGGCTGCCGGCGCCCGTGCCGATTGCGAATTGGCAGCAGAATCGCGCAGTTTTCGCTCCTCTAGCGGCCAGCGCCAGAACGGCTTGATCAGCCAGCCTCCCCGCCCGCTGTGCCACCGCCCCTTCATTCTATACCAATTATGAAGGTAAACGTTACCATTCCCACTGCCAGCCCGGATGTCACTCCTAGGACCTTGGTACCGTTCGATGTTCCACTTTTGGAAAATTTTCGGCAAAACACCCTATACCGGTATGGTCACGGTTAGTATAGTACTCAGCTTACTCACGTAAGTTAGTAGTGGAAAGGAAACGGTACCCATGAAAAAGCTCGTTCTGCTCGCGATGATCGCATTTGCGCTGTTGGCGTCGGCCCGTACGGCGCGGATCGACATCCCGCTCCCGCAGTGCAATCCTTGCCCGTACGTGCAATAGTTTGGACAGAATTAAACTAAGCGGGCGCGGCACCCGATGTTAGAATCGGTCCAGAGACTGAATTGATGTCTGGTGCCACGCCGGTTTTATTTTTCCACAGCGTCTTCCCGTTGGCTACCATAATTGGCTGGGAAAGGATCGTTCATCAGTTCGACCTCAGCAAATTCTTCCAGGTCATTTCCGTCCTGGGTTCAGCCCTAACAGCTTACAAGCTCTACCAGGCACGTATCCACCGCCGATACCGCATCTTCTTTGCTTATTTGCTTTTTAGGATTCCATACATTTCCTGCGCGATATTCTTGGATGTGGCCGGCACAACGTATTTATGGCTCTTCACAAAGTCTGAACCCATCGTCATGTTGTTTTACGTCCTAATCGTTCTTGAACTCTATCGATTGGTCCTGGAGAGGTACAAGGGCTTGTACACCCTCGGCAGGTGGGCCATGGGTGTTGCGATGGCCATTGCCCTGTCCGTATCGATACTCGGCTTGGGAGGAGTAGCCTCCGCGCAGGTTCACAAGTTCTCTTGGTGGGTGATCTTCGAGGCTAAAGCCGAAGCCCGGCTCGATCTCGCCCTGGTCCTGTTTATCCTATTGATTTTATTGTTCTTGAGCCGCTACCCGATTCGTCTGAATCGCAACGTTGTGGTACATACAATCGTGTATTCCGTCTTTTTCTTTGCGGATAGCCTCGGTTTGGTCCTCTGGCTTTTCAAGACCGAAGTGCCGGTCGGGCTTGATAAAGCCCTAATGGGAATTGCCTCAGCCTGTGCCGTCGCCTGGTGGATTGGATTGACCAAGAAAGGCGAGGAAGTACAGGTGCGTCTGCCTTCGCTGGGCCCTGGCGCCGAGCAGAGGGTCATGCAACAACTCGAAGCCTTAAACGCCACGCTGTTAAAAGCCTCGCAGAAGTAGGTTGATATCCTTTGTCAATCTAGTACTGGTATTACGTATCCCCAATTGCATTTCCTTCCGATTTAACGTATGATTTCAAAGACGACGATTTTAAAGGGAGATGCACTATTTGATTGCCATTTCGATTGTGACCAGCGTGGCGTTGATTCTGGCGCTGGTCGTCCTCGTTCGGAAGGTCGCCTTTAACGGGAGCAGTCTTCCCGTAACAGCCGAGTGGATCGATGAACTGTCGATCGAACGCTATCGGCCGATGATGCGCCTTCTGGATGGGAACGATCTGAAGTTTCTCAAGTCGCAACCGGGCTTTACCCACAAGATGGCTAGCAACCTCCGCATCCAGCGCTGCCAGATTTTCCGCGGCTACCTGCGCTGCCTCAACGCGGATTTCCAAAAGGTTTGTTCAGCTATCAAGATTCTGATGTTGCAGTCGCTGCAGGATAGACCGGATCTGGCGGGCGTGCTCATTCATCATCAGGTGAAGTTTGCCTTGGGCATGCAATCGGTTCAGATTCGACTCCTCCTGTTCCGCTGGGGCATCTGTGGCGTGGATGTTACGAACCTGGTCAAGACGTTCGACTTGATGCGCCTGGAGTTGCGTAACCTGGTGCCGGCAGGCATGCCGGCTGGAGCTTAAGCCCGTCCCGGATTTACCGGCGGCTGTAGCGGTGCGCGGTGCTGTGCCCCTACAGCCCCTACAGCCGCTTTAGCATTTCCTTGGCTTCCTTCCACTTCGGAAACTTCTTCTCCGCTTCCCTGAACTCTTTCGTGTGTACCCTCCGCCGCGCTCCACTGTGCTCTACCGGATAACGCAGGTGCAGCATCTCGTGGAACATCACGTACTCCAGCGCCAGCTCCGGCACTCCCTCGCGATCTAGAATCCGGCTGATGATGATGGCGTTGTGGGATGGGTCGAAGTGGCCCAGCATGCTCCGCGACACCCCGCGGCTCCAGCCCAGACGTGGCATCCCCATGAGCCCGTCGAAATGCTCGCGGTTGAGGCGCTCGAAAACCTCTTCCAGGTTGTGGCCGTCCCCTTGCGGTCCCGAGACGAATTTCCGCCCGCGAATCTGCCGTATCAGGTGTGCCTGCCGCCGCACGTCCCGGCGGTTGAGGTACAGCCGGTAACGGTGGGAGTGCACGCGCGCCACCGGCTTGCGGTAGAGCTTGCCCAGCAGGATGTACGCCAGCGCTTCGGTTACAGGCGCCGGTGCTCCCGCCAGGATGTCGGAAATGCGCACCAGCAGGCGCCCGTCTTCCAGCCGGATGAAGCTGTCGGCATTCGCGAAGCGGCAGAACTCGACGCGCATCGCCGGCACCACCGTGCGCGGCTTCAGTTCGCGGAACACGCGGGTATAAATCTCCTCCGGCGTCTCGAAAAACAAGGAGCTCTGGAGTCCCTCGAGTCCCGGCCCCGCTACTGGTTCTCCCATCTTCCACTAGAGTACCGCGCCGGCAGGCTATGGGTTCACCGCGGAGACGCGGAGACGCGGAGAAAACAAGAGAAACGAATATCTCGATTGAGCCCGTGTCTCCCTCGCAGCGCGTCGATCACGCGTCCATGCAAGGCTATGCGTTAACCGCGGAGACGCAGAGACGCGGAGAAAACAAGAGAAAGGAGCATTTCGATTGAGTCCGTGTTTTCCTTCCCGGCCGGCAGCCGGTATCTGCATGAACTCCCCGATTCCTCAGTTTTCTCCGCGCCTCCGCGTCTCCGCGGTGAAGAAGACGTTATCCGTTCGGCAAGAGCCAACTTGCAATCCCTACGCCCGGATGAGTTACCCTGAATCCTTAAGGACAATCAACTTGCTCAAGGCGAAAATCAGCGCGCTGGGGTGTTTCACGCCTCCCGGCCTGCTCACCAATCAAGATCTCGAAAAACTCGTAGAGACCAACGACCAGTGGATTCTCGATCGAACCGGAATCCGCGAGCGGCACATTGCGGATCCGGGAATGGCGACTTCGGATATGGCTATCGCCGCTGCCAAATGCGCGTTGGCCCAGCGCGGCATTGACGCCTCGGAAATCGACGCCATCATCGTCTGCACCGTCACGCCGGACTACATGTTCCCGTCCACCGCCTGTCTGGTGCAGCACGCCCTCGGATCGAAACATGCCTGGGGATTCGACCTGATCGCCGCCTGCTCCAGCTTTGTCTACGGTTCCACGGTGGGCGCGCACCTGGTGGGCGCCGGGACCCACAAGAAGGTTCTCGTAATCGGCGCCGATACCATGAGCCGCATTATCGATTACACCGACCGCGCCACCTGCGTGCTGTTCGGCGACGGCGCCGGCGCCGTATTGATCGAGCCCGTCACCGCCGGCGAGGAAAACCTGGGCTTCATCGACTTTCTGGGCGAGATCGATGGCTCCGGCGGTGACTTCCTCAAAATGCCGGCCGGCGGCAGCCGCTTGCCCGCCTCGCACGAGACCGTGGACAAGCGCCAACACTACGTTCACCAGGAAGGCGGCCAGGTTTTCAAATATGCCGTCCGCAAGATGTTCGAAACCTGCCGCGACGTGCTGCAGCGCAACGGTCTCACCGGCGACGACGTAGCCGTGATGATTCCGCACCAGGCCAACAAACGCATCATCACGGCCGCCGGCGATCGCCTGGGCATCGCCCCGGAAAAGGTGATGATCAATATCGAACGGTACGGCAACACCACCGCCGGCACCATTCCTCTGGCTACGCGCGACGCCATCCAGGAAGGCCGCCTCAAGAAGGGCGACCTGGCATTGCTCGCCGCGGTGGGCGCCGGCTACACCGTCGGCGCCAGCCTCTGGCGCTGGGCGTATTAGGCGCCTGCGGCGCCAACATCGACAAGAGCGGTCGATGTTGAGAAGTCAGAAGACAGGAGTCAGAAGACAGAATAACCCCGCACGAAGCGCATTCCGACTCCTGTGTGGCCCCGCAGGGGCCATTCTGACTCCTGACTCCTGACTTCCAAATCCCGAAGGGATTTCAAGGGCGCAGCCCTTGCTCCCTAATTCTCAGGCCCACTTCTCTTCCGGCCGGCACTTCCACCGCCAGGATGCCCGCGCGATCCGAATCCGCCTCGTACATTTCTTCATCGTCGACTTCCACTTGATACGTGTGGCCGGGATCGAGGCCCACCAGGTAGACGGCGCCGCCCGGGTCCACCGTCACGCGGAACTTCCGCGAGGTGCGGGCAAAGCACACCGCTGCCGGTCCGAGCAGCACTGGCGCGGGCGAGCGAGCCCCGTCGACGGCCCTCACGTGCCCGTCTTCGAAGACCTGCATCACGCCCCGGAAAAAGCCGAACCAGGTCGCGGAATCTTCCCAACTCGACCGCGCGAATAGTTCGCTGGAGCCGGCGCCGTGCCAGGCCACCGGCGCGTGGTAGTAGCTTAGACCGGGCTGATAGGGATTGGCCCACAGGAACTCGTACGGCGTGGCGAACGTGCTGCGCATCAGAAAGCGGTCGTGCATCAGCCAACCCTGCAACATCTGGCTCTCCAGGGCGTTGGTGTCGAAGGCCACCATGGCCATGTCGGCGGCGCGCGAAACCGCCGCCAGGCGCAAGTCGGGCTCGTCGATCCGCGGCTCCGCTCCGATGTAGTAATCGTTCTCCGGCGCCGGGAACACCGCCGGGTAGTAGCTGAGCAGGTGCGCGAGGGGATAATCTTTGAAAAACGCCCGCGCCGATTCGCGCAGATCGAGGTTGGTGTTGTCGCGAATCACGTGGAGCAGTTCGTAAAGATCGTAGGCGTCGTCGCGCGGCACCATTTCGCGGCCTGCCGTGAGCGCCGGCGCCATCCGGCCTTCCCACCAGCCGTGAACCGCGCGTTCCAGTTCGCGCCGCGGCGCGTCCGGCACGTGATCGAAGAGAGCCACCGCCGCCAGCACGCGCGACCGCACCGCCGGCACGCTCTCATCGGAAGCCGTCTGGGTCATTCCCTTGACCATCCGCGCGGTGAGGTCGCGCTTCTGCGCTTCGCTGAGCAGATCCTGGCACCAGTCGAATACCAGGGCTTGCTGGCGCAGATCGGCGCCCGCGCCAAGAGCCCAGGCGATGGCCGCGCGGCCCGCATCGGCGTCCTCCGCCACCTGGTAGTAGAGGGCTTGTGCCAGGCCCGGCTCCGGCATGGGCGCGTGGCCCGCCATCAGCGTGAAGAACTGCTGCCACCGCATCGAAGTCCGCTCGCGTTCGCGCCGCAGGAGCCGTAGCCGCGCCGGGCGCAGCAACAGGCGGGGATGAACGGTCGAGACCACCACGGGCTCGCTCGAGACGGGCGTCTGGGCCGCTGCCATCGCCGCGCACCACAGCGCAACACCGATGCCCAGTCTTGTTTTCATCTGTCCTGATTGTGTCATAGCGACACACGGGCCGCCCAACCTTCCCCGCACCGGCGCCCCGCCTCTTCTGCAAAATACTGAAATTAAATCGTTCTAAAAAGATTGACACATGGAGGTCTGATTGCTATTCATAGAGCTGAATTGGCGAAGTAACCTCTCAAAACCTGCCCTCTGCTGCAACCGGCAGGCGGACGAAGAGTGGGCCGAAGAAGACAGCGTGCTTGCGGGAGCCGATGTTTGCGGTAGTTTTAGCTCACGATTCTCCCCGTGTTAGTTGCTGCAGAGGGGTTTTTTGCCGAACGGTTTCGATCTCTCCGGGGGATCACGGGTAGCGGAGTGTGTCTGGTGTTTTCTGGTGTGGGAAAGAGGACGCGGACCTGGCCAGGAATCAACCGATTTTAGTTTCGATCAGATAGCCCGACGCCGGATCCCAGCCCAAACCTGGGCGAGCCGCATCGGATTGAGTCCCGAAGGTCTTGGGGCCGGTCCGGTGCGGTTTTTCTTTGTCGCCGGCCGTTATTTTTACCGCAGAGACGGGGAGAAAACAGAGGAATGAATGAGCCCTTCGTTTCTCCTGGTCTTCTCCGCGCCTCAGCGTCTCCGCGGTGAACTCAGATGTACGAATGGAGACGCGACCGTCGGAAGTCGGGAGACCTAATAGCTAAGGGTCCCGGTGCGCGGCGCTTCGTCCCGATTGGGCAGGTACAGAGTCTTGCAGTGCTCGCAACGGTAAATCTCAGCGTCCTTCCCGTATTTTTGTTTGACCTCGTCGCCGAAGAAAAACCAGCGCTTCAAATGGCCGGCGCAGAGTTTTCCCTTGGCGTCTTTTTCGCTGCAAGCGCGCATCCGCGGCGCCCGCCGCTTCACCTTGGTGCCGTCGCTGAGTGTGTCGACCAGTTCGGCCACCGGCATGGGTTGGTCCGACACCGCGTATTTCGGGTTCGCCATATCAGAAAGACGAGTATATCAGGTGGCTTGTTTCCCCGGTGCGCCAAGCTATAATCGGGTTTCCTATTTCCCTAATAAGGAGTCTCTGCCTTGCGAAAAAAAGTCACGGTCGTTGGCGCCGGAAACGTCGGCGCCAATTGTGCATTGCGAATTGCCGATAAGGAACTCGCCGATGTAGTCCTGGTGGACGTAGTCGAAGGCGTCCCCCAGGGTAAGGGGCTCGATCTGCTCCAATCCGGTCCGGTCCAAGGGTACGATGTCACCTTGGTGGGCTCCAACACCTATGAGCTCACGGCGGACTCCGATCTTGCCATCATCACGGCGGGCTTCCCGCGCAAGCCCGGAATGAGCCGCGACGATCTGCTGGCCGCCAACTACGACATTATCCGCGATGCCACCGAAAACGTGGTCAAGCATTCGCCCAACTGCATCATCATCGTGGTCACCAATCCGCTAGACGCCATGACCCAGGCGGCCTTCTGGGTCTCGAAGTTTCCCAAGCAGCGCGTGGTCGGCATGGCCGGCGTGCTGGACTGCGCCCGCTTCCGCACCTTCATCGCGCAGGCGCTCAACGTCTCGGTGGAGAACGTCACCGCCGTAGTGCTGGGCGGCCACGGCGATACCATGGTGCCGCTGGTGCGTTTGAGCAGCGTCTCCGGAATCCCGCTCACCGAGTTGATGGACCAGGCGACCATCGACGCGATCGTCACCCGCACCCGCAACGGTGGCGCCGAAATCGTCAAGTATCTGAAGACCGGCAGCGCCTACTACGCCCCCTCGGCCGCGGCCGTCGAGATGGCTGAGTCGATCCTCAAGGACAAGAACAAGGTGCTGCCCTGCGCCGCCTATCTGGAAGGCGAGTACGGCATCAACGGGCTATACGTGGGAGTTCCGGTCAAGCTAGGGGCAGCGGGCATCGAGAAGATTTACGAGATCAAGCTGACTGCTGAAGAGCAGGCCATGTTGAACAAGAGCGCCGCCGCCGTTCAGGAATTGATCGACGTTCTCAAGAAGAAGTAGCGCCGCAAAGACCACCTGGTACCGCCGGCGGTCTCTGCCGCCGGTGCCCTTGTGAACGATTGAAATGCCGGTTTTCAGACGGTGGCGCAGGCGGTGCCGCCCGCGTTCGACCGGCCATGAGGCTGGTCCAACACCGGCGGCAAGACCGCCGGCGCTACCAGTTGGTCTTTACGTCGGGCTACGATTCCACCGGCCCGCCTTCACTTGCCCCGCGAGCGCAACCGCTTCAGGTTCTCGCGAACCAGCTTGGTGTGGGGATGGTCTTTGCCTAACACTCGTTCCGTTCCGTCGAGGGCCCGCTGGTACAACGGCTCGGCCTCCGCGTGCCGCCCTTGCCTCTCATACCAGAATGCCAGATTGTTCACCGAGGCGAGCGTGTTGGGGTGCTCCGCGCCCAGCACCCGCTCGGAGGCGGCGAGGGCCCGCTGGTACAACGGCTCGGCCTCCGCGTACCGCCCCTGACCCCGATATAGCGCCGCCAGATTGTTCACCGAAGTGAGCGTGTCGGGATGTTCCGCGCCCAGTACCCGCTCGCGAACTTGCATCGCTCGCACCGCCAATGGCTCCCCTTCCCGCCACCGGCCGCGATGCAAGAAGTGATAAACGTACCAACCTGCCAGGACGACCGCGTCTGCGATTGCCGGGTGCTTCTCATCCATGCGCACAAACAGAGCCGCGAACGCCGGCAATCCGCGCGAGTAGGGAACACTCTCCTGGTGCGCTGCGCCTTTCGGCAGGAACTGGTCGAAGACCCGGACCCAGCGCACCGTCCATTCGGACCGCTCGGCCTCTGGCTGGTCCGCGCGAACCACCTCCTGCAACAGCCTGTGCAGCGAGAACGTCCGCGCATCCCGGTCCGTCTGCACCAGCGAGTATTCCTGGAGGCTTCCCAACAGCGCCGCCAGAGGGTCGGCTTCGGTCTGGTCCGTCAGCGCGGCTGCGAGCACTGGCCCCAGGGCATCCGGAGCGCACGTGACCAGGTCATACGGGTTGGCGTTGGGGGCCAGGTGACTGACGGCCGCCAGAAGCTCGCGCGCCGCCGCCGGCACGCGTTTCATGCTGGCTTGCCAGGTAGTGGCGACGGAGAGCCGGTAAACCCCCGCTTGCGGCCCGTATTTCTCGAGCAGCTTGAGATGTTCCCGCTGGTAGGTGCGAAGATACGCAGCAAAGCTCACTTCGTCTTTGGCGATGTAGACGCCGGCCTGTTCCAGCGCCAGCGGCAGGTAACCCGTTTCTTCGGCGAGCTTCTCCGCCGCCGTCCGCTCCGCTTCGTCCAACCCGGACCGGCCCGTCCGCCGCATCAGAAAATCGAGCGCTTCCGCCGGTTCCCACACGCCCAGCCCCAAAGGCTCCATCCGCTCCAGCTCGCTCACATCGCGCTTCTGGCTGGTGGCCAGCAGGAACGGCTTCGAGTCGCCGACGGGCCAGTAGTCTTTGGCGAGAGCCGGGTCGTCCAGGTTGTCAAACACCACCAGCACGCCCGGCTGACCGGCAAGCCAGATCTTGACCGCCCGCTGGACCTCGGCCTCCGTGGGTTCCTTTTGCATCGGCAGCCCCAGACCGGCGGCGATGGCGCGATAACTCTCAAACAGCGACTGCCCATCGGCGGCGCGCACCCACACCACGTCCTCATAGTAGCCGCCGAAACGCAGCACGTATGCCAGCGCGGCCTGGGTTTTTCCGAATCCTCCCGAAGCATGGATAAGGACTTTGCGTTTCGTTTGTAGTTTCTCGTGCAGGTTTTCAAGGAACCGGTCTCTTCCTACGAAATAGTCGGTCGGGATCGGCAGGCTCCAGGTGCGAACTTTGCCGGGGTCGAGCGGGCGCGGCTGAATCAGCTCCCGTATTTCGTCCAGCTTCTGGTGGGTTATTTCAGTCCCAGCGCGGTTTTCGGTGCGGATCTGGTTGAGGCTCTTCGTCGTAAATGCCCGGAACAGGAACCCGCTCGAATCGCCCGCGAGGTCGTCGGCGAATGCCTGCCGGTAATACGACAGCGCCTTCCTGGCGAAGTCCAGGGCCTCTCCTTCGCTCCAGCGCTTGTACGTCGCACCGGCCAACCATTGTCGCAAGAGCGTCGCCAGGTCGCGCGCATCCTCATCCACGTTCGGGCTGTAGGGATTAGTCGCCTCCCACTGCGATTCCGCAAACTGCTCCGCCGGGAAAAGTCGTTCCAAGGCGTCTCCGCCCGCCTCGGCTTGTTGCAGCAGGAGGTCCCAACTCCGGAACAGCGCGTCATACGGGTCGGCGGGCAGCCCAAGGATTTTCGGCCGCGCCTGCTTCAATCCGCGCCGCAGCGCCGCGGCCATCCCCTGCCTGAGGTGCTGGTTGCGCGCCGCCAACTCGCGGAATTCCGCGGTTTCAAGCTGCTTTCCGCGCTGTGCGGCGGCCCGGTTAATCAGAAAGTCGCCCGCGACTTCGGCGGCCACTGCCGCGGCGGCTGCTGCCAGGGATTCCAAACCGCCGCCAACGCCCGCGGCCTCGGCATACTTCTTCGCGGCGAAGAATATCCCGCCCATCGCGAGCGTGCGCCATGCGTTGCTTTTCACGGAGTAAAGAGTATAGCCCACAGCGCTGCTAACATTTCTGGAGAAGATTCCAGGGTTGAACGCACTACTTGATTTGTACCGCCGGCGGTCTTTGCCGCCGGTTCTCTCCTTGAATATGTACTGGTATAGAAGACTGCCCCATTGGGTTCCGGAGAACTCCAACGTCTTCGTCACCTGGCGGTTAGCCGGCTGGAAGCCTCCGCCTGCTCCTGCCACGGGCCCGCGCTGGTTAAGCCAGCCAAGGATTGCGGCCATCTTCGTCGAAGCCCTGCTGCATGGAGAAAGAGTTCGCCGTTCCTATGATCTTCTCGCCTGGGTAGTGATGCCGAATCACGTTCATGTGGTCGTGCTGCCGATCCGTCCGCTTCCGGAGATCATGCGATGGCTGAAAGCCGCAACCGCGAACCGTGCCAATGCCCTGCTTGGAAGGACAGGAGAGCCGTTCTGGCAGAGGGAGTATTTCGATCGGTGGATCCGTAGCGAAAAGCAACTCGGCTCAGTGATCGCATATGTAGAGGAGAATCCGGTGAGAAGCGGCCTGGCAGCGTGTCCCGAAGAGTGGCGATGGTCAAGCGCATACAAGGCACCGGCGGCAAGACCGCCGGCGCTACCAGGACAAGGCACCTGCACCTAGGCCGCCGTCGCTGCCAGCACAAGGGCACCGGCGGCAAGACCGCCGGCGCTACCAGTTCTTGACGTCCGGCTATGATTCCACCGGCCCGCCGTCGCGGCAGAGCTCCTGCAAGATGTTCTGCCGCTGCGCCGCGGCCGTCCGCACTGCCGATTCCATCCCCAGCCAGTACAGCACGCCGCCGATCGCCGCGGCTATCCCCAGCACCGCGAGGAAAGCCGTCTCGCTGCCGAATACCCAGCGCGCCACGTAAGCCAGGATCACCGGCAGCAACAACAGCGGGTACAGCAGCATCACCAGCACCTGGCCCCGGTTGCCGCCGCCACCGCGCCCCACGCGCTCAGGACTCAGTGCCCGCGGATACCGTACCGAACTGATGTTGCCTACCGCCATCAGGTACATCGCGCAGATGGTCACCACCACCAGCGTCTCCGCCAACTGCCCCGGCGCGAAGCTCATTCGCAATGCTAGCGTGATGCCGCTCAGCACCAGGGTTTCCAGATACACGAAAAACAAACACGCGATGTTTTTTCCCAGCAGCACTCGCGAGAGCGGCTGCGGCGCCGCGAAGTAGAACAGGGCCGCCGAGCGATCCAGTCCGAAACAGTTCCAGTAAGTCACCTGGCCGATCAGCGTCATGGCGTACACGCACACCAGCGTCAGAAAATTTCGCGAGAAGCCGCCTCCGGGCGCCGAGCCGCGCGTCGGAAGCCACACCATCAACCCAAACGAAAAACCCATCACGAAGACCATGCGGAAACGCGCCGACCGCGCCAGCGTCCGCAACTCTTTTTCGACGATGGCCGCCAGCGGGTCGCGCCACAGCAGCGCCGGAATGCGATACAGCGCACCCTTCCAGAACTGTGCGCGCCCCGACACCGGCTTGAGCGAGGTGGCTTGCGCGGCCAGCGCGTCGTAGCGCAAGTTGCGCTCGAATTGACCGCGGCCGAACCACCCGGCCAGTAGCGTCCAGGCGCACAGCGAAACCCACGCCAGCCACAGGGAGCCGGCTTCGTGCTGCGCCGGAAGAAGCGCCCGCGCCGCGGCGCTCCAGGGCGATCCGAAAGCGCCCATGCCGGCGCCGGCCGCGTGCAACCATTTGGGCCTGAACCCCGACCGGATCAACAGCCGCGGCCCCATCCACAGCATGGCCATCAGCAGGGCCACCAGTTCCCGCACTTTCCTTTTCGATAGCAGCCGCTCCAGCAGGCTCCGCGTGCCCGAAGCCAGCAAGAGGTTGAACGCCACAAACAACAGCGTCGCGCCGGCCAGCCTCGGCAGCGCCGTGAAGCCGCCCGCGGCCCGGTTGGCAAGCAACCCCAGCGTTCCGCCCGCCAGCACCATCACCATCTCCAGTCCGGTCATGAGCCGTAGCAACACCTCCACCAGGAACAGCTCCTGGTGTGGAATCGGATACAGCAGCAGCTTGCGCAGGTCCAGCGCGGAGCCCATGCTGGCGGAAAGAACCGGCATCGCCTGCCAATAAAAGCAGATGGCCGCGAGGCCAATCGGCAGCGCGTACCGCAGCGTGGCTTCATCCGCGTACGCGGCGTAGAAACCCGCCCAGCAAGCCACGAAGCACCAGAAGCCGTACCAAACCACCGCCGTCAGGATGCTCACGCCCAGGTTGCGCCGCGAGCCGGGCCGCATGCTGAGCAGTTGCGCCCGCAGGATGGGGACAATCATAACCAGTCCAGCCGCTCCACCGGGCCCTTCGCGCCCACCAGCCGCACGAAAACGTCCTCCAGCGATTCTCCGCCTCGCCGCAGCTCGTCCAGCGTGCCGCTCGAGACGATCTTCCCATCATTGATGATGGCGATGTGGTCGCACAACCGCTCCACCACTTCCAGCACGTGCGAGGTCAGAAAAATCGTGGCGCCGCGCTTCACCTGGTCGAGCAGAATGTCCTTCATCAGCCGCGCGCCCACCGCGTCGACCCCTTCGAACGGCTCATCCATGAGGAACAGCTCGGGATGGTGAATCAGCGACGCCGCCATGGCCACGCGTTTGCGCATGCCCTTGGAATATTCGCCGATGATTTTGCGATCCGCCTGGAGTTGGAAGAGCTCCATCAGGTCGCGCGCCCGATCCACCGCCACCGGCCGGCTCAAATCGTACATGCGCCCCACGAATTCCAGAAACTCCGCGCCGGTGAGCCGGTCGAACAGCAGCGATTCGTCCGGCACCAGCCCGATGCGCCGCTTGATTTCCAGTTCCTGCCCGGGCAAGCGGAAGCCCAGAATCTCCACCGTGCCGCCGTCCGATGGAATCAATCCGGTCAGTATGCGAATGGTGGTCGATTTTCCGGCCCCGTTCGGCCCCAGGAAGCCGAAGAAAGAGCCGCGCGGCACTTCCAGATCGACGCCGTCGACCGCCGCTTTATACCCGTAGTATTTTTTGAGGTCGCGAACCAGGATCGCAGGCGACGACATCCTACGAGTATAGCTTCCGGCTCACAGCGCCTCGCCGGCTCCGCTCCCTGACGGTCGCGGCTCGGTTATAGCTTCCGGCTCCATTCCCGAATCTTGTTCAGCTCCCCCGCCGGAATGTGCAGGAATTCCAGGAATTCCTGGTGCTCCTCCGGCGCGGACTTTTCGAACTCGGCGTGCCAGCGGTGCATATCGTCATCGCTGAAGCCGGCGGCCTTCATGATGGCCACCCATCTCTCTTTCGTAACCATAGGGAGTCTCCTTAGTTGTTTCGTGCTTTCGAGCAATTTCGCAATCAGGCGCTGCTGCTCGCGCAGTCTTTCGATGCCGGCGCTCAGTTCCAACAGGCGCCGCCGCAGCACCGCCGAAGCGTCGTCTCGCGGGCCGTCGAGAATCGAGCGAATGTCCTTCAGCGGTACCCCGGCATCGCGGTACACGCAAATCTGCCGCAGCCGTTCCAGGTCTTTGTCGGTGTACGCGCGGTAGTTGCCGGCCGTGCGGCGCGGGCGCGGCAGCAACCCGATCGACTCGTAGTAGAGCAGCGTGCTCCGCGAGAGCTTGCACGCGCGCGCCAGTTTGGTGACCGTCAGCGGCATCGTCCTGATTCCAGTGTCAACCCTAAAGGATTAGACAGGTCAAGAAAAAAACTCAATCGGTTTTGCTCGGCTCAGACAGGCTTTTGAGCACTTTCTTGACCGTGCGAAAATCGCACTACCTCCGGGCGGGTGGCTGGCTGGCGAGGAGCGCGAGGACTTCGAGAATTTCCGCGCGTTTGGACGGGTCCAGACGGAGATACTGCCGATCGCCCTTGCCGGGGGTGAAGCGCGTGGAACCGTTCGATTCCACGAGCACCGTGCCCGGTTCGGAGCGGCCGAAGTAGCCATGCGCCGGCCGCACGGCCTCGAGAGCGGCGGTGAGATCCCACGTGGGCCGGTCGTAGGGCATCTTGTCATAAGCGCGGTAGGATTCCGCGATGGGGTGCGTACGCGCATACGCGAAATCGTGTTCGATGCTGCCGGAGGGATAGAGGAGATCGCGCCCGATTTCGAAGCCGCTGAATACGATGGGAGTTGGCCAATGCTCGAAGACGGCCTTGGCGGAGGCAACGTCGATGCGGACGTTGTACTCTGGCTCCCTCCCGGTGAAGTTGCCGGCCATGGCGACCACCAGCGCAACCTTCTCTTTGGCGAGCGCAATCCCCTCGGGGGAATCCAGCAACGCGGCGAGGTTGGTGCTAAAGCCGGTCTGCACGATCACCACCTTTTCGCGCACGTTCAACAAGAGGCGGCGCAGGAGCGCGGGCGCTGGTTCGGCGGCCTTGGCGCTCTCAGCGGGCGCGGTGCGTAAAGCGGCTGTCATGTAGCCATCACCGGCACCGCCCTTAAGCTCTTTGATCGCGCTGCCTACGGGCAAATCGCCGCGGCCGTAGAAGCGATTGATCATCCGAATGTACGGGACAGCCGCTGGATTCGCGTTGGTGAGAGTGACACCGATCAGTTCGCACTCACCGCGATCGCTCAGCGCGTGCAGCATGGCGAGCGCCAGGGCGTCATCGATGTCGTTGCCCATGTCGGTATCGAAGATCACCGGACGGGCGGCCAAGCAGACCTTCGCAATCAGGCAAGCCGCGATGAGAATCCGCCGCATATCACACAGGATTTCCGTTTTGCCATCCTGGCCGAAGTTGATTATACATCCAGTGGGTCACAGCACCCCCTGCGAATGATCGCAGCGCCCACAAGCGCCAGCATGGGCCTCATTTCCCGTGTCCTCGAATCGAAATTCCCAACTCCCTCAACTGCCTTTCCGGCACCTCCGAAGGCGCATCGCACATCAGATCGGTGCCGCGCGCGGTCTTGGGGAAGGGAATCACGTCGCGGATCGAAGTCTCCCCTGCCAGAATCATCACCAGCCGGTCCAGGCCCAGCGCGATTCCGCCATGCGGCGGCGCGCCATACTCCAGCGCCTCAAGCAGGAATCCAAAACGCCGCCGCGCTTCCTCCTCGGTGAACCCGAGCGCCGCGAACACCTGCGTCTGCACGTCGCGCCGGTGAATACGAATCGATCCCGAGCCCATCTCCGAGCCGTTCAATACCAGGTCGTAGGATTTCGCACGGCACCGCGCCGGGTCGGCCGTGAGCTTTTCCAGGTCTTCGTCGTGAACCGAGGTGAACGGGTGATGCGCCGCGTTCCAGCGGCTCTCTTCCTCGTCCCACTCGAACATCGGGAAGTCCACCACCCAGAGAAATTGCAGGTTCTTCGGGTCGAGCAGCTTGTGCCGGTCGTTGAACTTCTGCGCGCAGTGCAGGCGCAACTGGCCGCACGCCTGGTAAACCGTCTCTTCCGGACGATGTCCCTTCGGCTCGCCCGCCCAGGTGGCCAGCACCACCAGATCGTTCTCGCCCGCTCCGCAACGCGCGCGCACGCTAGCCATCGGCTCCGCGTGGTCGCGCTCCAACCGCTTCACGTCGTCGTACACCCGCAGCCCGCGCTCCTGGCCGAAAGCCTTCAGCTCGTCGCGCTCCTTCCGGCTGGGTGCGCCCGTGGCCGGAACGTGAATGGCCACCAGCGGCAGGTTGTTGTTCGCCAGTTCCGGCAGCAGGTCTTCCACCGGATGCATGGGCGGGATGCGGCAGTCGGGCTTGTCGCTGCCGTAACTGCGCATGGCCTGCGCGTAGGTCAGTCGCGGAAACGGCGCCGCCACTTGGAAGCCCGCCACTTCGCATACCCGCTGCATCAGCGGCTCGATCGTCTCAAACACCCGTTCCTGTTGCGGAAACGACATCTCCAGATCGATCTGCGTGAACTCCGCCTGCCGGTCGGCGCGGAAATCTTCGTCGCGGAAGCAGCGCACAATCTGGAAGTACTTATCAAAGCCGCTCACCATCAGGATCTGCTTGAAGATCTGCGGCGATTGCGGCAGCGCATAAAACGTCCCCGGCTGCACGCGGCACGGCACCAGGTAATCGCGCGCGCCCTCCGGCGTGGAGCGCGTCATGAAAGGCGTCTCGATTTCGAGGTACCCCTGCCCGTGCAAACATTCCCGCACCGCAAAGGCAATCTTCGAGCGCAGCATGATGTTGCGCTGCATGCGCGGCCGGCGCAAATCCACGTAGCGGTATTTCAGCCGCAGGTCTTCGCTCACGCTCACTTCGTCTTCCACCGGAAACGGCGGTGTGCGCGATTCGTTGAGTATCCAGATCGCCGAAGCCACCACTTCCACTTCGCCCGTCGCGAGGTTCGGATTGTTCGCTCCGGCGCCGCGCAGCGCCACTTTGCCTTCCACCGCGATCACGTATTCCGGCCGCACCAGTTCGGCGCGGGTGTGCGCGGCCTTGCCCATGTCCTCGTGGAACACCACTTGCGTGAGTCCCTCGCGGTCGCGCAGATCCACGAAGACCACGCCGCCATGGTCGCGGCGCCGGTGCACCCAGCCCATCAGCAGGACGTTCTTGCCTTCGTCCGCCGCGCGCAGCGCGCCGCAACTATGGGTGCGGCGCAGGTCGCCCAGGAAATCCAACGCAATTGCAGTTTCCATAAAATTGTCTTAGCTTCTGGCGGCAGCCAGCCTGGCGGCGATTTCGTCGCGCGTCAAGCTCTGCTGATCGCCGGTGGTCATGTCCTTCAACGCATAGCGGCCCGCGGCCATTTCGTTATCGCCGATGATCAAGGTGAACCGCGCACCCAGTTTGTTGGCCAATTCCATGACCCGCTTCAGTTTGCCCTCCACCAGTTCCACCGAAACGCCCGCCCGCCGGAAATCGCGCGCCATCACCGCCCCGTGGCGGACCGCCGCTTCGCCCAGCGGCGCCACGCACAGGTCGAGCGGTGTGGCCCGCTGTTCGCCTTCCACGCTCATCACCAGCCGGTCTTCGCCAATCGAAAAGCCGATGCCCGGCGAGTGCACCTTGGAACCTAGCGATTCCGCCAGGCCATCGTACCGCCCGCCGCCCAGCACAGAATTCTGCGCCCCCAGCGCGCCGTGTACCACTTCGAACGTGGTGCGCATGTAGTAATCCAGGCCGCGCACCATGCGCGGGCGCACTTCGTACTCTATGCCGCGGTCGCCCAGATACTGCTTCACCGCTTCAAAATGCGCGCGGCACGGGTCGCACAGATAGTCGATGATAGTCGGCAGTTTCTCGATAATCGGCTGGTCGGCTTCCACCTTGCAATCCAGCACCCGCAGCGGATTGGTTTCCGCGCGCCGTTGGCAGTCCCCGCACATTTGCGGAGCCGCGTCCTTCAATTCCTCCCGCAGCTTCTCCACGTATTGCGGCCGGCAGTTGTGGTCGCCCACCGAGTTGATCAGCAGCTTCGCCCCGCCGAGGCCCGCGCGCTCCAGGACCTCCATCACCATTTCGATGACTTCCGCGTCCACCACCGGCGATTCCGACCCGATAGCCTCCGCGCCAATCTGGAAAAACTGCCGGTAGCGCCCTTTCTGCGGCCGCTCCCGCCGGAACATCGGCCCCATGTAGTAAAGCTTCTGCACGCCCGGCCGCTGGTCCAGCCGGTGCTCGATGTACGCGCGAATCACCGATGCCGTATTCTCCGGCCGCAGCGTGACCGAAGTCTCATCGCGGTCCGTGAACGTGTACATTTCCTTGGTGACGATGTCGGTATCCGCGCCCACGCCGCGTGCGAACAACTGCGTCTCCTCCAGAATCGGCGTGCGGATTTCGTGGTAGTTGTAAGTCCGAAAGACCTCGCGCGCCACCGCTTCTACCTTGTTCCACACTTCCGTGGATGGAGGTAGTAAGTCTCTGGTTCCTTTGACGGCTTTAATCAAGGTGGTTGGAAATATTATGCTAGCATGTCGCCGTGGTGGGGCATGCTCTGCCTTGCCCTGAACCCCGCATCAAGCAGGCCAACGCTCATTTTATTTGCGCACTCTGCCATACCACCGCGCCATCGGCCGGCCTTACCGCCGCAATAATTGGGGGATCTTTTCAAAATGCCGGTCTCGCGTGATCAGCGCGAGATCGTGTTCCAGGGCCAGCGCAGCAATCCAAAGGTCTGCATCGGGGATGGGCGTGCCGGCGCGTCTGAGTTGGACGAACAGCCGTGCCCATTGTTCTGCTGTCTCGCGGCCGGGGAGCAGGACGTCGACTGTTTTCTTGGCCAGGAATCTCTGCAGGGCAATTTCGTTTCCGTGCCGTTGGTTCCCGCCGTGAAACCCAGTCTTGATCTCCGCCAGTACGAAGAGCGGAATCCAAACCTCTTCGCATGTCCCCAGGAAATCGGCCAGCTCGGTATCGCCCCGCAGGAGGTCGGTCAACCGGTTGGTATCCAGCGCGACTCTCACTTCCACTTTTCCCAATCGATCTGGCGCTGCGCGGCCACGACCCGGTCGAAAGCGGCGTCACGGGTCCATTGGCCTACCAGGTCCGAGAAGTCTTCGTGGCGCTGCGTGCCGGTGGTAGCTTCGGCGAGCTCATCGAGAATCAACCGATTCAGGCTCTGTTTTCGCAGCTTCGCCTTGCGGCGAAGCGCCTGGTCAACCTCACTGGGCACCCCGCGAATTGTGTATTGAACGCCCGCCTGCTTCTTCATGCCTGCATGATAGCAAATCATGTAGGCAAGTGTCCCCAGATTGTCTCCCCATTGATCGGCCATAAGCTCAATTCATATACACGTTCTCTTGCGCGGTCTCGTCTTCCCTTAAGGATCGCGCAAGAATAAATATACAGAGCCGAACTGTGGCGCAAGCACTCCTGCGTGCCGTGTCGCGACTCATCGCGACGCGCGTCGACCACCCCAGCGTGTCGGCAGGAGTGCCGACACGGCACGCACGAGTGCGTGCGCCACATGGTCGCACTCAGGAAATGGGAAGTTATTTTTGCGCAGTTCCTAAGGACCTTCAGTTTCGCAGAGAGGAGTAGTCATGATGCTTCGCAGAACGAGTCTGTTAGTGGCGACATGCGCGGCGGCCCTATTGGCGCCCACGCTGGCGCGCGCACAGGTGTTTGCGCTGTCCAAGGACCAGTTGATCGAACTCACCAAGGCCAACCCCTTCGAACGCTTCCCCGATGGCCGCCCGAAGGTGCCCGATGCCATGATCGACCGCGCCCGCGGCCTGGCATCGGAAGAAGTCTTCGGCGTTCTCAGCGGCGGCCGCGGCGGCTTCCACAATCAGTACGCCGACGGCTTTCAGGTGCTGCATCCCGGCAAAAAGCTGGTCGGCCGCGCCTTCACCGTCCAGTTCATGCCCCAGCGCCAGGATCTCGAAGAGGTGGCCCAAGCCCATGCCCAGGCTGCCGGCCTTGGCCGCCTGAACAACCAGACCGCCATCGACATGCTGCAACCGGGGGACGTGTTGGTGGCCGACCTGTTCGGGAAGAATGAAGACGGCACGATTGTCGGCGACAACCTGTTCTACTACGTCATGCGGACCACTAAGACCGGCGGGATCGTTGTCGATGGGAGCATCCGCGACCTCGAAGGCATTTCGGAAATGGACATGCCCCTGTATTACCGTCACGCGCACCCCAGTTATCTGACCAACGTCACGCTCACCGGCATCAACATTCCGATCCGCATCGGCAATGCCACGGTGATGCCCGGCGATCTGGTGGTGGGCGACCCCGAGGGGGTATATTTCATTCCTCCCCAGATGGTGCAGCAGGTTCTCGACAGCGCCGACCGCGTCCATATTCACGACGAGTGGACGCGCATGAAGTTCGCCGAGGGCAAATACAAGTCCAGCGAGATTTATGGCAGCCCGCGCGACCCCGCGCTGCGCAAGGAATACGACGACTATCTGAAGAAACGGTTGGACGAGATCAATAAGAAGAAGTAGGCAAGCCCGCCCGCAAGAAGGGGACCGGAAACCGGGACGGCTTGGATTTCAAGGGCGCGGCAGGTTCGGGAAAGCCTGTTTCTGCCTGAACCACTGAGATTCCTGCTTGCCTGCTGCCGTGAGGGGCGTTTCAGGACAGCGATGCCGGCGCCGCGAGGGGACGCGAAATGTATCAGAATAGGAGGGATGCAGCCCTTTGATCGCATAACCTGGAACCCCAACCAGATGAACGGCCAGCCGTGCATCCGTGGCATGAGGCTGACGGTTCGTCGAGTGGTGGAGGCCGTGGCGCAATATCCTAACCGGGACGACCTCTTCCGGAACTATCCCGAACTGGAGCCGGACGACGTTCAGCAGGCGCTCGAGTTCGCGGCCGCCAACCTTGAGGACAGCGCGGCGGAAAGTAACGCCGCTTGACTGACATCGCGGCCCTACGCCTGGTCCTGGATCAGGGGATTCCGCGAGACGCCGCAGCTCGTCTGCGCGCCCTCGGATCTGAGTGCATGCCGGGGAAATCGGGATGGGTAAGTCCGCCGGCGATGCGATACTTGCCTGGTCTTTGGGAAAGAACGCGATCGTGGTGACTCTGGACGCGGACTTTCACTCGATCCTGGCCGTCTCCGGGGCGAGTGGACCTTCCGTGACTCGACTGCGCATACGGGGTTTGGGTGCTGAGGAGATTGTCGAGCTGGTTCGGAAGGTACTCATTGGGTTCGGCGCTGATTTGGAGCGCGGATCTTTAGTCACAGTAAAGGCGCACAAGACAACGTGTCACCGGCTGCCCATCGGCAGTTCCGATTGACATTAGCAACTCAAGGTACGGATCAGGCTGTCCCTGTTTCCGCCGAAGTTCCTTTGCCCCTACCACGCCTTCAATAAACGGCCAACCCACCGCAACCGTGGCTTCCCACAAAATACCCGGCGAAATATGCTAACATTTTTCGCCGGGACCGTTTTGCTCACGGTCCCATCCATCCCAAGTCGGGGAAGAGGGCACAATGAAGAAGGTCGCCGCCGTCATTCTACTGCTGGTGGGTCTTGCTGGTGTATTGATCGGAAAACCTAAAGATCAGGCACCCTGCAAAGTGTTCTTTGTGATGGTTGAGCAGGATGAACTTACTGTCAACTTGAAAATGGTTGGGTTAAACAAACAGCAGAGCAATTGGTATAAAAAGGATGGCAATCAGAAAGAGTACGCTGGCGTTTGCATAGTGCACGCCAACGAATCAGGTGCGCAGGTTGCCTTGGAATCCGGCTCTGAAGAGTACATCAACCGTACTGTTGGCGATTCTCCCCTTTACCTAGTCGCTTGGGAAGAGCATAAGGTCTTCGTCCCAGACACAAGAGGTGGGCACTACGCTTATTCGGCAAGCGGAACTTTATCCAAATGGCGGTCTGATAATATCAAACCAGACGGAGGAAACTTCGTGCCCCTTGGTCCGGTCCATCAGACCAACCGGACCATCCTTTCTTCTTCTTCGGTTTCTTTGCTGAAGTATGCCATAAAAGAGATTCGCCGCAGAGAAGGGTTCTAGTTGGCATGTCTAGTACCGGCTCCGTGTCTACGAGGCTGATTTGTCCTCCTGGTGTTGCCACTCTTTCCATAGGGCTTCCCATCGCTCTAGCGTCTCCGGGTCCGATGTCGCTAACAGTCGCTGAAAGTCAGCCTTCGTTGTTGTTCTTCGTGCTTCCAACAGATTCACGATCTTTTGGCTCACAGGGGTCAGGTTATAACAAAGTCGGATTAGCTTGAACTTGATGCGATCATAGCAGTCCAATGCTTCCGCTTCGGAGAGAGTCTTGTGCTGCTTCTTCCGAAGACTCTCCATCGCTTCGACTGGATTTCTACCACCCCGTTCAACCTGCATGACTGCCTCGAAATCAGCAATTTCCCGTTCTACTTCGGATCTTTTGGCGACGACATCTTCTTCGTGAGCGTCCAACCACGCCCCTGATTCTTCCGGCGATAAGTTTTTGATCCATCCCGCTAGCAGTTCTTGCTCTGCTCTAAAGATTTCGGCTTGTTCGGCCTCTGTCAGCAGTTCCGAATTCTCCTTTTTCGTTGGCCCGTCCATTTCATCCGCCCTTCACATTATCAACACATGTCATAGCAGATATCCAACTTTAATTTCGTGGCGTCAGAGTCACTTTACCGTCGTAGCCACTTGCGATCACCCCATCCACATCAATCGTTACGAAGTTCGCAAACACATTTGCACAATGTTTAACTTCGGGAATGGTTGCAACCAAAACTTTGCACGCTTTAGCTATGTCGTCCGCAAAGACTCTTTTCAAAAGGTCATCAGGCGAAGCGATGTAGCTTTTCTTGTTTACAAGAAACGTCATCCCAACAAGTCTTTCCTTAGCCGTATACAGGACTACTGAATCAACAAGATCGTAGTCATCCCACCGCTTAGATTGAGACAATGATGACTCTACCTGAATCTTCAACAACAGCCAATCTAGTTTTGTGATTCCCGCTGGCTGAAGGTACTTGCGAAGACTTGGAGACTCAGTAGACTGGGCACGCAGCAGCAGTGGGAGGAACAGCAACAGAATTCCAAATGTGGTTCGTCTTGATGGCATGATTTGACCTCCTTCAGCCGTCCATTTGGCTTTCAATAGCGGTCTATGGACGGTAGTTCTCGTCCATGTGAACGCCTTCGATGATATCGGCATTCTTTCCCATAGCCCGAATTTCTGCTTCAATTCCGGCGATGATGTTCTGGGTTTCGGCAATCTCCGACTCAACCTGTTGGCGCTCTTCGGCCATCCACGGCCATGAACGAAAACTGAATTCTTTCAACCAATCCAAACGCCGCTCAAGAGGAGCGATCAGATGCTCCCGATGGTAGTTTCGACGGGCCATCAACGATTCGCAACGGATATCGTCAGGGGAGAGGGAGAATGCTGGCATTTTTTACAACTCCTTTGATCGGTAAGTTTACCGCACTTCAGCGAAGATCAGGCAGGGTGGAGAAGGTGAGTAGGGGCGCTGTGTGCGTTGCCGTTTCGGGGATGCTGCGAGTCCACCGGGCTGGTGATGATCGAACTGAGAGGCGCTATGTGCGTGCAGCGGCCACTTTGGAAGGGACTGGCGTGGTGATGACGGTGATTACGACGCTTACAGCGATTACGTCTGCGGAGCGATTCTGCGGCTGATACGAAAATGGCAGGGCCGAAACCCCGACCCTGCCAGAGAACTGCGCCCAAAACACTGCCTCATTCCACGGAGGCAAATCCGACGAGCCAAAAGTTTTGGAATGAAATGGAATGAAACTGCGTTTTGAAGGTCTGTAAACTACTGAAAAGATGGTGGCCAGGGACGGACTTGAACCGCCGCCGCCAGCCTTTTCAGGGCTGTATTCTACGATGAATTCTGATATGCCCCGTCACGCCAGGAGCGCGCCAACTGACCGTAAAATCGTAGATCCCAACCGTAGATGTGGTCCCTGCCAGCCCTTGCCAGCGAAGCCCAAAGTCTGTTCAACTGCCCGGTTCTATATCCTCCCGAACTTAGCCACCGCCTCTTTGATCGACTTGTACTTCTCGATGAATGGCAGCATGCTGTGTTCGGTATCGTCAAGAGCCTGGGCCTTCTTCAGAACTTCTTCGGCCTTCGCGCGCGGCACCACCGCCACTCCATCTTCGTCGGCCGTGATAATATCGCCGGCATTCACCCGCACTCCCGCGCACATCACCGGGATGTTCACGCCGGCGAAACGGTAGTGATTGATGGTCGTCGAAGGCACTACGCCCCGGCTGTATACCGGGAACTGCAGCCTGCGGATCTGCGGAGTGTCGCGCACGCTCCCGTCGATCACCGCACCCGCCAGCCCGCGGACCTTCATGGCGGTCGCCATCAGAGCACCGATGCCCGCGTAATCGCCGCCGTCTTCCAGCACCATTACGTAGACCGACCCCGGCCTGGCGTTGTCGATCGCGTCCAGCATGCCTTCCGACGCCTTGGACCCTTCCTGGTGCTCTTCCTTCTTCAGCAGGACCGTCACCGCCGGCCCGGCGAACTTAGCGGTGGAAAGCGCCCGCATCTCATGCGACATATAGGCGCGTTGTTTATACAGTTGCTCCATGGCGTCCGAAACCGAGGCCACCTCCACCAGACGGAACCCCTCGATCAGCGAATCGGCCACCGGCTGGGCCCGCAACCTCACCATCAGAAAAATTGAAAACAGAATCGCCGCCACGGCGGTTACGAACCATGTCCGTTTCATAAGACACTCCCTTCTTACGCTTCACCAGCAGCGGCTTGCGGAATCTACGCCGCCAGGCTGCCCAGTGCCAGACCAAGGGTCAGGCAAACGCTCCCACGCGAATTCTTCACGCTAGAGCAGCGTCCAAGAAATAGATGGACAGTCATACGGCAGGCGAGAGCCGCCTGAAAGGCGGCTGCGGCCAGGATTGGCCGCCCCACAGTGACCAGTCATTTCAAACAGGAGTCTAGCACACGCCAATCGACAATGATCCCCAATTCTCGCCCGCCGGGCGATTCGAGCGAGATGTACTGGCGCAGCCCGGGTGCAGTTTGTTATCGTCCTCAACGGAGGTAGTGGAATGAAGGCTCTCTTGAATACGATGGCGTTGCTGGTTGCGGCCGGTTCCGCGTGGGCGCAGACTTCTCCGCCGGCGCAGACGGCGCCGGAGCGGACCCATCGCTGGTGGGCCGATCGGCCCCCGGGCGGGCGGGGCTATGCGGTCAACGCGAAAAACATGCCGCTGATTTCGGTCAAGGGGAACAAGTTTGTCGATCCCCAGGGCAATACGGTGCTGTTCCGCGGGTTGGCGATCTCCGATCCGGACAAGCTGCAAATGCAGGGCCACTGGAGCAAGGACCACTTCGTCAAGGTAAAGGAGATGGGCGCCAAGGTGGTGCGCATTCCGGTCCATCCGGTAGCATGGCGCGAGCGGACGCCGGCAGAATACCTGAAGCTGCTCGATCAGGCTGTGGAGTGGTGCACCGACCTCGATATGTATATCGACATCGACTGGCATTCCATCGGGAACCTGACCACGGGGCTGTTCCAGGATCCGATGTACGACACCTCGCAGCAGGGGACCTACAACTTCTGGCGCACTGTGGCGCGGCATTTCCCGGGGCACAACACGGTAGCGTTCTTCGAGCTGTTCAATGAGCCGACCACGTTCAACAATCAGCTCGGGCCTCTCAACTGGGCGGAGTGGAAGAGAATGCAGGAGGACCAGATCTCGGTGATCCGGGCCTACAACCAGCAGGTGATACCGCTGGTTGCGGGGTTCGATTGGGCATATGACTTAACGCCGCTGCGGTTAGCGCCAATCGCGGCGGAGGGGATCGGCTACGTCACGCATCCTTATTCCAATAAACGGCCGCAGCCGTGGGAGCCCAAGTGGGAGGAAGATTTCGGATTCGCGGCGGCAAAGTATCCGGTGGTGGCCACCGAGTTCGGCGGATTCGGACCGCCCGGCGGCAGGGGCGGCAATGCGGGCGTGGGGGCAGCCAATGGGGCGGCGCCGTATGGGCCCTCGATCATCAAGTATCTCGAAGGGAAAGGGATCAGTTGGATGGTGTGGTGCTTCGATCCGGAGTGGGGGCCGACGTTGATCAGCGACTGGCAGTACACGTTGACGCCCTCGGGAGAGTTTGCCAAACAGGCGATGCAGGGCGGCGTGAAGTAGGCCGGAACCTGGAATCGGGCGCGGAGGCACTGAGCGAAATGCAGGTCGGGCACACGCTACTGCACCTGCCTACCGGGCCTGTATGCGCGCGGCTAGAGTTGTGGCCAGGGCTGCGGCGTCCTGGCCGCCGGCGACGGATGCGTACCCGGAGATGTAGCGCCCTTTTCGGTATATGCAGAGGCGGCCGAGGTATGGGTCGGTGGCCTGGAAGGCTTCATCCCCGATCTTGGCGGGGATGGCGGACGCGAATCTGGCGCGCAGCTTATCCATGACGGCGGCGGCGGTGGCGGCGGATTCTTCGACTACTACGAAGGCCTTGCCAAAATCGTATTGGGCGACGTAGCCGCGCTTCAACAGGCCGATGCCGAGGACGCTTTCCGGAATCAGGCGCACAGACTGCTGCCGTTCCGCGGGGAACCAGGCCAGGGCGGCGGGCGGGGTGGAGGAGCCTTCGACCGTCTTCTCCAGCGCAGCAGTCCATTGCCGCAGCGCGGCGGTGTGGTCCCCTTCGGGGTTGGCGGCGATTTCCACGTAGTAGCGGCCCTTGGCGAAAGCGGCGTGGCGGGGCACGATCTGGCCGCCCATGCCGAGATTGGCGGAGGGCTTGTCGGGATCGCGGTTGGCGGAGAACATGCCGAAGGCGGAATCGGAATCGCCGAACTCCGAGATGTCGATGACCAGCGTGACGCCGCCGCTTTCGCAATTGACGCCTTGCATCCCCACGAAGCCGTAGAGCAGGTAGGCCTCGGCGTTGCCGTCCATGTAGTTGAACAGGTTCTCGGGCGCGTAGGAGCGCGCGTTGCCGTGCTGCGTCCAGCCCGGAACCAGGTTGCAGGTTGGCGCGGCGGCGGTGGCGGGAATCGCAAACCAAGCCATGCCAATTAAGACCGCCGCGCCCAGGCGCACTAGTCCAGTGTCTCTGAAGCGCCCGGTTGACAGACGAAAGCGTCTGTCCCACTTTGGTGCGCAAGGACTTCCGTCCTTGTGGGACAGGCGCTTTCGCCTGTCAACTGACTCTCTCATGGCTTCTGAGGGAGCGGTACAGAAACTCCGGAAGCGGGCAGCTAGCATGCGAACAACGCTTGGGCGCGGGCCATCTGGGCCGCCACTTGCACGCCGTAGGGGCATTGGACCGTGCATCCAGGGCAATTCTCGCAGCGCGCGGAGACGTGCGAGGGATGGAGTTGCAGATAGCGTTCGCGACCCAGAGAAAACTGGCCGTAGCCATCGGCGTAGGTGACGAAGCGGAGCACGTCCTCCACCGGCAGCCCCTGCCGGCACTGGCCGGCGCATTCGCCGCACATGCGGCAGTAGAACGGGGTGATCTCGCGCAGGTGGACGGCCAGGATCTTTTCGTCGGCTGCGCCGAAGGGAATCGACATTTGCATGAGATTGGCGTCCAACTGGTCCATGTCGGTCATGCTGGGCACGGTGGTGCCAAGACTGGGATTGCGCAGCACCCACTTGAGCGCGGAGGTGAGAGCCCCTTCGCGGCGCAGCTTTTCGATGCCGGGATCGCCGGCGCGGCCCCGGCGCGTGCCGCCGGCCATGACCTTCATGGCGACGATGCCCTTGCCGGCCTTACCGGCTTCGGCGATGACCGAGTCCATGAAGGGCGGCATGGTGAAGTTGTAGCTGGTGAGGATGACGTCAATGTTGGGGTTCTTGGCGAGCCAGGGCATCAGATCCTGCTGGCCGCCGTGAGTGCTGACGCCTGCGAAGCGGGTCTTGCCGGCTTTCTTGGCGGCCTGGAGCGCTTCGACCAGGTCGTCGGTGACGGCGCCAATCGTGGTCTTGCCGTGGAGGTACCAGATATCGACATAATCGGTGGCCAGTTCCTGGAGGCTCTTGTCCAGTTGGGCGAGGGCTTCCTGTTTGGAATTGCCCTCGGTCTTGGTGGAAAGCACAACGTCCTTGCGCTTTCGCTTGAGGGCCGCGCCGACCATGCGCTCGTTATTGCCGCCCATGTAACTGCGGGCGGTGTCGAAGTAGGTGATGCCGAGATCGGCGGCACGCTCGACCACACTGCCGTCGGAAGTGATCATGCAGCCGAACCCGAGGGAAGTGACCCTGAGCCCGGTCTTGCCGAGGGTCCGGTACTGGAAGGCGGGCCCACCGGATGGCTTGGAAGTTTGCCCGGGGCGCGGCGGCGCCGCCGGAGCAGACTGTTGGGTGGAACGGGACGCGGAGGCGGCGGCGGGCAAAACAAGCCCGGCAGCCAGGAAGCTGCGGCGAGAAGACTTTTGACTCATGAGGTTTACCTCACTTGGTTTCTTAATTTCGGAATCTGACAAGACTTATAGGTGCTAAAATCCCATTGTAGCCAGGGAGACGGCCTATGCCAACACAATTCTCTCGTCGATCCGTGTTGCAGTTGACGGCGTTGACACCGATGCTGCGGCCGCTGCTGGCGCAGATCCGGAGCGCCAACGCGGCTCCTTCGGTGGTGTCGCTGACCAGGGGTGAGAGCCGCAGAACGAACGTTTTTGAGGCGCTCACGGCCATCGATCAGCAGATTCAACCAGTCTTGAACACCAAGAAAAGCGTGGCCATCAAGGTCAACAACGTCTCCACGGTGAACCAACTGGCGGCTACCCACGCCGACAGCATCCACGGCATCCTGGACTACCTGGCGCCGCGGTTCCAGGGGCCGGTGTACATAGTCGAGTCGGCGGCGGACGACACCCTGGAGGGGTTCGATAACTTCAAGTACGCTCAGCTTGTGGCCGACCGGAAGCCTCAAGAGGTGGATCTGATCGATTTGAACCGCGAGGCGAAGTTCAAAGTCGTGGCCATGCTCGATTACGACCTGCACGCCAAGCCGGCGCGCATGGCGGCACGGCTGTTCGACCCGGAAACCTACATCTTTTGCGCGTCGATGCTCAAGACGCACAACGTCGTGGTGGCGTCGCTCGGAGTGAAGAACATGGCGCTGGGTGCGCCGCTCCATAGCCTGCGGGGTGAGCCGCAGTGGAACGACAAGCGGGTGGTGCACAACGGTCTGCGGCAGACGAACTACAACATCTTTTTGGCGGCGGAGGCGCTCAAGCCGTTCTGGGGCACCTCGGTGATCGACGGGTACGAAGGGATGGAAGGCAACGGGCCGTCCATGGGGACGCCGGTGGCCTCCCGGCTGGCGATTGCGTCGACCGATTTTGTGGCGGCCGACAGGGTGGCGGTGGAGACTATGGGGATCAACCCCGAGTGGCTCGGCTATCTGCGCTTCTGCTCGGATTTCGGCGTCGGACAGTACGACATGGCGAAGATCGAAGTGCGCGGGGAGAAGATCGCCGCCGTGCAGAAGAAGTACCGCCTGCATCCCGACATCGAGCGGGAACTGCAGTGGATGGGACCGATGACGGAGCTGCCGCGGCTGGTGGGATAGCGGGCCACTCCACCCCTTCCCCCAACGATGTATCGTCGTGGCGGTCCTAGAGAGGGAAATGCTCCGTGCGATCGCCGGGCTGGCGGACTTTGGAAGCTTCATTGCGCAGGCCGCGGTTTGCGTGGTGGTCCCGTGCAAGGACACGAAGCACCACTCATACCACTCACGGTGCGAGTTGGTAGCTCACGAACGCCAGTCTCAATCCATCGGGCGACCACGAGGGCACGTTGATCGTCCCCTGGCCGCCAAAGAGCTTCGTCAACACGGTGATTCTACGGTTCGCCAGGGTCATGATGCGCAGCGTCACGTCTTTGTTTTCGGGGTGCCCGCTCACGCCTCTTTCATAGGTGAGGAAGACCATCCGCTGGCCGTCCGGCGAGATGTGCGGGAACCAGTTGTTGAACACATCGTCGGGAGTCACCTGCTCCTGCTGGCTGCCGTCGGGCTTCATCCGCCAGATCTGCATCAGCCCGCTGCGGACCGAGTTGAAGTAGATGTACTTCCCGTCGGGCGAATATTCCGGCCCGTCGTCCAGCCCCTCCGCCGTGGTCAGGCGCGTTTCCTCGCCCCCGGCTGCCGGGATGGTGTAGATATCGAAGTTGCCATTGCGCTCTCCACAGAATGCCAGCGTCTTCCCATCGGGCGACCAACCATGAAGGTAGGATGGCGACTTCTCCGTGACCTTGCGAGGGGTCCCGCCGCCCATCGGCACCACATAAATCAACGACTGCCGCGGTTCCTGGGATTGATCGCTGATCGCCAACATCGTGCCGTCGGGCGAGATCGCGTGGTCGTTGTTCAGCCGGGTGGCGAATCCCGTATCGATCGTCTCGGGCTTCCCACCATCGACGGGGATGCGATGCAACCGCCCGTCGCCGTTGAACAGCAGCAGGTTGTCCTTCGACCAGTTAGGCGCTTCGAACCGCCCCGGTGCTACGTATACCGCGCGCCGGTCGGTGGACGCCACCGTGATGGTTTCCAGCGTGCTATAGAGCTTCGCCTGCCCCGAGGCCGCCGGCGCGGGCGCCACCTCCACGTTGCGGAAGATCGCCGTCTCGATGGCGTCCTTGTTATGCGCACTTACCCCGATCCCAACATAAAAAGGATCCTGCAGCGCCACCCTCATCGATCCGCCGGCCAGGTGCAGTTCCTCTCCTTCCCCGGTCACGGACATATATAAATAGGCTCCCGCCCTGGTAATCTTCACGCGCTTCGGCGAGGACACGTTGGCTTGCACCTCGTGTGTGGCCGCGGCCTTTTCTTCGCGCGATTGCAGCGAAGTCAGTCCGCTGGAGTGCACCGCCGCGTCGCCGTACGCCGCATCGGCGTCCAGGCTTTGCCGCACCATGAGCACCGCCTTCTTGTGCGGATCTCCGGTGGTGGTGACGAACGATATCTCGGCGGTCACCGAGACATCGCCTGAAACCTTTTTCCAAACGAAGTGAAACGCGTCCGCGGTCCCCCAGATATTCTCGCCGCTCGCGGTGATGCGATAGGTTTTTTGGGCGGCCTCATACTCCACCGACCCCGGATGCAGCACCGTGCCGACGTCCCCGTGGCCTTCGAAGATTCCCGGTTGGGCAATCATCGCCGGCGCTACCAGCACGGCCGCCGTCATCCAACGCGCACACCTGATTCGCATTCTCACCCTTTCATTGCCTTCCACGCCGCCAGGCACCTTTCCGCTGTTTCCAACTCCCCAAACCGGCTGCCTTCCTGTTCGATCAGATAATACTCTATCCCGCCCGCGTCCTCGGCAGCCTGGAAAATCTTGTCCCACGGCGCATCGCCTTCCCCGAACAAAACTCGATACCCTTTGCCTTCGCCCGGCGCCCAGTCCTTGCAATGGATACAGTTGATCCGCCCTGGATTCGCGTTGATCCACGCCACCGGATCGGATCCCGCTTCCACGCACGTCCCCACGTCGAGTTGCAGCATAAACTCCTTCGGGGTGTTGGCCGCCAGAACCTCGATGGGCCGCTTCCCGTCAACCGGTTGGAATTCGAACTGGTGATTGTGATATCCGCCGCGCAACTCCGCGGCCTTTAGCGTCTCCACCGCCTGGCTCAGTTGATCCGCCAGCTTCTTCCAACCATCCAGCCCAGTCACGGGAGGCGGACTGGCCATCACCACGAACCTCGTTCCCAGAATCCTGTTCAAATCGATGGCCTTTTGTATGCCGCCCGCCGTGAAGCTGTCGGCCCCGTTGTGCGTTGAGTTGCATTTGATCCCCAGATCGTCCAGCAGCCCGCGCACCTGCTTGGCGTAATCTTCCGTCCAGCTATAGTAGGGCGAGAAGAATTCCACCACCTGGTATCCCATCTTGGCCACCGCGCGCACCGTCCCCGTCAGATCCTTGGCCAGTTCCCCGCGCACGGAGTAAAGTTCGAGCCCGACTACGATCTTCTGGCTACCAGAAGCGGAGAGTGCCACTCCCGCCAGGCCACTTGCGGCCAGAAACGATCTTCGAGTCATGCATCTTGGAGATGTCATCATTTGCACCTCTTATTACTTGGGTGGGTCTTTCGGCAGTGGATCGCCCCGGCTGATCACCCAAGGGTTGCTGTACGCCGTCTTCAGTTGCTCGGTCCGCCGGTCGACGCCACCCGCCCAGTCCATGAACCAGACCCACTTAGGCTGGGCCTTGAGAACATCGGCGGGAGGCGGAGTCCCCACCTCGCCGAGCGAAATCGGCTTCCCGTTGGCCAGATCCAAAATCTCCCAGTAATACCGCTCGTCCAGCGTACGGTAGTTATCGTAACTCACCACATCGCAGAATGCCTGCCCAGGGAAGAACTGGTGGAACTCACCGAACGGGGCGGGGCCGTTCTGGTTCCATACCCAAAGCAGATTATCCAGATGGTGCACGTTGACCATGCGGTAGTAGACCTCACGAAAAAGTTGCGCCGTGCCGTACTGGCCCGGCCGCCCGCCCCACCAGAAGAAGTTACCGTTGTTCTCGTGCATCGGTCGCCACAGCACCGGAATATGGGCGTCCTGAAGTTGCTTAAGAAACTCCGCCGCCGTGTCCATATACTTTTCCCAGCGCTGGTGTAGCGGCGTGTCGGGCGTGATCAGTTCCTGCCACTGTTCATCGGTGAGGTGGGCCTGGACACTGCCGCGCCAGCTTTCGCTGGTCCCGCCGTTATCGCCCGCCTTGCCGGGTTCATCCTCAGTCGGCCGCAACATATGCCAGCACAGATAGACGATCGATCCGGCGGCCGCCTGCTTCTTGGCCTCCTCGATCATCAGGTCGCGGTGGATGATGGAGTCCTTGTCTTCGCCGTCCAGAAATCCGAAATCCGATCCCCAGATGGCCGGAGACTTCCCCGTGGCCGCGAAAACCCGGTCGGTATCCTGCGAGCGCTGGTTCGGATAATTGTGCTGCCCGGACAGGATGCCCTTGCCCGATATCGCGCACAGAGTCTTCAGAAGCGCGCGCGCCTCCGGCGTGGCGTTGGGGTTGACCGGGTCACAGGTGTAAGGCGGCGGTGCCGGAGGCCTCTGCTGCCCTCCTGCCAGAGGTGTCTGCCGGACTGGTGGTGTTTGCGGCGCCGCAGCCGGCGGCGCGGCTTGAGAAAACGCCGTCAGAGCTGTCCCCATCCCGGCGGCCAGAGCGATGAGTATGGACTTCCGCATGTGTTTACCTGATTCTCAAGGAATATCACAACCCACTACGCGCTGCGCGCGAACTGGACGGCAGGGAGTCCGGGAGAAGGCGGGGAGACGGATGTGCCGCTCTACCCAAGGACCGGAGCGAGGCCTCACATCAGCACCAGGGGCTTGACAGGGAGAAGGCAGTTGCTGCTGGCCGAAGTCCGCGGCCGCTATCGATCGATGAACACCTTTAGCCGGTCGTTGTATCGGGGGCCCGCGACGGCATCGGGCGCGAGCGACGCATCCAGGCGCTCCATCTCCGTGGAACTCAGTGTCACATCCGCCGCACGCACGTTCTCCTCGAGATAACTCCTCCGCTTGGTGCCTGGGATGGGTACGATGTCTTCGCCTTTGTGCAGCAGCCAGGCCAGCGCGATCTGGGCGGCGGTCGCACCCTTTTGCGCGGCCAGCTCCCGGACGACGGAAGCGGCCCGCATATTGGTATCAAAGTTCTCGCCCTGAAAGCGCGGATCGCCCCAGCGCCAGTCGGTCGGAGGGTACTCTTCCGCCCGTTTGGCGCTTCCCGCCAGGAAGCCGCGGCCCAGCGGGCAGTAGGGCACCAGACCAATACCCAGCTCCCGAATCAGCGGAATGATTTCCGGTTCCAGATTCCGCTCCCAGAGAGAGTACTCGCTTTGCAGCGCTGTGATGGGATGCGTGGCGTGTGCCCGGCGGATATTGGCGACGCCGGCTTCCGAGAGCCCCAGGAAACGCACCTTGCCTTGTTCGACCAGGTCGCCCATCGCGCCGACGGTCTCTTCGATCGGCACCTGGGGATCGACCCGGTGCTGGTAGAACAGATCGATGCGGTCCGTCCCGAGGCGGCGAAGCGACCGCTCGGCGACCTCTTTGACGTGCTCCGGCCGGCTGTCCCTTCCCGCCATTTGGCCATCCTGAAAACGCCAGCCGAACTTGGTGGCGATTACCACCTGGTCGCGTTTGCCTTTCAGCGCGCGTCCCAGCAACTCCTCATTCTTGAATGGGCCGTAGGCTTCGGCGGTATCAAACAGAGTGACACCGAGCGAGACCGCGCGGTGGATCGTCGCGATCGACTCCTGGTCGTCCGGTGTTCCATACGACTGGCTCATTCCGAGGCAGCCGAGACCTATGGCCGAAACCTCAAGTCCCTGCTTACCGAGCCTGCGCCTCATCAGCATGCTTCTCCTCCCAATACCGGGCAACCCCCAGCTCTGCAAATGAAATGCTGTACTAAGTACACTGTTTCCTAAATACGGTCTCGTATTCCACGAAGAGCGGTCCCTAACGGTCGCGGCTCTGATCGGAGCCGCGCGCATAAGCAAGCGTTCTCGCAATACGTGAACGGACTTCTGAAACCACACACTAAGTTAGAAAGCCTCCAGCACGTGCGTTCCTACTCTGTAGCCTTTTTCCGGTAGAACTCCTGCATCACGAAGAAGGCCTTCTTCTTGTCGCCGCGCAGACTCACCAGCCCTTTGCGGTTGAAGAAGTCCTGAATGTTGGGCAGCGTGCGCCGCGGGCTGCGAAAGTCCATCAGCACCCACGGCGTAGTGCCTCGCAAGAACGGGATCTTGCTCAGCATGGCCACCTGATGCTGGAACAGGTTCTCCTGATACTCTTCGCTCCACCGCGTGAGCGCGTCGCCATGCAGACCGAAAAGCGCATCGCCGCCGAACTCGCTCATGATCAGCGGCTTCTCATACGTCGACTTCCACTCCGTGCGATCGGCCTTTTCCGGCAGCCCGTCATACCAGCCGATGTATTCGTTGCAGCCGAACACGTCCAGGTCGGCTCCCACAAGGTCGTCAATCAGCTCGGTTCCGCTTTGCCCGGCGCCGAAGTCTCCGTGATGTAGCATGGCCGCCGTCACCAGCCGCGTCGGATCCATGGCGCGAACATGGCGCACCAGTTTCCGCAGGAATTCGTTGCGCGCATCTCCCACCGGTGTCTCATTCGCCACCGACCAGAGGATGATCGCCGCGCGGTTCTTGTCCCGCGCAATGCTTTCCGACAACTGGTTGCTGGCGTTGACATAGGTCTCCGCGTTCTCCCACTCGATCGTCCAATAGACCGGCGTCTCCGACCACACCAGCAGCCCCATCCGTTCGGCTTCGCGGATCATACTCTCACTGTGGGGATAGTGCGCCAGGCGAACGAAGTTGCACCCCAACTCCTTGGCCCAGCCCAGCGGCGTGCGCGCGTCCGCTTCGCTGAATGCCCGTCCGCCGCGGAACGGCGCTTCTTCATGAATCGACACCCCACGCAGGAAGACACTTTTGCCGTTAAGTAAAATGTCCGTACCCTTCACTTCAATGGTGCGGAAACCGATCTGATCTTTCACGGTGTCGGTTTCCGCAGCCACTGTCACAGCGTACAATTTGGGATTCTCCGGCGACCATAGCACCGGCCGCGCCGCAACCGCGAATTCCCCGTGGCCCTTGGCATCGGTCGTCACCGCGACCGACACGCCCGCTTCCGGAATGCGGATGGCCACCTGCTGGCTCAACCGCGGACCATCGAGCTGCACCCATCCCGCGATCGTGTCCGTGCTCCCTTTCTTCAATTGAACGAAGTAGTCCGCCACAAAAGTCGCGGGCACCTCCACCAGCAGGACATCGCGCGTCAGCCCGCCGTAATTCCACCAGTCGGTATTCACGGTGGGCACGCCGTCGCGGTGGCGCTTGTTATCGACCTTCACCACGACGAAGTTGCCCTTCTCCTTCAATTTCCCCGAGACCTCAAACGAGAACGGCGTGAACCCGCCGGTATGCGTCCCCAGCTTTTCCCCGTTCAAGTAGACGATCGCTTCGTAATTGGCGGCTCCGAAGTAGAGGTAGGCCCGCGTGTTGGCTTTCGGTGCGTGGTCGAACGTCTGCCGGTACCAGACTGTGCCCTCGTAGAAAAAGAGGCTGTCGCGCTGTGAATTCCAATCGCCCGGGACGTCGAGCTGGCCCGCGGCGTCGAAATCGTATTCAATCAGCTCGCTCTTGTCCTGCGGTTTGGCGTTGCGGAAGTAGCCGTTCTTGTCCGGCTGCATACGTGCGTCGTAGTATCCGGATTCGTACGGATCTACGATTGCCTTCCACTTGCCGTTCAGACTCGTAGTATGGCGTGCCGCGACGTTGAAGATCGCTGGCGTCTGTGCACCCAATGGAACGCCCGACAACGCGAGCGCCATGAGCGAAATATAGATGCGCATGAAGTGTGCCTTTACGGCCTTGCGTGGCAAAAACGAAACAGGAAATCCGTCATCGCCTTCTCGGAGGCATCATACCACCTCGCTGTAGACCAGAACGTGCCGTAGTGGGGCATGCTTTAGCTTGCCCAACCTGCCGTACAGCCCCACTGTTCAGAAAGCACAATCGTTATTCCGCATGCCGCGCTACAACTGGAGTGACTCGGTGCTCGCCGGCCCCGTGGATCCGGACCTCGCAAACCTCCGCCCCAACCGTGGGCATGGATTTCCAATCGCTCGGTTCCAGGCCGTGTTGAGTCTTCGTCCCTCTATTTTCCGCAGGCCGGCCCAGCCGGCGCTGGCGGTGGGACCGCAATCTTGTTCGCGCCTGGAAGCGCGTTGAGCGCGGCGAGTTCCTTGCTCTTGAGCTCTTCCCACTGGGTGAGCGCCTGCGTGAGTTGCTGGCAAGCGTCGTGATACGTCTCCTGCATGGCTTGAGTGGGAGCAAAGTCGCCTTGCTCGACGGTGTTCATGAGGGATCCGAACTCGCCGTTCAGGGTCTGGAAGTTGACGGTAGTGCCGCCGCCACCTCCACGGCCGCCGCCGCCTCCACCGCCGCCGCGTCCTCCACGGCCGGCGGGTGCGCCGCCGAAGGTGGCGGCCTTGGTAGCCAAAGCGCCTGCGGCATCGGGCGGAGATTGCAATGCGGCCAGCGCGGCACGCAGGTCGGCTACCTGTTGATTGGCGGCGTGGCTTGCGGTCATGCCCTCGGAGACCAGCAAGCCGAGGTCGCGCTGCTGGGTGATGCCCTGTGGCGGAGTCTTGACGCGCGGCTCCATGATTACATGCAACGGTTGGCGATAAGTGGCGCCGCCCGCCATGAGTCGGACTTCGTAATCGCCGGGAGCCACCAGCGGGCCGCGGGGTTCGGCGGGAGTGTTGCCATAGAGCGCGGAGATGGGGTACGAATGATTGAACGAGGGCGGCGGCGTGTAGCGCAAATCCCATACGGCGCGATTCATGCCGGCGGCGGCGGGAAGCGGGTGAGGCCGCTCGATCCAATAGTTGGGAACGGTGAGCTGCGGCTCGGGCTCGGGAGGCGGCGGTACGCTGGTGAGTTCGCGCACCAGCTTGCCGGCGCCGTCATAGATGCCGAGGGTGAGCGGACCCGCGGGAGCAGACTTCAGATAATAGTTCAGAATCGCGCCATCGGGCGGATTGGCGCCGGTGGGCAGCTCCGGCGGAAACGGGGTGTCGAAATCGGTGTCGTTGCGGACGCGCGTGGCGGTCTGCGGGCGGAAGAGGTACGCGTTCGAGGATGAGACCTGCGGCGTGAGCTGGCGGAGCGGGGTGAGGTCGTCGAGGATCCAGAAGGCGCGGCCGTAAGTGCCGGCCACGAGGTCGTCTCCGTGGATTTCGAGATCGCGCACCGACGCGGTGGGCAGGTTGAGTTGCAGCGACTGCCAGTAATCGCCGTAATCGAACGAGACCCAGGCGCCGTGTTCGGTACCGGCGTAAAGCAGGCCGGCGCGGACGGGATCTTCTTTCACCACGCGCGCGATTTCGTTCTCCGGGATGCCGGAGACGATGCGCGTCCAGGTTTTGCCGCCATCGCGGGTGCGGAAGATGTAGGGCGCGAAGTCGTTGGAGTTGTGGCGATCCAAGGTAAAGAAGGCCGTGTCGATATTGTGCGGCGAGGCCTCCACCTGTTGGATGGCAGTGTTGGCCGGCACATCGGACGGCGTGACATGGTGCCAGTCGGATCCGTTCGCGGTCATTTGAATGTGGCCGTTCGAAGTACCCACCCAAACCGCTCCGGCCCGTATGGGCGATGGCGCGATGGCAGAGATGCCCGCGCCACGGCCGCCACGTCCGCCGGCCGCAGGTGGCTCGGCCGGTGGCGCTACTGGTTCGGCAGGGGGCGCGGTTTCGCCGGGCGCCAGTGTGACGTCGGGGCTCACGGCTTTCCAGGTTTGGCCCAGGTCGCGAGTCTCCAGCAGGTACTGCGCGCCCAGGTAGAAGATGTGCGGATCCGCGGACGAGAACAGATGCGGCGGCGTGTTGCCGAAACGGTAGCCTCCGCTGCGTGGCGGCGAGACGTTTTGGATCTGGCGGTTGACCGCGTCATAGCGTTGAACAATAGTGCCTTGACCACTGGCCATGACGATAGTGGGGTCCAGCGGATCGGCATGAATGTAGCCGAACTCGTAGGCGCCCGCCGAGGGTATCCATTCCATGAAGGTGATTTGCCCAAACGCGCCGCGGCTGGCGGTTCCGGCGGAGCCGCTATCCTGCTGCGTGCCGTAGATCCAATAAGGGAACCGGGTGTCGGTGGAGATATGGTAGAACTGGCCGTTGGGAAGGTTGTACCAGTTCAAATCCCAGGTGTGGCCGCCGTCCACGCTGATCGTCGGGCCCTGGTCCACGCCTGCTAAGATGCGCTTGCCGTTGGTCGGGTCAATCCACAGGACGTGATAGTCGTCGCCGCCGGGTGCGCCCTTGAAGGACTCGAAGGTCTTGGCGCCGTCGGTGGAGCGGTACATGGAGGTCTGGACGACGTAGACGATGTCGGGGTTATCGGGCGCCACGTAGACCTGGCTGAAATAGGCGCTGCCGTTGGAGCGCGAGTCGGTGGTGCTGCGATACCAGTTGGCGCCGCCGTCGTCGGAGCGGAACATGCCGCCTTGCATCACGGCGTAGACACGCTGGCCGCCCGTGCCGGCAGCCACCGCCAGGCCAATGCGTCCCATGCCGGATTCCGGAAGGCCGTGGCCCGTGAGGGCGGTCCAGGTGAGGCCCTGGTCGGTGGATTTGTAAATGCCGGCGCCGGAAGTGTCCGGCTCGGCGCTTGCTCCGCGGCCACCGCCGCCGCCACCGCGGCCGGCGTTGGGAAGCGTCAGGTAAACCTGCAGCCCGGCGAAGAGCGTCTGCGGGTCGTCCGGATCGGCCACCATGTTGACCGCGCCGATGTTGTCGCCTTTGTAGAGCACCTTGTTCCAGGTGCGGCCGCCATCGGTAGTGCGAAAGACGCCGCGGTCTTCGTTGCGGGCATACGTGTGGCCCAGCGCGGCCGCCAGCACGATGTCGGGATTCTTCGGGTCCACCACCAGCGCCACAATGTGGTGAGTGTCCGGCAAGCCGCTTCGCTGCCAGTGCGCGCCGGCATCCACGGACTTCCACATGCCGTTGCCCACGTTGACCGATTTCTCGACGCTGCTGACGTCGCCGGTGCCGGCGTAGACGATGTTGGGGTTGGAGCGCGCCACGGCGATGGAGCCGACCGAGTCCATGTGCGTGTCGTCGAAGATGGGCTTCCAGGTGACGCCGCCGGAAGTCGTCTTCCAGATTCCGCCACCGGGGGTGCCGAGGTAGTACGTGGCGGGATCACCCGGGACGCCAGCTACGGCGGAGATGCGTCCGGCTCGGAAGGGGCCGACCTGGCGCCAGCGCATGCCGTTGTAGAGGCTGGGACTGTATTGCTGGGCGAGCAGCGCAATGGCAGCGCCGGCGGCAACCACAAATAGGAAACGGGATCTCATTATCTATGGAGCATACACCAGCCGCGGGGCCGAGTGTACCGCGATGCGAGCCGCGACCGTGAGGGAGCGGTGTCCGTCCCGCGAATGTTTCCTCGCAATCCGCAAAACGGGGACTGCTACCAATTCCCGCCGTTGGAATTGGATGGCTGTCCCCGCTTTGCCCGCGATTCCGCGATTCCGCCGCGGGCGGCATGCCTGTTTGGTAGACTCGTGGTGGAAGATGACCGCGGCCCTTAGCGACGTTCTGCAAACTCTCCGCACTCACCAGAACGAGTTGCGGCGGCTCGGCGTGTCTCACGCCGCGGTGTTCGGCTCGGTCGCCCGGGGAGAAGCCAGCGCGGACAGCGATATCGACGTGCTGGTGGAACTCGATGAGGATCGGTCCATGGGGATCTTCGAGTACGCCAGGCTGAAGCTCTACATCAACCAGCTCCTCGATGGCGCGGATCCGAGCCGCGAACGTAAGAGAGCGTTGCCCGCCAACGGAACGACTTCTTGTGACGTGGTGAATCGCAGGACTCTGAAGCCCTGCTCCGCGATAACATTCTGCGCGACGCGACCCATGCCTTCTAAGAACCCGGCTCAACGTCTGCGGGTGGTGACGGACGCATTTCGCCCACCATTTCGCCCCCTGTTCCCCACCTGTTTTCCCAAGTGTCGGACACCCCTTGCGGAAAGCCTTAAAATGAACCCATGAACCTCCAAAATCGGGGGCGGCGCTATGAACCCTATCCCGGGCAGTTGTGCTGGAAGGCCGAACTTTCGTAAGCGATCTCGCAGCGCTCGGCCCGGAATACGAAATCCAAATCACACTGCAAGAGAGCGAATGGATACCGTATGCGCTGGAGCACATCAAAGTGTTCATCCAGACCCCGCTCGGAGTTGCCGCGATAGTCGGGCTGTCAAAGCAAATTGTCGATTTGTTCTTGGCATGGGCTAAGGAACAGCGCTTGAAGCGCCCGGAGCAGGATCAGAAGAAGCTCACAATTTATGGGCCAGACAGAAAGCCCATAAGAATCGTCACTGTCAAAGGGGACCGCTTCGAGGAGGAATGAATGAGAAGGCTTCGCGAACCGGGCTACCTCTTGACCACGGTCGCCGTCTTCATATTCGGCATCCTGTCAGCATGTTCAATGACCACCACTGACAATGCGGCAAACGATGCCGCCGCCGTGGACGCTCTTAACGCGTGGTGGAAAGAGGCCACCCACATGACGCCGCCAGTTAAAGCCGGCACTGTGGCGCCACCGCACACCATCACTTCAACGAATGGCCGCGTCTATGCGATACCGAAGCATGTTCAAACGAGGCAGGAGGCCGAGAGCGAGATCGAGGATGCACGGTGGGCGGAGCACGTTCGGGCTATCGTACGGGGCTTCGGTGTCAGGGGCCAGACCGCAACGGTTCTAACGAACCTCACCGGGGCTGAGCCGCTTCATCCTTCTTTTGATATGCCAGGTGGGGCGCTTGTGAGCGATGCGCAAGACCTTTGCCAAATACTCGGGGGCTTCGTGTGGCGTTCGGACAATCGGCCTTTCGGTCTCGAAAACATCGAGGTCAGGGGAGCCAACAGGGAGTTGCTTTCGTACCGGATCGGGTTGAGCGGGAAAGTTCACTAGAGCCGAAGCGGCCCGCCGAGGAACGTCTCCGCGCTATCAGCGCGGCCCTAATTCATCCCGCACATCCCCGGGGGCGAAAAGGGGACGGCGAAAAGGCGACAGACGCATTTCTTTGAAAAACCCGCCGGGAGCATTAAGGCTGTTGCGGGCTGAGCTCGATGCTCTGCGGATGCACAGGAATGATTCCTGTATACCGCACAAAATCCCGCGTGTTGAAGGTGAGCAGGTGCGTGACCCGGTGAACGTGCATGACTGCCACCAGCCGGGCGTCGTGCACTTGCGCACCGGATACAGCATGAGCAAGTACTAATTTCCGCCACTCCAAATGCACAGCCTTATTGTCTTCCAGAAAAGAAAGCTGGTCTTCCACGCTTCGGGCGCGGCGATCCGCCTCTGGAATGGAAAGACCGTACCCATTCCGCTCGGCAGGCCTGGTGCACGTGTTCCAGAACTCCGCCAAATTCTGCGACGTGTAGCAGAGGTCCTCGCCGGCCGTCCAGAGTTGCTGTACAGCCGATCGCACCAGCGGGTAGTCGCGGTCATCGGGTTTGACAAGCCGCAGCAGAATGTTGGTGTCGACCAGATACGCCGTCACTCAGTTCTGGTCCTGATAGAAACTCTCGCGCGTGAAGCTCTCCGTCGGCAAAAGAGGGAGTTGACGCGATCCCTCCGCCATCGCCTCGAAAAATGCCCCGATCTGCTCCGGCGTCCTGGGCTGATGGGGCGGAAGTGACTTGCGTCCGGCCTCTTCAACCAGGCTCTGGACATAGATCTCTAAGGAGAGGCCACGCGCCTCTGCCTGAGCCGCAAGTTCGTCGGGGATGGTCACTGTAATCTTCATGAGATCGCGAGATCCTGGAAACACTCTAGCATTTTATGGCATGACGGGATGCCGCTCGCCCGTCATCGTCCCGCCGCTATAATCCGCCGGTGCCACTCGGCCAGTTTCGCTGCATCATATTTGACCACCTTGCGATCGTACGTCATCAAGCCGTTGACCTCGCCTTCCACGTCGGTGGTCTGCGTATAGATCGCGGCGGCCAGTCCCTGCCTGACCAGCGGTTCGAGCTTCTGCATCAAGTCCTCATAGCCGGCCTGTAGTTTGGCAAGGTCCTCGAAGGTTCGATAGCCCCAGTTCCGCTTGTTCCACCAGAGATGACCCTCCACCGGCAAGCCCAATCCGCCGAATTCGCCCAGCACCGACGCGCGGCCGGGCGTCACCGGATACATGCCCGGCCCGGGATACTCGTGCATGTCTTTCATGTCGCCGTAGCCGCGGTCTTCCCATCCGCTCGGTGCGTTCACCAGGCGTGACCCATCCAGAGACTTCACCCATTTCAAAATGTTGTTGGTGTCGTGCTGGCCCCATCCTTCATTGAACGGCACCCAGGCGATGATGCTCGTGACGTTCGCCAGGTTCCGAACCAGCGCTTCCAACTCCCGCCGGAAGATGGCGTCCTCCGGCGCCGTGAATTCAAGGTCACCGGCGGCGCCGCGCCTCACGGCCGTATGCCCCTTGGGCATGGCGCTCGGCATATCCTGCCACACCATGAATCCCAGCTTGTCGCACCAGTAGTAATACCGCGCCGGTTCCACCTTCACGTGCTTCCGGCACATGTTGAACCCGAGCTTCTTGAGCGTTTCGATATCGAAGCGGAGCGCCTCATCGGTGGGCGCCGTGTAAAGGCCATCCGGCCACCAGCCCTGGTCCAGCGGGCCAATCATGAACAGTGGCTGTCCGTTCAGGAACAAGCGGGGGATGCCCGCGGCATCCTGGCGAATCTCGATCTTGCGCATGCCGAAATAGCTGGTGACGTGGTCGCCGCTGCCCAGCGAAATGTCGAGGTCGTATAGCGTGGGAGCATCCGGAGACCAGGGGCTGACGTCCGACAATGGCAGCGCGCATTCCTGGTTGAGCTTTCCGGAAACCCTGCCAACGGTCTTCCCGCCCAGCCTGGCGATGGCGGTGAAGTCGCCCGGAGAATCGGAGTGTACCGTCAGGCGGAGCTTCCGCCCGTCCAGGTCGGGAATCATGGAAAGCTCGGAGATGGATTTCTCGGGGACCGGCTCCAGCCACACGGTCTGCCAGATGCCGGATACCGCCGTGTACCAGATGCTGTTCGGATTCAGCACCTGTTTGCCGCGAGGCTGCGGACCGCTGTCGCTGGGATCCCATACGGCCACCACAATCTCTTCGGCTCCTTTCCCCCTCAGCGCGGCCGTGATGTCGAATGTGAAAGGGTCATAGCCGCCTTCGTGCTTCCCGATGGCCTTGCCGTTGACCCACACCTCGGCGCGCCAGTCCACGGCCCCGAAATGCAGAAGTAGCCGCTTGCCTTTCAGGCTCGGCGCGGTGAACGTGCGGCGATACCACAGCCGCTGCTCGGGGGTGAGCGGCTGCTTGACGCCCGAAAGCGCGGATTCCACCGGGAACGGCACCAGAATGCGGCCGTCATATTTCGCCGCCGCGCTATCCTGTTGGGGCCGGATGGCATAGTCCCAGAGTCCGTTCAGATTGATCCAGTCCTTGCGCGCCATCTGCGGCCGCGGATATTCGGGCAGAGCGTGGCCGGGATTCACTTGCAACGTCCAGGGCGTGGTGAGCGGGCTTTCCGCCGGCTTCCAATCCGCTCCGAAGAGCGAGGGCAGGCAGAAGAGTGTCAGGGCAATTATGAGTTTCATCGATCTGGTTGTTCCCGCCGCTACCGTATCACGTCTCAGGCCCAACCGGAACCGCAGTACGTCGACCCGGCACAACCTCTGCCGGCGCTTCAGTTACTGCGAACGCCCAACTTCCGCAGAAAGGTCATCATCGGGCACCAGTTTGTGAAAGCCGACTGAAACAGGTTGAGTCCGACAAACGCCGTGAACAAATACCAGTACGGGCTCCCCCAATAACCGAGCGCGAGGCTTAATAGCACGAACGCTCCCGCAATCATACGCAGGTAACGATCTATCGTCATGCGAGCTTTCTCCTTCCCTTGTTAACCAGATAGAACAGCACCGGGACGGTCATGCGCGAGAGCAGCAGCGATGCGACCTCACCCGCCATCAGCGCAATAGCCAGCCCCTGAAAAATGGGATCGAACAGAATCACCGACGAGCCGACCACCACCGCCGCGGCCGTGAGCATCATCGGACGGAATCGAACCGCTCCCGCATCGATCACGGCTGCATCGAGCGGCATCCCCTCGGCTAAACGCAGTTCGATAAAATCCACCAGGATGATCGAGTTCCTTACCACGATGCCGGCGCCGGCGATGAAGCCGATCATGGAGGTCGCCGTGAAGAAGGCGTGCAGCAGGCCATGGGCCGGAAGGATGCCGACCAGCGAGAACGGGATCGCCGCCATGATGATCAGCGGCGTCGCGAACGACTGGAACCACCCGACTACCAACCCATAGATCAGGATCAGCACCGCCGCGAAAGCGATCGCGAGATCGCGAAACACCTCATAAGTGATGTGCCACTCGCCGTCCCACTTCATCGAGTAACGCTCGGAATCCGACGGCAGGGCCGCCATGTGCTGCTCGATCTGGTAGCCTTCCGGAATTTTGATCTTGTCGATCTCCGGCCCGAGTTTGAGAACCGCGTAAACCGGACTCTCGATCTCTCCCGCAATGTCGGCGGTAACATACGTCACCGGCATCAGATTCTTGTGGTAGATGCTCTTATCTTCGATCGCCTTCTCGACGTGTACCAGTTCTCCGAGTGCCACCTGCCGTCCATTGCGCCCGCCGATCTTCAAGCTCTGGATTCGCTCGATGTCTGAGCGGGTCGCCCGATCCAACCGCACGGTGAGTGGAACATCCTCCTTCTCCGCATCCTGATGCAGCAGACCGGCCGCGTAACCGGCGGAGGCCACCTGCATGGAGTGTGCGATGTCCTCTTCGGAGACGCCATTGATGGCGGCCTTTTCCTCGTCGACACGCAAGCTGTACTTCGGCTGATCGTCTTCCACATACCAATCGACGTCCACCACGCCCTTGGTCTGCTGAAACAAATCCCTGATCTGCCGCGCCAGGGCGACCCTTCTGTCCATGCTCGGGCCGTATACCTCGGCGACCAACGTTTCGAGCACCGGGGGACCGGGCGGCACTTCGGCAACTTTGATCCGCGCTCCATAACGCTCCGCGATGGGCTGAATGCGCTGCCGCACTTGCTTGGCGATCTCGTGGCTTTGCAGGTCCCGCGCAGCCTTGGGCAGCAGATTCACCTGAATATCCGCCACATTCGGCCCGCGCCGCAGGTAGTAATGGCGCACCAGTCCATTGAAGTTGTAAGGCGACGCCGTTCCCACATAAGTCTCGACATTCACCACCTCACGCTGCTTCCCGGTCTCTTCGGCGAGCAATTGCGTCACGCGCGCCGTCTCTTCGAGCGTCGTGCCCGTGGGCATATCCACGATCACCTGGAACTCGCTCTTGTTGTCGAACGGCAGCATCTTGACCTTGACGAAGCCGAAGTAGAACAGCGATACCGAGGCCAGCAGCAAGACCACCACGCCACCGACGAAGCTCCACCGCAGGACGGCCCGATGCAACAAGCCTCCCATGAAGCGCCGGTACAGCCGCGTGAAAGCGTCCTCCCGTTCGCCCTCGTGATTCCGGCCCGGCCTGAGAATCCGCACCGCGGCCCACGGCGTCACGATGAAGGCCACCAGCAGCGAGAAGATCATCGCCGCGCTGGCGCCGATCGGGATGGGACGCATATACGGCCCCATCAGCCCGCCCACAAATGCCATCGGCAGAATCGCGGCCACCACGGCCAGTGTGGCCAGAATGGTGGGATTTCCGACCTCGTCTACCGCTTCAATCGCCACCTCGAACGGCGGCCGGCCGTGATTGGCCGGCATCCGCCAATGGCGCACGATGTTCTCCACCACTACGATTGCGTCATCGACCAGAATGCCGATAGAGAAAATCAGCGCAAACAGCGTAATGCGGTTCAGCGTGTAGCCATGGAGATAGAAAACCGTGAGTGTCAGCGCCAGCGTCACCGGAATCGCGATAAATACAATCAGCGATTCGCGCCGCCCCAGCGTGATGGCGATCAGGACACTCACCGAAATCACGGCAATCAGCATGTGCCACAGCAGTTCATTCGATTTTTCCTTCGCCGTGTCTCCGTAGTTCCGCGTGATGGTCATCTCAACGTCGGATGGGATCACCGTACCCCGCAGCGCCTCAACACGATGCAAAACGTCCGCGCCCACCGTGACGGCGTTGGTTCCTTTGCGCTTGGAAACGGCAATCGTAACCGCCGGGTAGAACCCCTTCCCCTCGGAGAAGCGCACGTATTGCGAAGGCTCCTCGCCGCCGTCGGTCACCTGGGCCACGTCGTGTACAAAGATCGGCTTATCGTTGGCAACGCCCGCAACCACGTTGCGAACGTCCTCGGCGGTGCGCAGGAACTGGCCGGTCTCCAGGAGATATTGCCGGTTGCCGTTCGCAAACTCACCCGACCGCGTCCTGCGGTTGGAAAGGCCCAGCGCTCCCACCACCTGCAACGGGGAAAGGTTGTAAGCGCCCAGACGCGATGCGTCCAGAGTAATGCGAATCTCACGGCGCTGGCCGCCAATCAGAGCCACCGCCGAGACATCCGGCGTCTGCTTGATCGTGTCATCTACTTGCGCCGCGATGCGCCGCAGCTCAAAATCGCCGTACCGCTTGCTCCAGAATGTGAGTGCCAGGATCGGCACGTCGTCGATGGAGCGAGGCTTCACCAACGGAGGCGATGCGCCCGGCGGGATCAGGTCCAGGTTCGCATTCAGCTTCTGGTTCAGCCTCACGATGCTCTTCTCTTCGTCCTGCCCCACCAGGAAGCGAACAATCGCCATGGACATGCCGGGGCTGGAGGTCGAATAGATATACTCCACGCCCGGTATCTCCCAAAGCAGTTTCTCCATCGGCTTCGTGACGCGCTCCTCCACTTCGCGAGACGACGCGCCGGGCATCTGCACGAAAACGTCGACCATCGGCACGATGATCTGCGGCTCCTCCTCGCGCGGCAGCTTCCACACCGCGAAGCCCCCCAGCAACAACGAGCCGGCGATCACCAGCGGCGTCAGCTTCGACCCGATCCAAACCCGGGCGAACGTTCCCGCAGGCCCCAGTTTGCGCTCCACCTTCACTGGCGGACCTCCACTCTGGCCCCATCCGCCAGACCCTGCGGAACCGGGAAGATCACCTTTTCGCCGGCGCTGAGGCCAGAGAGCACCTCAACCCCATCTTTGACCTTTTGCCCCGCCGTGATCAGCCGCATGCGGGCAATGCCGTTATCCGCTACGAAAACCGATTGCAACTGGCCGCGCTCAGTGACGGCCCCCGCCGGAATCTCGAGCAGCGGCCGGCTTCCAAGTTGGAATTCCGCGCGCCCGAAGACGCCCGAGCGAAGTGCCGGCAGGGCGGGCAGATCGATCTTGACGGTGTATGCCCGCGAGGCGGCATCCACCGCGGGCACGATCTCCGAGACCCGCGCTTCGATGGCGCGATCGACGCCGTCCAGCGTCACCGACACCGGCTGGCCAACTCGAATAGCCGCCAAATGGCCCTCCTCCACCGATGCTTCGAGGCGGTACGCACCTTCGCGTTCAATCGTGAACAGAGCTGCGCCGGGCAGAGCCAGACTGCCCGGTTCAACCGATTTGGCGATGACCACGCCGGCGAAGGGCGCCAGAACCTCGGCGTAGCTGCGCGCCACCTCGGTGGAGCGCACTTCCTCGTCTCCTTGCGCCAGCTTGGCGTTCAATTGGGCGCGCCGCGCCCGCGCCATGTCGTAGCCCGCCTGCGCGGCTTTGAGTTTGGCCGAGACCTCATCGAACTCCTGGTTTGAAATCGACTTCTTTTGAAACAGGTCCTGCATGCGGCCAAACGTCGATTGCGCCAGATCGAGGTTGGCTTTCGCGGCCGCGACGGCGCTGTCGGCTTCCGGCACGGCCGTGCGAACTTCCTCGCGGGCGGCTTCGGCGCGGCGCGAGTTCACATCCAGATCGCGCGCATCCAGTGTCACCAGCAGTTGGCCTTCGCGGACGCGATCGCCCGCCTGCACCTTCACCTCGCGCACGTAACCCATCAGTTTCGCTGCGATCACCGCCGAAGTGCGAGCCCGCACCGTTCCCGTCGCCTCATAGATGGAAGGCCATGTCTCGGTCGCTGCCGTGACCGTCGACACGGCAATAGCAGGCACCGCTGACGCGGCGGCTCTCTCTTTCGGCGCTTCACCGCACCCCAAGAGCCAGATCGCCAATGGAATCGGAATGAGTAGGTGCTTCGTCATCTAGTTCAAAACCTCCGAATCTGCACTCAGCGTTCCTGCCGCCAGTTCCAGCACGGCGGCCGCGAGGCGTTGATCGTGGATCGCCGCCATGTGCCGGGTGCGCGCTTCCAGCACCGCCGTCTCCGTCCGAAGCAAGTCGGTGACATTGCTCATTCCGGCCTCGTAACGGTTCTGCGTGATGCGAAGACTCTCTTCCGCCTCGGCGACGGACGCTTTCGCCACCTCGATGCGTTCACCGGCGGCCCGCAGATCGGCGTATGCCCGGCGGACCTGAAGCCGGATGGCGGAACCGGCGCGCTCCTGTTCCGCCTCGCTACGGCTCAGCGCGAACCTGCTTTCCTCGATGCGCGCCTTGTCGCTAAAGCCGTTGAACAGGTTCCAGCGCAGTCCGATCGAGACCAGCCAGTTGGCGCCTCCGCGATCGTAAAAGCGTTGTCGATCGGCCTCGAAAGCCGCGTGAACGCCCACCTGCGGCAGAAGACTGCTGCGCGCCGTGGCTGCCTGGTTCTCGGCCAGACTGGTCGCCAGCTTCACCTGGCGAGCCTCCGGTCTCTCGCTCAGTGCGCTCCTTTCATACTCCGCCAACAGGCCCTCCGGCAATTTCAAAGGCATCAACGCGGTAGTCAGAGCGTGCGCCGTATCAAGCGGCACGCCGAGCGCATCGTTCAGCGTAGCGCGGGCCACGTCGAGATCGGCCGCGTGCCGGATCTGTTGCTCACGGACACCCGCCAGGTGAACGCGGATCGAGAGCACATCGACATCAGTGGACATTCCCGCGGACCGGACCGCGAGCGCACGCTCGAGGTCGGCCTCCGCCGAACGCGTGGCTTGGCTGGCCGCATTGAGTTGCTCCGCGCTCAACAGCGCGTCGTAATAGGACCGGATCACGCTCGCGATCACTTCCATTTGGGTGCGCCGCCCATCCTCTTTAGTGAAGTTCTTCGCCAACTCGGCCGCCCGTACGGCGTGCTTCGTCTGGCCTGCGTCATAGAGAGTTTGATCCGCCGTGACTTGCGACTGAAAATTATTGAGGAAATCGGGTCGGTTCAGCGGCCCAACCTGGAAGTTCTGCTCCCCGAATTGGTGCTGTGTCAGCAAGGAAGAGAATACAAATACCGGATTGTCGCTACGGCCCCACGACTCCGAATAATTGACCTTTGGCAGATTGCCGCCCCGTGCCTCCGCGACGCGGCTTTCCGCGGCCTTCTCGGTTGCGGTGGAGGCGGCGACAGACTGATTCTTCTCCAAGGCTAGGCGAACCGCGTCTTTTAGCGACATGGCGTCTTGCGCCCGGCCCGGCAGCAGCCACCAGACCAGCATGAGCAGTGTTTTCTTCATTGCTTCTCCTGAGGATGCAGTTGGCGGGCCCAGGTGACACCCTGTCACCTTTCCGCGCCGTTTGCATCTTTGTAAGCGGGAAAGAAAATCATGGAAGTATTGGCTCAATATCTCGCGGATTCTAAGTTCGAAGTCGCTGCCCGAGGTCATCGGGTGATTTGCGACCAGCCGGTTGATAACGGTGGCTCCGATGCCGGCATGTCGCCGCCGGAGTTCCTGCTGGCGTCGCTCGCCACCTGCGCGGCCTATTATGCGGCTCAATATTTGAAAGCGCGAAAACTCCCCGCCCAGGAATTGAAGGTGCGAGTCAGCGCGGAAAAAGCAACCCAGCCGGCCCGCCTGGCGTCATTCCACATCGAGGTGACGGTCCCCGGCCTGGATGATCGTCACCAGGCCGGTATTCTGCGCGCCGTAAAATCCTGCTTGATTCACAACACGCTCTTGGGAGGGCCGAGTATCGAAATCACGGTCAATGCTATGGCGCTCGCACAGGTCTAGCTCAAGGCCAGGCCCGCTACAATCAAAAGCGGTACCGGACCTTGGAACGTGAAACTGAAGTTGAACTCGCGCGGCGATTGTTGGCTGGAGAACCAGAGGCGTTCGACCGTTTTGTGGAGCACTTCCGCGCCAAGATCTTCCACTATAGTTGGCTCATGTGCGGCCACCGCGAAGACGCCGAGGAAGTGGCACAGGAGACGTTGCTCAACGTGTTTCAGAATTTCGACCATCTCCGCGAACCCGAACGGGTCCGTCCCTGGGTCTTTCAAATCGCGAAAAACGCCTGCCTGATGAAACGGCGGAAGAGCGTCTTCGCACCCTCGCAGGAGCTCTCGCTCGACCACTTTCTCCCGGCGATGGACCACGAGGGCGGCCAGACCAGGCTCCAGATAGCCGATTGGTCCGGACTGCCCGATCGTCAGATGCTGCAATCGGAAATGAAGCAAGAGCTCGATCGGGCCATCGGCGACCTGCCGGAAAACTACCGGTCCGTGATCGTGTTGCGGGACGTGGAGGAACTGTCCACGCTGGAGACCGCCAACGTCCTAAATCTGACGGAGGATGTCGTCAAGACCCGCTTGCATCGCGCCCGCTTGGCGGTCCGCCAGAAGTTGGATGAATACCTGCGCACCGATGGCCGGGCTCTGCCCGGTCACAACTGAGGAGATTGAGATGGAGCCGGATCAGCGTACGGAAAAATGCAAGGATATCTTTTCTCTGCTCTCTGATTATCTGAATCTGGAGTTGCCGCCCGATGCCTGCCAGGAGATCGAAGCTCACCTTGCCGGGTGCCCGCCTTGCATCGAGTTTGCCGAAAGCCTCCGTCGAACGGTAGAACTCTGCCGCAGCTACCGCCCAACCGAACTTCCCGAGCCCATCGGCCAGCAGGCCCGGGAGCAGCTCCTCGACGCCTACCAAAAGATGCTGCGCGCCCGGAAGAGCGCCTCCTCCTGAAGGACGATTCGCCGCGGGGCGAAGACGGGTCATAAATTACCCTTTTATAGGTATTTTAGTGTATGATATGACTCATTATGTCTCGAAGCGTCCCATCGATCCTGCCCCGGCTGGCTCGCTTGCTGGCCGGTCTTGGCGCAAATACCAGGAAAGCCCGCCTTCGGCGTGCCTATTCATCTGAGACCGTCGCTCAGCGCGCGGGAATCACCCGCAAGACCCTGTACAGGGTTGAGCGCGGCGATCCGGCAGTGGCCCTAGGCATCTACGCGCGAGTGCTGCAGGCACTGAGACTGGAGAGTGATCTCGCCTTGATCGCATCGGATGACGCACTAGGCCGAAAATTGCAGGACGCCAGCTTGGAACCGAAGCGCCGTGCTCCCAGACGGTCGGTGCGCGCCGCGATTCGGCCGGACGACGACAAGTCGACGAACGCCTCAACGGAATCCGAGGATCTGCCATGATGGCGCGCCAACTCGAGACCGTAGCCGTTTACGCCGACTTCATGGCGGCAGTGTTCGAGCCCTGACCGGCCGAACTCGCGGCTAGCTCCCGGCTCACAATCGCTTTTCAAGTCCGCCGCAAGTCCCCCTAACGCAGCTTATCCACCGACGCCACTTTTCCGCCCTGGCACTCCACCTGAACCCCGCCGGCTTTACTGGCGTAGCTCATCGTCTTGGCGTCATCCTCGGTGGCAAACGCCATGGCGGGCGGCCCGAACCGGTGCGTCACTTCCTCGCAGCTCATTCCCTTCTGGATGCCCATCGCGTCTTCGTAGCTCGGCGGCGGCGCAGCCGGCGCCGCGGGTGCCGCAGCCGGCCCCTCGGCCTCTTTGATCACTCCCGTCTTCGGCTTGGCCGGAGTCGTGGTTGCAGGACGCGCGGTCGTGGCCGGCTCGGCCTTCGGCGCCGGGTCCTGCGCCGGCTTCAGCGCTTTGCCAACGCTCTCAAACGCCGCGCCGATACTCGCGCCCAGTCCCTTCGCGGGCCCCGCACCCGCGGCCGCCGCGCCGGCGCCCGCCCCATACTCCACCACAGTCTGTGCCGCGGCCGAGCCCACGTACACCACCAACCCCAGCACGCACCCCGAAAGCAACCAGGCAGTTCGCATCGTCTTCACCTTCCGCAGCTATTGTGGCAGCACGCGGCCGGAAACGGAATGCTTACCAAAGTCAACAGGGGTCCATAGCCGGCGGCCATCCCCGCCGCGCGCCGCCGGTAGCCGCTACTTCAGCTTGCGCGCGCGCTCGAAATCGTCCTTCAGCTTGCCGGTGATTTTTTCGGCCACATCGGCGCTCGCCCCGTGGAACTTCGCGCCCAGGCTCTCTTGCGTGGTCGCCCAGATTACGTCGCCATCTTTGTTCACCAGCCGCACCGCGGCGATCGCCTCATGCCGCCGCTCGGTGGAGTGGTCCGATTCGTTCTCGCCCAGCGTCACTCCCGCACTCGAACCCGAACCGCGCGAGCTCGAGCTGCTCCGGCCGCTGCCCACATTGGCGTGCGCGTTAATGCTGTCGTTTGACGAGTGGACGTCGGTGAACACCAGGTCTTCGGCCGCGCCGTGCAGCGTGGTGTCGGCCCGCTCCGCATTTTCCGTCAGCACGAACAGCTTCGAACCCTCCAGCGCGCTGATCAGAATGTCGCGCATCTGCGCAGCCGTTTCCCCGCCCGTCAGCCGGTCCACATAAACGCGCCGCACCGTCAGCAACTGCCGCAGGCCGCCCTCCTCGATCGCCGTAGCCGCGCGCGGCTCCGCCGCCGGCGCCGGCTGTTGCGACGACTGCTGCGCCGCGGCCAACGCCGCCAATACCAATCCCAATAGCGCCTGCATGCTTATCCTCCCGCCTTGCGCGCTTCGTCGTCCTGGTATTCCACGCGCCGGCCCGTGCGCGCCTGTAGGCTCGCCAGCACGCTCCGGATGTCGCCTTTCTCCACCCGGAATACCAGCACTTGCTGTTTCCCTTCGGCATCCACGTAGCCCAGCGTGACGTAGTGCTTGCGCGCCTTGCTCAACAGCAGGATCGGCGAAACCAGAAGCGCCGCCGCGTATCGCCGGCTCACGGTTTGCCCATATTCCAGCGTGTTGACCTTCTGGTAGGCCACGCGCACTTCTCCGCTCTTCGCCCGGAACACCAAGTCGTCGGCGCCGGTCAGATCGAGCCGCGCCGTCGCTTTAGGGTCGATGCCCGGCGGCGTTCCGCCCACAAACTGGGTCTTTGCTCCCGGCTGCGCCGCCAGCGCGCCGCACCACAGCATGGATAAAAAGAGACCTCGAATCATGGTTGTTAACAGAACTAGTGCCGTGAGCGTCCCCGCCCTCTCAGAAAGTTTTCACGAATCTCCTACGCTATAGTTGGAGGATGCAGCTTCGTCTCGCGGCCCTGGCCCTGCTGCTCTCGGGCGCCCTCCCTTCGCCCGCCCAGCCCGCCTTGACCCCCGCGCAGCGCCAGTTGAACATCGATTCCTTCGAAATGGTCTGGCAGACCGTCCGCGACAAGCACTGGGACCCCAAGCTCGGCGGACTCGATTGGCAGGCCATCCACGACGAACTGCGTCCCAAGGTCGAGAAGGCCGCCACTCTCGATGAAGCCCGCGCCGTCATGTCCGACATGCTCGACCGCCTCAAGCAGACCCATTTCGGCATCGTGCCCGGCGAGGCTTATCGGGAGATGGGCGCCATCACTGCCGATGCCGATTCCGGCCCCCGCGACGGCAGCCCCGGCATCGACGCCCGCGTGATCGATAGCCACGTGCTCGTCACCTCCGTCGAACCCGATTCGCCCGCCGCCGCCGCCGGCGTCAAACCCGGTTGGGAGATCCTCCGCATCGACGGCAAAGACCTCGCCCCCGGCCTCGCCAAGATCCGCGACTCCCTTTCGAGCCAGCCCACTCTCCTCGATCTGCTTCAGGCCCACGCCGTCACCAACCGCCTGTCTGGACAAATCGGCAAGTCCGTCGAACTTCAGTTCCTCGACGGCCGGGACAAGAAGGTTTCCGTGAAGCTCACCCGCGCCCGCCCGCGCGGTCAGTTGGCCTTGTTCGGCAACCTGCCGCCCGTGCACTTCTGGGTGGAGTCCCGCACCGTCAAGCCCAACATCGGCTACGTGCGCTTCAACCTCTTCTTCGAGCCCGATTCCCTCATCGCCGCCTTTCAACAGGCCGTCCAAGCCTGCCAGACTTGTGACGGCTTCATCGTCGATCTGCGCGGCAACCCCGGCGGCATCGGCGGCCTGGCTACCGGCGTGGCCGGCTGGTTCACCGATAAGCAAGGCCAGCGCCTCGGCTCCATGTTCCTCCGCGGCGCCACCATCAAGTTTGCCGTCTTCCCCAGGGCCGAACCCTTTCGCGGACCGCTCGCCATCCTCGTCGACGGTTGCTCCGCTTCCACCTCGGAGGTCTTCGCCGGCGGCTTGAAAGACCTCGGCCGCGCCCGCATCATCGGCACTCGCACCGCCGGCGCCGCCCTGCCCTCCGTTTTCACCAGGCTTCCCGACGGCGACGGCTTCCAGTACGCCGTCGCTAATTACATTTCCGAAGGCGGCCAGGCGCTGGAAGGCTTCGGCGTAACCCCCGACCAGGAAGTCAAACTTACCCGCCCTCAGTTGCTCGAAGGCCAGGACCCCGTGCTCGATGCTGCGGTAAGCTGGATTGAGAAACAAAAAAAGTAACCAAGTGAGGTAATAAATATGAATCGCTCTCTCTTACGCGCCAACGTCATCATCGCCGCCGCGCTGCTGGCCGGCATCGCCTTGCCGCGCCTTGTGGCGGCGGATCTGCCCAAGGCCGAAACCATCCTCGACAAATACATCGAGGTCACCGGCGGCAAAGCCGCCTACCAGAAGCTCCATTCCCAAATACTGTCCGGCATTTTTGAAATGTCCGCCGCGGGGATCAAGGGCTCGGTTACCAGTTACCGCATGGAACCGGACCTCGCCTACACCGAAATCGTGCTCGAAGGCATCGGCAAAATAACCGACGGCTCCGACGGCAAAGTCGCCTGGGCCAACTCCGCCATGCAGGGCCCGCACGTCAAGGAAGGCGCCGAAAGAGCCCAGGCCATGCAGACCACGCGCTTCAATGGCGAGCTCCACTGGCGCGAAACCTATAAGACCGCCGAGACCACCGGCGTCGAAGCCGTGGATGGCAAAGACTGCTACAAAGTGGTGCTCACCCCCGCCGAAGGCCCCGCCGTTACCCACTTCTACGACAAGGATTCCGGCCTGCTGACGAAGATGTCGCTCATCACCCAGACCCCCATGGGCGAAGTGCCGGCTGATTCTTTCCCCAGCGACTACCGCAAGGAAGGCGATATCCTGCTGCCGCACAAAGTCCGCCAGAGCGTCGCCGGCCAGGAATTCACCATCACCATCGACACCGTGAAGTTGAACCCTGAGATCCCCAAGAGCCGCTTCGACCTCCCCGACGAAATCAAAGCGCTGGTCAACAAGAAGTAGCGCCGGTTTCGTGCTCTTCGTGGGACAGGCCATCGCCTTTTGTGGCCTGTCGAGTCCCGGCAAATCGCGGCGGCCTGACAGACGACAAAAACCGATCGTCTGTCCCACTCCGACCACGCCTCCGGAACCGGGCGTGGGATCTCAGCAGCACTTCGCCCGCGCGTACTTCTCCCGCATCCGCTCTTCCGAAAAGCGCCGCCACTCCGCCCCCGAATGCGCCCGCCCGTGCGCCTGCAAATGCCGCCGGTAGGCATTCTCATCGGCCAGTTCGCGCAGCAACTCGAGCGCCAGTTGGCCCACACGCCGCAGCGCCTTCATATCTCCTCCGCTCGCAGTTGCGTCTCGACAAACGGCGTCTCCAAGACCACCGCTTCCCGCGTGCCGCGCAGGATGCCGATCCACACGCGCACCGAATCGGCTAGAATCGTTGCCACCATCGCCATCAGAATGCCGCACACCGCCGCATCCAGCCGCGCATTGAAAATCAGCGTGCGCGCGGCCTCCGGGTTTGCCGCCGTGCCGGCCCGCAGCGCGCCCTCCAGCTTGTTGGCCTGCGCCAGAAAGCCCAGCGCCGGCAGTGGAGAAAAAATCTTCTGCCACCCCGCGGTGAACGTCACCAGCACCAGCCACCCCAGCGGCGCGCACGTGATCCACAGGTAGCGCGCCCCATGCATCTTCAGCAGAATCGTGGTGGCCACCGAGAAAGCGATCGCCGCCAGCAACTGGTTCGAAATGCCGAACAGCGGCCACAGCGAATTGATGCCTCCCAGCGGATCGCGCACGCCCTGGATCAGGAAGTAGCCCCATGCGCTCACCATCAGCGCGCTCGCCGCGATCACCCCCGGCATCCAACTGGTGCGGCCCAGTCGCGGCGCCACCTGCCCCACCAGGTCCTGCAGCATGAACCGGCCCACGCGCGTGCCCGCGTCGATGATCGTCAGAATGAACAGCGCCTCGAACATGATGGCGAAGTGGTACCAGAAGCCGATCACCGCCGCGCCGCCCCCGCTGCGCGCGAAGATGTGCGCCATCCCCAGCGCCAGCGACGGCGCTCCGCCCGTGCGGTTGAACAGCGTTTGCTCCCCCACGCTCCGCGCCAGCGCCGCCATCTCCTCCGCGTTCACCGGAAATCCCCAGCCGGAAATCGTCGCCACCGCCGCCGCCGGAGCCGCTCCCACAATCCCCGCCGGCGAATTCACCGCGAAGTACACACCCGGTTGCAGCACGCACGCCGCCACCATCGCCATGATTGCCACGAAGCTCTCCATCAGCATCGAGCCGTACCCCACCGCCACCGCGTGCGATTCGCGCGCCAGCATCTTCGGCGTCGTGCCCGACGAAATCAGCGAATGAAAGCCCGAAACCGCCCCGCACGCAATCGTGATGAAGCAGAACGGGAAAATCTTGCCCGCGAAGATCGGGCCCGTGCCGTCCGCAAACCGCGTGAAGGCCGGAAGCTGCAGCTCCGGCCGCACAAACAGAATCCCCACCGCCAGCATCCCCACCACTCCCAGTTTCACGAACGTGCTGAGGTAATCCCGCGGCGCCAGCAGCAGCCAAACCGGCAGCGCGCTCGCCAGAAATCCGTACACGATGATCGAGATCGCGAGCGCCATCGCGCTCAGCGTGAACACCGGGCCCAGGCTCGGCGACGCCGCCACCCACCGTCCGGCAAAGATCGACGCCATCACCAGCACGAACCCTAGCCCCGAACACTCCAGCACTTTGCCCGGCCGCCAGTAGCGCAGATACAGGCCCATCAGGATCGCGATCGGCATGGTCGCGGCGATCGTGAAGGTTCCCCAGGCGCTGCCTTTGAGCGCATTCACCACCACCAGCGCCACCACCGCCAGCAGGATGATCATGATCAGCAGCACCGTCAGCAGCGCCGTGAACCCTCCCAGCCGGCCAATCTCCTCGCGCGCCATTCGGCCCAGCGATTTGCCGTCCCGCCGCATCGACGCGAACAGAATCACGAAATCCTGTACCGCCCCGCCCAGCACCGCTCCAATCACGATCCACAGCGTCCCCGGCAGATAACCAAACTGCGCCGCCAGCACCGGCCCCACCAGCGGCCCCGGCCCCGCGATCGCCGCGAAATGATGGCCCATCACGATCCAGCGGTTGGTCGGTTCGAAATCGTGGCCGTTGCGCAGCCGCTCGGCCGGCGTCGCCCGCCGGTCGTCCAGCGCCATCACCCGCGCCGCAATGAACCGCGCGTAAAATCGATAAGCCGAAATATAAGAGCAGGCCGCCGCCGCCACCAGCCACAGGCTGTTGATGTGTTCGCCGCGGTAGAGCGCAATTCCGCCTAAACCGATCGCCGCTGCCGCCGCAATCGCGCCCCACATCAGTTGACGCAGAAATTTCACGTCCTACGAGTTTACTAGGTTGTATTGCCGCTCAGTGGGGCGGCCAACTCTGGCCGCAGCCGGCTTTAGCCGGCTCTTCCGCGCCGCTAAAACGGCTTCAACGTCCGCAGCAGCGACGCCGTGTGTTCGTTGACGAAATGGATCGGCCGCCAGTCCTGGTCCACCGTCCCGATATAAACCATGCTGCCCTGGTCGCGGCCCATCAGGATCACCGTGTACTTCCGCTCCGGGTACCCCAGCGCGCGATACAAGATGGTGCCGGTTTCCTGCGGGTGGTCGGTGGTCGGCTGGCCCAGCTTCTGTGTGACCCCCAGGTAATCGTCGTGGCTACTCAGGTTATCGAACGACCGGTCGCTGCCCGTGAACGTGGCCCGCTGTCGCACCTCTCGGATCCGCGAGGAATTCAGCACCAGCAACCCGAGCACCAGCCCAGCCACCACCACCCCCGCGATCAGCCCCACCACCCGCCGGTCGCTCTTGTCCAGGCGCAGTCCCGAAACCGGCCGCGGTTCCCCCAGGCCCGGCGCCGTCGTGGATGTGGCCGCCGTCACTCCCGGCCCGCCCGGCATCGAGATCACCCGCCGCTGGTGGGCCACCACCATTCCACTCTTGAGCTCCAGCTCGCGGTTCAGCCCCACAATCAGGATGGGATCGTCCGTGCGCGAAACCTCGCCCACAAATCGCCGCGGAATCCAGATCTCCGAGCCCGTCTGCGTATTCGTGACCAGGATCTCCGACCACGTGGCCTTCTCGAAGCGCCATTCGTTGTGCACCACTCCCAATAGGGCCGGATAGAAAGCAAACGTGCGGCCAACCAATTGATCGAGCGACGGTGGATTAGGCGCGGACCCCATGAGCTGTCCCTATGGTAGCGCGCACGAGAAGCTATGAAAAACTCGCCGGCATCGCCGAGTTGACAGACGAAAGCGTCTGTCCCACCTGGTGCACATGGCTGGCGTCTTGTGGGGCAGGCGCTTTCGCCTGCCAACCCGGTTACTTCCGCATCGAGTACTTGTCCAGGTCGGAGATCAGCTTTCGCGCGCCGGCCGGCGGCGCGGTGTGGCCGTTCAGCACTTCCTTGTTGTCGATCTTCTGGCCGTATAACTCGGTGTTGGCGTCCGCATCGTTGCGCAGCGTGGCGCCGGTCAAAGAGATGCCGGCGAAGATCCCCTTGGCGCGCGACCACGCCAGGATCTCGGCCGTCATCTTGACATCCGTATCGGCGTTGACCGTTCTTCCCACCGGGCCCGCCGCCACCGAGGCGTCCGCCCCCAAAGTGAATTTATCGCCCAGCAGCTTGTTCATGCCTTCGCGGTTCATCACCAGCATGACCACGTCGGTGGAAGAGCCGCCGATCTGGAAGCCGAGGCTGCCGCCTTCAATTCGCACCGCACCCGGCGCGCCCCATCCCGTGCCGTCCTGGTGGCGGCACTCGGCGAAACCGCGTCCGAATTCCGCGCCCACCACGAAGGCCGCCTTCTTGAGCCCCGGCACAATCACCACGCATTGTGACTTGGCCAGCAAGTCTTGCGGAATCCCCTTATCGGGGGTGCTCATAATTTCGGAAAAGACGGTGGCCGTGGCCGCCAGCCGTTCCTGCGCGGTATCGGCCGCAAAAGCCGCCATCGGCAGCAACAAAGCGGCGCTAATTGCAATGCGTTTCATACGAGTTTCTCCTGACAATTATTATCGCCAACTCCGTCACCGCGTGAACGCTTGCTTGGTGCGAAAACACAGTGACAAAACGAACCCGGCCGCGGGCCCCTTGCGAGGCGCGCGGCCGGTGGAATACAAAGGGTCGAACTAGAACAGGATCTTAGCCGAGAGCTGGACGATACGCACCGAAGAGTCGAAGCCCAGGAAGGCGCCATACGGGCTCGTCGGCGAATTCACCACCCCCCCGAGCGTCCCGAAGGTCGGGTCGCCATAGTTGGCATCGGGGTTGGAGAAGTTCGGGTGGTTGAACAGGTTGAATGCCTGCACGCCAATTCCAAGAGTCGCTCTTTCGGTCATATGGAAGTTGCGGAACAGGTTCATGTCCAGGTCGAAGTAATGGGGTCCGTGAATCTGGTTGCGCGTCGCCGGCGACCATTCCGTGTAATTGCTAATGATGTTGCTGTTGAGGTAGACACTGGCGTCGAGGCACGGCACTACGGCGCCGCCCGTATAAGCGTTGGCAGAGCTGCAACTGCTGCCACCCCAGCCTTTGCCAAGCGGCGTGGCGAGAACCGCCCCGCCGCCGTTACCGATCGCGGAGTTGTTTGTGTCCGTCACCGAGTAAGGCAGCCCGGTGCGCCAGAAGAGCTTACCCGAAAACTGCCAGCCATTCACAATCGCCTTCAAGGCCGAGCCTCCGGCCTTGATTGTCGGATTGACCAGGAAGTCGCCGCTGAAGTTGTGGCGAATGTCGTAGTCGGAGTTGCCGTAGTTGTTGGCCCTCAGGCTGAGCGGATTGATCTGCCCGCCGACGGTGACACCGCTTCCGTCGCCGAACAGGCAGCCGTTGGAGCACTCGTCAAGGTTGTGCGACCAGGTGTAGTTGAAGTGGAACGCCACCGAGTTGGAGAACCGCTTGGTAATTGTGAGGTTCATCCCCTCGTAGTTCGAAACCGCGCCGTTTTGGTACGTCGTCACGATTCCATAATTGGCCACCGGTTGGTTCGCCGGGATGCCTTTGACGCCCGGGTACAGGCCATACGCATCGTAGGCATCCGGCCACGCGTTGGAATAGAGCAGGCGCGTGCCGCTGTTGCCCACGTAGTTCACGGTTAGCAACATGCTGTTATTCAGTTGCCGCTGCACTTGCAGGTTCCACTCGCGCCACATCGGAGCTTGAACGGTTCCGATGATGCCGTTAGCTGCCGGGGCCGTGAATACCGAACCCAGCGCCGCCAGTTGCGAGGAGAGTTGGCTGAAGGTCTTGTTGAGGGCGAAGGCATTCGCCGAGGCCTGCCAGGTGGCTAGTCCGCCGGCTGGATCGAACCCCAAAGTCCCCGCGGCGGGCCGAACGCGGATGGCCACCGCCGCCGGCGGGTTGGCCAGCAGATCGTCCACCAGGCCGGCCGGCGGGTTGTCATAGGCCAGCATGAAACCGCCGCTGATCACCGTCTTGTGATCGCTGCCCGGAGAATAGCTGAAGCCGATACGGGGAGAATATACCAGCGCATCGACACCCTGGTATGCCTGGTGCAGGTTGGCATTGATGTCGCTGCTGTAGGGGACGCTGCCGGGGTTCGAGCTGGTGAAGCTGGCCAGACTCGACGCCGGCCCGGTGAGGTTCGCGAAACAATTGTACTGGCATACCGGGTTGGAGTTCCGCTCCACGCGCAACGCCAGCGTGAGCTTCAGGTTCGAAGACACCGCCACCTCATCCTGCGCGTAAACGCCCAATCCCCACATGGCCACCGGAACGTCGGCAAACGCGTTCAGCGTCTTGCGATATTGGTAGGCTATGCCGTTCACGAAGTTCTGCATGCCGGCCGCAACGTAGCCGAAATAGACCGCCGGATTGTTGAAGAAGAAGTTGTGGTCGCTCACGTCGTACCGGCGGAAATTGAAGCCGAACTTGAAGTTGTTCTTCCCGCGCGTCAGCGTCATATCGTCGATGAACTGGTACTGTGTGATGTTCCGGCCCTGCGGGAATGAGCCCTGCGAGTTGAATCCGGTAAATGGCACCGCTCCCGAGTCCGCAATCTGATAGGGGAACGTGCTCTGCACCAGTTGCGCGTTCTGCTGGAACTGGGCCACGTAGTGGCTGAACGACGTGGTGAATTGGTTGGTCGACCTCGGTCCAAAGATGTGCGTCTCCTGGAACTGGAAGTCGTAGGCCGGCTGCTTGGAGATCGCGTCGAAATTGGGGCTGATCGGACTGAGCGTCGTGGGCTGCGTTCCCTGGTCATCCCTGTAGCGGAGCGAAGCGTTATCGTTGGCGCCGATCTTCTGATCGATCTTGCCCGCCAGAATCCACTCCGAACCCAGTGCGTTCGGGGTTGACTGGAAGTGTTCGGCGCAGGGCGTCGTCGCCGCAGTGTAACCCGGCAGGACTACCGAATTGCAGTAGCTGCTATTGGGGATCGTATAAGCGCTGGACGAGCCCGGAGCGTTGTCCCACAGCCCCAGCATCGTCTTGTAGGCGCTGGCTTCGGCCGGTTGTTTGGCCGTCACATTGGCCAGTACCGCTGCGGCGAACGCCGGGGTGGGAGCCGTTACGGTAAAAACGTTCGGCAGAACGAACCGCAGACCTTCGAAGTCCACGAAGAAGAACGTCTTGTCCTTGCGAACCGGTCCGCCAATCGATGCCGCCCACTGGTTGGCGTTGGAGAACGCCCTGGGAGTGCCGGTTGCGTTGTTGAACCAGTTGTTGGAGTTCATCGCGCGCCCGTTCCACAACCACTGCGCGTTGCCGTGGAACTGGTTCGTGCCCGATTTCGTCACGTAACTCACCTGCGCGCCGGCAAGCTGCCCGTACTGCCCGCCGTACGGGTTGCCAATCACCGTGGCTTCCTGCAGTTCATTGGCGCCGATGGTCAGGTTCGAGGCGCCCGAATTGTTGATGTTGAAGTACGGGTCCATGTCGTTCTCCCCGTTCACCGTGAACAGGTTCGACGTCCCCGGCAGCCCGTTGAGATTGAAGTTTCCGTACCCGCCCGTCACGTTCACCGTTACGCCGGGAACCGTGAAGGCGACGTTTGTGATGTCCCCGCCCGCGGCCGGCAGTTGCGCCAGTTGCTGCGGCGAAAATGGCGTATTCATGCTGGGTTCCGGATTCACCAGCGGCGCGTTCGCCGTCACTTCCACGGTCTGCGTGGCTTGCCCCACCGTCAACGTCATGTTGAGCGTCAACACCGATCCAACCGCTACTTCGGCTTGTTGCTCCAACTTCTGGAAGCCCGCCGGACTCGTGCTGACCATATACGTGCCGGTCTTTAACAACCGGAACCGGAACTCACCGCTCGCATCGGTCATGCTGTTCTGCGTGGATCCCGTGTCTAGACTCTTCAGAGTCATCGTGGCGTTTGGTACAACCGCGCCGCTCGGATCTTTGAGAGTCCCCGCGATGTCGCCAGTCGTGAGCGACTGGGCAAAAAGTGCCGGCGCAAGCAACAGCAAAATCGTAAGGACGAAGAGGACCGTGCCTCTCGTAGAATTCCTGAACATTTAGATTTCCTCCTCAACAAGAATTGGGAAAGTGAGACTTGGGAGCTTTCGGCCCGCCAAACGCCCCGCCCTTTGGCTGGCGCTGGCCGAACCATTGCGGCTCAGATCTGCAGATGGGTTGCGAAATTTCCGCACGTAGATCCGATGCATAAGTGTCCGCAAGTTGGGAACTTAACAGCAACTTGACAGCCATAGTTACCAACAGGTTAATCCTATTGTTAATTAAGGGCTTTGGCAATACCCCCGCGGTGGATTTGTGCTGTTGAGAACCTGTGGAAAACAAGGAAACAAGTGTTTCAGGGGTTGAATAGGACCTTAACACCATGCAACGAATATACTTAGTCCGTTATGGCATTTGGTAAGCAGATATACGGTTTAGGGTAGAAATACCTGAAAAACCGGCGCTCTCGACTCACAATGTGGGACATGGCGGTATCCCCACCCCGCCATCTTCCATCGCCGCACCCACCCGTAAGATCAGCGCCTCTTCCATCGCCGGCCCCACGATCTGTAACCCCACCGGCAAGCCCGCCGCGCTCAGCCCGCACGGCATCGCGAGCGACGGCAGCCCCAGCACGTTGAACCCCCGCACCAGCCGCGTCGCGACAATTCGTACATCCTCTTCGCGCCCGCCCAGCCGTACCTTGTTCTCTCCCACCCGCGGAGCCGCCGTCGGTGTCGCCGGTGCGATCAGGCAGTCCACCTGCCGCCATACCGCCGCGAATTCCCGCTGCATCTTCTTCCGCAGCCGTTGCGCCTGAATGTAGTCGGTGGCCGCCAGCAGCCGGCCCTGGTCCAGCAGCGCCAAGACGTCCGCCCCGAACTGCCCGCGATTGTGAAGCTGCGGTTCCATCATTGCCGAGGCTTCGCACAGCAGGATCACCCGCCCCACCGCCGTCACCGCTTCCATGTCCGGCAGCCGCACCGGAACCGTCACCGCCCCTAACGATTCGGCCCGCGCAAATGCCCCCCGCACCGAAGATTCCACATCCGCATCCAGCCGCTCGAAGAAAAAGTTCTCCGCAAACCCGATCCGCACCCCGCGAATCGAACAGCCCACCTCCGGCACGGTCTCCACCACTGGATGCCTCGATGATGCCGCATCCCGCCGGTCGTATCCCGCGATCGCATCGAACACCACCGCCGCATCGCGCACCGACCGCGCCAGCGGTCCCATATGGTCCAGCGACCACGCCAGCGGAAACGCGCCGTAGCGGCTCACCCGACCGTAAGTCGGCTTCAGCCCCACCGTCCCGCAAAACGACGCCGGAATGCGGATCGATCCGCCCGTGTCGCTTCCCATCGCCGCGTACACCATACCCGCCGCCACCGCCGCGCCCGAGCCGCCGCTCGAACCGCCCGGGCTGTGCTCCACATTCCACGGATTCCGCACCGCGCCGAAGTGCGGATTCTCCGACGTGATCCCATAGGCCAGCTCGTGCATGTTCAGCTTGCCCATCATCACCGCTCCCGCCCGCTCCAGCCGCTCCACTACGGCCGCATCGTGATCCGGCACGAAGTCCCGGTAGAGTAGTGAGCCGGCCGTGGTGCGTACCCCGCGCGTGAAGAAGAGGTCCTTCACCGCTATGGGAATGCCGTGCAGCGGACCGCGGTCCCGCCCGCCCGCCAGTTCCGAGTCGGCCTGCGCCGCCTTCTCGAGCGCCGCCTCCGCCGTCACCGTGATGAATGTGCGCAGCGTCGCATTCAGCCGCGCGATCCGCCCGAGCGCCGCCGTGGTCAGATCCACCGAAGAGAATTGCCGCGCCCGCAGCGCCTCAGCGGCTTCCCGGATGGTCACTCGAAGGCCGCTCCCTCACGGTCGCGGCTCGCATGCGAGCCGCGCGCGTCAGCAAGCGGTTCTTGATACGTGAGCGAACTTCTGAAACTATGTGACACTGTCCTCCTCCGCATGGAACACCGCGGCCGGTTCGAGCGTGACTTCCAGTTCCCCCACCAGCGGCCGGAAGGTTGCTTCCAGCGCGCCGAGTGTCTGGGCGGCGCGCTCCAGGTCCGCCTGCGGAATCTCCAACCCGCAGGCTTTAGCGATAGATGTCCAGTCCCTCACGATGTCTTCTACAATAGCGGATCTTCCGAACCGTGTCGCGCCGTCCAGTGCGCTCCCGCCAGCACCACCAGGGTCGCGACGAAGCTCCACAGCACAATCGTGACCGAATGCTGGAAAACGTAATACTCGCGCTCCAGCTTTTTCCCCAGCGCTGCCGCCACCATCAGGTTCACGTATTTCAGCCCCTCCAGCCCCAGTCCCACCCACAACGCCACCGGCGCTACCCGCGCCGCCTCAATCTTGCGGTTCGGCAGCAGCCAGTACACCAGGAACAGCGCCAGAACTGAAACCGGCAGCGCCGCGATCTTGAACAGCGCCAGGTCGATCCACACCAGCAACCCCGAGTGCGCTTCCCATTTCCCCAGCCACTGCCGGTTGAGCGCCGTCAGCACCAGCGACACAATCGCCAGCGCGCCGCACGCGAACACCAGCCCCAGGCTGATGAGTTGATTCTTCCAATACGGCCGGTTCACCGTGACGCCCCACGCGCGGTTCAGCGCCACCTCCAGCGGTTCGAAGATCCCGTTGGCCGTGAACAGCAGCAGGAACATGGAAGTAACTCCCACTTTGGCCCACGGCTGGAACCAATAGCTGCGCAGGTTGTGAACCAGAAAATCGCCCTGCTCGCCCGCGAAAAAATCGTGCAGCGCCAGGTAAATCGCCTGCTCCCCCGCGCGCCAGTGCAACACGTCCCGGCACAGCGCCACCATCACCAGGAAGAACGGAAAGAACGACAGCAACACGCTCGCCGCTACCGCCAGCGCATACACGTGCGCCTCGGTTTCCATCAGGTAATGCGCCGTGGGCCGGACGCGCGTCCACCACGGCTTCACATCCGGCAGTGTGATCGGGAGCAAACTTCAGAGTAACGCGAACTCTAACTCGGGTATCTGGCCGGGTGATGGTGTTGACTCCCATATCCCGCAGAGATATCGAGGGCGCAGCCCTCGCCTCTTGTGGCACAATCAACCCATGACGCGACGTCTTCTCAGCGCTTCCTTTGCGCTTCTCCTGCTGGCCGCCGCGGGCGCGGCGCAAACGCCCACCAACGGGAAGCGGGTTCACCGCCTGCTGATTCATAACGCCACGGTGGTGGACGGCAACGGCACTCCCGCCAGCGGACCCAAGGATATTCTCATCGAAGACAACACCATCGCCGACGTGATCGCGATCGATCCGGTGGCTCTCAGCCGGGGCGGTGGGCGGCGCGGGCCGGCGGCCGACGCGGTGATCGACGCCACCGGCAAGTACGTGCTCCCCGGGCTCATCAATGCGCACGCCCACTTGCAAGAGGAACGCGGCGGCAAGCCGCAGCCCATCGAGTACGAGCTCGATATCTGGCTGGCCTGCGGCATCACCACCATCCGCGACGTCGGCAGCGACACGCGCCGCGCGCTCGAACTGCGCCAGCAAAGCGCCGAGGGCAAGATCGCCGCGCCGCGCATCTTCGTCTACCCGATGTTCGGCCGGCCGCGCGATGTCCAGGCCGCCGTGACGCATGTTCGCGAGCTCAAACAACTGGGCGCCGACGGCATCAAAATCCTCGGCATCGATCGCGACACCATGGAGGCGATGGAGAAGGAGGCGCACGCGCTCGGTCTGCGCGTGGCGCATCACGCCGGCGTGGAAGAGACCAACGCGTGGGACGACATCAAGTTCGGCACCACCAGCATCGAGCACTGGTACGGCATTCCGGATGCCGCCATCGAACCTGGCGTGCAGAACTTCCCCTCCACTTACAACTACAACAACGAGACCGATCGCTTCCGCTACGCCGGCCATCTGTGGCGCGAAGCCGACCCGGAGCGTCTCGCCAAGGTGCTGCAAGGCATGGTGGATGCGCATGTCGCATGGGTCCCCACGATGGATATCTACGAGGCCAGCCGCGACCTGCAGCGCGCGCAGACGCAACCCTGGTTCGCCGATTATCTGCACCCCACGTTGGAAGAGTATTTTCGTCCCAACCCGGCCAACCACGGCTCCTATTTCATCGGCTGGACTTCCACCGACGAAACTTTCTGGAAAGAGAATTACCGCCTGTGGATGGCCGCGCTGCGCCAGTTCGAGCGGTTGGGCGGCTTGATCGGCATGGGCGACGATGCCGGTTTCATATACCAGATGTATGGCTTCGGCTTCCTCCGCAACTTCGAGTTGCACCAGGAGGCCGGCTTCCATCCGCTCAAGATCATCCAGCAAGCCACCGGCAACAACGCCAAAATCCTCGGCCAGGAAAATCATCTGGGCCGCGTGCGAGCCGGTTGGGCCGCCGATTTGATCGTCGTAAATGGAAACCCGTTGGAGAATCTCAAAGTGCTCTATCCCACCGGCGTGGATGAGATCCGCGACGGCAAGACCGTGCACACCGGCGGCGTGGAATGGACCATTAAAGACGGCATCCCGTACCATGCGCCGGAACTCTTGGCGCAGGTGAAGGAGATGGTGGCGCAGGCGCGCAAAGCCAACCCCGCCACCAAGTGACACCAACTGGTAGCGCCGGCGATCTTGCCGCCGGTGTCTTGTGCGCGCTCCTTACCAATACATATTAGAGAACCGGCGGCAAAGACCGCCGGCGCTACAAATCAAGCCGTGCCTCACTTCAAATTCTCGTTAAACCACCCAATCATCCGCAGCAGCACGTCCTTCTGATGCGCCGGCGTGTGGAACGAATGGCCTTCGTTGGGATACACCACCATCTGCGTCTTCACGCCGAGCGTCTTGAGCGCGTGCCAGAATTCGTAGGATTGCGGCGCGGGGCACTCGCCGTCGCGGTCGCCGACCACGATGAGCGTCGGCGTCTTCACCTGCTTGATGAAGTCGATGGCGGACATTTTCGCGTAGACCGCCGGGTCGTCGTAGACCGACGCTCCGAAGTACGGAATCATCCAGGTGTCGATGGCGTTCTGCCCGTAGTAACTTTGCCAGTTGGAGATCCCCGCGCCGGCCACGGCGGCCTTGAAGCGGTTGGTCTGAGTGACCGCGAACATGGTCATGAAACCGCCGTAGCTCCAGCCCGTGATCCCGATGCGTTGCGGGTCCACCGGCGCCGAGCGGACGGCTTCGTCCACACCGGCCAGGATGTCGCGGAGGTCGCCGCCTCCGAAATCCCTCACGTTGGCGGCGGCGAACTTCTCGCCTTGTCCGTAACTGCCGCGCGGATTCGGCATCAGCACGAAGTATCCCTGCTGCGAGAGCAGCGCGGGATTGTATCCGGGCCGCGGCCAGTTCGGCTTCACCGAAGAAGCCGGGCCGCCGTGCACGGCCACCACCATCGGGTACTTCTTGCCGGCATCGAAGCCGGCCGGATAGATCAGCCAGCCTTGGATGGTGAAGCCGTCGTTGGTCCAGTGCAGACTCTTGGCCTCGCCCCATAGCGGTTTGCGCAGGCGGTTCTCGTGCGTCACCTGCTTCCAGTCACCGATGCGGCCGCTCCAGATTTCGGGCGGCTGCCGCCAGGAGTGGCGAATCACGGCGCTCGATTTTCCATCGGCGGTCATCGAGATGCCGGAATCGTCGAACGGCGGATTGATGCTCTCATCGCCCTGCCAGAGGCGTTCCGTCTGGCCGGTTGTGGGATCGAGTTGCGAGACGGCGCTGCCCCCGTCGTGGTGTTCGGTGAAGAAAAGGTAGCGCGAATTCCTGGGCCAGGTGAGGTTGCTCGCCGAGGCTGCCATTCCGGGCGTCAGGTTGCGGGCCGCGCCGCCGACGGCGGAAATTTGGAACACGTCTCCGCCGGTCGAACCCTCATCGCTCATCAGTCCGCCGATGAAGACAACGGATTTTCCGTCGGGCGCAAAGCGCGGCGTGGCGATCTGCAGCTCGACCGGCGGCTTGTAGATGGATTTCATTTCACCGGATTCGGCGGCCACCGTGTAGAGCTGCGCGGTCCACCAGTTGGCATCGCCATCGCCGGGAGCGGCGGTTGCGGCAAAGCCGCGGCCGTCCGGCGACCAATCGTACTCGTAGACATACATGTCCTTGGGCGTGAGTTGGCGCGCCGCGCCGGTGGAGGCGTCGACCAGCGTCAAGCGCTGTTCGAAGATTTGCGATTCGAGCACGCCGGAATCCGGCGGCACGGGGTCGAGCGGGCCGGCGGCGTGCGGCAGGTTCTCGGTGAAGAGGATGGCAACCCGCTTGCCGTCGGGCGACCATTTGGGCTCGGCGAGCAGCCCCTTCAGATGCGTCACCTGGCGCGCCGCGCCGCCTTCCGCGGGCGCCACGTAAAGCTCGAGCTGTTCCTTCTTCGCGCAATCGGAAAGGAAGGCGATCTGCTTTCCATCGGCCGACCACGCGAGCGAGTGCTCGTCGCACGCCACCTTGCCGTCGCCCGAGGTGACGCGGACGCGCGGCGCGATGTAGATGGCCGATTGATTGGGCGCGCTCATCGCCTCCACGTAAGCCAGGTGTGCGCCGTCGGGCGAGATGGCGGTTTGCAGATACCGATGGGTGTTCGAGATCTCAGCCAGGGCCGGGTCCACGGAAACCACGGTCTGGGCCTTCAGAAGTGTTGCGGCGAATAAAAAGACAAGTCGCATAGTCAAGCTGAGAGCTTATCAGATCGGCCGGAGCCGTCGGGAGGTCGCTTCTGAAAAGCGCGTTGAACGCCCGCTATGGAGGCGAACCTGACGGATCACGACCGGCAGTCGGCGGAACTTCTGGCATGACAGCACATCAGTTCGATTTGCTTGTATACTGAAATCGGGTTCTCTAGCATGACCGCCCGCAAGACTGCCGACGAAACAGACCTCCATTCGTATTACCAGGGACGTGTTGAGCCTTTGGCCAAACGACTCCTTGATGTCGCCGAAGCCCTGTTTAGCAAGGAATCCATCCAGGAGCGTCGAGAATTCGAGGAACGCGTAGAGAGGCGACTGCAAAATGGCGCAAAGTTTGTTCCTCGAAAAAGAAAGTCCCGTTGATTTTCTGTATCTCGACCAGCAACGGATTGCATCCATGGTTGGCCAACTGTCCGACCGCGGGATGCTGATTGGCCTTAAGTCCGTCACAAAAAGAAGCCAGAGCAAGGAAGGAAAGGCCGCCGCGACGGCAGTTGTGGCAAAGGCTGAAGGGAAGATTTCTGGGACGTCCTCCGAGTCTTCTGAGGAAACGTATGATCCGTTCTGGACGCACGCATATTCATTCCTGCAGGATTTAGAAGCTAATTTTGCGGTGCCATTAGAGACGGCGCGGATGGGCTCCCTCGTGAAGTTTGACGGTTTCGTCCAGTTCTTGGATCTAAAAATGATGCGGAACCTATGGGAGCCTTCGGCGCGGGCATTCCTTTCTCAGTCTTCGGACGCAGCCCAAGCCGCACCATCGCTTTCCAGAAAGAAGCGACGAGAGCAACGACAACAACCCCAGCCTCGTCAGCCTCAGCTTCCCGATGCTATGAAGTTCGGATTGGACGTCCTCAAGGAAGCTCCGCACCTGCTCTATATGACTTTCCTAGCCCAAGCCGGTTTTCGCTTCTGGGCAGCAGCGCGACCCGATTATCTGACCATCAGTAGTGACGCCCTCGCAATGAAATTCGGTGCAGTTGTTGACGGCATCTGGACTGTTGTTGGAATCGTTGACGGTCGAATCGGAGACACCCCTGAGCCTTTGAAGATCAGCCCTGTTCTCGATGGCGTCGTTACTGCTATGTCCGCGCTTCGAGAGGTAATCGGCCGTCCCAAAGATCATTGGGGCATAACCCCAATCGCAATTTATGCTCCCTTGCGCGGAGCGGTCGAGACCGAGGCGCAGCCGCAGGATTCAGTGCCAACCCCAAAAACTCCGTGACTCGGCGTTGGCCCATTTATCTTAAGGCGCCTTCCAGAGACTACCTGCCGTGAAGCCTCACTCTCCAATCAGCTCATCCACTTCGCCGGGCAGCGGGCCGGCCATCTCGCGCAGCTTTTCGAACAAGGCGTCGTACAAAGATGCATAGGCCTCGAGCGCCTCGTCGGATTGGCGCGGCTTGGCAAAGGTGCGCCGCATTTGCCGCACGGCTACCAGCAAGAGTTTCAATTCGTCGTCGGTAAAACCGAAGGTTTTCGCCATATGATGATGAGTGCCGCCAGCGCGGCCGTCCATGCCAGCACGCTCACCGCCGCCATGAGGCGTGGCTCGGCGGTGGCGTGGTATTCGAGTTCGATGTGCGTGGCCGCGGCGGGGGCCGGACCGAGCACCATGAATCCCAGATTGTCGGTTTCAATGGGAATTTCGCGGCCGTCCTGCGCGGCGCGCCAGCCGGGGTCGGCATTCACGCGCACCGCTACCAGCCGGCCGGCGGGCGTCGCACCATCGATCGCCAGCGCATCCGTCCGCAGCCATCGTGCCCGCAACACCGGCCGCGCGGCGTCTTCCATGGCGGCGATGTAGCGCCCCAGCACCCACGGGTGCTCCGCGGCGTCCACGCCGGGGAGTTCTTCACGGCTCACCAGGTGCGCCAGCGGACGCGCCGGCAGCCCATAGATGGTGTCGTCTTCTTCGTGGTACACCGGCGCGAGCGCGGCCGTCAGGCGCTCGGGATGAATGTAGTCGCGGTAATACTCGCGACTCTTCGGGCCGTGGATCACCAGGTACTGCGTGTTCATGGCTTTGAGTTGCAAGAGCGTGTCGGCGGTCTCGTGCTCGGCTCTCGCATCCTTGCTGGTGCGCACATGGTACGCGAGGTCCCACGGCATGCGATTGGTGAGGCCGGTTTCGAATCCGCCGCCCACCTGCGGCAGGTCGAACCACGAGTTCATTCGGAAGCGCAGGCCGCCCGACGCGAAGACGCGGCCCTCGGGCGGATGATCGGCCATCCAGCGGGCCAGGTGGAATTCGATGGATTGCTCGCGCGGCGCGGGCATCCAGGGGCGCCATCCCTGGGTCGCGTAAGCCCAAAGCTGCGGAGTTCCGGCCAGCAGCAGCATGCCGCCAGTTCCGATCGCACAGAGCCGCACCGTGGAATTCGGGCTGCGCATGGCGAGGCGCACGGCTTCCACCAGCGCGAGCGCCAGGAACAGTTCGAACTCGATGGCGTAGCGCCGCGATTCGGGGATGGTGTCCAACCCGTAAAGATAAAAGACCGACGCAATCCAACCGAAGGCGAAGGCCGCCATGGTCACGAAGCAAAGGTAGTACGATCCGCGGAACAGGCGAAACAGCAGGCGGATCGCGAGCACGCCGGAAACGAGGCCGGCCACCAGCCAGTGCTGCGGCTTGTCGAAATGGTAGGCGAAGGAATCCGTGGGCCAGTTAAAGACGATGGTGCGGATGAACGTGGGAGTGAGCCAGAAGCAGGCCAGCAGATAGCCCAGGCCGCCCGCGGCGCAGACGCGCCAGGCGCGGAACTCAGGCTCGCCCAGCGACGCCAGGAGCAGCACGACGCAGGCAATCGCCAGGGCGAAGGCCCCCACCCAGTTCACCAGCGGGGTGGCGGCGAGCAGGAGCGCGGCTACCAACACCGGCGGGTATCCGCGGCGCCGCGCGGCGATCCACAGCGCCAGCAGAACCAGCGGCATCAACGCGAGCGCGGTGTTGTGAGGGCCTTCTCCATACTTCGCCAGCACCTGCACGCGCCAGGGAAGTTGCACGATGCCGCGGTCCTTCTCCACCGCCGGGAACAGCCCATACGAAGGCGAAAGCAGACTGTAGACCAGGGCCGCCACCAGCGACCAGCGGCGGCTTCGCGTGAAATTGAGCGCGAAGAAAAAGGCGGTCACCGGGCCGGCGCAGGTCGCGAGCGAAACGATGGTGCGGTAAATGTTAGCCAGATCGGCATGCGGCATCAGGCGCGCGAGCGCGGCGGTGAGATAAGGCAACGCCGGCACGTAGAGGAAGCGCGTGGGCAGGCCGCAGTATTGAAGCGGGTTCCAACCCCACGGATTCGGATGGGCGGAAACGAAGCGGGCGATGGCCACGTAGCCGTCTTCGATGGATCCGCGGAAGGGCAGCTCGCCGTGCATGAACAACGGCCCGTTGAGCAACACGTTCAGCAGGAAAATGGCAAGCGCCGTGAGCGGCGTGGCCCACCGCTTCACCGGCTTCGCTCCAGTTCGAGGAACAGCCCGGCCAGCACGGCCAGCGAAATGCCGGTCAGCACCCAGCCCACGCGGTTTTCGAGCGGCATCCGGAACACCAGCCTGATCTCGCGATCGCCGGGCGGCGCATCCACCACCATGAAGCCCATCGCATCCTTGCGCAAGGGCACCCGCGCGTCGCCTCGCCAGGCCTGCCACGCCGGGTCCCACGTTTCCTGTAGCAGGACGGACTGGCCCGCATTCAGTTTGGCGCGCACCAGCATCTGGTCCGTGTTGGGCCGTTCGAAGGTTGCCGGCACATCAGGTCCATTCTCGACCACGTCTACATAGGGCCGCAGGCGCTCCACGTCCTGAATCGTGCGCGGCGTCTGCTGCGCATCGAGGAGCGCCGTATCCACCACGCGGACGCGCGGCGCCCAGCGGCGCGGAATGCCGTAGAGCGCGTTGCCGTGGCCGTCGTCGAAAAGCAGAGGACCGATTTTCGGGAACCTGTCGGTATGGTGGACGTCCTTGTACGGCTCTTCGGAACTCGGTCCGGCCACATACATGACGTCCACGCCGAATGTCTGTAACCAGAGAAGTGCGATGGCGGGATCGGTTCCCTGGTTGATTTCCCATTGCCCCACATACTCAAGGGGATTCAGCAGCCCTTGATCGGAGCCGCCGCCGAGCTCCGTCAGGTTGTGCCAGGCATCGAACCAGAAGCGCAGCGACCCGGAAGGGCAGACGCGCGCCTCGGGCATGTGCTGCGCCAGCCAGTCCGTCACGCGATACTCGAAGCGCGACTGGTAATCGGGCCAGGGCGCGACCACCGTCCAGGCGTGCCGGACGTATTTCTTCGCCGGGAAAAAGGCAACCAGCACGAGCAGCACGACCGCGATCTTGCGCGCTTTGCCGGGACGGAACCAGAGCCACTCCAGCGCCAGCACCGCCGCCAGAATGAAGACCAGGTCGAACTCGGGCACCAGCCGCCGTGGATCGCCGCCCACGCGGAAATCGAGAAAGTGGTTGCCGAGCACGTATAGCGAGAAGAACACCAGACAGCCGGCCACAAAAACGGCCCAGGTACGCTCCGGCCGCGAGCCCGCCAGTTTGTAGCTGGCGAAGCCAAACGCCAGCACCACGGCGGCGGCCGCCCAGATCGACCAGGTAGTCGCGGGCAGGGCCACGTACTGAAGATTTTGGGCGGTGATCCGAATGTAGGAAGGCACCATCCAGAAGGCAGTCAGTCCATAGGCCAAAGCCGGAATGGCGACGGCCGGAATCGCCATGGAGGTACGCCGGCCGGTCACCCAGAAACTCCACAGCAGGATGGGATAGAACATCGCGAGCGCCGTCGCGCCATAGAAGTTGTTGGACACCACCGCCGCGCTGAAGATCGCCGCCAGAGCCAGGGATGCGGGACGGCGCCGGTCCAGCGCGCGCCAGGAAAAGGCCAGGGCGAACGGGAGCAGCGACAGCGCCGTAATGTGGGGGCCTTCGCCGTAGCGGAGCAGGACGCCAAGGCGTACCGGAACGAGATTTCCCGAGTCGAGCCGAAACTCTCTCAGGAACAAGAAGGATGGCGAAAGGACCGCGGCCGCCAGCGCCCCCAGCCAAGCGGCGCCGCGTGAGCGGCCCCCCGCGCGGACCAGCAGGTACACTCCGGCGATGCCCAGGCTGTAGAAGAACATCGTATAGAAGTGGTAGGCTTTGACCGGCCAGAAGCCCACCACTTTGGAAAGCAGGGCGGTGCCGTAGCGCAGGGCGGGCGGGTAGATGTAGTCGAAGCGGGTGCCGGTGTACCACAGCGGCTGCCACCGCGGATGCGGCCAGTGCTCGACGAGGAAGCGCGCGTCGGAGATGAAAGTGCTCTCGATGGAAGGCCACTGATTGGTGTACTTGTAGGTGAAGTACGGGCGCACCAGCGCGGCAGCGCCCAGGAAGAGGATCAGGAAATCCAGCAGGATTTGGCGATGTCGCTTCATGCCAGCCGCTCTCGCCGGCGGCCGGACAGGACCAGGCAATCGAGCGGGATGGCGCGCCGGCGCTTCACACCAAACGCTCCCAGCGCGCCCCGAACACCGCCAGGCTCAGCAGCAACAACATCGTGACCATGGTAACCAGGCGGCCGATGCGGTTTTCGAGCGGGGTCACGAATTCCATGCGGATTTCCCGATCTCCCGGCGGCGCGTCGACCACCATAAAGCTCATGGCGTCTTTTCGGATCGGCAGTGGTTGGCCGCCCGACCAGGCTTGCCAGGCTGGATCGTAGCTCTCCTGCACCAGGATGGACTGGCCGGGTCCGAGCCGGGCGCGCACCAGCAGGGCGTCGGTTCCTTCGCGCGTGAGGGTGGCGGGCGCATCGGGGCCTTTTTCGATCACGTCGACGTAAGCGCCGACGTTCTCCACGTCTTCATTGCCGCGCGGCGGCTTTACGGCATTCAACCGGGCGGTATCGACCACCCGAACGCGCGCGGGGTAGCGGCGCGGGATCTGGTAGAGGATGTTGCCCTGTTGGTCGTCGAACAGGACCGGCGCTTTTCCGGCGAGCTTCTGGGGAGCTTCGATGTCCTTGAACATTTCCTGCGAGCGCTGGTCGGAAACGAAGACGGCGTCCGAGCCAAAGGCCTGCAGCCAGAGGATGGTGGGCTCGGCTTTGCGGCCCAGGTTGATCTCCCACTGAGCCGGCTCGGCCTGCGGGTTCAACAGGCCCTGATCGGAGCCGCCGCCGAGTTCGGCCAGATCGTGCCAGGTGTCGTACCAGAAACGCACCGAGCCGGTAGGGTAGGTGCGCGCGTCCGGCATGTTCTTCCAGATCCAGTCGGTGACGCGGTATTCCACGCGATTCTGGTAGTCGGGCGTTTGCGGGAACACGTGCCAGGCGTGGCGGATGTAACCGGTAGCGGTCCAGAACGCGGCGAGCACCAGAGCGATGGCGACGCCGCGCAAAGCGATGCCGGGGCGGTCCCACATCCAGCGCAGCAGCAGGACGATCCCCATGATGTAGATCATGTCGAGCTCGGGCAGGAGGCGAATGGGCTCGCCGGCTACGCGGAAGTTGAAGTAGAAGTTCCCGAGGACGTTCACGGAGAAAAAGAGGACGCTGCCGGCAACGAAGACGCTCCAGGTGTGGTGTGGTTTGGCGCGCGCCAGCCGGTCGGTCGAGATGGCGAAAACGATGGCGACTCCGACGGCCACCCAGATGGACCAGGTGGTCCCGTGCTCGGAGACGTATTTCATGTTCTCGGAGGTGACTTTGAAATAGGAAGGCACCAGCCAGAAAGCCGTCACGCCGTAAGCGAGCAATGGTATGGCGACCGCGGGAGCGACGATGCGCTTCTCCTGCCGGGTGATCCAGAAAGCCCAGACGAGGACGGGATAGAAGACCGCCAGCGCGGTGGCGCCATAGAAATTCGTGGAGGCGACAGCGGCGCAGGAAAGCGCGGCCAGCGCCACGGCCCAGGGCCGGCGCCGGTCGAGCGCCAGCCAGGTGAAAGCCAGGGCTATCGGAATGATCGCCAGTGCGGTCATGTGCGGGCCTTCGCCATATTTGACGAGCACGCCCAGGCGCTGGGGCTGCAGCATCCAGGCATCGCCGCGAAAGCGCGGCATGAAGAGGAAAATGGGCGACATCAGCGAAGTCGCCACGGCGCCCAGCCAGGCGCAGGCACGCGAATTCGTTCCCACGCGCAGCAGCATATAGACGCCGGCGATGCCCAGCGCATAGAACAGAGATACGTAGAAGTGGTAAGCCTTGACGGGCCAGAAGCCGGTGAGCTTGATGATGGCGGCCGTGCCGTAGCGCAACGCGGGCGGATAGATGTAGTCGAAGCGCGTGCCGGCATACCAGAGGGGCTGCCACTGTGGATGCGGCCAGTGCTCGGCGAGGAAGCGCGCGTCGGAGATGAAAGTGCTTTCGATCGAGCCCCACTTATCCTCGTACTTCGCCTTAAAGTACGGGCGGATGAGAATTGCGGCGTAGAGGAAGACCAGGAAAAAGTCGAGGAGGATTTGACGGGAGAACGTGCCCGCTCCCTTACAGGTCGCCCTCTGGGCACGGTTCTGTGGTGTTGGGCTCAAGGTAGATGTGATCATTATGACAGGGGCAGCCGCTTTGGGCCAGCCAACAGGGGTGCGCGACTTGGAAGTGATGGGTTTGTGGATTCCGAGAGAATTCGCGGGGATCGTCGCGTAGCAGTACGCAAGGACGCTTCCCCAGCCCGAAGGGCGTAAGACACTAGCCCACGGCGTGAAGCCGTGGGCATGGGGTTTCCACATTTCGGCACGGATTGCCTGACGGTCCCACCGCGCATCGACCAGGCCGAGGCTCATGCCTTGTATCAGGGCATGGCTTCAGCCGTGCCGTTGGAGGCAGTCAATTCAGGGCTTTAGCCCCTGCTGCCTTCCTCCTTGCCAGGTACGTGAAACAATAGGGGAACTCCTCGGGCCTCTCGACCAGTCCCGCCTTCACCGGGTTCGCCGCTATGTATTCCCGATGCTTTATGAAGCTCTGCCGACACTCCACGCGCGTCTCGGAGAAGCCACGCTGCCAGACCTCTCCCCAATGGCCGCATTCCTTCTTCAAGCGGTATGAGAATCCTCCCTTGACTAACTGCATGGCCCTTTCCACCGTCATGCCGTCGCCGACCGTCACCAATAAATGCAGATGGTCTGGCATTACGACAAAGTCGTGGAGCCGGAATTTCCTGGCCGCTACGTAGGAGCGAAGCACGCCGTTCATCAACGTGGCATTCCGTTCCGGCTGCAACAGGGCGCGGCCTTGGCTGGTCTTGGTGGTGGCGAAGAGCGTACGCGCTGAACTCAGGATGTTGTCCGGAAGAGCATTGCGTGCAGGTGTTGCCATCACCAGGGGCTAAAGCGTGTGCCCCAAAGGGGCAGATTA